>JAATFP010000071.1 GCA_015655125.1 Chitinophagales bacterium | reverse complement strand
TATTTTTGTCTTGCAAAACAGCAGTTCTTTATCTACTTTTTAGTCCTCTTTAGCAGGCTTTTTTTTAGGACCTTTTTGAAATCGTTTTTTAGGGGGTCAATTTGAAATGGCGAGAGGGGGTCAGTTTAGCTGGGATTTACACTCAACAGCAGGTGCTTGATAATTACTACCAGGTGAAGATGGAAGTAAAGCGGTTGATTGGCGATGAGGTTGAACGGTTGAAGGCGGAGAAAGAGAATGTGGATTTGCATAATTAAAGTGAGTGTAGAAATGCTAATATTTGTAGTATCTTTGACCATATAACATACAAACAATTATCTTGGCAGCATCATGAACGAAATAAGTTTAAATTTTCTGGCATTTCAAAATCAGGATTTTGGCATAACCATTTATAGAAAACAGTTGGAGGGTAATCAATTTGAGCAAGGTTTTGACTATTACGATTTTAAGGACGAAGAAGGCAATAACATAAAGTATCAAATAGCATATTCTGAAAAGGAAGGTTTTGAAAAATACAAATTACCGGCTTATGCCAAAACTGGATTAGTATCAAAAATATTGTTTGATGACTTAAAATCTGCCGCAGTTAATTTAGACTTTTTTATTAGGAAGGATACTGAGTATAACCGCAGAATTCATTTTACTTTAGAGAAACATTCTAAAGGCCGAAAGTGTATTTGGATTGAACCTTATTATTTGAAAGCGAAAAATATTTGGGGGCTTCTTTTTGATTTTTGCTTTGTTGTTGACAAAAATGAAAATGGAGAAGAAAAATACAAACTTGATAAAGATATACTCATTGCAAGCGGAACAATGAATTCGAAAGGAGGGAGTAATTTTGATTATTATTTATTTAAGCATAGCTATCTGCAATCATTTATACTGAACTATGTTCCTAAGTTAAATCATGGTTTTGAAAACACAATCTCAACAGAACTAGCTAAGTTACCATCCAGGCTTTTAAATCCTAAAGTTTACATCTTTGGCGGGAATAACTTTGGTAATTCATCTTACTTGGGCCTTTCAAAATATCCTCCATTAGAAGTGATTAATGGAACAGTTCAATTTTACTTTCTTTATAGAAAAACTGATAGGGATATTGCGGTATCCTTATTGAAGGGACTAAGGGGTGAATTAAGCCCCAATACATTTAGCGGAATGAATAAACTATTCAAAGTAAATTTCACTAATGATGTTATCAAGGGTTCAGCATTGGAGGATTTTAGCGATACTTTATTGGACGCAGAAATTCTAAAAATTAAAGCTCTTGGGGATAATGTTATACCCATAATCATTACGAACTCAAAAAAAGATAGTGAGGATGATAAATTATATTTCAGGCTTAAACACAAATTTACTCAAAAGAAAATACCCTGCCAGGTCGTTACAAAGGAATTGGTTAAAAATGAGTATTCGCTAAAATATTCACTAAGTAATATCGGGTTACAATTATTTGCAAAAGCCGGTGGTAAGCCTTGGAAAATGAAGCCTACAACCGCCGAGTATTTAATTATAGGTATTGGGCAATCATATACTATTGAAACAGGTGAGGCAGGAAACAATATAAAGAAGAATATTACATATTCTGTCTTAACAGATTCTAGTGGAATTTTTAAGGATATACAAGTATTGGGCGAAGGAGTTGATACGGACGATTCATATTATCTACAGTTGGTAAATAATATTTCTCTTATTATAAACAATGCTGGACATAAGAAAATTTCGATTCATGTTCCCTTCAGGATAAGCAAAGAGAAAATTATAGAAAAAGTTGTAAGTAAAATATCTGCCGATGTTGAATTGAGCGTATTAGTAATTAACCCCAAAAATGATTTTTTTGGATTTGATTACTCTTCAAATGCGCTTGTTCCATTTGAAAGTACTTTCATCAAACTATCACATGATGAATACCTTGTTTGGTTTGAGGGACTTCAGTTTAATAATCCAAAAGTTAATAAACGTTTTGGTAATCCACTGCTTATAAAATTCTGGTTTTTTAGTAATAAGCAACATGCAAATGATATAGCATATAAAGAAAGATTATTGCAGGACTGTATTAATTTATCAGGAGCAAACTGGCGGGGATTTAAGGCAAAGCAACTTCCTGTTTCAGTATTTTACTGCCAAAGAATTGCAGAGTTTATAGGAAAATTTCAGGAATACAATCTTTCACACATTGATATTAATAACTTAAAACCATGGTTTTTATAAATGAAAAAGCATTTTGGCACCGATAAAATCATTGTTCTTTTAGGCGCTGGTGCAAGCTGTGATGCAGGTATAAAAAATTCATTTCAAATGATACAGGAAATTGAAAAAAAACTTGATGAAGATTGGAAGGAGTTCAAGAACCTGTATAACTATATTGAAAGTTCACATGTGCGATTAGAACGGATAAAAAATGTTCGGCTTAGAGAAATTACTTTTAATATTGAAAACTTAGTTGGTCTTCTTGATACTATTATCAGAATTTCAACTAAAGAATTTGAAGGATACAATTTTGTGGGTGCTTGGGAAAAAGAGCTAATTGGTGTGGCAGGTATCAGTATGGAAAAGGCACTTGCTTTTAAAAATGAAATTCTAAAAAAACTTAAAGAGAAATGGCTTTCTCCTGGAGACTTTAAAACCGCTACCTCTTATTATAAAAAGCTTGCAGCAACAGGATATAATTCATATCTGAAGATATTTTCTCTAAACTATGATATGTGTGTTGAACACAATATGGAGGCAGAAGGACGCAGAATTGAACGAGGCTTTAATGAAGACCGTATTTGGGACTATAGGAGATATGATTTTCAGAAAGATGATGCTGCCGATTTTTATCTTTATAAGCTTCATGGTTCTTTGGACTGGTATAGGGATGAAGAGTCGAGGCTGACTTTTGTAGATGGGGTTCAAACTATAGACCCTCAAAAAATGGAAATCATCTTTGGTGTTCAAAATAAGTTACAATCATACGACCCATTTAATTTTTATTTTTACGCTTTTAGAGAGGCATGTTTTGCTGCGGAACTAATTATAGTAAGTGGATATGGCTTTTTTGATAAGCATATCAATGATAATCTTGCAAATGCTTTTAAAATTAACCCAAAGCGGAAATTACTGATTAATTGTTATAATACCTTGCAGTCTTTTACCGACGAGAAATATAAAGAAGAAATAGGAAAGCGTTTGGGTATTGTAGACATCAATGATATTCATATTTTCAACAAACCTGCAAAAGATTTTTTCAACGAGGACTTGAATATTGAAACATTTTCATCTTTATTCCCGGACTCGAGTGAAGAAGTAGAAGTTTTACCTGAATAATCCTAAGATAACTCTTAACGAGATTTATTACCTGATGGAATTATTGAATGTGCTAAAAAATTTTAAGACAATCCCGATACAGAAAAAAACCTGGTAATAAAATTTATGCTCAAAAAAATAAAGGATCTTACCAATAAAGAGTTTGTGGAAATAGCCCTTAAATATCCACCACGGGTAAGGGCATTTGCCGGGCGATATTGAATGAAATAAATCCTGCAAAACCTTTAGAAGATTTAAAGAAAAATATCAATCCCCTTACCATCTATGAATTTGGAATAATAAAAAACAACTTTCTAATATTGAATACTGGAATATCAAGGTAGTATATCAAAAGAAATGTTATGTAAAAAATTAGTACTAATCAAAATTAAGTTTACATTTGCAATAAGGGACAGAGAGCATCCCTTTTGTCAAACAAAGACTTAAATGATAGGACAATACGGTTATCTGGAAGACTTTATTAATGAACTACGTTCCAATGGAAGGTATGCTTTTTCATTGCCGGAAGTGCGAAGCAAGTTTGAACAGTCTGATGAAGCGATTAAGAAGGCATTACAAAGGCTTAAAAAGAAGAAAGAGATTGCCTTGGTAAGAAATGAGTTCTATGTTGTCATTACTCCCGAGTATAGAAGTAAAGGCATTCTCCCGCCATCCATGTTTATTGAGGAACTAATGAAATTTTTACAGAAAGACTATTACGTAGGTCTTTTAAATGCAGCGGCATATTACGGAGCGGCCCACCAGCAACCTCAATCTTTTTCAGTAATCACAATTAAACCAAGTTTAAGGAACATAAATAACGATATCCTTAAAATAAACTTTTACATAAAGAAGGAATGGGCAAAATCTGATATCGTGCAAAAGAAGGTTGATACAGGTTATATAAACGTATCATCTCCCGAATTAACCGCATTGGATCTGGTCTATTATTTTGACCAAGCTGGTGGCCTTAACAGAGTCGCAACAGTGCTAGAAGAACTTTGCGAAAGTATAGACGCTAATAAATTGCTTGACCTCGCAAAACGGTACTCTCCGATAACTGCGGTACAGCGCTTAGGCTTTCTTCTTGAAGAGATTTTGAATATGCAGGATTTAAGCAACCCAATAAAAGATTACTTAAAGACAGTGAATTATTTTCCGGTATTATTAAGGCCGCAAAAGGAAAAGACCGAGATGATAACCGGCAATGACTGGAAAGTTGTGCAAAATTTAGAAATTGAAACAGATTTATGATTCCACAGGCATATATAACCGCATGGCGAAAAAAAGCTCCCTGGCAGGAGGATTTCCAGGTAGAACAGGATCTAGTAATTGAGCGGGCTTTAATGGCAATCTATAGCGATGAATATTTAAAAAAGAGATTGGCATTTAGAGGTGGTACTGCATTACATAAATTGTATTTATCACCTGCTACAAGATATTCTGAAGACATCGATTTAGTCCAAATTACAGCGGAGCCATTCGGGCCAATTATGGATAAGCTAAGAGAGGTATTATTTTTTTTGGGTAATAAACCAGTACGTAAACAAAAACAACATAATAATACATTGGTGTATCGCTTTGATTCTGAAGGAGGAATTCCTTTAAGACTAAAAGTTGAGGTCAACTGCCGAGAGCACCATACTATTTTTGGTATTAAGGATATAAAATATTCTATGGAATCCGAATGGTTTACCGGCCAAGCTTTAATACCAACTTATGAATTACCAGAATTATTAGGAACTAAAATGCGTGCTTTATATCAGAGACGAAAAGGAAGAGATTTGTTCGATATGTGGTTCGCAATAACTCAGAAGAATGTTGACCCGAGTAAAATTATAAAAGCTTGGAACTTCTATATGAAAGAAGAGGGGAATAGCGTGACACAGAAAGAGTTTTTAGAAAATATGGAAAAGAAAATTAAAGATCCTGATTTCACAGGTGATATGAATGGATTATTAAGAAGTGGTACCAAATACAATATAGACACTGCATTTGAATTTATAAAAACCAATCTTTTGGAAAAGATTTGAAATGAAAAAACAACAGGACAAATATAATTTATTACCTACCGGATGGGCTTGGGCTACCATAAATGAAATGATTGATGGTAGAACAGGCTTGTTCAAAGATGGCGATTGGATAGAAACCAAAGATCAAAATCCTGAAGGAGATGTTAGGTTAATTCAGCTTGCTGATATTGGCGAAGCTTTTTTTAAAAATCGTTCAGATAGATTTATGAATAAAGATGTTGCGGTAGACTTAAACTGTACATTTTTAAAACAGGGAGATATTTTAGTAGCGAGGATGCCAGAGCCCAACGGAAGGGCTTGTATTTTTCCATTTGAAGAAGAAGAAAGATATGTTACGGTAGTTGATGTCGCCGTGATAAGGGTTGGCAAGAATAGTATTAACAATAAACTTTTAATGTATTTTATTAACTCCCCAGAAACAAGGAAAAAAATCGAAGAACTTCAAACTGGAACGACAAGAAAAAGAATATCCCGAGGAAACCTGTCAACAATTAGAATTCCTATTCCACCATTAAATGAGCAAAATAGGATTGTTGCTAAAATAGAAGAATTATTTAGTGAACTAGATAGTGGAATTTATAAATTAAACCATATTCAAAGCCAACTGAAGGTTTATCAGGAAGCATTATTAATGTATGAATTTAAAAAGGTTGAGTCTGCACCGTTTATTAAATTAAGAGATTTGTGTTCAATCAGAGGTGGCGCGACCAAAGGAAGGGATCTCACTGGTAAAGTGACTATTGATTTACCATATTTGCGGGTTGCCAACGTTCAGGAAGGGTATCTTAATTTAAAAGAAATAAAAACAATTAGTGTATTACCAGCCGACAAGGCCAAGTACGAATTACGGTATGGCGACATACTTTATACTGAAGGTGGTGATAGGGATAAATTGGGGAGAGGTACAGTTTGGAAGGAAGAAATTCAAAATTGCATTCATCAAAATCATGTATTTCGGGCACGTCCCAAATCAACAGATTACAACTCTTATTATATTTCATATTATTCAAGAACCAAAGACGCTAAGGCATATTTTTATAAGCATGGGAAGCAGACGACTAACCTGGCCTCCATAAATATCTCAGTTTTATCAGATCTCCCGGTTCCAATAGTAAGCATTGATGAGCAGCTAAAAATTGTTGAGCACCTTGACCTGCATTTTAGCATATATGGCAATGCTAAAAAAACAGTAGAAAAAATATTAGCAGAAATATATAAATTTAAGCAACTTATATTACATGAAGCTTTCAACGGAAAACTTGTTGAGCAATTTGTTGAAGATGACATTGCGACTGATCTTTTGAATAAAATTGAAAAAGACAAATTGGAAAATAGAATTGAAAAAAAACAAAGTCATAAACATCAATCAACCGGAAAAAAAATGAGTAAACAATTTAGCGGTATTATAAAGATTCTGGAGGAATCTAAAACGCCTGTATCGGCAAAAGAAGTTTGGGAGAAAAGTGACTTTAATAATAATATTGAGAAGTTTTACGCTGAATTAAAAAAAGTTCAACATCTAATTACGGAAACTAAAAAAGGTTTCATATCACTTAACTATAAGAAGGTATGAGAATAGATAAAGTCCATATTAAGACAGTATTTAAAAATCTTGACGATTTTAAAATCGACATTGATGAAAAAGCGATGGAAACGGTTTTGCTAGGCTTAAATGCAACAGGGAAATCAAATTTTATGGAAGCTTTGGTTATTATATTTAGGGATTTGGACCTGACATTTAATTATAGTAAAAAACAAATTCCTGTTTTTGATTTTGTTATTAAATATGAATGCCGTGGAAATATCATTGAAATAAACTACGAGAAAGGGAAATATTCTTTTAGAATAAATGATAAATCTGAAACAACCAAATTCACTAAAAATGTTGACCATTATTTGCCAAAACACATTTTTATATACTATTCAGGAATCAGCGACAGACTAAATGATTTATACATACCTCATCAAAAATTGTATTATGATCAGATAATTAAGAAGCAAGCTAGAAGTGAGCAATTTAGTACTATTCGAAGAATATTTTTGGCGCAAAATATACACGCAAATTTTGCTCTGATAGCTTTTTATTTATTTCCTGATCAATCTAATGAGACGCTCCAGTTTTTAAAGGAGGAGTTAAAAATCACTGATTTTGGATCTGCTCTTTTTATGCTTAAAGAGCCAGCTTGGGGCCAGGCAAAAATGAAAGATGATATGTTTTGGGGTGCAGATGGTTTAGTAAGGAAATTATTGGATGACCTGTATGAGTTTTCTTTCGCTCCGATAGAAGAAAAAGCTAGAGTTAATGTCAGTTATAAAAAAACGGAAACACAAAATAGAAAATATCTTTTCATTAAAGATTTATCTGACTTCAAAAAGTTAGTTGATACTCGTTACAAGAATAAAATTGAGTTATTTAATGCTTTGGAAAGTATCCACATTTCTGATCTGCTCCACGATGTTAAAATAACTGTTGGAAAGGAAAGTGTTACCGGTGAACTTGCTATAAGTGAATTAAGCGAGGGAGAAAAGCAGCTATTGACTGTCTTGGGACTGTTGAAATTTACAAAGGATGAGGAATCTTTAGTTTTATTAGATGAACCCGACACCCATTTAAACCCAATGTGGAAATGGAAATACCTTGACTATCTCGATACAGTTGTTAAACGTCAGGAAAGCACTCAGATTATATTTTGCTCCCATGATCCACTAGTAATTGGAAATCTGAAAAAGAACCAGGTTCAGATATTTAAGAAAAACGATCAAGGTAAAACAGAAGCATTTAATCCATTTATAAGTCCGAGAGAGATGAGCGTCTCTAAAATATTGACTAGCGAATTATTTGGGATACCATCTTTAATTAGTAAGAAACTTGAAGATCTGCTAAATCAAAAGCGTTACCTGCAGGCCAAGCTAACCAATGGCGAGTTACCTGAAGATGAAAGAGTGGAATTTGAACGCCTTAAAAAATACTTTGATCGGATTGGATTTGATGACGATACCGCCGATAGCAGATATAATAGATTTCTGCAATTGACTAGCGAAAATGACGCTTTTGTTAATCGTAAATACACTAAAGAGGAAGAAGTCGAATTAGACAAGATTGCCAGAGAAGTTGTTGATGAAATCATAAAAGAAGAGAAAAAAGTATGAGGTACATCGACAATAGCAAGTTGGAACAGGTGGCAATAGATATCGGGTGGGATGCAATAAGGCAAAACCATTTGAATAATATCGTCAATTTAAGTATCGCTGATAGAAAAGCGTATATTACTGGCCATCCTGATTGGAATCAATTTCAACCTGGTATGCTGGCTCTTTCACATAACAAGTGTTGGTATTCTGAGGCCCCGATTGGAAATGGCGATTTGGAAGTCGATCACTTTCGGCCAAAAAACAAAGCAAAGCAAAAAGTTGATTATACTAACGCTAAAAGTAAATCTGTAGTTCATAAAGAGAATGGTTACTGGTGGAAAGCATATGACTGGGATAATTACCGATTGGCTGGTGCATTGGCAAATAAGCTTAGGAGGGATCGCCTGGGAGATTGCGAAGATGTTAAAGGTAAAGGGGACTATTTTCCACTTGATTTAGTTATAGGAAGGGTAGCAGATGATGAGGAAAATTTAGCCTGCGAGGAATCGGTGCTTTTAGATCCTACTAATCCGGTAGATGTATCATTGCTCACCTTTGACAAAGGAATACCTATTCCGGCCACAACGGATGATGATGAAGTTGATAGAGTTAAGCAGTCTATATTTTATTATCATCTGGACTTGGATCAGCTCAATACAGCTAGAAAAATTGTTTGGGATGATTGTGTGGCTCAGATAAAAGATGCAAAGAACAATATTGATAACTCACTTATAGCAGTAAAAAAAGCTATGGTAAGAAAGTGCTTTGAAGAATTAATAAAACTAGTTGATTCAGAAAGAAAATCATACACAAGCACAGCAAAGGCTTGCTTGATGGTTTATTCAGAACTCAATGGATATTCTTGGTTAAAAAATTTAGTACGAACATTATGACAACAAATAACCTTGTACAAAAAATATGGTCGTTTTGCGATACTTTACGAGACGATGGACTGGGATATAACGACTATCTGGAACAGCTCACTTACCTGCTATTTCTAAAGATGGCCGATGAGAATAAAAACAAATATAGCTTGCCCGGAATATGCGACTGGAAGAGTCTTATTTTAAATAAAGGGGGCGCACTGCTCGATCAGTATGAAAAAATCTTAAAAACTCTTGCTGATTCAGGAGGGATGTTAAAAAAAATTTTTTCGGGAGCGCAAAATAAAATACATGATTCATCAAAACTTCAGAAACTGATAAATCTTATTGATGAAGAAAACTGGAGTTCTACTGGTTATGATATAAAAGGAGAAATTTATGAGTCGCTGTTGCAGAAAAATGCTGAGAATAGTGGGGCTGGGCAATATTTTACACCTCGTTCTATAATTCAGACAATCATTGAATGTGTCGAGCCTGAGCCTTTAGATACGATTGCAGACCCTTCTTGTGGCACTGGAGGATTCTTCCTGGGTGCGTTAGAATATTTGAGTAGAAAAAAGTTGACCAAAGAAGAACAAAAATTCATAAAATTTGACACTTTTCATGGCTGGGAAATTGAAAAAGCAACGGCCCGTCTATGCCTGATGAATCTCTATCTGCATGGTATAGGCGATTTAAAAAAAACTCCAGATATTCAAGTGACGGACAGCTTAAAAGCCGATGTAGAAAAGAAAGTAAAAATAGTATTAGCAAACCCACCTTTCGGAAAAAGCAGTAGTGATATTCCAACTAATGAGGTAAAGTTAGCTGAGAAAGATGGATACTTTCTGAGAGAGGATTTCTGGGTTACGACAAGCAATAAACAACTGGCTTTTTTACAACATATAGTTTGTATGTTGCAAAACGAAGGACGAGCGGCTGTCGTTCTTCCGGATAATGTTCTGTTTGAAGGCGGAGCTGGTGAAACAATCCGAAGGAAATTATTGGAAGAGGTTCATTTGCATACTATTCTTAGGCTGCCCACCGGTATATTTTATGCTCAGGGAGTGAATGCAAATGTCTTATTCTTCGATAAAAAGAAGCCATCTAAAAAGTCTGTTAGTAAAGAGGTTTGGATTTACGACTACAGAACAAATGTGCATCACACTCCTAAGAAAAACCCGTTAACTTTCGAAAGTTTATCTCCATTCATTGAATGCTATAAGCAGGACAAGAGAAAAGAAACTTGGAAAAAAGACACTCAACAGGGCCGTTGGAAAAAATTCACCCACGATGAAATTTTAGCCAGAGACAAAGTGAATTTTGATATTACATGGTTGAAAGACACAAACTTAATTGATTTGGAAAATTTGCCAGAGCCAGACATCTTAATAACTGAAATTATTGATAACCTGGAAAGTGTCTTGGTTAATTTTCGGAATGTCAAAGATTCTATTGCATGATAATTACGGATGACCATGAAAAAATCAGGAGATTTGAATTAGATATACTTGACCGATACCATGAATCTTATGCGTTTTATCGCTATTCTGAAGATGTGGTCATCCCTTATTTATTACACGTATATGGGGACACTGAAAGACATAGGGATCATTTAATAGCAAATGGCCATGATGCAACTAATGTCTCTATTTATTTAACTAATATGATGCATGGAATTGGTCATTGTATTAGATGGATGACAAGACAAAATAGACCTTTATTTTGCGACACTTCAAATGAAACACCTCTGCAGCTACAAGAAATGGCTGCCGATCTTTTAGCCTGGGGAACTAGCTATCACATGATTGCACAAGAGTTTATAACATGGTCGAGAGGAATTAAAACTGCTATTATTAATGAGAAAAATAAGACTATTACCTTTCTAAATCCTGCAGGTTACGACTATTCCTGTATTTACGATAAGCAACTTTTATATGCTGAACAAATGCAGGCTGTTTATCACAGCTATCCTCATGGGGAAATGGAAGACGAATTTGCAGAATGGATTAAAGATATAGATTTTTCGAACCCTCCCATTGCTAATCATATTTACTGGGGCAAAGGGAATGGTTCTAAATCTTATCCACTGCTGTATAAAAAAATGTGTGAAATATTGTTCCCTGAACTACCTGGGAGTGCTGAATTTGATGGTTATACTTTGGAACAACTTCGACAATTTTACGCTTTATTTTTTTTGAATTTTTATTTCATTCGCTGGATTGAAGCAGTCTTGGATTCTAGGTCGGGTGAAAATCTTTCGTTTGGCTCGAATCCCTTATATATGAGTCCCGTACAATTTGCAAAGGTTGCATCTACCATTTCTGGACTTTCCCTAGACGTAGCAAGAGCGATAATAGGCGATCTGACTTTTAATCCCAAAAATTTTCACACGAGCATAACCATTCAGCCATTTGTGCTCTCTTCTTCAGGTGCATTTTATATTTTGCCAAATCTCTTTTCGCAGCTTGAGCCGTCAAGAATGATTTTGGGAGCTTTAAACAAGGGTTCCAAAAAGAAAATCTATGATAAACTCATAAACCTTATTGAGAAATTTAACCTGAATGAATTATACTCTTCAGTAAGAAATGTTAGCAACTGTATATCTTTTTTGGAGAAGGAAATCAAATTCGATGGGAAACAAATTCATCCTGATCTTATTCTTATCGATACTGTTGAGAAATGTGTTTGTGTGATAGATTACAAACATTTTATAGGGCCAATCACTGCTTCCGAGGTTGAATATAAGATGAATGAGCTAAAAAAAGGCACTATACAAGTTCAAAATTATGTTGAAGTACTCAAGAAAATAAAAAAGATCGGATTAGCCAATATTGAGGGCTTTGCAATACATGGGTTACTAATTACGCATAAACCTATGCCGGTACCAGTATCTGATGAAATAGATATACCTATCACAGATATGACTACGTTTATACAAAAGGCGAAATCTATTAATAACCTAAGTCAAGGCATTGCTGGATTGATGCCTCTCATTACGGTCAATGAAAAACCAAAGAATATATTTACGGCTTTTGAAGCAGAAATTGTGATTGGTGAATGGAAAGTTATACGCTCTCAACATAAAATAACTAAATCTGCGTGATTATTTCTATTCAAGTAACTTCCCTAATTCATCAGCATCCGGTAATATGCCTTTCATTTGCACCGGTGTTTGTTTAGATGTTTTATAAGTAGCTACACCCATGGCTTTATCAAAACTCTTAATAGCAAACTCAACTACAGTGTTATTTTTCTCTTTGCATAGTACTATGCCAATGCTAGAATTTTCCTGTTTCAATTTTACTTTTTCATCCAATACATTTAGGTAAAAATTAAGCTGCCCGGCATCTGCAGGTTTAAATTTTCCTTTCTTCAACTCAAAAGCAACCAAGCAGTGTAAATGGCGGTTAAAAAACAGGAGGTCAATAAAAAATTCATCTCCATCAACCTCAATACGATATTGGTTGCCTATAAAACAAAAACCTTTACCCATCTGCAGGATAAAGTTCCTGATGTTTAAGACCACCATCTGTTCAATGTGCCTTTCGTCATCCAGTTCACCACCAGCTATAAAATCGAGTAAATATTCGTCCTTAAATACCTTTAAAGCGGAAGGTTTCAATGATTCATGTATGGTTGATTGAAAATTATTGGGAAGCTTGCCCTGCTTTAGAAACAGGTCAGCGTCAATCTGATGTTCCATAACACTAACTGACCAAAACTGAGTTGCTGAATTTTCAATATAAAAGATCCTTTCTTCTGTTTCTTTACAACGATTTAGTAGTAGGATATGATGTGTAAAACTGATGCTGTAAAATGCCTCCAATTGGGTCGTTGCCAACGGCCTAATTGGATTGACTTCCTCATGCCCTGCCTCTAAATCATGATTTCCCATTTGGGCCGTCAGTGACGGCCCAAATGGGAAATTTGAATAAGCTTCATAAAACTGCCTCATTTTCTTAAGGTTTGTAAAGGAGAACCCCTTCAAACCTGGCAGGTTACTTTGTAAATCCGCTGCAATTTGTTCCAGCACCTTAGTACCCCATTCTTGGGCTTTAACCTTCTCAGAAAGCATCCTGCCAGTTTTGAAGTATAAAAGCAATTGTTCACGGTTTGCGAGCCGGGCCGCCTGGTAACGACTATTAATAATCTCCTGCTTCAAAGAGCGGATAAATTCCAAGTAATTTTTATCAGGTTTCATTGTTGCCATTTTTATTCAAGTGTTGGGTATAAAATAAAAGAGACCTAAAGCGTTGATTGTTAAGCAACAATGCTTGCCAATCGCTTTAGGTCCATTATAAATAAGTTCGAAAATTGTACAGGGAGGACGACTTCACAGGACAAGCTGGAATTATTTCCACTTGTCCTGTTTTTATTTTCGCTGGAACCCACGTCCATACTGTATATTAGCCTTACCACTTCATTGATACGATTAGTTCGAACTGAAAATCCGTCAAAAGTCATTTTTTCAGGGTATATCGAACTAATTATCTCCCGTTTCTTTTCTATATCGCCTGTTTCATTTGTTTGCCCGGGCTAAAGTCGGCCACGATCTGCTTAAGCTTTGAATTTTCTTCTTCAAGTTGCTTTAAGCGCCGTAGTTCGCTTACAAACCACCATACTTCTTTTCCAGTTGTAAAATGTAGCCCCGCTGATGCCGATCTTGCGGCATACCTCCTGCACGGCCGTTCCTGTCTCTGCCTGCTTTAAGGAAAAGGCAATCTGCTGTTCGGTAAATTTTGTCTTTTTCATGAGCAATTTTTCATTGTTTAAGCTATGAATAATCGCCCGTTTCTCTAATTTATATCGGCCCGGTTTTTTGGGAGGAGGTCATAAAGTTGCATTGAATATAAAATTTCCTGCTCATCTTTTTTAATGATTTTTTATTCATCCATTCAAAAAATCATCTTTTTTAACGATTACCCCTTCTTGTTGTGCAAATTATTTTTACAAACTAAAATTAAAGGGTAATGAGAAATGTGTTTTTTATACTTGTATTGTTAGCGACTGATACCGCTTTTGCCCAGGCGCCCTCTATTCAATGGCAAAAAACACTTGGTGGCACTGGTGTTGATAATACCTTTTCTGTGTGGCCAACCACTGATGGTGGCTATATTACGGCGGGGTATTCAGATTCAAATGATGGTGATGTTGCCGGCAATCACGGCGGGTTAGATTATTGGGTTGTCAAAACGGATGTGGCCGGTAATATATCATGGCAAAAATCTTTAGGCGGTTCGGGGCAGGATATTCCTTATGCCATTCAGCAAACCGGTGATGGCGGCTACATTGTAGCAGGCTCCACTACTTCTAACGATGGCGATGTAAGCGGCAATCATGGCAATGATGATTATTGGGTGGTGAAATTAGATGCTTCGGGTAACATAGTATGGCAAAAAACGCTGGGTGGTTCGGGCACTGATGATGCTAAGTATATACAACAAACCAGTGATGGCGGATATATTGTAGCGGGCGTTTCCACATCCCTGAATGGCGATGTTACCGGCAATCATGGCACTGGCGTTGATATGGATTATTGGGTGGTAAGATTAGATGGTTCGGGCAATATCATATGGCAAAAATCCCTGGGCGGCCCGGGTGCGGATTATTCCTCATGCGTACAACAAACCAGTGATGGCGGGTATATTGTGGCCGGTTCTTCTTATTCAAAAACCGGCGATGTATCCGGAAATCATAACGGTTATGATTACTGGGTAGTAAAACTGGGTGGTTCGGGCAATATTGTATGGCAAAAATCCCTGGGCGGTTCGGATGATGATAATGCCTATTCTATACAACCAACCGCCGATGGCGGGTATGTTGTGGCAGGTGTTGCTAAATCTATGGATGGCGATGTCTCCGGCAGTCATGGTATTGATGCCTGGACCGTAAAATTGGATGGTTCGGGCAATATCGTATGGCAAAAAGCGCTGGGCGGTACGGGCACTGATGTTGCGAATGCTATACAACAAACCAGCGATGGGGGATATATTGTAGCGGGTTATACCAGTTCAACGGATGGAGATGTTACCAGCAATTATGGTGTAGTAGACTATTGGGTAGTAAAACTAAACAGTTCCGGTAACATTGTATGGCAAAAATCAATGGGTGGCTCAGGGATTGATATTGCCAATGCCATACACCAGACCACTGATGGCGGGTATATTGTAGCAGGTTATTCCACCTCAACAGATGGCGAGGTTAGCGGCAATCATGGAGGCAGCAGTGATATTTGGATAGTAAAACTTGGCGCAGCAGGTACACTTCCGCTTAACTTTATTTCATTCACAGCCGCAGCAAGCGGCAATGATGTATTACTAAACTGGCAAACAGCAAATGAAATCAATACTTCGCATTTTGATATTGAATTTAGCAGGGACGGCATATTGTTTGACAAAATAACAGAACAAAAAGCCTTCAACACAGGAGGGGAGCATTTGTACAAATACCTGCACCTGTTGCCGGGCCAGGGCAAACTATATTACAGGCTGCGACAGGTAGATAATAATGGAGCTTTTAAATACAGCAGCATTGTGTTTGTAAATATGGATATGAAGATAAACAATGCTGTTTTACTTTTTCCTAATCCAACAACAAATAGCATAGTACTTAAAAACATAAAGGCTTCAGATATAGATGCGCTTCAGATCATTGCTGCTGACGGAAAAATTGTAATGCAGGCAAAAGCAAGTGCAACCCTGCATTACAATGTAAGCAAGCTGACTAATGGCAATTATTTTATGAGGATACAAAAGAAAAACGGCACTATGGAAATCCTGCCATTTGTAAAGCAATAATTTAATAATTGATTTGACCCAAGGCACGAAGTTTTATTTAATAAAACTTCGTGCCTTTTTTCTTTGAGCTTTTTCTTAAAAATCATCTTTTTTAACGATTGCCCGGTCTTACACAACAATCTACTTTTATAGCATAAAAATTTTATACGATGAAACCACTATTATTTTCTTTAGTAACACTATTGTTTTTAATTAGCTGTAGCAAGAAAGACAGCGATATAAGCAATGCGTTGCCTTCTCTTACAACTAACACGGTTTCAGCTATTACTTCAACCGAGGCAGTAAGTGGCGGAAATATAAGTTCAGCAGGTTCTGCCACTGTAACTGCAAGAGGTGTCGTTTGGAGCATCAATGCCAATCCTACTATTGATTTGATTACTAAAACAAGCGATGGTTCAGGTGCCGGTACGTTTACATCTTCTATTACAGGTTTACTGGCTAATACCACTTATCATGTCCGTGCCTATGCTACCAGCAGTACCGGTACAGCTTACGGCAATGATATTAGTTTCACTACATCATCTCCTAAATTATATGCTTGCGGCACACTATGGAGTGCCAATGATGTTTTTCAACGTGCCACTATCTGGATAGATGGTAATGAATCATTTTTAGGAGATGCTATAGAATCAATCGGGCAGGGTATGTATGTAACAGATGCTGGCGATGTGTATGTGGCCGGAACTGTTAAATCATCTACCTGGAGAGCTCTTTACTGGAAAAACGGAGCAGTTAATTATCTTACTTATACAGATGGAACAACATACGCAGCAGCTAATGCTGTTTTTGTAGACGGCACTGATGTGTATGTTACAGGTTATGAAACAAATTCAGCAGGTAAAAGAGTAGCCAAATACTGGAAAAACGGAACAGCAGTTTCGCTTACTGACGGCACAAAAGATGCGGAAGGAAAATCCATCCAGGTTTCAAATAATATTGTTCGTGTAGCAGGTTACGAAAGAAAAGATATTTCAGGAACTATTAACGAGGCCAAATATTGGAATGGTGGAACCGTTACAACAATTTTGACTGGCGGCGTGGCCAATTCAATTCTTGTTTCAGGTACCGATGTGCATATAGCAGGCACCTTTAATGCAAGCAGCGAAAGAGGATGGTATTGGAAAAACGGAACAATGACAGATCTAACTGCAGGCTATGGTGCAAACAAAGTATTGCTTTCCGGAACGGATGTATATGTTGCAGGATTTAATAATGCCTACGAAGCTGCTTACTGGAAAAACGGTGCGATCACTAATTTAAATGGGGGCTTCTCTGCCAATTCTATATCTCTTTACAACAATGATGTGTACGCAGGCGGAGTAACTTCTGCGAACAATCCCTGCTACTGGAAAAACGGAACCAGGACCAATTTGTCATCAAGTACAAATTATCATAACAACGTAACTGATATTATCTACAAATAACCGATCACAGGATTTTTTACCTAAAAATTCAGTAATAATGAAAAAGGCTTTTCCTACTAATGGCTTTTATACAGGTAAGTGTAAATGCAGATGTGGGTGCAGATATTGAAATTGACAGAACTGGCATAACCGATGTGGTGGTTGTAGCTGGTGCAGACGCAACTGCAGGTGTAGGCGGTGTTGGTGCAAGTGCCGGTATGGAAGGAAGAATGAGCCTTAATAGCGGCGCAGGTTCAGTGAATGGGACAGGAATTTTTAAATAAATTTTAAAAAAGTAAACTGATAAATCATGAAACAGTTTTTAATCTTTTCAGTAATAGTGCTTGGGAGCATTGCAGGCTTTGCGCAAGGAATAAAAAAAATAACCGACCCGTTAACGCCTTGTGGTTCACGTGTGGAAGTTGACGCAATGCCCGGTATTTATACGGACCATAATAATACAAAATATGGATTTGCATTAAAAGGTACACCGGCCGAAAAAGCGGCGATGATGAAAAACCTCATCGCTGTAGAAAAACTGGAAGAAGCAAGCCGCAAAGATTTTAAATTGACAGGATGTGTTGCCAGGGTAAGTTTTAACAGGCAAGGCAGCAGCAGTTACAGCAAAAATGTTTATGCCAACTATGGGTACAGCATGAGCGTGTATGCTTTTGCTTGCAATGTTTCCCAAAACGCCAGTAAAATAGTAGATGAATACAGAACGACTTTTAGGGTTGATTTCAATCCATCTATAATGCCCGGGGGTGTACATGCTGTAGGTACGGGTGAGTTTAATGTGAAAAATGGAAATCCGCTTTACCAAATTCCTGTAGAAGCGAAAATGGGACCTAATTTTGAAAAAGACAAAAGCAATAATCCCAGCCGTATATCGCAATATATTTCAGAAGCAACGCTAATGGTTGCCCGCTCTGATAACTATAAAGATTTTCATGGTGATTTTTTAAAACTCAACAATGGCAACGGGTATGTTGAGCATTGGGAAATGGGCGGCAGGTATGATAATCACGGACCTAATTCGTATCAATGGGTAGACCGACGTTATTTCCTTACCAAGCCGGGAGTACCTTTACTGATTCCCGTTAGCCGCAAACAATACCTACTGGATATGCTGGAATATTTTGAAATAGAAAAAGCCAATTTTGAATATGACAATGCAGAAAGAATTAAATCAATCGGAAATAATACGGCTGACTATGCAAAAAGAAATCTGGCCGCTTTGGAAGCAGATAAATTGGCTTACCCTAAGATATATGAAGCAAAAAAAGCAAAAGTGAATGATTTGCTTGCCAAACAAAAACCAGAATGGTTAGAGAAACCGGCAGTGGTGGACCAGGATAAATTGCTAAAAGATGCAAATAAAATCCTGGATGCTTTGGGTAGGTTTTATGATCAGGAAGGAGAATATAAATGTGCGCTGTATGTTTTAAACCCGGCTTATTTTGTATCCAATAACGGCCAGTCTGCAAAACCTTTGTTTATGGAAGTACAGTTTCGATATGAGATCACTAAAGATTATGGTTACTCTTCAAGGCTGTTCAACAATTGGGAGCAGCATTTTGATATTAACGCATTGCGAAAGATGCTTGAATAACTTTAAAAAGAACTTCAGGTACCTGAAGTAAATATGGCACCTGGATTCCGGCTTACTTCCAACCTAACCTCGCTCTAACAGACTCCCGGTAAGTGTTCCCGACAGGAATCTTTTGCCCCTTGATAGTCAACTGGCGTGCCTCTGAGTATTTTTAATTGAATGTAAATACTCAACTTCATTATTTTTGAGTGATGAAGCCTACAAAACAATATATTTTAGAACACGCTTTGAAACAGTTTAATCAAAATGGTTTCGTAAATGTGCGCTTGCAAAATATTGCTGATGCAGCTTTTGTGAGTGTGGGACACCTGGCTTATCACTTTAAAAATAAAGATACCATTGTGGATACCCTTTATGAGGCGCTAAAAAAGGAGCAGGAGGTATTGCTGGTGGAATTCAGGGTAGTGCCCTTATTTGAAGATATTCAGCGGCAGCTTATAAGCCTTTTTCAGCTTCAGAAAAAGTATCTTTTTTTTTACCTTGATACACTGGAAATTACAAGGGCTTATTCCGGTATACAACAAAAACATGCACAACACATTGAATGGAAATTGCAGCAGGTAGAGTTTATGTTGCAATTTAATATTTCCCGTGGCTCTTTTCAAAAGCCTCTTGTTGCAAACCAGGTTGTATCCACGGCATGGTTATTTCATACCTGTGTAGACTCCTGGATGTACAATAGAAAGGTAATGGGGCTGGATAATCTGGCGCAGGCAGATTTTATTCGATCTATATGGAGTTTGTTACAGCCCTGGTTTACCGATATGGGGTGGCGGGAATATGAGCAAATGTATGCTGGGGGATGATTGATTTGTGCCAAGTACAAACAATATTTGTATTTTTAGTTTTAAATAGTGGGGTATGGCGGCAAAAATACAACTGGATGAAATGGCTTATTCTGTGATGCTTGATAGTATCAATGTGTTTTACACCTGCAATAAGCCCGGTTGTGCAATAGACATAGATTTTATAAAGGATGATTACTGGTTACAAAATACTGCGGTAATTGAAAATGTTGAAAAACGTAAAGGATGCTGGGAAATTTCTTTGGTATTTGCTCACCACCTGTATCCTTTTAAATTTATAAAAAGAAACATCACTAAATTTTCTTGTTTTAAAAAGGCCACCTTCACAGCACAATATATGAGGCGGGTTGCTGCTAAAGATCAGAGAGGAACATTGACTGTTCACCAGGAAAATGCAAATATTACGTTTAACTAATCGCGTGGATACTAAAGAAAAAATATTAAATATTGCAGAAAAACTGTTCTATGAATATGGCATAGCCAATGTACGCCTGCAGCAGATTGCAGACGAAGCTAACATAAGTGTGGGTAACCTTGCCTATCATTTTAAAAACAAGGAGGCCATAGTAAATGCAGTTTACGACGATCTGCTGGATGACCTGAGCAGGGTGCTTGGTACCTATATGCAGCAAGACAACTTAAGTGATTTTGATACCCAGTTCAGCAATCTGTTTATCTTTTTTAAAAACAAAAATTATTTCCTTAACAACCTTTGGGAAATTGAAAGAACTTATCCGCCAATAAAGGCAGAATGGGAAAATATCAACAACAAGTTATTAATACAGCTAAAAAAGCGCATCGAATTTAATGTAAGAAAAGGATTGATTCAGCCAGAAATTTTTAAAGGCACACATGAATTTTTAGCGCAGTCTTTGCTGCTCACCATAACATACTGGATACCTCAGCAAATGCTGAGAGGCAAGCTGGTAAAAGAAGACCAGTTTAAAAAAGCACTATGGAATTTATTATTACCACACTTTACCAGTAAGGGTTTAAAAGAATTTAACGAAATCATTGTGCCGGAGATCAGTTGATTTTTTTGCTTTTTTCCATAAAAGTATTCTCTCCGGAGTTTATTTAGAAAATATTTTCTAAGTTTAGAAAATATTTTCTAAATTACAGTTCAAAAATAACCTATCATCTCCAAAAACGATTGCAAATGGCTAATGTATTATGGTTACAAGGTGGTGCCTGTAGCGGCAACACTATGTCTTTCTTAAATGCGCAGGAACCAACTGTAGTAGAACTCATTGTAGACTTTGGCGTCAATATTTTATGGCACCCTTCCCTTGGGCTTGAAATTGGCGTGCAGGTTGAGCATCTGTTAAATGATATTATTGCTGGTAAAGTGCAGATGGACATTCTTGTTTATGAAGGTTCTATCATTGAAGGTCCAAACGGAACCGGCACTATGAACTACTTTTGTGAGCGCCCCATGAAAGATTGGGTAAAAGAGTTAGCTGCAGTTGCAGGATATGTTGTAGCTATTGGCGATTGTGCCACCTGGGGAGGTATCACTGCCGTGGCCCCCAATCCAAGCGAGAGTACCGGGATGCAGTTTTTGAAAAAAGAAAAAGGCGGTTTCCTGGGTAAAAATTATATTTCAAAAGGTGGCCTGCCTGTTATCAACATCCCGGGTTGCCCTGCACATCCGGACTGGATAACACAAATACTGGTAGCCATTTCTACCGGCCGTATCAAAGATGTATTGATAGATGATTTTCACCGGCCCAAAACTTTCTTCACCGATTTTGTACAAACCGGCTGTCCGAATGCAATCAGTTTTGCTCAAAAAATTGACGGTGGATTTGGAAAAAGGGGCGGTTGCTTATTTTACGAAGTAGGTTGCCGTGGCCCTATGACCAGGGCAAGTTGTAACCGTATTTTATGGAACCGTACTTCAAGTAAAACCAGGGCAAATCATCCATGTCTCGGTTGCACAGAACCTGGTTTCCCTCACCACGACCTGGCAAAAGGCAGTGTTTTTAAAACGATGAAATACCTGGGCTTCCTGCCAAAGGATGTACCAACAGGCGTATCTAAATTAGGCTACTACACACGGGCCGGCGTAGAAAAAGTGTTGGGAAGTGTGGAAAAAGTGTTTGGTATAGATCAGGAACATTTCGAAACATCTAAATAAACAATTTAAACATATTCAGCACATGTCAACAACAGTAAAAGAACTTAATATTTCGCCGGTAGGCAGAGTAGAGGGAGACCTGGATGTAAAAGTATACATGGAAAACGGAGTGGTAACGAGGGCGCATACACAAGCTTCCATGTTCAGGGGGTTTGAAAAAATAATGGAGGGAAAAGACCCTCAAAGCGGATTGATTGTAACGCCCCGTATTTGTGGTATATGTGGGGGTTCTCATTTATATTGTGCATCCTCTGCCCTGGACACGGCATGGAAAACAACGCTTTCGCCCAACGCGCTGCTGCTTAGAGCAATCGGGCAGGCCACAGAAACGATCCAAAGTATTCCCCGTTGGTTCTATGCCATATTTGCCACTGATATGGCCAATAAAAAATTTGCCAACAAACCCTTATACAATGAAGTAGTAAAAAGATTTGCCGCCTACGTAGGTACCAGTTTTCAGAAGGGTGTTACCGCCAGTGGAAGGCCCGTGGAAGTATATGCTTTATTTGGCGGCCAGTGGCCCCATAGCAGCTACATGGTTCCGGGCGGTGTAATGTGTGCACCTACTTTAAAAGATGTAACCAGGGCACATGCTATTATGAACCAATTCAGAAACGACTGGCTCGAACCCATCTGGCTGGGATGCAGCATTGAAAGGTATTTACAAATAAGATCCTGGGATGAACTAATGGTATGGGTGGAAGAAAATGAATCGCAACGCAACAGTGACCTTGGGTTATTCATCAGGGCAGGACTGGAATTTGGATTGGACAAATTTGGTGAAGGGGTCGGTAAATTTATTGCTTTTGGAACTTACCTTCATAAAGACCGCTGGAACCATCCCACTATTGATAGCCGCAACCAGGCGCTGATCAGTGCAAGTGGTTTCTATGATGGCGCCAATTATCATGAATTTAATCATCTCGATATTAAAGAACATGTAAAGCATACCTGGTTTACAGATCAGCCTGCCGCCCATCCGTGGGACGAACCGCTGCCTACCCCCGTTCAGTCGCAAAATTTAGGCAATAGTAATTTTAATGAAAAATATAGCTGGTCAAAAGCTCCGCGTTATACTGATTTTGCGGCCGAAGCCGGCCCGTTATCGAGGGTAATTATGGCTGCAAATCCCAATAACCTGGATCATCAAAACAGGGACCCTTTATTTGGAGATATTATAAAGAAAAAAGGCGCCAACGTATTTACCCGTGCGCTGGCAAGGGTGCACGAAGCTCCACGTTTGTATGAATATATTAACGAATGGTTGAGCCAGGTGGACCTTGATGGAGAATTCTATATTAAGCCTGAAGAAAAAGATGGTCAAGGCTTTGGCGCCACAGAAGCGGCCCGTGGTGCATTGGCTCACTGGATTGACATAAAGGATGGGGTGATAAAAAATTACCAGGTAATGGCACCCACCACCTGGAACGTTGGCCCCAATGACGATGCAGGAAAATCCGGGCCTATAGAAGCTGCATTGGAAGGCACAGAAATTGAAGACAGCAACGACCCGGTAGAAGTGGGTATGGTTGCCCGTTCTTTTGATAGCTGCCTGGTATGCACCGTACATGCCCATGATAATAAAACAGGAAAAGAACTTTCCAGGTTTAAATTATAAAAGCTTTTAATAATTCTGACAAATGCCCGTAGTATTTATTACGGGTATTTTGTTTAAATAAATAAAATCTTCCTCAAGTTTCATTTACGGTAACAAAATAATAGAACTAAATTGATGTGATGAATAAAATAGCCATAATGGGTTTTGGAAATCCCTGCAGAAGTGACGATGCTATTGGGATCTATGTGATAGAAAAATTGCAGGAATTATTTTCAGATAATGAACACATCGATGTGTTTGATATGGGAACCGGAGCTTTTGAAGTGTTATTTAAATTAAAGGGGCATCAAAAAATTATATTGGTAGATGCAGTTGTAAATACGAATGAACCTGCCGGAACATTGTATAAAGTGCCTGCAGAAGAAGTGCTGAGTGCTCCTATAGACGACCCCATGGTTTTTTTGCACAGCCTTAAATGGGACCAGGCACTGTCTTATGCAAAAAAAATATTACAGGAAGAGTATCCTAACGATATCCAGGTATACCTGATCGCAATAGATGACACAAAACTTGAAATGAATCTCACAGAAACTGTTAAACAGGCAGGTGATAAAGTGATTGAACTGATAACGGATGAATTAAGTGTGGTTAAATAAAATAAGTATGCAGGGAATACATCTGGCCAGTGGCCACTTATTAATAGAGGCAGCGATTGCACATGATTTTTTTGCTGATAATAGTCATGTAAACCTTGTGTATTATAGCCAGCGAAAAACAATACTGCTGGCAGCTCCGAATGATGAGCTTTTTAAAAGCCTTCATAAAACTTCGATGGTTATGCTCAAACAGAAAAATAGTCACGGCGACAGGTCCGTTAGCATCCAGGAAATAATGATCGACAACGATATCGAACCAACGGACAGGGTACTCACTTTTCAGGCCGACAGTACTATGAAAATAATAATCATTTATTTCTAAATAACCGAATCTTAAAAAATGTTTCCTGGCCTTTATAATATCGTTTATACAGAATATCCTGGAGGAGAAAACGAATTGCGTTTTTTAAGAGAAGCCGGCTGGCTGATGAATAGCGAAGTACGGCAACAGGTGACCTATAAAAAAGGCCGATGGCATGTGGCCATACTGTTGATATGGGCTGAAAATCCATATCGGTTTATAAAAAGACCTATTGATCATTACGACAGCGAAAGAAAAGCGATGATCCATGCTGATTTTTTTAAACGTACCATGCAAAAAGATGAACGGGGAACTGTAAAAATTAACGAAAATGATTTCAATATTTGCTTCAACTGAATGGGAGGAAAAAGTAAAGAATGTTATAGCAACAGAAGAAAGGTTGCATGAACTGATAAATATTAATGCGTTCGATGCAGCACAGCTATGTACAGTGACTGCCGATATTATTGTAGATGATAATGGGATAAGCGTATCTCCGGATTGGTACAATTTAATGCCCCCGGTTTTATTTCCCCCGGTTATCAATTTTGATACGGCTGTTTTACTGGGCCTGGTTTTTTGCAGGCTTGCCAATTTTGAAAAATCATACTTTTACCTGGCCGGCTTTCCCGGCATTCTGAAACCTGTAGACATCATCAACAGGCTCATTAATAATGTGGAAATGGATGAGGTGATTTTTGATAACGAAGCCGTAGATTTCACAAACCTTCACAATAGTGCCATTAGTTATCAATATGGTACATGGCGGAGGGAAATTGCGCTCCCTGCTATCGAAAGCGTATTTTATAAGGCACTGGAAAGTGCAGGCACGGCAGAACGGCACGCATTTACTGCCAGGCATTTTGCAACATTTTTATGCGATGCCGGTGATCTTAGCCAGGCAGAATTGGTCCTTGAAAAATACCTGGCAACAAATATTTCACCGATTGCGTGTATCGGCTTAAAATCGGTATTATGCAACGTATGGCTTAAGCAGCTTACCGTGCCATATGATCAGTCTTTGCTAAGCAAGCTGAAGGATATCTTGTGGGAATGCCTGCAGAGTTACGAGGCTGATAACCGTAATGCAGAAGCGGCATTGTTGCTCATTGATGCTTCTCACGTGGCTAACATCAGTAATAGTTTTACCGAGTCATTGGGGTACATTAATAAGGCAATCGGCATGTTGCAAAAAGAAAGCCTCACTGAATTATGGGGTTCGGCGCAACTGCGAAAAGGTATGTTGCTGTATACCTGGGCACAAAACGGGCAACCGCAATTTTATAGAACAGCTTTGCAGGCATTGCAGGAAGCACTGAAGATTTTTGACAGAGCCGTTGCCCCGGATGTATTTGCGGACATTCATCACCACCTGGGAATAATTTATGCGGAGATACAGGATGAGGTAAAAAAGAAAGCCGTATGGGCCGCTGTATCCGTTTCTTCTTTTACCGAGGCACTTAACTTTTACAATAAAGTGGATTATCCCTATGAATTTGCAATGATCTGTCACCACTTTGGCAACGCGTATACCAAGTATCCTGCGGCGGTACATTCAGATAATTTTGATAAGGCCCTTGCCTGGTACAGGGAGGCGCTTGATATACGTACAGCTGCACATTATCCTATTGAACGATGCAATACTTTGTATAATTACCTGGAAGCAAGCTGGGAAGCAGGCAATCCAACAGAAGGCTTTAATGAAGAACGCTACAATGAAATGTGGTCGATCGCCCATGAATTATCACTTCTTACCACTGATGAAAATCTTAAATCAGAAGCATATGGGCACATAGAGGCGCTCAAAAAATTAAAAGAAAATTTTAATCCTGCAGAAACTACAGTACCGGTAACCATCCACGGTATACAAAATTAGAAAATATTTTCTAAGTATTTTCTTTTGTGGCTTAATCAGCATAACATACTGTAATTTCAGTGTACAGATTATGCATGAGATTTCATTAGTTAGAAATATATTCAGAACAATTGAAGACGAGTTTCCCGAAAAAATTGAACAGGTTCGGGGAATCTTTCTTACGGTAGGGTTATTGTCCAACATTCAGCCCGTTCTTATGCAAAATGCCTTCGCAGCAGTGCTGGAAGATGAGCCCAGGTACAGCAATACCAGCCTTCATGTAGACGTATTACCCATTTTGATACAATGTACAGATAGAGATTGTAATAAAATAACCACCGTGCATAATTATACTTTTGTTTGTACCTGTGGCAAGCCCAGCAACAACATCATCCAGGGAGAAGAACTGATGATCAGCAAAATAGAATTTGAAGATGTTTAGAATATTAATTTTTTTCTATGAGTAATTTAAAGCCCAAAAGTAACAGAGCTGCTGTAGGCTCTATACAGTGCGAGAATACCACGCTTAATCTGTTAAAGGCAAATGATTTTGTAGCCAGGGCCATCAGGGAGCGGTTACCGGAAATATTGGTCATCAATATCTGTTCGTCGCCCGGTAGCGGCAAAACCACATTGATGCAGGAAACCGGGAAGCGGCTTGCCGGTAAAATAAATATGGCAGTGCTGGTGGGTGACCCTGAAACAGAAAGGGATGCTATCCGCATGAGGGAAGTAGGCATCAATGCGCTTCAGATTGTTACCGGTGGCATGTGTCATATTGAGGCCCAGATGGTGTTGCAGGCATTAGACCACATTGATCTGCAGGGAGTGGATGTATTGTTTATCGAAAACGTGGGCAACCTTGTATGCCCGGCTGCATTCGACCTGGGAGAAGATTTCAGGGTAACACTTATTGCCAGTACGGAGGGAGATGATAAACCCAAAAAATATCCCCGGATGTTTTTAACCAGCGAATTAATGGTTGTAAGTAAGTCCGACCTGTTGCCTTATGTTCCTTTTTCTGTAGAGGCTGTTACTAAAGATGCAAGGGATGTTAATCCTGATCTTGAAGTAATGAGCGTCTCCAGCACCAATGGCGATGGAATTGATCAATGGTGCAACTGGATATTACAAAAAGTAAAAGATAAAAAAGAAGCATTGGCGGTAGCGTGATTTTTTCTGTCGTGAGTGTTTATGTTTTTTCAATAAAACTAAAAAATATCGAATCGATTGCCACATATCACATTTATCTCAGGGGCCTGGTACAGGGAGTAGGTTTCCGGCCTTTTGTATATCAACTGGCCACGCAAATGCAATTAAATGGGTGGGTAAGCAATAGCAACGATGGTGTAGACATCCGGATTAACGCTGATGAAAAAACTGCTGGCGAATTTTACCGGAAATTAATTCAATCGGCTCCTCCATTATCTAAAATTATTCATCATTCAAAACAGCTGCATCCTTATCAGCAATATACGTCATTCCAGATCAGGCAAATTGAAGCAGGCGCTTCCGTAAATCTTATGCTTACGCCGGATTTTGCGCTGTGCCCTGATTGCAGAAGGGAATTGTATGAACCTTTCTGCCGCCATTATCAATATCCTTTTATAAGCTGTACCAACTGTGGCCCCAGATATTCTATTATCGGAGCATTGCCATACGACCGGTGCAGCACTTCTATGAACAAATTTTTAATGTGCAGCAGTTGCATGGAGGAGTATAACGATCCTTTTAACAGAAGGCATTATGCACAAACTAATTCCTGTGCAACTTGTGGCATTATGATGCAGATGTTTTCCCACACAGGTAAACGATTGCATAATGACTATAAAACTATTATTGAAGAGATCATCATTGCATTATCCGGTCAAAAAATAGTGGCGGTAAAAGGCATCGGTGGTTATTTATTATTATGCGATGCAACGGACAAAAAAGTGGTAAACGAATTACGAAAAAGGAAACACCGTCCACTTAAGCCTTTTGCATTATTGTATCCTTCATCGGCCGCTATTGAAAAAGATTTTCATTTATCTTTCAATGAGATGGAGGCGCTGCAAAGTACTATTGCCCCCATTGTTTTACTACAACCCCAAAAAAAGCTGCAATATAATATTGCTGTAAATGAAATAGCGCCGGGCCTGTCACAACTGGGGATCATGCTTCCCTATGCACCATTATTTCAGTTGATTGCAGATAGATTTAATAAACCCCTGGTTGCCACGAGCGCCAATGTTTCAGGTAGTTCAATTATTTACAATGATGTAGAAGCAGTGGAACAACTTGCCGGTATGGCAGATTTTATTGTAACCAACAACCGGCAGATACTTGCACCACAAGACGACAGCGTAATAACGTTTTCGCCTTTATACAAGCAGCGGGTCATACTCCGGCGATCCAGGGGGATGGCGCCGACTTTTTTGGATTATGTTCCTCAATGCGCCACCACCATGCTGGCTACAGGGGCACTCGTAAAAAGCAGTTTTACATATGTTATCAATGGCAATACTTTTATAAGTCAATATCTGGGTAATACAGAAACTTACACCGCACAAAAGAGTTACCAGGAAATGGTAAATCATTTTGTTTATATGTTTGGTCAACAACCTCAACTTGTGTTAGCGGATAAGCACCCGCAGTACTTTTCTTCGGATTTTGCAATTACTGCCGCCCAAAAATATACTTGCCCGGTTGTAAAAGTGCAGCATCATAAAGCGCATGCCGCAGCAGTGTTGGCCGAAAATAATTTAGTAAAAAGCGGGCAGGCCGTGCTTTGTGTAATATGGGATGGAACGGGATTAGGAGATGATGGAAATATCTGGGGCGGTGAATTCTTTGTGTATGAAAATAATACCCTCAACCGCCGTTATCATTTTGATTATTTCCCCCATATACTTGCCGATAAAATGGCGAAAGAACCGAGGTTGTCTGCATTGTCGGTTTGTAATGATGTTTGGATAACCGATAATGGATTGCAATCAAAATTTACGGATACCGAATGGCAGTTGTACCAAAAGCTAGTAACCCGGGAAAGCAATATTTATAGCAGTGCCGTAGGAAGGATTTTTGATGCAGTGGCTTCATTGCTCAACCTTTGTGATAAGCAATCATATGAAGGTGAAGCGGCGCTGCTACTGGAAAATTCTGCACAGCAATACTTCACCACCAATGGTTATTCTTTTACCGAAAGTTATTTTATGGAAGGTGCCCATTTTCATAAAATACCTACGGCTACTTTATTTAACGGCATTCTGACTGATATTAAAAAAGGAAAAGCAACTGATTTTATTGCCGCTAAGTTTCATTACTCTTTGGTGCAACTGGTGAAAATAGTTGCACATAATTTACAGGTACAAAAAATTGCATTCAGCGGAGGCGTATTTCAAAATGCGGTACTGGTAGATTTACTGTGCCACCATCTGGGACAAACAAATCAACTGTATTTTCATCAACACCTTTCACCAAATGATGAGAATATTTCTTTTGGGCAGATGGTTTATTACGATAGTAATATTGATGGCATACAATCGGGTTATGCAAATATAGATGCTGTAATTAGTTCAGCATCTACCCAAAATTCTATATCATTAATTAACGCCTGATTTCATGATTAAGTAATCGGGGTTTAAATTAAAAAATTATGTGTTTAGCAATTCCCGGGAAAATTCAGTCCATTGAATTAATGTATGATGGGTTGGTGCGTATGGCCAAAGTATCCTTTGGTGGCATCATTAAGCAGGCAAGTTTGGAAATGCTTCCTGCGGCAAATGTAGGGGACTATGTGCTGGTTCATGTGGGCGTGGCCATTAGTAAGGTAGATGAGGCCGAAGCTGCCAAAACATTTGAATACCTGAAGGAGATCGGAGAAATAGACGAACTGATTGAACATACGCAGGTAGACAGGCAACCGGAATTATGATGTTGAAAATCGATTGCCCGTTTAACCCATTCTTTACCACACTTTATTGTATCGAATATGAAATACTTGTCAGAATATAGGGATGCCGGAACAGTGGGCCAATACCTGGATGAAATAAATAAAGTAGTAACCCGGCCATGGACGATTATGGAAATATGCGGGGGGCAAACACATAGTCTTGTAAAAAACGGGTTGATCGGCCTCCTTCCCGGTAATGTGCGGATGGTGCATGGACCCGGCTGCCCGGTTTGCGTTACACCACTCAACCTGATAGATAAAGCTGTGTACCTCGCAGAGGAAAAAAAAGTGATCCTTTGTTCTTATGGCGACATGCTGCGGGTTCCGGGTAGTAAAAAAAGCCTGCTGGAGGCAAAAGCTGCCGGAGCCGATGTGCGCATTTTATATTCACCATTGGAAGCCGTGCTGCTGGCAAAAGAAAACCCTGGTAAAGAGGTGGTTTTTTTTGCCGTTGGATTTGAAACAACGGCACCTGCCAATGCACTGAGTGTGTTGCATGCCCAGCGTCAAGGCTTAAAAAATTATTCTATTCTTACCTCTCACGTGCTGGTGCCGCCTGCCATTGAAGCTATTGTTGGAGACGATAGCAATGTAGTTCAGGGGTTTCTTGCTGCCGGCCATGTATGCACTATTATGGGGCTGGGTGAATATTATCCTATTGTAGAAAAATATCATTTGCCCATTGTTGTTACGGGATTTGAGCCGGTAGATTTATTGCATGGTATTTTGATGTTGCTGAAGCAACTCGAAAGAGGAGAGTACAAAGTAGAGAATCAATACACCCGGGTAGTAAACGAGTGGGGCAATCCCGAAGCGAGAGCTGTAATAGACAAAGTATTCAGGGTAACTCACAGGGAGTGGAGAGGTATTGGAGAAATTCCTTTTAGCGGGTACGAGCTGAAAAATGCTTTTGCAGGTTATGATGCCAATCTGAAATTTAATGTGCAGATAGAAAAAGCGGAAGAGAGTAAGGAGTGTATTGCAGGGCAGGTATTACGTGGATTAAAAAAACCTTTTGAATGCCCGCAGTTTGTTAAAAAATGTAAACCCTCCAACCCATTAGGGGCGCCGATGGTGAGTAGCGAAGGAGCGTGTGCAGCCTATTATCATTTCAGCAATATGGGGGTAATGGCGTAGCAAAATATTATCATGCGGATTATAAAATTGTAAAGAAGGAAAGAAGAATATAAAAATACCAGATGAATAAAATTAAAATGGAACTAAGTTGCCCCATGCCTAAACTTGAGTTTGACATGATAACGCTTGGACATGGTAGCGGAGGCACACTTACCAATCAACTACTGGCAAGTGGAGTATTTAACTTGCTGAGCAACGAATTTTTGGATGAAAAGCATGATGGTGCAATTTTGAATATAAACGGGCGCATGGCTTTCAGCTCGGATAGCTTTGTGATATCGCCTGTTTTTTTTCCGGGAGGGAATATTGGCGAGCTTGCTGTAAATGGAACGGTGAATGACCTGGCAATGTGCGGTGCAATTCCACAGTATCTTTCATTGTCTTTTATTATTGAAGAAGGCTTGCCGATGACAGATTTCTGGGAAATACTCACCAGTATAAAGTCTGCCTGCATGCAGGCCGGTGTGCAGGTAGTAACAGGGGATACCAAGGTAGTGGAGAAAGGCAAAGGAGATAAAATCTTTATCAATACTTCCGGCGTGGGGCCGGTACATGAAAATGCCCATATCAGTTACAGGAATATTAAGCCGGGGGATAAAATTATTTTAAGCAACCAGGTTGCTACTCACGGTATAGCTATCATGAGTGTCCGTGAGGGCCTTACATTTGAAACCGACATTACCAGCGATACGGTAAACCTGAATCATACCGTAATAAAATTACTGGATAATTACGGTGAGAAAATACATTTACTAAAAGATCCTACGCGCGGCGGAGTGGCCACGGTGTTGAATGAAATTGCAAGGGATGCCAATGTGGGTATTGACATTGAAGATAAAAATATTCCGGTAGATGAACAGGTTGCAGGTGCCTGTGAGTTGCTCGGGCTTGATCCGCTGTATGTGGCCAATGAAGGTGTTTTTATTGCAATAGTGGATGCATCGGTGGCCGAAGCTGTAGTGGCCTTGTTAAGGCAGGATGAAAATGCCGCGTTTGCCAGTTGCATTGGTAGTGTAACAGCGGCCCATCCCAGGCAAGTTATTTTAACCAGCCGTATTGGCGGCACAAGGGTTGTAAACATGCTGGTGGGGGAGCAACTGCCAAGAATATGTTAACCGAACCAATCATACAGCATAACGGTCGTTACCCTGTTAAAAATAGTTTTCTTTTTAAAGGTGAAAAAGACAATCCATTGCTGGCTCCCAGGGGTGTTTGTTTACAGGATAGTATTTTGGCTGTTGCCGATACTGCACAAAACAGGATTTTTATCTGGCAAAATATAACAGGTGATGAATATCAGCCCGCCGATGTTATTTTAGGTCAGACTGATGGTACTCATTCCGAAAGAAACAATGGCGGGTTGGTAAATGCAGCCAGCCTCCTTTACCCGTCAGGTATCTGGACGGATGGTAAAATGCTGATAGTAGCAGACGCCTGGAACCACCGCGTACTGATCTGGAAAAATATGCCGGGGCAACATGGGCAGCCGGCAGATGTAGTTATTGGCCAGCCCGATTTTGAAAGCAACCAGCCCAACGTAAAAGGCATCAGCAAACCGCCCTGTGCAAACAGTTTATACTGGCCGTACGGAGTATGCAGTGATGGCGCGCATTTGTGGATAGCAGATACAGGTAACAGGAGGGTGCTGTTTTTTGAAACCATTCCTGCCGGAAATTATGCCGCTGCAGATAAAGTGATCGGGCAGGTGAATTTTGAAGAAAGAGATTATGATAATGTTAATGCCATATGGCCCTATACTGTAAAAATAAGTAAGGACGGACAAATGAGTATTGCTGATACTCAATATTACCGTGTGCTGTTATGGAATCATTGGCAACAGGCGTTTACACAGCCTGCGTCCATCATAGTCGGACAGCCGGATGCTGAAAGTAACGGACAGAATCAATACAATCTTTCGCCACGGGCCAATACGCTTAACTGGTGCTATGACAGCTGTTTTGTAAACAATAAACTGGTAGTGGCAGACAGTGGCAACAGCAGGATATTGATCTGGAATGATATGCCTTCGGCAAATAATGTAGCTGCAGATTTTTTAATAGGCCAGCCGCATTTTTCTGTTAACGGAGAAAGCAGCCTGAGCATGAAAACCAATCTGGAAAATGAAATGTACTGGCCTTTTGGATTAAGTGCCGACGGCGACAGACTGGCCGTGGCGGATACGGGCAATCACCGGATTATTATTTACAAATTATAAAAAATGTTTCCATTCCCCTTGCTGCTTACTATTTATGCAGGCTTTACACATGCTTTTGAGACCGACCATCTGCTGGCGGTAAGTAACATTGTGTCTCAGCGCAACAGCACCGCCAAGTCGCTTAAGGATGGGCTATTCTGGGGGCTGGGGCATACTTCTACCATACTTTTTATTGGAATGATAATGTTGCTGCTGAAAGTACATATTGATGAGCATTATTTTCATTTGCTGGAAGCAGGGGTAGGCGTTATGCTCGTTGGTCTTGGCACTTACAGAATGTTTAAATTAAAAAGCATATTGGCTGCAGAGAACACGGACACGCACACCCACAATGGTATTACACATACACATGTTGGTATGCCAGGGATAAAGCAGCTGGATGTTACCAACACCGGCATAAGAAGACTGCACCTCGTTTCTTATGGTGTGGGCCTGGTGCACGGATTGGCAGGAAGCGGCGAATTGGTATTGTTGGTAATGCTTCAGATGGCCAGCCCGCAAAGCGGCTTGTTATACCTGCTGATCTTTGGCCTTGGTTCAATATTAGGTATGCTGGTAGCCGCAGCCATGTTCAGCATCCCTTTCTCCAAAAAAGTACTGCAGGCAAAGGCTCTGCAGGTAAGTTTAATAGTATTGTCTTCTTTATTGTGTATCGGGTTTGGTTTGTCTATTCTATATAAAAATATGTTTACTTACTAAAATGACAGCTATAGAAATTTTAACGGATGCCCTGCAGTATTATGGGATACCTGCGCTGCTGGTGAAAGATAAATTGGTAGAAGTGATAAATGGTTATTCAATAGAAGTTGAAAGTAATGGTATATATAAACTGTATTCAGACGGGAATGTAGTGGCGCCTTTTGATGACCTGGATGAATTGTGCAGGTTCATTTTGGCAGAATGAATCCATGTGCCTCCATTAAGACATTATAATATTACTTAAAAAATAAAACCGTTGCAATTTCTGTTCCCGTTGCAATGCATATCATTTAATAACAATGCAAAAAAAAGAACTACAGGTAATCGCTTTATCTTCCAGTGAATCTTCGCCGGGTAACTTTGTATTAGTAATGGAAGAAGTAGTTTCTAAACTGCGGTTACCCATTATCATTGGTACATTCGAATCGCAGGCCATTGCGGTACATTTAGAACGAATGAGTCTGCCCAGGCCATTAACGCATGACCTTTTTAAGAATGCATTACAGGCGCTGGAAGCTTCGGTAAGCGAAGTACTCATACATAATATTATTGATGGCGTTTTTCATGCCTGGATGATTATAAAAAATAAAAACGGGGATGAAATAAAAATAGATGCCCGCCCTTCCGACGCCATAGCTCTGGGAGTACGCTACGATTGCCCTATATATGTGTACGACTTTGTGCTGGACGAAGCCGGTATTGCAGAAAGCGAAAAAAAGCTCAACCTTATTAAAGGCTCGCTGGCAGAGTATTCTTTATCCGAACTGGAAGAATTACTGAAAGATATTTTAGTAAAGGAAGATTATGAAAGTGCGGCAAGAATAAGAGATATGATTGAACGGCGAAGAAAATAAGCCGCTATGTGATGCAAATATGGGATAGGGCAGCTTAATACCGGGAGACCTTCGGGCCTTCCTTCAAAGAAAAAAATATCAGTAACTTTCATCAATTATTTCAATTATAAAAATTAATCAAATATGAAAACAGCGATTGGAATTGCACCGAAAAATCTCTCCGAAGTAGCTCATTCCCTCAATGAACTGCTGGCAGATGAGCATGTTTTATACATTCAAACAAGAAATGCCCATTGGAACGTAGAGGGTCCGGATTTTCTTACAAAGCATAAGTTCTTTGAAGAGCAGTATCACCAGATAGAAGCGATTATTGACGATGTTGCCGAGAGGGTCCGCACATTGGGGCATTATGCAGAAGCAACGCTGGCCGGGTTTCTGCAACTAACTCATCTCACTGAAGCAACAAGGGAAAAAAATGACAGTGAAGGATTTATAAAATCATTGCTGGCATCACATGAAGCAATTATTATCCACCTTCGCGAAAATATTGACAAGTATGAAAAAGAATGGAAGGATGCCGGCACCAGTGATTTTATTACCGGCCTGATGGAAACACATGAAAAAATGGCCTGGATGCTGAGGGCACACTTAAAATAATCACGATCACTGGTTATCATAGCAGGGCGGGTTATATTACTAAGGCACTTGCAGGAAAAGAGAGATAAACTGGTTTCGGGAGGTTAAAAAACTACACGGATTCCGGTTAAATTGGTTAAACGATAAAAACTTTAATAAGCAGATACACCACGGATATGAAAAAATCCACGAAAGCTCACTTATTGACAGGTGATTAAGTGCAACCTAACAACAAGACATGTAAACAGGCACAGCTATAATATGTGATAAATCTATTCTATAGCCATCCGAATCTCTCTGCCAGTTTATCTTTCTGGCTCCTTGATACAGGAATATTTTTTTGATTAACCATAACCAGGTGAGCCGATTCTCCTTTTACATATTTAACAATATGCTCCAGGTTTACCAGGTACTGCCGGTGAACCCTCAGAAAATTCCGTTCCTCCAATATCTCCTGAATGCTTTTTAAGGTTTTGGCTGCTATGTGCTGGCTGCCATCTTTAAGTTGAAATAAGGTGTAATTATCACTTGCTTCGCAATATATAATATTATCCAGATCGGTAAAAGCCACCCCATTCTGGTACGGCAATGCAATTTTATCTTGCAGGTATTTAGGCCCGGCATGTAATTGTTTTTTCAACATGCTTAGTTGCCGTTCGTCTGCGGCCGGCCCATCGCCTGCTTTCGCTACTGCTATGCTGAGTTCATTGGCGTCGACAGGTTTCAGTAAATAATCCAGCGCACTGTATTTAAATGCTTTCACTGCAAACTTATCGTAGGCTGTTACGAATATTACATGGAACCTGATATCGCTTACCTCTTCCAGCAGCTCAAAGCCGTTCATTACAGGCATTTCAATATCCAGGAAAAGGATATCTGGTTGTAGCTCCCTGATCTTTACAAGTCCTTCCCTGCTTTTTGTACAAGCCGCTACTACGGCTACTGTGGGGCAATACAGTTTAAGCTGCAGCGCCAGCAGCTTAACATTATCCGGTTCATCGTCTATTATAATCGCTTTAAGCATGGCAAAAATTAAATAGGTATGTCAATAATAACTTTTGTGCCGCTGGCATTTCCCTTGTCATCCTGTAAGTCGGTAATGTCTATCCTCGTTTGCATATCATACAGCTGGTTTATCACCTGCAGCCGTTCTGTGGTCATTTTTATGCCAAACGATTTATGCCTGTTGATAGATTTACTTTTGTATAATGCAGACATAGTGCGGCCCACACCATTGTCTGTTATTTCAATATGCAGTATATGGCTAAGCGGCTGCGATATTGCAATGGTTACTTTCCCGCCTTCTTCCTTATGCATCAGCCCATGCCATATGGCATTCTCTACATAGGGTTGCAAGAGTAAGGGCGGCACTTCAATATATGGCAGGTCAACATTATCATCGAGCGTTATTTCGTACCTCACCTTGTCTTTAAAGCGCATCACTTCCATTTCAATATAAAGGCGCAGCGTTTCTATTTCGTTTTTCAGGGTAACTTTTTCCGACATGGAATTGTCCAGTACCAGCCTCATCAGTCTCGAAAAACCCGTGAGATAAACCGAAGCCGAGGCGGCATCATTTTCAAGCGTATATAATTGGATAGAGTTGAGGCAATTAAAAATAAAATGAGGGTTCATCTGGGCGCGCAGCGCCGTCATTTCCGTTTCCGATATTTTTTTCTGAAAAGCGGCTTCAACTTGTTTCAGCTTTTCATCTTCCAGCAACCGGTGCTGTTGCTCAATTTCCTGAGCCTGCTGCGCAAGGTCTGTTTTAAGTTTGTTTGCATAGCCTGCCTGTAATTTATTTTTTTCATCCTGCACCAGTTTGCTGCGATAAACAAGTGCAAATGCAAAACAAATGGCTTCCGTTAACACCCCTATAACTCCCCAAAATGGCGGAAAGTTTACAAAAGCTTTTACTTTTTCCGGTAAATCGGTAAATGAAAAAGCAAAATGACTGATAAAAAACAAGAAAAGGAACAAACTTAGCATGCCGCCCAGCAGGTATTTTTTTAACGGGCTTTTGATCGTTAGCAGCAGATAGAAGAGGAAAAGGTTGACGAGTAAATTAGGGATGTGTAGGAGATGGAGATAATACACATTGGAGCCGAATAAAAAATGGCCCGATAAATTATCGTGTACCTCCACAAGAGTTTCCAGTAATATTAAACACAGCAGCACCTTTAATATCTTCCATCTCCCGGGAAAGCGCTTTGGAACATCCAGCATACTGGCAATGAACAAGGCATAAAAGAAAGCAATCCCTGAGCTTACTATAATATGGGGATGATTTTTCCAGGCATCAAAAATATGCAGATCAAAACGCTGGTCGCAAATAATTAGCCACACAATACCTGCGCAGGTAGCATAAGCAGTGTAATATAGGATCGGTTTATCTTTTGTGAGCCAATACTGGTAAGCAGTATAAAGCGCCATAAAAAATATGCACCCTAATGCAATGCCCATAAATAAAAACAAGTAGCCGGCATCTTTCTTTTCCCGGGCAGTATGAGCAAGGTATCCTTGTACGGTATATAATTCAGCAGTAAGAGGGGCCATGTAAAAAATCTTTTCTATTATACGAACATAATAGGTGTTTGTTTTTCCAGGCGGTACTATCAGGGGTTTCCCCGGTTCATCTGCAAAAATTTTGTGCAAGGCGCCCGTCTCATTTGCTGCAAGTGCATTGGAGCCGTCTTCATACATGCTTACAAATGCATGTGCGTTGGCGCTAAACACAAGTCTTGTGGTATCGGTGCCACTTACATTGCTTATACTGAATTTTAGCCAATTAATAATAAAGGGCCGTGAGGAAACAACAGGATGTAGTAGTTGCTCCGGTAGTGGAACGAAAATTTGTTTTTTTAGTGCAGCAAATGAAAGTGCATCATTTGAAAGATCCTCGTAAAAAAATGTCTGCCCGGCGATATTCATTGGTTTTGCCAACACAGGTTGGCCGTTAAAAACCACGGGTATTTGTGCATGGCTAATATGATGCGCCAGTAATGCCGTAAGAAGAAAACAGAACAGTTTTTTTGCCATAATGCGGATGGTTTAAAAGTAGTAAAAAAACAGCAGCTTATATAGGCAACCAGGGCGAACTGCCTGGTTTGTGAGTGGGCTGCGGTAATTATTAATAATGTGCATTTACCAAGTAATCCTGCAGCTTACTCACGATTGCTGCAACTTGCCCGGCGGGTATGAAATTTATGGGTATTGCCGGTTAATTTAGCAAAACGTCGATTAAAAATCAATCAAAAATTATATGATAAAAAGCATAATCTTATCTGCGCTGATTATCGGTGGAATGTTCTGCACGATTGTTTGCGGACAAGTGCCTTGCCGCTCGGGTAAACTGAATCCTGACGCAAAAATGGTATTACAATATATGCCGGATATGACGTTGGAGCAGGAGCGGAGCATGTCCGTGGAAGAAAGAAGAAATCACGTGCCGCCTGATTTGGATCCCGTGCCGGAAAGTAAAATGCAACGGATTAAAATTACGGCCGACAGCATCCCGGTAATTGTTTTCCGGCCGGATAATACCGATGGCAAAACATTGCCGGTGGTCATCGACTATCATGGTGGCGCTTTTGTTGCTCCGCTACAGCCCTGGATGTACCAGTTTAGTTATGGATTGGCCAACAGTCTTAACGCCATCGTGTTTGCTGTGGATTACCGGGTAGCACCGGAATACCGGTTCCCTGTGGCGGTCAATGACAGTTATAATGCTTTTACCTGGCTGGCAGATAATGCAGGCAGGTTTGGAGGCGACACTTCCCGGATCATGCTTAACGGTGTAAGTGCCGGTGGTAACCTGGCTGCTGTAGTGAGCCTGCTGGCCAGGGATAATGGCCGGGGCAATAAGATAAAAATGATGTTGCTGTTTTGCCCGGCAGTTGATAATCCCCTCAATTCCACGTATCCTTCCATTACAGAAAATGCTACCGGGTACGGCATTACAAAAAATACACTTTTATGGGTTACAGAAAATTACAGCTCAAACCTGGCAAAGGACACTACTGATTTTAGAATGTTCCCTATAAAAGCAAAGTATTTTAAGGATCTGCCGCCAACCCTCATCTTTACTGCAGAGTTTGATGTGCTGCGTGATGAAGGGCTTGCGTATGCTGCTAAATTGAGAGAGGCAGGTGTACCTGTAATTGCAAGGTGTTTTGCGGGGCAGGTACATACATTTATGGGGCTGGCCGCCAATGCACCCGAATGGAAGCAGATTGATGAAGATACGAGGGCTTACATAAAAAAATACCTGTAGATCATTACATCCCGGAAAATAATAAGATTTTCCGTTGGCCCTAATACTATTTCGGGGGTAAAACAAAAATTAAAAAGCCATCATGAAAAAAATAGTAGTAAAAGTTCTGCGTTTAGCATCAACTGTCATCGTGATACTATTACCTTTTTGGCCCGTTACGGAAAACTTTTTTCCACCTGATGCACAGGTTGACAATCAATTTTTTTTTACTTACCTGCTTTTAGGTTTGGCAATTGTTCTTTCAGGAACTGGACTCATGTACTTCCTTAAGAGGTCGGGCAGTACTGCAGGCTGGTTGTTTTTTTCGATTGGGATGATTGCTCTTTTTCCCTTGCACCTTGGGCCACCGAGAGAAGATGCGCTGCTGCTTACTTTTTCTGCAATTGAAAAATTCAGGTATGGAATGTTGATGATAGCTGTATGGCTGTTGTTTTTTGCATCCCTTAAAATAACCACTGGCCTTAAAACAGCGGCTGTAAAATTGTTGATTGTTTTTTTCTCCGTTACAGCCGTACTCAATATATGGGATAATTTCAGCTCATTTATGTTTGACTACCAAATGCAACAATGGGTAAATGCCGGCCACCGCGCGGACGAGTTCTTTAAAAAGGTTAATTATCATGAGGCTTGGCGGGCAGCAGCCAGAACCTGTCTTTATCTTCTGGCTGTTTGTATAGCTTTCCTTCTTTTGCGTAAATCAAAAATAAGGCGATGGCAATTTTTTTTGATAGCCGGTTTCAGCTTGGCCGGAATAGCTTTTTGCCTGCTGTTTTTATTTAATGGACCCGGATATTATTTTCCGTTCATGGTTCCTGCAATTGCGTTGGCGCCAGCATATTGGATAGGTGTTATATTACTTGTCAACAAAAATAAAAATGCACTGTAATAAACTCACGGGATGTCAACTTCATAACACCGAAACATCTTTAGCTAATCTTTCGTAGGACTCAAAGAAAACAAATTCGTCTGCTGCCCTGCATGAACCGCGTCAATGTTTAATCCGCTGGCAATGCTCATTGTAGCAGTAGCGCTTTCTTCGCCGATTACCAACGGCCCCACGGCCGCTTCGATGCCAAGGTTGCCCTGCATGCCCATATCGCACGGTACAAAATCACTACCCACCGTAAAGAACATTTGCGCGCCCGCGCTGCCGCCTAAAAACGGCGCTTCGATATTGCCGCCCATGCCAAATGAAACCGTAAATTCTCCCGTTTGAAAATTATGAGAAATGCTGCCGATCACACCTTCGCCGCCATCCAGGCTCCAGCCTTTGCAGTTGCTTTTGAAGCTGCCGATGCCCAACGGGATCTTTGCAGAAAAAGGGCAATTGCCATCCGGATTCTGATCAAGACCGCGATCAGGTGCAGCCGCTGTTTGTTTTTCACAATCATACACCACTGTGTGCGCCACGTCCAGCGCCTGGATATTTCCGTAATCGCTCACGGCTTTCAATAAACTCGTTGCCTGCTGATAAAATTTCAGATCGTATGCATTTTGCTGCAACAGGAATTTGTTCCAATACAATTGCTGATTGGTATATTCATAAAAATCATAAATGTTTCGTGAAACAAAATCATCCGTCAGCTCCGCAGACTTTGTAAGGTATTTGTTCAGCGATTCTTTCATTACTTTGCACGCATCATAAGAATCGGGGATGTTGGATCGCGTATCTTTATTTTCTTTCTTCAGATCTTCCTGCATTTTGCCGATGTTCATCTTCAGATTGTTGTAAGCAGTGCCGCTGCGAAACGCAAAATCATTGAAATACATTTCCGTTTGCGCCAGCATAAAACGCGCTTTCTTCGTCATGGGCACGGAGGAAACATAACCGGCATACAAAGCCAGTTTATCGGCATTGCTCAGATTCTTCGTTTGCGCATCAAAATTACTTTGTGTCTGTTGAAGCTTTCTTACCCATGCTTCTTTCAAATGATCCATTTGAACGCGCTTTGCCAAGGATTCTTCCACTTCTTCAAATCGCAAAGCAGAAGGGCGCACTTTGTATTTTTCGGGCGGAAATATTTCCGGCACTTTCACTTTTAAAGAAAGATAATTGAGCTTGATATTTTTTTGGGAAGCAAGTTTTTCCAATACTTCAGAATAACTGTTCTTCATCACTTTTTCAATATAAGGTGCCGCTGCTGCGGGATTGGAACTATTGCCTTCAATGAAACCCATGCCGCAATTGGCAGAAACATTTTCGCTATTGGCAGCCAGCGCGCGCATGAAAAATGTTTTCGCTTTTTCTTTCTCACCCAAAGAAAGATAGCACTGGCCGGCATTTGCAAGCAGGAGGTCCGATTTAAATTGCGTATTCAAATATTCCAGCATCGGCAACGCATATTGCGGATAACCGGTCAGATGCAAAATGGCCGTGAGGTTTTCCTGTGAAATGGGCATATCCTTATTAATGATTGCCACACAAATTGCCGCATATATAGCACCTTCCGGATTTTCCTGCATGAAAAACAGTGGCGGCACATTGTTCAGTTGTATTGGCTTGCCGGTATTTTTGCTGATCAACAGATCGATGTTGTTTTTTGTTGCCTGTACAACTTTAGCAGCGATCTTTTGCTTCAAGGAACTGAGATAAGCAGCATATTGCGTAGCGTTGGTAATCTTTGGCAAACCATCCAGCAACCCAACCACCTTTTGAGGAATTTCTGTCGAATTATTTTTAGCCAGGCCCGAAACTTTCTTCGGCTGCGTTTTATTTTCATTCACCTGCTTTACCGCATTATTCATTTGCGTGTTGACACCAAAAGCATTGGTGAGACTGTCGTACTTCTTTGCTGCTTCAGGATTCAGGGCCGCTTTTTTTTCGTCAAGTTTTTTCATTGCTTCCGCGAGCCTTTTTTTGTCTGCTTCCATTTGTTCTTTAGAAGGTCTTTGGCAAAAAGCGGTTGCTGATAACAAGACTGACATGCAAACAACAATTATTTTTTTCATAAAAATGATTTTAAATTTTGTTCTGTCAGCCCGCAAGTTCAGGCCGGCAGAACCACTACTATTTTATTTCAACAGGGATTTTTACAGCTGTTTCTTTTGCGGTTTCATTGTAATAAGAAATTTTCCCATCGCCTTCCCTTTCCGTTTTACCACCACGTTGAAGAATGAGCGCAGTCTTGTTTCCGTTTTGTCCGACAGAAAAAGTGTAGGTGTATGTTTCTAATTTTCTGCTGTTGCTTTTAACCTTTTTGTTCCAGCTCTCGTTGATTTTTCTATTGCCCATATCACTATTTCCATTGGAAGTTTTGCCCACTTTGGTCCATTCTTCATTCGCGCCTCGTGAGGGCTTGATCGTCAGCTGATCGCCATTGATGGTATAAGTGCCGGTTTCATAATTCAACGACTTTGTATCTGTAAAACTCGAAGCATTTACATTTACAAAACGGTAAGTGCCGTCTGCATTAAAGTAATATTGACCTGTAAAAAATCCGCCGGTATTGAATTGCATATTGCCGCTCCCTGATCTTTCCAGCGAGCTGCCTTCCCATATTTTTCCGGCAATTGGCGAACTGATCTTATTGGCTGCATTACCGGAATTACTTTGCTGCGCGGTTTTGGTACCTGAACTTATTTTTGTTCCTGGTGGAAAATCTACCAGCGGTTCTTTTCTGTCATTGCGGCTATAACTAAATGTTTTTTCTGTTGCGCCTTCTCTTTCCGTTGGTTTATCATACGTTAGTATCAATGCATAGCTTTTGCTTCCTTCGTAATATTTTATTTCAAATTGATAAGTGACCTGTTCGAGTTTGCTGGGATAGGATTTTATAAGGCTTCCCCATTCGTTGTTTCGACCGCCGGCGCTTTTGCTCCATTCCTCATTCTTGCCCTGTGAAGGGATGATGGTGAGATGGTTGCCGTTTACAGACCATTTGCCGGTTTCATATCCAAATAAGATGGACTTTTGATAGGCAGAAAATGTTTTGAATAAAAATAAATAAGTGCCGTCTGCATTAAACTTGTATTCTCGGCGAAAATATCCGGCGGTATATTGCGGCATGCCATTCGCATATCCCGATGTTTCCAAAAGATTGTAGGACCATAAGCCAATAACCGACCCATTATTAGAAGCTGGAGCGGAAACATTTGTACTTTCAGGTTGATTGGTGGTTGCCGAAGAAGCGTTGATATCGAGCGAACCGATCAATGTTTGATAATCTTTTAAATATGGCTGTGCAGTGGAATTACACAACACAGCTACGCAAATATTTTTGTTGGAATAAACAGTGAGTATCGTTGCCACATTGGCGCCATTATATTGCCAGATGCCGCTTCCGCTCATCACGGTCCATTCGCCATCGGCCTGCGGCGCTGTTTTTTCGGGCGATGAAATTGTTTTATTTGTTGCCACCAGCTCTGTCCAGTCTTTATCAAAATCAGTTTGTATATCGCCGCTGCTGGCGCGCTGCGCATAAACAGCGATCTGGGCCCAACTACCGCCATCTATTTTGGAATATGAAGTATTGCCATCGGTAGTTTTTTCTGTCCAGCCTGCAGGTACATCGTAAGTAATAACGCCATAGGTTTTTTTTTGTCCAAATGTTGTAGAAGCAGTCAGCAATAATAATTGAAGGAAAATGATTTTTATAAAACGATTCATAGCTGCATATTTATTAAAAGTGTAAACCAATAAAATAAGTATGAAATGTTTCGACAGGCTCAACATGAGAGAGCAACGTGAGATAATTTTTTGATAACATTAATATCACAACATGCTGTCGGTCTGAGTTTGTCGAAGACTTAAATTCAATTGCAATTTATTCAAGTTGATAGCCGTACGCCGTGCGGGAATTGTCGCCGAAATAACTGGTGCCCCGCGCGTTGTAGCTTGTTCTTAATACGCAATCATTCACGGTAAGGTTGGCGCGACTTTTTTCTTCCACCTTTTCTATCGCATTAAGTTGATTGAGCATGGCCGTTCTTTCTGCCGCAGATGGAGCCTTCAGGCTCATCGGATATTTCGGCTGCGTATGATCATAATATTTGCCCGGTAATTTATCGGCGTCTTCATCGCTCAAACAAGATTGCGGCGTTTCATTGCTTGTTTTATTCTGCGCAAATGCAACAGATAAACTGCACAGCAACGCAAACAAGATTTTATATTTTTTCATGTAATTTTTTTTGAAATATTTTTATTTCAATCCCAATGCGTTTGGCAATGCGCCACTGGCCGAAACGCCGGAAGTAACGCTCAGCGTTGTGGAAGCAATATTCATGTCTGCACCCGCTGCGCCTATGTTACCGCTGGCACCAACACCCGCGGTAATTCCAAAATCTGTTACCTGCATATTGCCGCCAGGCCCGCTTCCGATCGTAATATATTCCATCACTGATGCGCCGGCAGAAACCGACGTGATGTTTTGATTGCCCCAATGCGCCTCTGCACCCACGCCTGCACCGATGGTCATTTCTTTAAACTTACCGGCTTCATCGTAGGTAAAGCTCAGGTCGCCCACAAAACCTTCACCGCCTGAAATGCTGATTGAATTACAACTGAAAGCAACCTTTGCTGCACCCAATCCTAACACGCCCTTGAAATTGGCACAATACTGTTCTTCCCATTGCTTCGGCGTAACGGGACCTTTTTTGTCTGTTTCCGTTCCAGGATAAATGCAAGGTTCCACGGCCGCGTACAATGATAATATCTTATTTACGTCTTGCAGATATTTTGTTTGCGCCAGCAAAAACGGCGCGTTGCTGCTGTCTAATTGCGCCATTGGCGCCCAGTTGGCATAATCTCGGTAATAGCTGCGACTCACATATTCGCTTTGTTGCGCAAATTGATTGGTAAGCTGCGCCAGATCTGTAAGATAGATCGCGGCTTCTTTATTGTAAGCCTCACATCTCGCTTTCATCAACTCTTCTATTTTTTCTTCTTCTTCTGCATTTCCTTCACCTCCTTCCAGTTTGTTTCGCTCATCATTATATTTTTTCATGATCGGATTTACCTTATTGTTGAATGCAGCGGTCAGTTCTTTTTTTCTTTGTGTGAAAATATCTTCAAGATCTTTTTTCATTTTTGCATACCATGCCGCCTGGGTGCTCAGAATCATGTTTGCCTTTACCATAATGGTGTAAGTCCCTTGTGTTTTCATGGACTCGAGCATATTTACTTTTTGCTGGCTGTTTGCTACCGGAATTTTTTTATACGCACCAAAAACTTTGTCGCTTGTTTCGCTTAATGCACTTTGTTCGGTTTGTAAAAAAATATTGAAAGATCTGGCCTGCTTAAGGTCGGATGGCATCGTTGGCAAAGTGATCCGTTTGAGCAATGGGAATTGTTTCCAGTTTGTGTTAGGATAATCTTCCGCTGTTTGGTGATTTGCTTCGATCTTGTTTAAAAAATCAGATGCTTCTTTATCGTAATGATCCTTTAGCGCCTGCTTCAAACAGCCGATTGCTTTTTCCGTGGATGATTTATCATTTTTATTCAGATAAACAAATGCGGCCACTTTGTTGGCAGTTGTATTGTTGCTGTCTTTTGCGATACAGCGACCCGCGAAATCCATCGCCGTATTGTTGTCGCCAAGATTGTAGTAAGCATTCGAGAAATTGGCCAGCACTTCCGGGATGTTATTGTTTTGCTTATTTATATATTGCAAAACCGGAATTGCTTTTTCCGCATAACCATATTCAATCAGCAGCGACGCAAGATTGTTTGCCGTAAGTTTATCGTTTTGATCTGCCTGCAACGCTTTGCAGAACGTATACAGCGCTGCGGTTGGTTTTCCGTGCGCCCACGCGTCGATGGCAAAAACACCGATTGCTCTTGAACCCGTTATTTTTTTTGCTTTGAAGTAAGCGTCTATTTTAGCAACATTTTCTGATTTTAATTTGTTGGAAACTAACACCGTCAGGTCATTGATGAAATTTTTAAAAGAAGTTTCTGATAGCACCATATTGGATAAACCGCCCAGCAACGGCGATGCGGCCGGAGATTTAAAACCTGGTTTAAACGCCGTATTTACTTTATTGCTGCCTGTCGGAAATGTCGGAACGGCGCTTTTAAATCCTTGCGGGTAATTGACTGGCATCATCACTTCAGCCTTTGGCAATGTTGCCGGCACATAAGGAATGCTTTCGAAAGAAGTTGCCGATCCCGTATTTTCATTTTTCGTTTTTGGTACTTGTGTTATTGGCAGATCCTTTGGATCACTTGGCTGTACAGGTGTGGCACTCTTTACAAAAATATTCCCGATATAAATCTCAGGCACGCCGCAGTACCATGCATATCTCCGAAACGACTTGCCCGCAGGCAGCGCATTGTCGTCATGCATCACTTCCCTGCCATTTACGGAAACAGCAATGTTGCTCCCATTTACAGTGATATTTACATGCGCCACATCTTTTTGCTTCAGTCCGGTAATCTTATAAGAGCCCAATGTTTCTTTATCTGCAACGGATACAAATCTTTTACTCGTCTCCGATTCGCCGCTCAGCGCCATGGAAAACTGGAAGCCATTTCTGTTCATATCTTTCAGGTCGATCGGACCGCTTTTTTTAGAATCATACGTATCTAGTCTGAAATAAATAGGTGATCTTTTGTTTTTCATCTCGCCGAAATAAATATCGTAGTTCACCGAAAAGCTCGCTGGCAAAGGTTTTACAAAGTCCGGATAGAAAGTATACTGATCAGGAATCGAGATCCATTTATTTGGCTGACCAGCGATTGTACTGAGGGTTGCATTTGCAAATTCATGTCCGGCATAGCCGTAAGTATGCCAGCCTTGTGCAGAAAATGTTCCTGTTGCATAACCATCAAAGTCTTCATATAAAATAGTGTACGGATCCTTATTTTTTGCGGCTGCAGCCGGAGAAGTTTTTACTGCTGCAACCATATTGTTGGCGGCTTTGCCCAATGGCTGTAAAGGCTTATAGGCAAAGCCTTTCAGGGCCTCGGGCTGCGACAGCCATTTTGAGACATAATCAAAATTGAAATTGCGCAGCAAAGAATAAACGAGCCACGGGCCGGCGGTACAAAAAGCAGGATCGTAAGAAACCGGGTTGCCTTTCACTGCACCGAGCTTGGTGAGGTTCATGTAAAACCACAGTGGCTTGTCGCTTTTGGTTTGATCAATTACCTGCTGCGTTGTGGAAACAAGTATGCGGTATTCGGGGAACGTTTTGTTTATTGATTTTCCGTTGATGATTGCATTGGGGTCAAGAAGCGAATGGCCTTTGTCATCGTTGATCATCTGGCCATAATTAAAATTGTTCTTCAATTTTGCCACTTCATTGTAATACGGTTTCAACCGCTCGAGTGCATCTTTATAAGCTTTTACATCATAAGGGTTTTTTTGCTCAATACCCGGAAACGCGGCCATTTGTTGCGTGATGTAGCCTGCTATATCTTTTACAAGCACCGGTTTAAATGGCCACTCGCCGTTTTTGGGTATAACTATGCTGATGTTGTTGAACGGGTTTCCGTTATCGTGATAGTGATTCAGGTATGTTCTGTAGCCATAAAGATTCGGTTGTATTTTTTTGTCTATTCCTTCCGATGCCAGTTTTGCCTCATCATCGCCGCTGCTGAAAGCAGCTTGTTCGGCAAGAAAATGTAGTCCGCCGGGATTAAAATCTGTAAGGTAATCGCCGGGGAATTCATTAAAGGCCACATCCAGCAATGGACCCAGCTCGCAACATTTAAGATCGAGTTTGCCATTTACAAAACGTGCCTCAAAGCCGAGAAAGTTAAAGCCGTAAGTATGCAACGGCGGCGCGCCACCCACCCACCAGCGTTCGTTGTTTTTGGTGATCATCCGAACCACCGATCCGCGCTGCAGGTACGATTGCTGTACCCATTTTACTAATGTATCGGAAATTTGCTGCTGCCATGTAGTATAGTTGCTTCCGGCTAGCAGGTTATCTTTAACAGGTTTGTATACCTGTGCCTTCGGCACGATGCTCCACGCCAGGATGGAATCGCGGCTCAATTCAACATCACTGCGCTGCCCCTGTGAAATAAAAACGAGTGAGGTAAACACAAAAATGCCGGCGAGTCTTTTCATTTTTTCTTTTTTTTAAATGATACCGTAAAAGTATGCGCGCGCCGCAACTGTAGCAATCATTAAAAAGAATGATTTTGTACCCGAAAAATTTTATCGGAAAGTTTTATTTGCTTATTGCAATAATTCCTGAACCGCTTTGAAGTTGAAATTTTTTGTAAAGTTTTCCACCAATTTTTGTCCCACCGGCACTTTCACATATCGAAATGATAATTCGATCATCTGTGGCGTTGCCGGTGCAACCATGTTGTTTTTAAAATATTTCGGATTGAATTGATACAATACATCGCCGCCGCGATCGTCCCAAAAACCGCTGAAAGTAAAGGAGCCGGTTTTGATGCCATCTGCTTCCGTATCGGCGGTTCCTTCACCATTGTCGCTCCAGCCAAGTGTTTTATCGTATATCCAGTTGCTTACAGGTTTGGGGCAAACGACGGCCGGCTGCGACAGCCATTCAATTGAATTTCCTTTCAACGCGTTGTTGACCAGGCTTTTTTTCGTTTCGTATTTCGATTGATAGTTGGCGTATTTCAACAAATGATTGTCGTGGCCCTTTTTGTAGTTGGAAATATATTGTTCATTGCCGTGCGCATTTTTAATATTGTTCTGATATTCTTTTTCAATATCGGCAATATTATTTTTGAACAGTGTAAGTTCTCTTTCATAGAATTCAAGCAATGCTTCCAGGTATTCTTTTCTTGTAACCGGTACCAATATTGGAGCGCCGGGCCTGGTGATGTACCAATGGCGGGTGATGTAAGTAGAGTAACTGCCTTGTTTCACTTTATCGTCGGCAACATCCTGATAAAATCCGATGCTGCTGTTCATGGCATCGATTATTTTTTTGTCTTTGAACCTTAAAAAATCGTGAAGGGCGATAAACCGGCTGTCGTATTTATCCGTGGTTAAATAATATACAGATTTGTAGAGGTTGTTGAAAGCAGCTGGCAGATCTTTAAACCGGTTTACGTAAGCCCTGAAAACGCTGGAGTATTCGCTATTCACCATCACTTTCTTATTGGCGCAGAAATATTCATAAATGCCGAGATTCAGGTCGTAAGATGCTGTTGCATATTTGCTGTTTGTATATCCGGGTGCGTCTCCGTGAAAAGTACTCTTAAGTACTGCGCCGGTGAGCGTAAAATTCTTCCGGCTGTCTTTTTCTATATTTTCTATTTGCGTAAGCACTTTATTGGCAGTTGCTTTACTGGCTGTAGTCTTCAGGTCGTTGAACCACGAGGCCCTTGCTGCCGGCCACTCGTAGTGGGCCGCATCGGTATATTTTCCGGGAAGTGTTTCCAGTTCTTCCTTGGTTTTACAATCCTGGGCAATTAAAGTTTTGTTGCTAAAAGCAAGGCAGGAAATGATGATTGCAAATTTTAATAAATGTCTTGTACCTTTCATATTATGCTGAATAGTTTATTTATTAAACCCGGAAATTGCTCCGCTCATATTGCCGGAGATGAGGCTCATACGGCCCGAAACAGAAATGTTTACGCTTGGATCGTTCACTACACCTGCGGGATCGCTTACTGTATTTGATCCAACGTTTACAGATGCTTCACCGGTGGCATATACATCGTCTATTCCATGGCTGCTGAATTCCACGCCCATGCCGGCTTTTACAGATGCACCTGCTTGTAACGGACCTTTACCTACAGAAATACTTTTGTCTATTACGGTAGCTTCGAGTGTCCCTTTCACAAATTTATTGTTGCCGTTATCATCAAATTTAAAATTGAAATTGCCTGAAAATCTTCCGGCATCAAACTCGATGCGCGACTTTCCGCATTCGAATATTTGCTTGCAACAAATAAAATCGAGTGAAGTTTTAAAGGCACAATGCATGTCGTCAAAATCAGTAAGACGATAGTGCGCTTCTTTCTTTTCCTGCATAGCGCAATTGCTGCTGCCACCCCAGGTTTCAATATATCTCGTGCTGCGCAGCGCCGATAGCCATTCTTTTTTTGCAGTAAGTTTCTCTTGTTCAAATGCGGCATCGGTATATTTGAATTGCTTCCAGTACAATTCTTCTGTGATCTTTAAATAGAGTTGGTGCAAATAATTTTGATAGGCTTCTTCCAAAGGCTTGTTGTAATTGGCATATACCCAATCGCTGAATTTTCGTTCTACCACGCAAACATCATAACCAATATTCTCGCCTTTTTTGGCCAGTTCGGTTTCTTCTGCGGCTTCCGAAGAATTTTGTTTGATAATGATTTTTTTCTGCGCATCTTTTTTGGTCTGATAATCTTTAAATAAAGAATCGATTTTTGCTTTCGCAATTTTCAGGCGATACCCGGTGCCGCCATCTTTGTTGAGTTCATTCAAATGAATATCTGCATTGCTTTGGTAGATATTTTCGGATAACGTGGAAGCACCGCCTTTGCCGGTTTTTAATAGTTGCTGCGCTTGTTGAGCATTTTGATTAATGTAGGGCTGCATCGCTTTTGAAAGCTCCATATTTTTTTCATCCAATTGGTTTTGAAAGGCATCCCATTCCACTTTTAAGGGTATTTCGGTGGCTAAAGAAACCGGCGCTTCGGGACGGACAAAATTTCTAAGTCCCAGGGGATTCGGGTCCGGGCGAAAAGGAATGCGCATGTCACTGCCTTTCATTTTATATCCAAGCTTCCGCAGCAGGTTGATTTTATCCTGCGAAAAACTGTACTTCAGCGAATGTTGGAGCTTATCGATTGCTTTGGAAGTATTGCCCTTGCTTTGCTGAATGAGGCACTGGGTGTAATTGGCCTGCGGATGGTAAGCAAAGGCGCGCACCACTTTTTCAAGCTGTACATCGGCCTTGTCTGTTTCGCCAAGATAAAACCAGGCCTGCCCGAGATTGTTAAGGATGGTGGTATTATCCGGATATAATTTATTCAGATACTCCAGCAGCGGAATGGCGCGTTGCGGCGCGCCACCCATACTCAGCATCGCGGCAAAGTTGCTCAGCAGGTCGGCATCCGAAGGGTCATCGGCACTGGTACGTCCCATGATAAACACGGCAATTTCCAGGTTTCCGGTTGCCCAAAAACCGAGCGCGCCATTGCCGGTAGAGGCAGCATCGTATTTGTTGGATTTAAAAGAATTGTATACTTGCAGTCCAAATGATTTTGCATCGGCTGCGACAGATTTTTCGACATATTCGTTTAACGTTTTAATATAAGCCGGCAGCGTGGCTGCGGTGAGCGTTATTTTTGGAATGGACCCTATCAAAACTGCATTTTTTGTAGGAACCCCATCGCCGCCCACGGCCAGTGCCACTTGTGTATCGGTGGTTCCGGCAGGTAACGATCCATTAGCTGCGGGAAATTTGATACCCATTTCATCCATCATTTTTCGCTGCTCGGGCGTTAAACCGTCAAGCGCCTGCTGCGCCTGCTTTTGTTTGTCTTTTATCTCCTTTACCGTTGTGGGATTTTTTTGCTGCGCAAAAGAAACAACGCTGTAGATACACCATACGACAAGGATGCAATATTTTTTCATTTGTTGCCAATTTTATTCATGTTGCTATGATAGTTTTTGTCTTTTCGCTAATAAATATGTATCGGGGCATTGATAAAAGAAACAGTAAAGAGAAACCTAACTTTCTTATTTTCCCGATTTGCTTTACGGCCTGTTAGTGATGAACGGCGTGAGCGTAGTAAAATACTGATCGGTTTTGCAATACAATTGCCATTTGGTAAAGTCGAGATACATATTTGAATTGGTAAAATAGATTGTTTTCGAACCCATAGTAGGATGGGGGTCGCCTTTTTTATTTTTAAATTCAAGCGTAACTGCCACTTCTTCTACCTTCCAGGCATCCGTTCCAAAGAAAGGCCCGTTGCCGAGTGTATTGTAGTTGATATCTACCATGATGCCCGTTTGCCTGTAATTGGCAAGGCTGTTAAAATTCTGATCAAAAGCCGGGGCCCTTGGCAATGTAAAATTATCGGTGTGCCATGTTTTTAATTCATCGGTAAAATTTTCCTGTAAATAACCTTTGCGCCAGTTGTCGGTACCGGATGCCGGATAAACGCGTAAAATCAATTTGGAACCTTTTTCTTTATTATCCTTGCCTGTTTTTAAAGATATGGTGGCCACTGCTAAAAAATAATCAGCGTCATTAACAGCTTGCGGGGCGTTGGTTTGCGGGGAATTCCCTGCGTTGTTTCTGGGCTTCATGTTCTGTGCTTGTAGCAGGGTGAGGCTCCATATGCAAATAAGAGATAAAATGATCTTTTTCATGGTGTAAAAAATTATGCCGTAAAACTAGCAGGATGTATCAGACGGCACAATCATTAAAAAAGATGATTTTAAGGCTCGCTATTAAAAATCATTAAAAAAGAGGAGAGAAAATATGTTGCTTCCGGCTTTTATTTGTAGTATCGAAAAAAATGTAATTTACAGTATGAGAAAATTGTTACTGATCATATCCATTCTTCTCGTCGGGGTTGCTCTCAATGCGCAATCAAAAAGAGACAGCCTGTTGCGGGTATTGCGGACAGCAAAGGAAGATACTGCGAAGATCACGCTGTTGCTCGCGGTACAAAAAACTTATTCCGCTAATAATTTCGACAGTTCGTTTTACTACATCAACACCGCAAAAGATCTTGCCGATAAATTGAAGACGGATAAGTTTGATTACCCGATCAACAACAAGTATTCGATCTATTACTATTTTAAAAATGACTATGATAAAGCAATTTCATATGCTTTAAAAGCCAAAGAGGTGGCGGAGAAACAAAAAGATCTCGTGTTGCTGGCAAGAACGTACAATAATATAGCGGGCATCCACAATCACTTTAATCATCCTAAGATTGCCATCGAATACATGTTGAAATGCCTTGATATTGCGGAGAGGGCCAAGGACAGCAGTACATTCTCCAGCTACAATGTAACTGCTTCTGAAACTTACGGGAGCCTCCGGCAATGGGACAAGGCAGCGATTTATGCAATAAAAGGAATAGGATATGGCAAACAGTTTAACGAAGTTGGTTCGGTGATGAACGGTATGAACAATTTGTCCGTTTGTTATTCGCAGCTAAATAAGCTGGATAGTGCTGTTTGGATAAATGAGCAACAATTGGCGCTGGCGAAACGGGAGAACAACATTGTTCATACAAATTACGCGCTGATCAATCTTTGCTATAATAATTTCCGGAACGGGAATACAAAAGCGATGAAACCGTATTGCGATGAATTAAGGCGAAATAATAATTCTCTTCCCGGAATGAGGCTCGCGGCGGAAGCCAATGTAGCATTGGCTTTAGGTTTCATTGGAGAAGAAAAATATGTGCAGGCCGCAGCTCAATTGGACAGTGGCATCTTAACTGCAACCGCAGAAGAAAATAATATATCATTGGAAAATTTATACAAAACGTATTCTGTTCTTTATTATTTGCAGAAGAAAATTAAGGAAGCGGAATTGTATGTTTATAAAACTGATTCCGTGGTGAGTAAGAGGAACCTCGAAGAACTCAATCAATATGCGGAAGACCTTGAAAAAAAATACGGAACGGAAAAAAAGGAAGCGCAGATACAACTACAGCAAACACAGCTGAAGCAAAAAAATACGCTCAATTATTTGCTGATACTTGGTGCGGCCGCATTGTTAATTATCTTACTCCTTGGCTATCGAAATTATAAAAACCGTCAAAGATTACAGCAATTAAAAATAGATGAGCTTTTGGCGGAAAAAAAACTTACTGCTACCGAGGCCGTACTGAAAGGCGAAGAGCAGGAGCGTACAAGGCTGGCCAAAGATCTTCACGACGGTTTGGGCGGTATGTTAAGCGGCGTAAAATATTCTTTAAGCAATATGAAAGGAAATATGATAATGACGCCTGACAATCTGCAGGCAATGGAGCGGAGTATTGATATGCTGGATGGTTCTATTAAAGAAATGCGTCGGCTGGCGCATAACATGATGCCGGAAATACTGGTGCGCTACGGACTGAACGTTGCCTTACAGGAATTTTGCAGCGATATCGATCAAAGTGGGGTGATCCGCGCCGATTACCAGTCGGTAGGTATGGATAAGGTTGTGGTGGAACAAACTACCGCTATTACCCTTTACAGAATTGTACAGGAATTGGTAAATAATGCCATTAAACATGCTGCAGCAAAAAATGTATTGGTTCAGGCGCATGCATCGGAACAGGAAAAATTATTGACTATCACAGTAGAAGACGATGGAAAAGGATTTGACGTTGACACCTTGCAACGATCACCTGGAATAGGGTGGAGCAATATTCAAAACCGCGTGGAGTTCTTAAAGGGAAAAATAGACGTGAAATCTGCACCGGATAAAGGAGTTTCTGTTTTGATAGAAGTTAACGTGTCGGGCTTTTAAAAATAAATCTGAATGAAAATTCGTACTCTCACTATGTTTCAACAAGCTCGGCATGACGCGGATCTGTCAGCCTGAGCTTGTTGAAGACGGGAGTTGAAGACCAAATCTTTAAAATGTAATGGAAAAGCACATCAGAAGAAGTATCTGAAACTTAATGAGTATCCACCTTTAATTTATTTCATGAAAGCGAGTGTATTCATAGTAGATGACCATTATATGGTGATAGAAGGTATCCGCTCCTTATTACAAAATGAACGGGATATCGAATGGATGGGACACGCCATGAATGCGGCATCTTGCTTGTCCTTTTTAAAACAACAGCAGCCCGATGTGATCTTAATGGATGTAAATCTTCCGGACATGAGCGGCACGGATCTTTGTAAGGAAGTGAAGCAATTATATCCGGCGGTCTTTATTTTGGGACTTAGCACGTTTAACCAGCAGGCCATTATCCGCAATATGATGGACAACGGTGCTTCGGGCTACGTATTAAAGAATGCCACTAAAGAAGAATTGTTTGAAGCCATTGCCACCGTTCTATCCGGCAAGAATTACCTGAGTATGCAGGCCGCACTTTCTTTGCGCAAACAAGAAAAAGATACACCGCTGATGACCCGCCGTGAAAAGGAAGTATTGCAATTAATTGCAGAAGGGTTTACCAATGCAGAAATGGCGGAAAAACTTTTTATCAGTGTACCCACTGTAAATACCCATCGTAAAAGTCTCCTTGAAAAATTCGACGCAAAGAACACTGCTATCCTCATTGGCAAAGCAAATAAACAGGGGTTGGTTTAGTGGATAACCAACTACCGGTAACTATCAAAACCTGTAACTGATAACCCATTGCTCCGGTTCACTTTGGTTTGATTTGTGTACTACAAGTATCCTAAAAACCATCAGCATGAACACGAACAGACTTTCCCCATCCATCGAAGCGGCGCTCAACGACCAGATGACCAAAGAAGCCAACGCATCACAAATATATTTGTCCTACGGATCCTGGGCCGACAGCCGCGGTTATGGTGGCATATCCAATTTTCTTTTCCGTCACGCGCATGAAGAACGCAATCACATGATGAAGATCCTGGAATATATTTTAAAGCGTGGCGGCACCGTAAAGATCGTTGCCATTCCTGCACCGCCACCAGATCCTGTGAGTGTAAACGATTGCTTTGAAAAGGTATTCGGGCATGAAGTAGATAATACCAACGCAATTTACAAGATCGTAAAAATGAGCCACGACCAGGAAGACTGGGCCACCTGGAACTTTATGCAATGGTTCGTTAAAGAGCAAACAGAAGAAGAAAATCTTGCGATAAGCCTGATCGACAAGATCAAAATCGCCGGTGGCGAACATGCGAAAGATGATGCATTATATTCACTTGACCGCGATCTTGAACAAACCCCGGATGACGCCAGAATGGCGCAGGATGTAACTACAGAAAATCCGTGAGCCAATGGGGAATTAAGGATTTATTTAAACTTAAAGAGTCCCGCAAATTGCAGGACTCTTTGAATTTTGAAAACTCTTAATTAAATTAAGAGTTTACCGCTTTGTGAGCATCTCTCAACTTCTTAATAGTATCGTGAGATGATTTAAGGTCGGCTTTCTGCGAAGTAATCAATTGTCTTGTATCCACATCAATTTCAGCATCGGAAGCCAGTGCGTCGCGGTAAGCTTTCTGAGCCGCATCTTCACCAAATTCACATGATTCCAATGCACTTTGCCGATCACTGCCTGTGAAGGTTGCCTTTACATTCATCCATACCTGGTAAATTTTACCGGCGGTTGTCTGGCCGTCGGCTACTTCTCCGCCTAATTTTGCTACTTCTGCTACCAGTTCTGTTTTATATTTCCTGCTTTCATCTGCCATTTTTCCGAATATAGTTTGCAGGTCCACATCAATGTCTTTGGTTTCATCTTTTGCTTTTTCATAACCCGTGATCCTGTCGTTGTTGATCTTGATGAGGTCGTTCAATACTTCCACAAGTTTGTCGTTTGTTGCCATGATATTATTTTTTAGTTTGAAAATTAAATGTTGCCGGTTCACAATCATAAAAACAATTAGCAAGCCATGTTGCTGATTGATAGCGGTTATAGTTACCCTCGTTTACGTTTTATATGAAATAATGTCAATAACTTCATCCCTGAATAGAAGTATTTTACTTTAAGCTTTAGAAATCCTGTAGAAAAAAATTCCCACGATAAATAGGTATAATGCAAGCGTGTATTGTAGATATGACCGGCCCATTGCCATGGTCACCCTTTAGAAAAATTATTTCGACGGGGTGACTAAATCCTCCAAAATCAACTTTACTTTGTTGTATGCGTTTAATAGCAATCATCACGGTGTCAACTCTTCTTCTCTCATGTGGCCATAAAAATTATGATCAGCCGCATGTAATTATCACAACGAATGTTGGAGATATCGAACTGGAATTGTATGATAAGAAAGCGCCGAAAACGGTAGCGGCATTTTTATCTAACATAGAAAAAGGCCTTTATAAGAACGGTTCGTTTTATCGTGTGCTGAAAGAAGAAGGGTTGGAAAGCCAATACAATAGCGGGCTGGTTCAAGGAGGAATTAACCGCACAAATCCCGAAGCGTACAAAGCATTGCCCGGCATACCACACGAATCGCCCCGCGAAACGGGGCTTTCGCATACGAATGGAATTATTTCAATGGCAAGAACGACACCCGGCTCGGCTACTTCGGAATTTTTTATCTGCATCGGCGACCAAACGCAGTTCGACAGCAGCCGAAGAACGAACCCGGATGGGCTGGGCTACGCAGCTTTTGGAAAAGTAATAAAAGGAATGACAATTGTGAGAAAGATACAGGCAGAGAAAAATAACGGAGAAGAAATCATTGTTCCGGTACGGATAATAAATATCGAAAAATTATAAACAATTATGAATGTTCCCCCATTAAAAAAGAGTAGGCGGATGGCGCCTACTCTTTCAGGTTTAAAAAATTCTCAGCTTAATTAATACGGTCTTGCGTATCGCTTTCCAAATACCAGCACATTTGCTCTTCCTTTCAAAATATTTCCTGTTGAACGAAATTTGAAATCGATGCTTCTTATAGACTTGCCTTCCGGCCCAAGTTCTATTTCGCGGCTGAATTGATTTGCTGTGACCTTATCGTCCATTGTTGGTGATAACTTGTCGCCATTTTGATAAACAATCTTGATGTCTTTCAAATAGATGTCTTTATTTTCTACTTTGAACCGGATTGACGTGTACCTGTTTGTGTTGTAAACGGTTACAACGTCACGGTCGTTCACAAAATTCACTTTCGTTTCTCCCAAAAGATCCCAACCTTCTTCTACCGCAATGCTGCGGCGGGTATTACTGCAGGCAAAATTGCCGAAGATCATCAGCAATGCCATACCACCAATTACGAATTTTCTTTTAAGCATGTTATTCATATTATTTAATAATTTATACAGTTATCCGTCGCAGAACGAACCTCAATGAACTGCAAATATAACACTTACCTGCGCGAACATTAATCGTTATTTTGTAAGACCGTGCAAAGCCCCGGGAAGTTTCTGAAAAAAGCAAACATTTCGGAAATAAAAGGTACATTAGCATACACTAAAACCAGCAGCCAATTGAATAAAACCGCATTTCTTTCAGGCAAAGTTTTCCGTCATCTGAAAATACGGCTGGAACTCTTTTTCTGGATCAGTGCCTTGCTCGTTCTTTTTTTCATGAATGCAGAAGATAAGAGCGCTTCGCTCTGTATTTTTCGTTTTCTAGGATTTGGAAGCTGCCCCGGCTGTGGTATTGGTCATGCGATACACTACGCCCTTCATTTTGAATTTTCAGCATCTTTATCAGAACATATTTTCGGAATTCCTGCCGTGCTGATCATTGCAAACAGGATAAAACAACTGATATTTACCCAAAAAACAATTACCGTATGAGTACTCTACTGGCTACTGCCATCCCTTCCATTGACGCAGAAGAACTGGCATATCTGAAAGCATTTACAAGTGATCTTTCAGAAGATCAACTGAAACTTTTTATTGCCGTATACAATGGGAAAAGACAAAAAACTGAAACCATCCTTATCTGCTGCGTGCTCGGATTTGTATGTGCTGCAGGGATACAAAGATTTATAACCGGCCAGATAGGAATGGGCTTGTTGTATTTCTTTACAGGTGGCCTCTGTCTCGTTGGTACCATCATTGATACAGTGAACCATAAAAAAATTGCATTTGAGTTCAATCAGAAAATGGCAATGGAATCTATGGCAATGACTAAATAATTTTTTTGAAAGCCGCTGTTACCATATCATTCATCCTGCTGTTTATTGCTTCGCAATATGCAAGGCAATTCAATTACCTGGAATGTAAGCTGAACAATGCTTTCAAAGCAGCTTCCGTGCAGTGCGATTGCGAAAGCAAAGATGATTTTTCTGCTACTGATAAACAGTTGCCATCGTCTAAAACGCATACACACCCAACGTTTGATGAATTTTTTACTACATCGGTCCCTATTAGTATTGGTAAAAACATTGTTGGAATATCAGCTGGTATTTCTTTTCAGCAGCAACCGGGCATCTTAACCGGTTATGCCGCTCATCCTTATCGTCCCCCGAGATACATCTTGTCATAAAATATTTTTTTGTAATTAATAACTGAACGTTAGTAATACTACTATGCCTGCAACTGCTTTATGCTGTTGCAAAAACGGTGTATGATTAATTGTTCACTATTAGTTATTGGTTTTTTGATTACAACAAATTCTTACATACTAAAAAATTAAACATGCTAAAAAATATAAGCCTGGTAATATTTCTATTTATATCATTTACTTCAAGCGCCCAAACAACAACAGAAAAACCGAAGATAATATATGGTGTTTGCACAAAAACTGATTTGCTGGCTGCTCCATATGATGTGTGGTTCACTAAAAACTATCATAGCTATACACCCAATACGGAAATACTGAATTTGCTTAAAAAGGAAAATGTAAAAGACGTAACAGTGAAGATCTTTTTTGGTACATGGTGTGGCGACAGCAAGAGGGAAGTGCCACGTTTCTTTAAATTACTGGACGATATGGGTTTTGCGTTGTCAAAAGTAACTTTGATCGGCACCGGCAGCAGCGACTCATTGTATAAACAATCTCCTCAACATGAAGAATCGGGATTGGGTATTTACAAAGTGCCAACATTTATTTTTTACCGCAATGGGAAAGAGGTCAATCGTATCGTAGAATTTGCGGCACTTTCATTGGAAAGAGATATGCTGAATATTTTACAGGGGAAAAATTATACTCCTAATTACGCTTCGTTTACGCTCATCAATAAATGGATCAGCGAAGGTTTGTTGCAGGATTCCAACATCAGTGTACCCAGCCTTGCTGCGCAACTCAGGCCGCTGGTACATACCGAGAATGAGCTTAACAGCCTGGGGTATGTTTTGATGGGACAAAAGAAAATGAAGGAAGCCATGAGTATTTTTCAGGCTAATTATTATCTGTACCCGCAATCGGCTAATATTGCTTCAAGTCTTGGCGAAGGTTATTATGAAAACGGGGATGCGAAAAATGCAATATACTACTTGGAATATGCTATCGGTATTAATAAAGATCCCAAAATGCTCGCCGGCATAATAGAAATTTTGTGCAAAGCAAAGGCGATGGAAAAAAAATAATATCCTATAAGAAAGGGCCATGATAACATAGCCCGATATTTAATTCAAACCAAACATCTTATACAACCCCTGCAAGCGCCAGGCTTTGTTTGCCAATTTTTTTATAATCTACATTATCAACAATAGGTTTTTCTGTAAGTATCAATGATACCCCGTTCTCTTTCCACCATGTATTGTTAAATAATTTTTCTGCATGTATCGTACCCACCACCCAACTGTTGTTGTATTCATTGTGCGCTTCCTCGATCCATTCAAATTCATTTTTTTCGATAGTGTTTATATCTGCTGCGCTTACAAAAACCTTTAAATAAAAATCATTGGTAAGATTGATGCCTGATTGCTGAAGATATTTTTTGTATTCGTATTTGTAATGATAGCGCAAAGCTGCAATGTCGCTCAACACTGCAGCAGCAGTTGGATACGCCCCTGCGCCCTTTCCTTTAAAAAAGTGTTTGTCTGCAAAGCTACTTTCCGTTATCAGGCCATTGAACTCATTGTTTACGTTGGCAAGTTCATCATCAGTTGCAACAAATTGCGGCAGCACAAAAGCGGCTAATTGTGTTTCATTGATCTTTTGAGCAGTGGCAACCAGCTTTATGCGCAGGTTCTTTTGTTTTGCAATAGCTGCATCAGATTCTTTGATCGCTGTGATACCACTATACAAAATATCTGTTGGTTTGGTAATGGTTCCAAAACCATGTGCAAGCAGGATCGATAATTTATTTGCCGCGTCGTGTCCTTCAATATCCAGCGCAGGATTGCTTTCTGCGAACCCCAGTTGCTGTGCCTGTAACAATGCGTCTTTAAATGAAAGTCCTTCTTCAAATATTTTTGTAAGAATGAAATTGGTACTACCGTTCACAATTCCTTTTACAGATGACAGCAGGTCATTGTCGTAATATTCTTCAAGGTTGCGGATGATAGGGATACTGGCACAGCAAGAACCTTCATAGAGGAACGCTGTTTCATGTTCAAACTGAAGTTGCAGCAATTCTTCAAAGTGAGCAGCGATCATTTTTTTGTTTGCACTTACAACGGCTTTCCCTTTTTGCAAGGCATCTTTTACTATGCTGTAAGCGGCATCAGCGTCATCAATTAATTCTACCACAACATTAATTTCTTCATCATCGAGGATCTCATCGGCATTGGTGGTAAAATATTCTTCGCCGATGCTTCTCTTTTTACCGGCATTTTTAATACATACTTTTTTAATGCTGGCCTGTAGCGCGGGTGTACTTTGTAATACTTCGTAAAGGCCCTTGCCTACTACACCGAAGCCAAAGAGGCCAATGGTTAATTGTTTTGATATTGGTAAAGCGGGGATATTATTTTTTACAGACATTTTTAATTCGGTGTTTGGTTTAATAATGAACGATTATTTCAATTCAGGATATTGTTATGCGATCTCTGTTGAGAATTTGTTTTCTTTTATTTTTATGTCTTCAATTTTTTTGAATGTATTTTCAAGGTCATTGATCAGGTCTTCCACATCTTCCAGGCCCACGCTTAATCTTATCAGGCTGTCTGCTACGCCGGCTGCTTTTCTTTTTTCCGCAGGAATAGATTTATGTGTCATCTGTGCAGGATGGCAAAGCAAACTTTTAATGCCTCCAAGGCTTTCTGCCAGTTTAAAATATTCGGTGCCGGTTACAAATGCAGTAGCAGCTTCCTGGGTATCATTTTTTAAAGTGAAGGAAACGATGCCACCAAAACCCTTCGATTGTTGTTTTGCGATGTGATGGTTGAAATGGGTTTTCAGTCCCGGGTAAAAAACTTTATCAACCTGCGGATGAGTTTCCAGGAATTCTGCAACGGCCTGCGCATTGATGCAATGTTGTTTGAGGCGGAGATGCAGGGTTTCAATTCCGCGAATGGCCAGCCAACTGTCAAATGGAGAAAGAATGGCGCCACTGGCATTTTGTATGAACTTTATTTTTGCGCCAAGTTCTGCATCTTTGGTCGCCACAAGTCCCGCGATCAGGTCGCTATGTCCGCCAAGGTATTTCGTAGCGCTGTGTACTACAATATCAGCTCCCAGCGCGAGAGGCTGCTGTAGGGCGGGCGAAGCAAAAGTGTTATCCACGCAAAGCCAACAGGCATGAGCCTTTGCGATCTTTGCGATGGCCGCAATATCGCTGATCTTTAAAGTAGGGTTGGTAGGCGTTTCGATCCAGATGAGTTTTGTAGACGGCGTAATGGCGTTGAAAATATTTTCCGCATTGGTGCTATCGGCATATGTTACGCTGATACCAAACTTTTCATACACCTGGGTAAAGAGGCGGAAAGCGCCGCCATAGATATCATCCACTGCAATGATATTGTCGCCGCTTTTAAGCAATTTCAATACGGCATCTATCGCTGCCAGCCCGCTACCAAATGCAATGCCTGTGCTGCCTTTCTCCAGCTTCGCAATGATATCTTCGAGAGCAGCCCTCGTTGGGTTTCCCGAACGTGCGTAATCGTAACCTTTGTTTATACCGGGCGCTTCCTGTACAAAAGTGCTGGTTTGATAAATGGGAACACTGATGCTTCCTGTTAACGGATCTACTGGAATGCTGTGAATTAATTCTGTGGCTGTACTCATGATCTCCTGATTTTTAAAAATGTTGATTAATATTTTTTGATCAAGAAGATGGCGTTATCGGCTGGGCTTCGGTTGCGGGCAACAAAAAAGCTCATCCGATAAATCAGATGAGCTTTGAATATGTTGAAATATTTGAAGGCTATGTATCTGACTTATCTTTCCCGTGCTTCGACATGATCAACATGACAACACAGGATGGATTTGGCACCTTGTTTCAGACAAAGTCTGCAACAGGTTGCCAAGGTATCATCGGGCCATAACCCTCCACCTTTCTTGATAAGTAATGATTTAAAGAACTGGTACAAAGGTATGCGCACATTTTTCACATTTCAAAATAAAATTTGTGAAAAAAATCAAAAATGGATCTTGTTGCTCGTTGAAATCCTTTATGGTAAAAGGTTTGACGTTGGTAAAATTATTTTTTCAGGTTGCCCGGATCCATATTAAAACCCGGAAAACGATCAGCAAATCTAAAACCACGATTGTTTTAAACGTACATAATAAAAGAATTAATGTCACTTAAACAGGTATACTTTACAAGGAGAGAGAAATATCCCCCAAAATCCTGCTGATCGGAAAAATCCTGGTAAATGATAAAGAATTTAGCAAAATCTTCTTCGTACCTTTACGTTAAGGAGTAAAAAATGGCAACAAAAAAATCTATCACCGCGGCTCCTGCCGGGGCAAATGAATTCATAGAAGTGTTCGGTGCAAAAGAGCACAACCTTAAGAACATAGACATCAAAATTCCCAAAAACAAGCTTGTTGTATTTACGGGCGTAAGTGGCAGCGGAAAATCTTCGCTGGCATTTGATACAATTTACAATGAAGGGCAGCGGCGCTACATGGAAAGCTTCAGTGCGTACGCGAGGCAGTTTGTGGGCGATATGGAACGGCCGGATGTGGACAAGATCACCGGCTTATCGCCGGTTATTTCCATCGAGCAAAAAACGACGAACAAAAATCCGCGAAGCACCGTTGGTACGATCACAGAAATTTATGATTTTCTCCGTTTGTTGTATGCCAGGGTGGGCGAGGCTTACAGCTATAACACCGGCAAAAAAATGGTGAAGTTCAGCGAAGAGGAGATCGTTCAATCCATTTTTAAAAAATACAAGAATAAAAAGATAAGCCTGCTTGCGCCGCTGGTGCGGGGCCGCAAAGGACACTACCGCGAGCTGTTTGAAGATGTTCGAAAAAAAGGATTTTTGAAAGTACGCGTAGATGGCGAAATACTGGACCTGAAAGAAAGGATGCAGGTGGATCGTTATAAGATCCACGATATTGAAGTGGTGGTAGACCGGATGCAGGTGACGGATGACATGAAAGTGCGACTCAGCCAGAGCGTGCAAAAAACGCTGCAGATGGGCAAGGACCTGCTGTTCATGCTTATAAATGATGATAATTCTGTTGTGCAATTCAGCAAGCAGCTAATGTGCATCGATACCGGCATCAGCTACGAAGAGCCAAGTCCGAATGCATTTTCCTTCAACTCGCCTTATGGTGCGTGTCCTGTTTGCAAAGGTCTTGGAACGGTTTTCCAGATCAACATGGATGCGGTCATTCCTGATCGTCATGTGAGTGTAAAAAACGGCGGTATTGTTCCCTTGGGCGAAGAGCGCGAAGCGCATGTGTACAAACAGGTTCAGCAGCTCGCAAAGAAACATAAGATCAATCTTGATAAGCCAATCAAGGAGCTTTCGCCGAAGGCGATGAATTTGCTGCTGTATGGCAAAGAAGAAATTGATGAATCGGAAGCCAGCGATGTGGAAATGGATGTAGCCGATGATAGCCCTATCTATTACGCAAGTGAATACGAAGGTATTGTAAACATGGTGAAACGTTGGTTTGCAAGTACAAGCACGACAGATGCTATGCGTGATTGGGTAGAAAAATATTTTCAATTGAAGCCTTGTGAGACCTGCCACGGTACGAGGTTGAAAAAAGAAAGTCTTTGGTTCAAAGTCGATGAGAAAAATATTGCGGAGCTGAGTGAGATGGATCTGGATAAATTATATGCATGGTTCGAGGGCGTGGAAAAAAGGCTTGAAAGCAAACAGAACCTGATTGCTAAGGATATCCTTAAAGAGATCAGTGAGCGGCTCCGGTTCTTGCTCGATGTAGGACTTACTTATCTTACATTGTACCGCCCAAGCCGGAGTTTGAGCGGCGGCGAATACCAGCGCATCCGGCTTGCAACACAGATCGGATCACAATTGCAGGGCATTACGTATATTTTGGATGAGCCGAGTATTGGCCTGCATCAGCGCGATAACCAACGTTTGATAAGTGCGCTGCAAAATCTGCGCGACATCGGTAACAGCGTATTGGTTGTGGAACACGATAAAGATATCATGCTGGCTGCGGATCACCTGGTAGATATCGGCCCGCGTGCGGGAATTTTTGGCGGAAACATTGTTTCTGCAGGCACGCCTGCGGAAGTGTTGAAATCAAATTCAGACACGGCGCAGTACCTGAACGGAAAAAAGAAAATAGCGATACCCGATGAAGTGCGGAAAGGAAACGGGCAGTTTATTGAACTGAACGGCGCCACGGGCAACAATCTGAAGAATGTTTCGGTAAAATTTCCCTTGGGAAAACTGGTGCTGATCACGGGTGTAAGCGGCAGCGGAAAAAGTACGTTGATCAACGAAACATTGTATCCTTTGCTGGCAAATTATTGTTATAAATCGAAAGTGCAGCCGCTTGGCTATAAAAGTATCAAGGGACTCGAAAATATTGATAAGGTGATTGAGATCGATCAAAGCCCGATCGGGCGAACGCCGCGAAGCAACCCTGCAACCTATTGCGGATTCTTTACCGATATCAGAACATTGTTTGCCGCCGTTCCGGAAGCGAAGATCCGCGGGTACAATGCGGGACGTTTTTCTTTCAATGTAAAAACAGGAAGATGCGATGTTTGAGAAGGTGGCGGCATGCGTGTGATCGAAATGAATTTTTTGCCGGATGTGCATGTGCACTGCGAAAAATGTAATGGGAAACGATATAACCGCGAAACGCTG
>JAATFP010000043.1 GCA_015655125.1 Chitinophagales bacterium | reverse complement strand
GTTCTTTATCTACTTTTTAGTCCTCTTTAGCAGGCTTTTTTTTAGGACCTTTTTGAAATCGTTTTTTAGGGGGTCAATTTGAAATGGCGAGAGGGGGTCAGTTTAGCTGGGATTTACACAGAAGCAAACAAAGAAAAAAAACCTACAGACAAACTTGTTGGCTGAACTAAAAAGGTTGCTTAATAAACCCAATTTAATAAATGAAGTTGAGATCAACATTCTTAGCAACAATTTGGGTTTAGAGATCAAACTGTTTAACAAGGATAAAAAAGAAACTAACCCAAGCACAGATATGTCTAAGGGGGAGCAGCAATTGTACATATCAGCTTTGCTTAAAGCTATACTTTCAGAATCCATCTATGAATTGCCGGTTTTCATCGATACTCCACTAGGCCGATTGGATCAGGAACATAGAGATAATATTCTTGAAAAATATTATCCAGAATTATCTGAGCAGGTAATTATTTTATCAACAAATACAGAAGTTAGGGCATCCGATTTTCATAAAATTGAAAAGAATGTGGCGAAGACATTTACACTGGAAAATGTCGATAATAAAACCACTGTCTTAGAACAATACTTTACCACACTATGAAAAGAATAAAAACATCAGAAGAGAATAAGAATGTAGTCGCCTTGTTGACGAAAAAATTTGAGTTTAAAGACGATAGAAATATTGGCCAGATTGCGATAGCCTATAGTTTACAAATGAACAAAAGGTTCGATTTATCTAGTGCAATTGAAACAGATAATAATGGAAAGGAATACCCGGAAACACTTTTGGGAAATATTAACGGTGTTTCAAATGACAAGGTGTATCACGCAATTCTAAATCAACTTTACGAAAAACCATTGACAGAGGAAGAGTTTCAAAAGCTTACGAAACTGCACCTAGATCATGGATTAGGTGAGTTGAACAAAAGGTTGTTGCAAAATAATAAAGGGAAGAATGCTCATATTGATTTTATGCTTAGTATAATGAATCACGGGTTGAGTCTATTAAATAATTCAAGCACCTCATTCAAACCTACTGCTAATTTAAAAGATGTTGACGCCTACAGCAAAGAGTTGAAAATAGAAATAGGAAAAGATTCTAAAACGAAGGAACCAATAGTTTTAGCTATCAATAACGAAAGAGATTTTGATAGCCAGCACATTGCATTGGCAGGAATGAATGGTTCCGGAAAAACAGAATTAGTAAAAGATATCTTATTTCAATTAAGGGAGCAGTCTGAAGAAAAATTAAATTTTATATTTTTCGATTATAAAGGTGAAGGAAAATCTGAAAAATTGAAAAAGTTTTTAACCGCTACTAAATGCGAATTTATAGATATTAAAGAAGCGCCATTTGTATTCAACCCTCTTCGGAATATTCCAATGAATAATGAGAGGGATAAAAGCTTCGGTATAAAGGCATTTAAGGACACTGTGGCTTCAATAGATAAGCGCATCAGCATTAGGCAGCAGACCAGCCTAGAGGTGGCAATAAGGGAATGTTTTAACGCGGCAAATGTAATTGGCAAATATCCGTCTCTTCAAGACGTGTACGAACAACTTGAGGCTACCTATTTGCAGAATAACCAAAATCCTGATACATTAACTGCGATAATGCGAGAACTAGCAGGTGATATCTTTGCTGACGATTTTGATCCGGATTACAAGGTCCAAGATAAAAGCCTCTACGTAAACCTTCCGCCAACATTGGGCGATACTGTAAGACAGGCTACAGTCTTTATTATTTTAAATTATTTACTTAGCGAATTTATTTCCTACAATGATGTGCAAACTTCAGCAGAAAGAATAAAACCTATTAGATATGTTATTGTAATCGATGAAGCGCACGCATACTTGGGTAATAAAAACATGGCGAAGGTTTTGGAAAATTTACTGAGAATGATCCGTTCCAAGGGTGTAATTATCATGTTAGTATCTCAAGGCATAGAGGAATATAAACAAAAGGACTTTGACTTTTCAAGCCAGATAAAAATTCCTATTCTACTTAATATTCAAAACAAAGACCCAAAATTGGCAAAAAGTTTCCTGGGAACACCTAAGTCAGAAATTGCTCTTTCTAATGCTTTAAAAGGATTAGAATCTACTGATGATGGGGAAAAGCATGGTGTTTTGAATTTAAAAGAAACAAAATTATTTGATATAAATATGTTTTATAAGAGAATGTAATCTCTCTGTTTTTTAAAGTACCCCAAAAATTATGTAAACTATGTGGCCAGACAAATATGCATTTTGGAAGGATGTAAAATCTAATTTTTCGGATAAAATTAAAGAGCCCCTATCGCACCCTCCTTTTATTATCTATTTTATTACAGTTATTGTCTTTACAGGGATTATCGCTGTAGGTTTAACAATTTTTATTGAAGTTCGGGATTCGCATAAACCACAAGAGCTGACACACCATATTTCTCACATACATATTATTTTAAGTATCGCAGCTTATTTTATTGGATTGCTCACTGCGTCTGCAGTTGATTTAATTTTACACAGCCAACAAAAGAAAGATGACCCAAGAGCGACTATCTTATTTGGTATAGGCTCGCTAATTTTAGGAATGGGAGTAATGATTTTTTGTTTAGTAACTGAAAAAATTCCGCTTTTGGGTTATCCGGCTGCAATTTTGGGTACATTCCTTTCTTGGCTAGTGTGGTGGATTGCAAATCATGACAACCACAATTTAATTACCAATGCCCGAAATGCTATACCATCAGGTAATAATTTACTAGGTGATCTCACTCCATATAATGTTTAATTATGGCCAATTTTATTGAATTAGATACAATCGAAGTAAGGCAACCATTTGGAACTTTCTTTTTAGTAAGTATTACGGCGGAAGACTTACTAGAAGTATGCTTTACAGACCCTTTTAGATACGAATATGGTCAAGCTAAGGGAAACCAAAGAGCTTTAGACGAGAAATCAAGAATTGCGGAAATCAGGGAATTTGTGCAGGGATATGATGCAGGATTTCCGAACGCAATAATAATTTCCGCCAACTACGATATAAATGGTTTTAATACTGATATAGAGGAAGATCGTTGGAAAATAGAAAATAAAAAATTAATTATTCCTTCAAACAAAAAACTTGCATCGATCATCGACGGACAACATAGGTTGTTTGCATTTAAAGATGCAAATCCCGAAGCCAAAAAAATGCAATTAGCGTGTAGTATTTATTTGGATTTACCTAATGCATTACAGGCATTCTTATTTGCAACGATTAACTCTAATCAAAAACCAGTTGATAAAAGTCTTGCATATGAACAATTCGGATTTGATATTGAAAAAGAAGACCCGAAATCGTGGCCTCCTGATAAGTTGGCTATTGCTCTTTACAAGAGACTTAATTCCCAAGAAGATAGCCCATTCTACGAGCATATAAAAATAGCACCGCAAGTTGATGATTATTTAAAGGAAAGATTAAAAAATCAAAAATGGCTAATATCAACTGCTACAATTGTAGATGGCATTATTAGATTAATAAGTACAAACCCAAAGTTCGATAAATATCAACTGCAAAAATTAGTTCCAAAAGAAAGAAAGCGTACGATCTTAGGTGACGATAATTCTCCTTTACGAGCACTTTTTTTAGAGAACAACGACGTTGTCATATATAAGATTGTATTTAATTATTTTAAGGCCGCAGCTAATGTGCTTTTTGACAACGCCCCAGAAAATTCTTCAATTTTTAAAACAATTGGGATTCAAGGTTTGTTTGATGCCCTAAAAAGAATAATAACTTTCGAAAAGGAGAATAACGACTTAAAGAATATTAATTTTAGTATTGAAAAATATACTCAGGTTTTTACAAATGTTTCTACAATAGATTTTACAAATCCGTTTTATCAGTACTCTGCAGTTGGAAAAAGTCACATTTCAGAAACAATATTATTGTTAAATAATTACATAACGACACCGGCAGAAAGTAATGGCGATGCTCGCATCGAAAAGAAAATAACTACTCACAATGACATCAGAAATTTACTTATAAATTAATAAGCTTTTACAGGTGTATAGTTAAATATCAAAACAGAAATCAACAACCAAACCAACTACCATTTTTTATTATTACGCTAAAAGCATCGTAAACACTGCGTTTTAACTTAATCATTGTAGCCCTGGCGAGGCCACATTACATTTTATTTTTTGATTTTTTTTACTTTCTTTTAATTCGCTTATAACTCTACCCGTTATAATGATTAATTACAATGGGAACCAGCTTACTTATCCTGCTTCTAAAAAGATATTGTAGCTTCCCTGCGACAAAAACAGATTATTAAAATCACCGCTACAATGAGAAAACTTATCGAAAAAAAAATACTTGCTCTGATTAACCAAAAATGAAATACTTTATCTTTAAAGCACAGAACTAACGCAAACCAGTTTATGCGCCAGATTTTTAAGCCATTGCTTTTAATTTTTAATCTATTTATTTATTTGGCATCCTCGGCTCAAAAAGAAAATCATGGTTTTTATATTGTTAATAGTATTTCCAAGATCCCCGTTATATCAGCTGTTGTGCAAACAACCGACAAGTCGATCACCATCATCTCAGATGAAAATGGCTTTGTGAATTTTAAAAGAGCTCCCGTTGGCACAGATAGCCTCATCATCTCGTCCATTGGCTATCAAATAAAAACGATTGCTGTTGCTGGTTTGAATTTAACCGGTAATAAGTCGGTTGTTGATATAGATTCTAAAGTCTCCAGCCTGTCTGAAATAACTGTAAAAGCACCTGCTAATAATGGTATTTTCAAAACTATCAGCGACCTGGATATACATCTTCGCCCCATAAATAATTCACAGGAAGTATTGCGGTTGGTACCGGGTCTGTTTATCGGCCAACATGCCGGTGGTGGCAAGGCTGAACAGATATTTTTAAGAGGATTTGATTTGGACCACGGAACTGACATAAATATTTCAGTTGATGGAATGCCTGTAAACATGGTCAGCCATGCTCATGGACAAGGGTATGCAGATCTTCATTTTGTTATTCCTGAACTAATAGATAAAGTAAACTTCAATAAAGGACCCTACTTTGCCGATAAGGGAAACTTTACTACAGCCGGGTTCGTGGAATTTAAAACAAAAGATTTTTTGGAAAGAAATTTTGTTAAAGCAGAAGGGGGTCAGTATAATACGTTTAGAGGTATTACAGGTATTAATTTATTGAAGCCATCAGGTAACCGGAGAAATCAAAGTTTATATTTTGCAGGAGAAGCTTCTTTTACAAAAGGGTATTTTGAAAGTCCGCAAAACTTTAGCCGCTTCAATGGCTTACTTAAATATCACGGAAGTATTAGTACTGCAAGTACGTTAACTGCTTCAGCATCGTTTTTTACCAGTAAGTGGAATGCATCCGGACAGATACCGGACAGGGCTGTGGAAGAAGGGCTGGTAGGGTTTTATGGCGCTATTGACAACACGGAAGGCGGGTACACACAAAGGCATAATTTAAACCTGTCGTTGCTTACCAATCTTCCTGCTGGCGCAACATTGCGCAACCAGCTATTTTACAGCCGCTATCAATTTGAATTGTATTCCAACTTTACTTTTTTTAAGGAAGATCCTATCAATGGCGACCAGATAAGACAAAAAGAACAACGGAATCTTTTTGGTTATAACTGCACCTATCAAAAAGATTACCTGCTAAAAAAAATACCAGCACAAACCTCGGCTGGCTTTCAGTTAAGGTACGATGATATTAATAATATTGAACTTACCCGCACAAAAGACAGGGTCATCAATACAGCACAACTAATGCTGGGAGATATCAATGAACTCAACGCCGGTAGTTTTATTTCCGAGAAATTATCGCTAACAAAAAAACTTGATATTACGGCTGCGGCAAGGATAGATTATTTCACCAATCGCTATAACGACAAATTAGCCGGTACGCTGCTCTCCTCCCATTCCACCATTGTAAGTCCAAAGCTCAATTTCAATTACAAACTGAATGATCATGTTCAATTATATATCTACAACGGGCGTGGCTTTCATAGCAATGACACCCGTGTGGCAATACAAGAGAACGGAAAGAAAGTATTGCCTGCGGCTTACGGAACAGATTTTGGGGGAGTGTTTAAAATAGGGAAAAAGCTGGTACTGCAATCGGCCATATGGTACTTATGGCTTGAGCAAGAATTTGTGTATGTGGGTGACGAAGGTGTGATAGAAGCAGGTGGCAAAACCAAAAGAATTGGCTATGACTTTTCTGCTCGTTATGAAATTGCTAAGAACCTATTTGCAGACGCAGATATTAGTCTGGCCAAACCACGTGCGCTAAATGTACCATCGGCAGAAAGCTTTCTTCCGCTTGCTCCTCGTTTTACCAGCGTTGGTGGCCTGACTTATCGCAAAGAATATGGGTGGAACGGAAGTCTTCGCTATCGCTTTATGGATGACAGGCCTGCGAATGAAGATAATACGGTCGTGGCAAAAGGATATTTTATTGTAGATGCAGCGCTTAATTATTCTACAAAAAAATGGGAGGCTGGATTGGCTATTCAAAATGTTCTTGATACCAAGTGGAAAGAAACACAATTTGATACTGAAAGCAGATTGAAAAATGAAGCTGCTCCTGTTTCAGAAATTCACTTTACTCCGGGAACACCTTTTTTTGCAAGATTAAGCTTCGCCGTTTTCTTTTAATAATTAAGTTAATTTCTTTGAATTTTATTGACAGGATCAACCACACGACCGCATTTCAGCATTGGCTTGTTAACTCCGGATCTCCGGCAGAGAAAAATCAATCTTGTTTAATTCAGTTTCGGCAACTCTTACAAATTCCGTAAAATAAGTTAAGCGACAGGCGTATGACGTAATTTTTCAAAAAAAACGATGTTGCCAAGCACCAACAACATCCCGTAAAAAATATCTTCGAATGGAATTGTAAAAATCCGCTTGCCAACGTTCTCCGCGTTATTATAGATCACCACCGGCCATGATGTAAGTACACCATTTACTGCAAGAAATGGAAGGAGAATGATGAGGTACGAAAAGAGAAATGTCTTGCCATTGAACCAATTCATCTTTTTACGGAACAATAAAATAATGCAGATGAGCATTGCATTGAAAGTGCCCGTGTAAAATGTATAGGCGCGATCATAATAAACGACCGCTCCAAAAGCACAGAGCGATGCAATGTTTGCCAATACGAGGTTTGAGCCTTTTGTATTTTTTAATTCAGGAAAATAGCATCGGATGCATTCATAAATAAAGGTGCAGCAATATGGTACCACAAAAAAGAACAATGCTTCTTCCACCGGAATATTGAAAAGCTTAATTCCACATATATAATTTTCATTAAAACTCCACACACCGGCACTGGTAAAAAAAATATCCCATACAATAAAAAAAAAGGCGGGAAATATCATTGCAGGAAAAACGAATTTCCACTTTTTATAAAATGCCACTTTTTTATCAAAGCTCAGCGCAAGCGGCCCCGCAACACAAAGCAGCAGGATGATAAAATAAGTATAGTGCATTGAAAAATGTATGATCTGTAATGTATGACGTAGATCCGCTGTCTATATCTATAACTGCGGCAATTTATTTTTTTTATCTCTTCGTGCTTTCAACCAGTATTTCCGTGCCACCAGCAACATTCCAAAACTTTCGCCTTCTTCTTTTCCCTGGTGCTTGTGGTGCATTTTATGTGCCCATCGGATAGTGCGAATATAAGTATTGTTGCTGCGCGTGAACCATTTAAAACGTTGATGAATGATCACTTCGTGCACAATAAAATAAGCCAGCCCGTACATTGCAACACCGAAACCTATTGCCGCAACCCAGTAAACTTTGTTTTGAAGCCCAAGCATAATGCACAGCCAACTCGGAATGGCGAAGATGAGAAAGAAGGCATCGTTCTTTTCAAAGAAACCGCCATGTGGCTGATGATGATCGCGATGCAGGTACCATAAAAAGCCGTGCATCACATACCGGTGCGTGAGCCATGTAACGGCTTCCATGGCACAAAAAGTGGCCAGCACAATCAGTATGAAAATTACGGCACTCACAGAAACGTATGAACTACCAAAAAAAACATCACCTGGATAAGCAACAAATTTACAGCGAAATTATTGTGCTTATAGAATGTTGAAAAATGGAAAATAGTTAAGAGGCCCGCGCTTAATAAGAACCAGCAGGTATAATTGAACCACGGAACTCCGCCATCCATCCATTGCCAATACCCCAGCTTGATGGCTGCAGGTTCAAGAAAAACATCAAACAGCGTGGCCAATGTTGCACCATCAATAATTACCGACAGGGTCCGCACAACAGGAGAACGGGTAATTTCCCCTTCGCCTACTTTTTTGATAAGTGAATTAAGCAGCATCTGAACACTCACGCCACTGCAGTAAATGATGATGAACCAGTTAACGCCAACAACAACCGGCACATTTCTTATTCCGGGTCCAAGCGCATTACCGTATATATAGCTGCCGAACAGTGCGCCCGTGCTGGTTCCTATCGCTTCCGCAACAAATCCAATCACCAGGCAACTGGTAAAAAATGTAAGAAACGCACCATTGATATATTTATGCGTATAAATAATCAGCCCGCACATGAGTAACAAATGATATGGTGTTGCAGCGATGAATAGTTCGCGGTTTATAAATTTCATTCCTATCAGCCCCACGAAGTGAAACAAAACGGCCACAGCCGTCGCAATCTGGTATCTTGAAAATTTTTTAATGGCGCTTCTTTTTTATATCGTTGCTGATTAATTCGCTTGTAATTTTTGCGCTTTTAAAACATAACGGAATTCCACCACCGGGATGTACGCTTCCGCCACAAAAGTAAAGATTACGTACTTTATTGGTGAAATTCGGATGGCGAACAAAGGCGGCCATCCTGCTGTTGGAACTAGTGCCGTACAGCGACCCCATATAACTTGCCGTGTCATTTTCAATGCCAATAGGATCAAGCGTTTCCTCTACAGCGATATATTGCTCAATGTCTTCACCCAGCACGGCACTAATTTTAAAGATGGCAGCTTTTCGTGCTTTTTCCTTTATAGTTGCCCAATCCTGTCCATTGTTGGCCGGCACGTTAATCATCACGAACCAATTGTCACAATTTGCAGGAGCATGCGTGGGATCAAACTTGCTTGTAATATTTACATATACAGTGGGGTCGCTGTAAACCTGTTTTTTATTGAAAATGAAATCGAATTCTTTTTTGTAATCTCCACTGAAAAAAATATTATGCAGTTCCAGTTGCGAGAACTTTCTATTGATACCCCAATAAAAAATCATCGCACTGCTGCTACGTTCCTGCCGCAATATTTTTGCAGCACGCGCATGATTGTTGAGCAAATTACGGTAAGTAAAATAAGCGTCTACATTGCTCACCACCACATCTGCAAAAATGTTTTCACCATTAATCACAATACCCCGTGCCCTTCCCTCGTGCTGAATGATACGCTCAACATGCGCATCAAAATGAAAGACCACGCCTTTCTTCAGGGCCAGTTTATACAATGCTTCCGCGATGCTGATCATTCCGCCACGCGGGTAAAAGATGCCTTCATTGTGTTCAACATGTGGTATCAAACTCAACATGGCCGGAGCTTTAAACGGGCTGCTACCATTATAGGTGGCATACCGGTTGAACAATTGCGTTGCTTCGGGTGAAGAAAACTTACGCCCGTTATAACGATTTAATGTTGAAAAAAGATAAGACATTTTTGTAGCCGCAAATGCAGCAAACACTTTTCTATCGAACCAGGTTTTTATTTTGTGAAGCGACCTATTCAAAAAAATGGAGCCGGTCCTCTCATATAATTTTTCCGAATCAGACAGGTACTTTTTTATCACCATCGGATCCTCGCCAAGCTTGTCATTCAATTCTGCTGCAAACAGGCCCGCATCAGTAAAAGCATTTACTTCTTTGCCATTCGGATAAAAGTATTTACACGCGATGTTACATTTATCAAATTGAAAATATGGTTCAATGGGCTCACCGGCTAATTCAAAAAGCTCACGAATATTTTCTGGTTGGGTAAAAAGTGAAGGGCCGGCATCGAACTGGTAGTTTTCTTTTTTGAATGAAGATATTTTCCCTCCTGCAGCTCTTTTTTTTTCATACACCGTAACGGTCGTTCCCTGTATGGCAAGCCTGACGGCTATTACCAGGCCGGCAACGCCGCTACCTATTACAATGGCTTTAGTGGAGGAGGAATGAGACATAAAAATTAAGCTGAATTTTGTGCAAGATAACTTTCCAGTTTTGGAAAAGCAATTTTAAACCAGCTCGTATATTTTTGCGGGTGAGATTCCATCGCAGCCCTGATGGAAGGCATCGACATATAACAATAATCTTTTACTTCGCGTGGATCGGGCGCGATAGTGCCATCATACTCACCTATGAAAACGTGATCAAATTCATGCTCGGTAAGACTGTTGTCAACAGCCGACCTATATACAAATGTAAATGCCTTGCGAAGCGTAGTGATAAACCCCATTTCTTCCTGTAATCGCTTAGCAGCGGCAATCGCAACGTCTTCTCCTTCAAGAGGGTGGCTACAGCCGGCATTGGTCCACAAACCAGCGCTGTGATATTTGTTGCCGGCACGTTGCTGAAGCAACATTTCCCCTTTTCTGTTGAAAATGAAAACGCTGAAAGCGCGGTGTAGAAAGCCCTTCTGATGAACTTCCATTTTTTCCATGGAGCCGATGGGTTCATCGGCTTCATTCACTAATACCAGGTATGACAAATTATTTCGATTGCGGTTATAAAATATTCAACTGACTCCTCAGGCCTGCGCGCATCACAATGAGCGCTTTTAGATAATTAGGGATCCGTATCCTGTTGGTAAGCAAGGTAGCAGGTGCGGCCTTTTTTATTTTCTTAAACAGGGATCCATAATATTTATACGCAACGTATACACCGAACCTCGCTTTTATTGGCAATTCGCGGATACCGCTATATGCTTTTTGAAAATCATTCGCAATATCCAGTTCAATCTGCGCCTTCATCCCCGGTGTAAAATTACTGAAGTCGACACCAGGGAAGTAAGTCCGGTTAAGTTGTTCATGATCAGCTTTTAGATCCCTGAGAAAATTCACTTTTTGAAAAGCAGCGCCAAGCGATTTTGCCGCTGGCTTCAATTGTTCAAACTGCTGTTTGTTGCCATCACAAAATACATAGAGGCACATAAGTCCAACCACTTCGGCGCTTCCGTAAATGTATTGCTTGTATTTCGACAGGTCGTATTTTGTTTTGTCCAGGTCCATTTCCATGCTGGTAAAAAAAGAATGGATCAAATCGTGATCTATCTGATATTGGTTAACAGTAAGCTGGAAACTTTGCAAGATAGGGTTGATACTGATCTTGTTGCTGATGGCCGAAAAGGTTTCCTTTTTAAAATCCGCCAGCAATTGATTTTTATCATACTGATGAAATGTATCAACAATCTCGTCCGCAAAGCGCACGAAGCCATAAATATTATACACCGGCCTACGCAAATCTGCATGCAACAGCCGTATGGCGCTGCTGAAAGAAGTGCTATATCTTTCAGCAGTGATCCTACTGCATTCCTGGCTTACCTTATGAAAAATATGCATCAACTTGTACGAACTTTTATCTTTAAAGATTTTAATATAATTACGAATTCAGAATTTTTTTAAACCCACACAAATAATATTTATCCGAAATCAGATGCCTCTAATTCGTAATTTTTAATTAGCGCAGCAACTACTTCGCCACTTATCAACGACGGCGGCACCCCCGGCCCCGGCACTGTAAGCTGACCGGTGTAATAAAGGTTGCTTACCCTTTTACTTTTAATGCCAGGCTTCAGTATTGCAGTTTGCATCAAAGTATTTGCGAGGCCGTATGCGTTTCCTTTGAATGCATTGTAGTCATTTACGAAATCGGCCACCGCATAAGATTTCTTACAGACGATGTTATCTGCGATCTTTTCGCCAATATGTTCTTCAAAACGCGACCTTATTTTCTCAAAATACCGATCCCTCAATTCTTCCGTATCATTTGTTAATCCGGCGGCAACAGGAATCAAAAAAAACAGGTTCTCACATCCTTCTGGCGCAACTGTTGCATCCGTTACTGACGGTGCGCAAACATAAAACAAGGGTTCGGTTGGCCATTCCGGTTCCGCATAAATTTGTTTGGCGTGCGTTTCAAAATCAACGTCAAAGAATAAAGTATGGTGCGTAATGTTTCTCAATTTTTTATTGAGTCCTACATAATACAATAAACAGGATGGTGCCATCACCCGCTTATTCCAGTACGCTTCGCTGTAACTGCGGTATTGCGGTGGAAGTAATTTCGTTTCCACAAAATGATAGTCAGCGCTACCAACCACCACATCTGCATCAAAGATCTTCTGTTCGCTGTTAAATTCCACCGTTACATCTTTAACCTTGCCATCTTCAATATTGATCCCTGTAACATTATGATTGAAATAAAAATCCACTCCTGACTCTTTTGCCACATCAAACATCGCCTCCGCTATTTTATACATTCCGCCCTCCGGGTACCATGTACCTAATTTAATGTCTGCATAATTCATCAGGCTATACAGCGCCGGAATATTTTCCGGCATCGCGCCAAGGAACAACACGGGAAACTCCAGCAATTGAATGAGCTTCGGATTGCTGAAATATTTACGCACATGCTTTTTCATCGACGTAAAAACATCCAGTTTCAGCACGCCTTTTAAAAGATCCATATCAATGAACTCTGTAAGCGAGCGACCTGGCTTAAACACCAGTTTATGGATGCCTACATCATATTTAAAAGCAGCTTCTTTTAAATATGCTTCCAGTTTTTTGCCCCCATCTTTTTCTTCTTTCTCAAATAATGCATGCAATTCACCGGAATCCGCAGGAATATCCGTTCCTCCATCCGGCCAGTACACCCTATAGGACGGATCAAGTCTTTTCAACCGGTAATAATCGCTTACATTTTTTCCAAAACAATTGAAATAACGCTCAAACACATCCGGCATCCAATACCAGCTCGGCCCCATATCAAAAGTAAATCCGCTTTCGCTGAACACCCTTGCACGACCACCGGGCCGTGCATGCTTTTCTAAAACCGTTACCCGCCAGCCATCTTTAGCTAAAAACGAAGCGGCAGACATCCCCGAAAAACCACTGCCGATGATCACTGCTTTTTTCACACGGCTAAAATAAGATTATTGGAATTCAAAATTGAAATTTTGTTCACTTAATCCGCTTTTGCTCAATTTGTGGCGCAATATTTTCCTGAAAAATGTATTCAACTTTTGATCGTCCCAACCGTAATCCCAAGCAACTCCGCTGCCTTATTATAAAATACCCTCCATAAATACAGTATTAGCAGGCCCGGAGATCTCAGGCAATTGCATTATTGCTGACTGAATTTCTTCATAGCCAGGATACGGTTTCCGGCGAAAGACTATAAACAAATTTAATATTAAACAACTGAAAAAAGACCTTGCAGCTGTAATGCGCCGGCGAAAATTTGCCAGAATTAAAAAGATTATTTTTGTAAAAAATGTCAGATGGGGCTTTTAAATAAATTGTTTGGCCAGAAAAAAGAATTGCCGGCTACTATAAGTGGCAACAACGGGTTCTGGACGTGGTTCATATCAAAAGAACACGTTTTTTTTTCGAATGTAAACAGGAAGCAAAAAGCCGGCGCCACACTGCAATTGATCCTTGATCAGCTACAAAAGATCCACCCAAATATCTTCGCGCTCATTGGCATGCCAGATGGTAACACTGCCGAACTCATTCTCACTGCAGATGGCGATATCAAAACCGTTGCTTTCATCGACGATATCATTGCTGCCGCGCCGCAGATCGCTCGCTGGAAATTCACTTCGTTGAAACCGGCAATAGGGTTTGAAGATTGTAAGATTGAAATGAACGGATTGGTGTTTTCCAAAGAAAAAATACATTTTTATACAACGCATCACGACCAGTACCCTGATGACATCGAGATCAACATCGTGCATGAGGATTATACCGGCACAAACCACAATAATATCGGAAACGGCACACTCATTTTCCTGGATAATGCAATCGGTGAACTAAAGATGATCACGCATATCGACAATATCGATTTTACAGAAAGACCCGCCGGTACTGAGTTAATACCGATTGAAAAATTAAACGACTATCTTCTTTGGCGCGAAAAAGAATTCGTGGAAAAGTATGATGAGATCAAATATGATGCATCGCAGGATGAATATTCCGTATACGAAGCAGAAGATAATAACCACTACCTGATATTAGCAGTGATGAATCGCCAGTTGCTTACATGGCAAAGCAAAGCTTCGCATCCATGGATGCTGACCGTCAAAATAAAATATGCCGGCGACCGGAAGGGAATGCCCGATAAAAATACCTATGAACTTATGAACGGCCTGGAAGACGAATTGCTTTCCGTTCTTAAAGATAAAGAAGGCTATCTGTACCTGGGGCGTGAAACATACAAGAATGACCGGAATATCTACATCGCGTGTAAAGAATTCCGGAAGTGTTCAGTAATTACCCATGAGATATTGAAAAAATATGAAGGTAAACTCCAGGTAAGTTACAGCATCTTTAAAGACAAGTATTGGCGCGTGCTGAATAGGTTTGTACCCTGATGATGGTCATTTCTTGTCAAGGATAGTTTGTATTGCGTCGAGGTAGGCATTCACCACGATCTGCTTCCCGAAAAACTTCCTGACTTTTTCCCTGGCTTTTATCCCCATTGCATCACGTTCTTCATTCGTAAGCGCAATCATCATTTTCATTTTTTCAACAAGATCCTGCGTGTCTCGCACTTTACATAAAAAACCGGTTACGCCGTCATCCACAATATCGCGGCAGCCAGTAGTGTCGGAAGCAATGCATGGCTTTTGCATGCTCGCCGCTTCCAGCAAAACGTTGCTCATTCCTTCCCGGTAAGAAGGCAATACAATACAATCCGCTTTACCTATAAAGGTCCGCACATCGTAAGATGCCCCCAGATATTTGATCGTTCCATCTTCCACCCATTGAAGCACATCACGCTCCGTAATGGTATTTTCCTTCAAATTCTGCGAATAATATGGCCCGAGCGCCTGCACTTCCAGGTTTTGAAAGGAAGCTTTTAAAATTTTTGCCGCGTTAACATATTCAGTGATGCCTTTATCTTTTATCAGCCGGCCTATAAAAAGAAAAACAAATTTCTTCCCGGTTCTTTTTTGCTCTACCGGTGCATAATAATCGTAGTCTACCCCCGACCCCGGAATGAGACCGGTTACTTCGGGCGTTACAAACCCGTTTTTCAGAAAAACTTCGCGGTCGTCTTTGTTTTGAAAAAACACCTTCGCAGTTTTTTTCAAAACAAACTTGTAGAGGCCCCGGGCCACTTTGTAAGTGAGGCTGTTACTTTCCGCCAAAGGCCCGATACCGGTGATATTGGTGATGGTGGGAATTTTAAGCATCCTCGTAATGATATTTCCCCAAATAGCGGGACGCATGGTGAAAGTGAGGCAGACGTCGGCTTTTGCATTTTTTATTGCAGTCCGCACGTTACGGATGTATCTTAAGATATCTATCGGGTTTGTATTGCTTGTTTTTACATCGATCACCTTGAATCCATTCTGCGCTGCAAGCGCCAGATCTTTTTCAGAACCCGTAGTTAAAACGGTTACATCATACCCATTTGACATCAATTCATTAATCAGTTTCTTCCTAACGGTATTAACAGAAATAACGTGATTTTCGATGATAGCGATACTTTTTTTCATAACCCGGGATGTTTGATTGCATCGAACATGATAACCATTTAAATCTGCGCGAAAAACGGCCTGCAATACAGAACACGATACTTTTGTATATGGGCAAAATAAATGCTTATTATTGAATTGCAACAGATATTTTACGATAAATTTGCTTCAACTGCAATAAACCTTCAGTATCATTAAATTTTCCTTCTCAGTACAATGGGATTTAGAGATCTTATATTATTTCCGTTGTTCGTATATATTTTCCACCTGATTTTTTCGGCGCGCCGAAAAAAAATCAAGGATCCGGTATTAAAAAAGTATCACCTGGTTGCTTTTTGGGTGAAGATATTCGCAACAATGGCTGCAGTTGCGTTTAACCTTAGTTCTCCCGGAGACTCTATCACGTTGTATTTCCCCGAAGGGTTAAATATCTTCCAGTTGATCCTTCACGATCCTTCTCACATCAAATGGCTGCTTGTTACAGGCGATCAGTTTGATCTTTCACTCACAACCAGCCAATATACCGAAGGCTATTTCAGAAGCGAGAGCAATTTCTTTGTTATCCGGTTAGTAGCGATCCTGAGCTTCTTTTGTTTCGGGAGCTATGCGGTCGTGAGCCTCTTCTTTTCCATGTTTGCGCTTACCGGCATCTGGAAATTGTTCGTATTCTTTTATGACCTTTACCCCGATCTTCACAAACAGCTTGCTATTGCCGTATTATTCTTACCAACTGTTGTATTCTGGAGTTCCGGCGTATTAAAGGATCCGATATGCATGGGCGCATTGGGCTGGCTCACTTATTCCATCAATCATGCAATCTATAAGAAACAGCATGTGGCACGCAATGTGGTGATCGCAATTTGTTCGTCATGGATCTTGTCCATTGTAAAGCCATATATTCTTTATTCCTTTTTGCCTTTATTGATCCTTTATCTTGTGCTTGCGAACATTTACCTGATAAAAAATCCGCTCACAAAGTTTATCACCATTTTGGCAATAGCGATCTTCGGTATTGCAGGTTCCTATTATTTATCCAATGTCCTTCAAAAGGAAATGGGAGATTTCTCTTCAGAAAAACTTTCCATTGCAGTACAGATGCAACAATCAAATTTTCTTGCCCTTTCGGATCATGCAGAATCTTCCTTCAGCCTCGGGGTTGAATACGACGGAAGCACTGGTAGCCTTTTGAGAACAATTCCTGCAGCCGTAAATGCCACGTTGTTTCGCCCTTATCTTTGGGAGTCAAAAAAAATATCAACGCTGTTGTCTTCCATCGAAAGTCTGAGCCTCATGCTGTTCACGCTGTTCGTGCTTTTTAAGGCCGGGCCGATACTCTTCTTTAAAACCATCTTCGCCAATCCGATGGTAATGTTTTGCTTTTTTTTCTCGATCATATTCGCCATTTTTATCGGGGCCACTACACTTAACTTCGGCACGTTGGTACGATATAAAATTCCGTGTATGCCATTTTTTATTATCGCACTTATTCTCATCAACCAGCGACGAAAGGTTTTGCAGGCAACAAAAATGGCGCTGAAAACAGCGCCATTAAATAATTAGTATCGGTAAAAAAGTTATAAATGAGCGGCCTTTCTTTGTTCTGCCGGTACAAAAAGATCGGTGACGGCAAGTTTTGCGTAACGCGCATAGCTGGAGATCGCAGATAATATTACAGGCCTGGAATCCCGCTCGCGGAGTTTTTCCAGGATCGTTTTTGGCGTAGCCGACAGGTTATTTGTAAATGCGTCCGTAAGCGGCCACGCGAGGAAACTCAGCTTTTTCAACTTATCCGTTTTTTGAAATAACAGGATAATTCCCGCAAAAGCCATCACAAAAAATACATAGCGGAAACAAGCCGTTAATTTGCTCCCGAATTTTGATTGATGCACGAAGAACCTGTTGCGAACATAATAATACATTTTCCAGCAAGATGTGAAATCCCAATCCTGCTTATAACTATAAGCACTTGCAGGATGATAGTGAATACTTTTCGCAACTGTATAAAATGGATAGGAGTATTTTTTCGTGATCCTAGCCAGGTATTCAGACTCGTCGCCCCACAAAAACAGGGAAGCTTTTGGCAAACCAACTTTCGAAACGATGGAGCGATGTATCAGTGTTCCGTTGAACGGATGCACCACATTCGGTATCAATTCTTCTTCCACATCATCGATCGAAGCATAATCATTCGTGTTCCAGACAAATGTTTTCTTATTTTCTTTGTTGATCACAGAACAATTCAGCAGGGCGCGGTCAGGTGTATCGGCATTTAATAAAAGTTCCAGTGCATCTTCTTTGGGATAACCGTCATCATCCATGCACCAGATCCAGGCATAATTATTTTTATACGCCCATTCGATGGCTGTCTTAAAACCACCACCCGAACCAACATTTTCCTGCGTGATAAAAGTCACATCATCCTGCATCTTCAACCATGCTTCTGTATTGTCTGTACTTCCGTTATTAACTACAAGAATCGAATCTGGCTTGCGGGTTTGGGCTCTTAATGCATTAATACATTCAGATAAAAGTACCTGACGGTTGTACGATACAACCACCGCTATCACTTTTTCCATGGGAATGTGGTTTGGTTTTTAAATAGAATTATTGGACAATATTATAAACGCGGCAACAAGTGGCTTATTGCATAAAAGTGCAGGAAAAACAAAAAATCAGGGAATTAATGTCCTGAAAATCAAGGTAGGAGAAAATAAATCGAGTAGATATAACCGAGTTGTAGTAAAATTACTATTAGCCAAATGACCATTAATTATTTCATTGCGGGGAACAAAGCTATTCAATATTAGAAAAAACCGGTGGCGCCTGGCCGGCCCTGAATGCTTCCACAAAATTTTCCGAAAACGCCATCGCTTCGCCGATCACATGATGCATATCCATGTACCGGTAGGTTGCCAGCCTTCCAAGAAAGGAAATGCCCGAAAGCGACGCTGCTTTTTTACGATAATGCTGCAACATCGATTTATCTGCATCCAGCCGCTTCGGATAATAAGGCTCATCATCCGGGCCGGTTTCTTTACTGAATTCTTTAAAATAAATCGTTTGATCGTGCTTTTCCCACGGCGTGAAATGCTTGTGTTCTGCAACGCGCGTGTAAGGAACTTCCTCATCACAATAATTCATTTGCGACAAGCCCTGGTGATCGCCGTCGGCGTAATGTTTTTCAAAAGTAACGGTGCGGTAACCGAGCCGCCCGTATTCAAATTGAAAATAAGCATCGAGCGGGCCGGTATAAAATATATGTGTATATCCGGATACATCCGTTTGCGCAGTGAATTTTTTATTGAGTGTAATGGTGATGTCGGGATGTTCCGTCATACCTTCCATGATAGCAGAATACCCATCTACCGGGATACCTGTATAAATGTTTGCATGATAATTATCGTCATAATTGAACCGCACCGGAATACGCTTAAGAATGGAAGCCGGCAGTTCCGTTGGCTCGCATCCCCATTGTTTTTTCGTATACCCGTAAAAAAATGCTTTATACAATTCATTTCCGATAAAGTGTAATGCCTGTTCTTCAAAATTCTGCGGATCCGTGATGCTGTTATCCGCCTTTGTTTCTAAAAATGATTTCGCTTCGGCGGGTGTAAATGATTGTCCGAAAAACTGGTTGATCGTAAACAAATTCACAGGCAGCGGGTAAATCTTTCCTTTGCTGAGCGCCTTTACCCGGTGGACATACGGGCGAAATTCGCCAAAGCTGTTCACATAATCCCATATTTCCTTTTTATCGGTGTTGAAAATATGTGGCCCGTAGGTATGCACCATGATACCCGTTTTTTCGTCACGGCTGGTATGGCAATTCCCACCGGCATGATTGCGTTCATCCCACATATCAATTCTGCAATCGAGCAAATTCACCAAACGATTGGCCAACACAGAACCGGAAAAACCCGCACCGATAATTAAAAAACGAGGACGCATATTTTTAAATTAAGAATATTAAAATTACGATTTGAGAATGGATAATCTGCGATATTTACAACGCGGAGCATCGGTACATTTTGAAAGTTATGTCAACTTGCTTCCTGTTGTTTATCAACTTGCTTCCCCACTCTTTGTCATCCTTCGACAAGCGCAGGCTGACAAACATTTATCCATTGGAAAAAATTACCCTGTACATCTCCCGGTATTTTTCTACGGCCTGTTCAAGCGAATATACTTCCTCTGCACCGCGCCGGATCTTCTCTTTATCAAATATTTTCCCTGCGGCAACCTGGCCGGCGAGAAAAGAAAGATTTCCGGTAGAAAATTCATTGATCATAAAACCCGCATCATACTTTTCAACGATTTCCTGTACATCGCCCACGCCGCCATTGCTGATAACGGGGATTCCCATGGCCATAATCTCGCCATGCTTCGTAGGTGACGACGACAATTTGGAATAACAGGGTTTAATAAAAAACATACTGTAGTCACTAAAAGACAGTAATACCGGAACTTCCGGGCGCTTTGCCTGCTTAGTGATGAGTTTGTCTTCAGGCAATCCGGACCTTGCTGCTGTATCAACGATCAGTTGATGGTGATGCGGCGAAATGAATAAGAATTTTGCCGCCGGAATTTTATCGGACAGAATTTTGCAAAACTGCATCATCTCTGCTGTAAGATACCAGCCTCCGATGGAGCCAAGATAACTGATGATCACATCGTCGGTTTGAATTCCTAATCCTGCACGCACTTTTTCTTTTTCTGCCAGATCAACATTTGCGTTGTTAAATAAATTCAGATCGGCGCTGCACGGAATAACTGTCAGCGGAACATGCTGATCGTATTCCGGCCATTGCCGGATGATGCGCTCCGCCGCATGTGTAAGGCAGACGATCCCATCGCTTTCCCGCACTTCCAATGCTTCCTGTTTTTTGAAATAATGATAAATCGTTCGGTACAAAATATTTTTCGTGTTCCACATACCGCCATCAACGCGGCTATCTGCATAAAATTCCCGGATATCATTTAAAAACTTCACACCAAATTTTCTTTTCATCCACGCACCTACCAGCGATGGAATGCCCGGCCGCGTATGCACGAGGTCGATGCCGTATTTTTGGTGAAGCTTTTTTGCCGTTTTTTTCAATTTCATCACATCCAGTAAAGTTGATATTACCGGCGGGTTTTTTGTGTATGAAACGGGCACCCACACTATATTGTAGCCAGTAAGGATATTTTCCACCATCGCACGGTTATTTTCAAACACCTGCTCTTTTTCACAACTCAATAAAAATATGCGGTAGCCGCCGCGCGATAAACCCTGCAGGTATGGGATCACCTGGCTCTGGCCAAGCGGGTCGGTCATACCATCGTAAGAAATAAACAATATGTTTTTTGAAATATTCAATGCTGATTTGTTATGAAGCTAAATTATTTTTCCAGCACAGTTGAATATATTTTCCGAAGTCCGGCCATATGATGATCAGGCATAAAATTATGAAGGAGCCGTTCTTTTCCGAGCCTGGCAATTCTTTCGAGGGTTCGGGGATCGTCTTTCAGCTGCTTAACTTTATTTACAAAATCTTCACCGTCATCCAGCGAAAAATACATTGCACTATCTGCGCACTGTTCCCTGAACGTAGTAGTATCCGACAGCAACATCGGCTTGCTCATCGCCATCGCTTCCAACACCGCCAACGAAAATCCTTCATATAAGGATGACAATACAAAAACATCGTACCCGTTCATCACATCTGCGATATTCTTCACCTGCCCCATCAACCTTACCGCGACTTTAGTTTCTGTAATGAAATTTGCCAGTTGATCTTCCAGTGAACCACTGCCATAAATATCGAGACTTACCGGCGTTCCTTTCAACCTGGTCATCGCCTGTAATAAAAATTGATGGTTCTTTTGAATTTTAAGACTTCCAACGGCGATCATTTTCAGCCCCTTTTCAGGCCGGTACGGAGTTGCACACGCATTGAATAAGGAAGTATCAATAAAATTATACAATACATAATGTTCACGCCTTTTGAGTTTCAGGTAAGAGAAATAATCGTCCAGCGTATTTTTGGAAACCCCGATCAATACGCCGGGTCTTCTGTTATATGTCCATTGATCGGCCATTTTGATAACGGACTTCCGGTATTCGATGCTTTCGGAAACGGAAGCATGAATGGTACTTACCAATGCCACATCTTTGGGTGTTGCCATACGCGCCAGCAGCGTACTGAAATACAGGTGACTGTGAACAATATCGGCCCTGTGTTTGCGGATCACCTTCCTCAACTTTGGAATAGCGGTCCAGAAAAGATAATGAGATTTCAGATTAAGGGAATAATATTGATCGCATTCCAGTTCGTCCCCAAATTCGTTGAGGCTGTCAAGCGTTACTACAATATTATTATAGTCACGCAGGTTCTTCAAAACAGTTACCAGGAGCGTCTCCGCACCGCCGCGCCCGAAATTGTGGATGATATGTACTATGGTTTTTTTATTGCTCACTAACAGGATTTGTGATTAATAGAACTTCCGGATAAAAAGATTTTTTGATTGAGCGGAAACTGATTTCCACATGTTGTGCAATCGAAAAATCTTTTTATCCGTGCTTATGATCTCGAGCCTTTTACAACGGCTGCAGAAAAATTCTGATCAAGTTTGAATTCGCCCTTTACGTTGCTCATTCCATATTTTTTAAACCAACCCACCACCGTTTCAAGTTTTTGCGGCTGATCATATTCCGGACTGAACATATCGAAAGTGTCAAGCACCACCATTTCGCGCAGCCGTTCTTTGCTGATGCCTTTTGGAAGTGTGCCTTCAATATCGCAGATGGGAAGAAAACGATTTACGATCTTTCCTACGCCGATCTTTTGAAAGAACTGATAGGTCGAGATCAGCCAGTCGGCATTTTTATCGATCTTTTTCAGTAATTTTTCATGACTCATTTTTTTGGTGACCGGCCTAAAGATATATTTTGCATGGATCTTTGTCCACCAACCTTTGATCGGATAAAAATCAACGATCAGGTCGCCGCCCGGCTTCACCATATCTATCAATGATTTTACTGATTTCTCTACATCGGGCGTATGTTGCAATACACCGAAGCAAAACACTTTATCAAAACTTTGTGGCCGGAATGGCAACTCGTAGATACTCGCCTGATATAAATGAAGCCTTTCATTCGGACCATTATTTTTGAAGTTCGCCTCCACCGCGTTTGAATAATCGACAGAATATAGTTCAGCTTTCGTATGATCCAATACGATCTGCGAAAACCGGCCCGCGCCCGATCCCACTTCCAGCACTTTTTTGCCCGAAAGATCTTCTTTATCCCAATCCGTTTGTAAGAAAAAACGTTGCTCGCTGAGCTTCATCTTTTCCGACTTATCGATTTGCGTAGTCACGAATTTGTTCCATTGATAGCCAAAATTTTCGGTATAATTATCGTCCTGCACAAAACGATATGCGCCATTTTTGTATGGAAAAAAATTTCCGGCAGAATCTTTCAAACCTTCCTGCGAATTCACTAAAGGCTGTTGGTTAAAGGGATTGATGAGTTGTATCTCGGGCATATATTGCAGCAGTTCTCTTTTTGGGGTAAGACACTATAACGGGTCAGTTATTACATTATTATCCCGAAATTTAATATTAAGTGATCAAACGGAGAAAATATTTTCCACAGATTTCAATATTCCCGCCATTGCGCCCGCAATGACCAGTTATTTAATTTCCGTTCATCCATTTGTCGTACCACATCTGAAACATCAGCAGGTACCAGATTTTTTCGGATCTCTCGATCTTACCATTGTAGAAACTGTTTCGCAGCCTTTGCACTTCGGTATTATTGAAAATATTTTGCTTCGCAATGAACGACTCTTCAAAATACCGATCCGCGAACGGCTTCAATTCGCCCTGCATCCAATCGGCAATCGGGATACCGAAGCCCATTTTCGGCCTGTCCATTACTTCCTTCGGAAGATATTTGTGGACGATCTCTTTCAGAATAAATTTTTTGTTACCCTTGTTGTATTTATATTCCATCGGGAGCTGCGCCGCCCATTCGATAATGCGGTGATCCAGGAACGGTTCCCGGCCTTCGAGGCTCACACTCATCCCGGCACGATCCACTTTTTGGAGGATGTCGTCCAGCATATAGGTTTGATAATCGATCACCATGTTGTAAGCAAGCGTGGAATATCTTTCCCGGGAAAGTTCTTTACTGTCAAATGCCGTTTCTAATCTATGAATCGTCGTTTTGAAAAGGTCGCGAACACCGCCGTCATCCATTTGGCTCACAAGACTCATCAGGATATTTTCTTCCGAAGGATTTTTTAACAGTGAACGTACTTTCTCATATCTCGAAGGAAACAAACTTCGTTTACTCAGCACCGGAATAGATGTGGCCGGTATCGCAGTCATGGCTGCCGCGGCACTTTTGCGGATAAACCCCGGGATCGACTGGATCTTTTTACCATATTTTAAAACGTAATCGTATCGGTTGTAACCTGCAAAGATCTCGTCGCCCGCATCGGCGGACAATGCTACCGTTACTTTTTCACGGGCAATGCGGCTTACCAGCGTCGTCGGGATCGCACTGCTGTCTGCAAAAGGCTCGTCATAAAAAAACGGAAGTTGCGGTACGATTTCCAATGCTTCCTTTTCCGTACAATAATATTCTGTATGATCCGTGCCAAGACGTGCCGCTATATCTTTCGCGTAAGGCGCTTCGTTCAATCCCGCATCGGGGACGCCGATTGTAAAAGTCTTGATCTTTTCGGTATTATTTGCCTGCAGCAGAGCAGTTACGCAAGTACTGTCGTAGCCGCCGCTTAAAAACACACCAACCGGCACATCACTTACCATACGATATTGGAACGCATTTACCAGCAACTTTTCTGTTTCTTCAATTGCTTCCGGAAGATCGATCTTTAGCTCCGGCTTATTATAGGCATCGTATACGTTCCAATATTGCTGTTGATGGATGAAACGATCGGAAAGTTTTACTTCCAGGTAATGACCGGCCTTTAGTTTATGGGCACCTTTAAAAATACAATGGGGCGTAGGTACATAGCCGAATTGCATGAATGCTGCGGCCGCATCAAGATTTATTTTTTTTATAAAAGCAGGATGCTTTGTGATCGCTTTCAATTCGGACGCAAAAAGAAACAGCCCGTCTTTGAAATAATAGAACAACGGCTTTACGCCCGCCCTGTCGCGGCACACGAACAATTTATTTTTCTTTTTGTCAAATATTGCAAACGCAAACATACCTATAAAGCGGTCCATCGCGCTGCTTCCCCACTCTTCATAGCTATGCAGGATCACTTCGGTGTCGCTGTGCGTTTGAAACAGGTGCCCTTTTTTTATAAGCGTTTCTTTTATTTCTGCATAATTGTAAATCTCGCCATTGAAGACGATGCAAAGATCCTTATACCACATCGGCTGACTGGCAGCGGAACTAAGATCGATGATAGACAACCTGCGATGCCCAAGCCCTACCTGGCAGTTGCTTTCTTCAAGCAGTTCGTAACCACCCCCATCCGGTCCGCGATGCTGCAACGTATCAGTACAACCCTGCAATATTTCTAATGAAGACTTTCTCGTCCAGTCAATAAACCCGGCAATGCCACACATGAATTGATATTTAGTTGCGAAAATAACGAAAAAGGGTTTAGCTAACAGGTTTTAGATATAACGTTTCCCAGGTACCACCAAAGTTGCAGGTGAATGATATTTCAACTTTTACCCCGCGAAGAAACCTAATCCCTTACATCTTAAACCTTAAACTTTTGAGAAATGAGCGGATCACTTCCTTAGTATAGGGCCAGTTAAATTGATAATTCTTTAATATTTTAAAAAAGGACTTAAATGACGGATCGTTTTTAGAGGCGACGTATGCAAAAAAAACTTCCTGCTTTTGACGTGCCTGCCTTATTTCTACCGGGAATTCATTTTCATATTTACGGAAAAAATATTCATTGCCGTCGCGCATATATTCCACATTGAAGCTGACATTGGAGCCATGAATACGATAAAAGGTAAGCGGTGTATGCAAATAGCCGATGGAATAATTCCGTGCGATGCGGTACCACAGGTCGCGGTCCTCCACTTTTGCTTCCGGATCGAAATAATTCAGTTCCTTCAATACATCATGCCGGTAAAATATTCCCACCGGGTTGATCGGCGGCGCCGCCAGCAGCTCACGCAATATTTTTCCGGAAACAGAAGGTTGCTTATAATATAACGTAATTTCTTTCGTATCGTTATTGTAATAGTAGCCATTCGCATACAACATTCCGTCATCTGGATTTTTTTCAAAGTGGCCCGTTTTTTCTTCAAGGTTATACATATCCCAAAAATCATCGCAGGCCAATGTGGCAATGTATTTTCCTTTTGCAAAAGTATTGATGGCAGCGTTTAAGCCTCGCGCCACGCCAAGGTTTTCCTTTGAATGAATGGTGTAGAATGTTACACCAGATGACTCCAGCACACGATTCGCCTCTTCGAAGGATCCATCGTGAGAATTATTATCCAGGTAAATGATCTCGAAATTTTTGTAGGTCTGACTGATCACAGACAACAAACAACGCTCTATATACTGCTTTTGATTGTAGCTGATACATATCACACTTATAAGAGGACCATTAGCTGTTTTTATCATTGCTATTGAGAGTTGAATAATTTACGTGACCTGAGATCTTTTTTCGCAACAACAGCCAGATCACTATCCAATATAAAACATAATTGACACAAAACGAATAAGTGGCGCCGATCACCCCGAAGCTGTTCATAAAGATGTAGGATAGCGACACGTATGAGATTGCGAATGCAATCTCTGTAATGATATACAACCTCACCATTGCTTTTGCTACCATCAGGTAAGCCATCAGCCAGCTTCCTATCTTAAAAAAATCACCGAGAAGCTGCCATGCAAACAGTGGCTTCATCGGCGAAAATTGCGGGGTAAACAGCAAATAGATTACTACACTTTTCAATATCCATATCAAAAGAGCAATAGCGCCCACCACGGGCAAAACGATCTTGTAGGCTTTGGCGATTTCTGCGCGTAACTCACCGTTGCCGGAGATCTCCGATAAACGCGGCATATAATAAACACTCAGCACAGTAGTGATGAAGGCAAGGTAGTAATCTGATATTTTGGTAACCGCCTGCCAGTACCCTGCATCGGTAGCAGAGAATCTTTCAATTATATGATCGCGTACCAATATCTGGCTCGCCGGTGTTAAAAACCCGCTTACAATCGTCATCAGTGAAAATGCCAGCAGCATCTTTCCCATCTTTTTGTCCCACGTTTTGAAATCGGGCTTCCACATTATGCCGGACCTCCGGATAAGAAACAGGTTGATGAAAAAAATGATGATACCCGCTGCAGTAGCAGATAGTAACACGCCTTCCAATCCGAACGTATACGCCGATAATACTGTGATGCCCACCCCAATAAGTGATGTGCAGATGTTCACTATGGTCAGTTTGCGAATTTCCTTCAATCCGTTCAGGATGGCTGTAAACAATGCATTCATCGAAAGCATCATAATAAATAATCCGGACAGGAAATATACTTTCCAAAGATCTTTTGTTTTGAAAACAGCCGCCGATAATATTCCACTCGTAGCCATGACCGCCACAGATACGATTAGTGAACTAAAAAAAATGATAATGAAAGCAGTGTTGATGATCTGTAGACTTTTTTCCGGGTCTTCCTTATGCTGCGCAAGATATTTAACTACACCGGTAGTGATGGCTGCAGTTGCAAGCATGGATAATATAGAGGTCGTACTCTGAAATTGCCCAACGTACGCAATGCCGACCGGGCCAATTTTAACGGCGACAACTTTTATAACAATAAATCCGGCGATGAAATTGATCGCGGTAGAGATTGCGGTATAAAAACTTGTTTTTACAAGATTCACGGCATAATTGCTTTAATTGCAGGCATCATCAGGTAATTTGCTTGAGATATTCGCCGTAGCCGCTTTTTTTCAATTCCTCTGCCAGCTTCATCAATTGCTCCTTGCTGATATAACCCATGCGCCAGGCGATCTCCTCGGGGCAGCCGATTTTCAATCCCTGCCTTTTTTCTATTACACGCACATATTCAGTGGCATCGCTCAACGAATCAAAAGTTCCGGTGTCGAGCCACGCAAATCCCCGATCAAGAACGCCAACCTGCAACTTTTTATTTTGAAGATAGATTTTATTTACATCGGTGATTTCGTACTCGCCGCGGGGACTTGGCTTGAGCTCTTTTGCAATTTGTACCACAGAATTATCGTAAAAATAAAGTCCGGGTACCGCATAATTACTTTTCGGCGCTGCCGGCTTTTCTTCAAGGCTGAGTGCTTTCAAATTATGATCAAATTCCACCACGCCATATCTTTCGGGATCGCTCACCGGGTAGGCAAAGATGACCGCGCCATCAGGATCGGCAGACAACTGCAGCAATTTACTGAACCCGCTGCCGTAAAAAATATTATCGCCCAACACCAGCGCCACAGAATCATTTCCGATAAAATCCTCTCCAATCACAAATGCCTGTGCCAGTCCGTTTGGAACTTCCTGTTTTGCATATTCGATCCTGCAGCCCCATTTGCTGCCGTCGCCCAAAAGGCGCATGAACTGCGACTGATCCTCCGGCGTGGTAATAATCAGAATATCTTTTATGCCCGCCAACATCAGCGTGCTTAGCGGATAATAAATCATCGGCTTATCATATATAGGCATAAGTTGCTTGCTGATGCCCATTGTGATCGGATAAAGCCTGGTGCCGGAGCCGCCGGCGAGGATAATTCCTTTCATTAGTTTAGTGTTTAGAGATTAGTGGTTAGGGATCTCCCAAGTACTTTCAGAACGCGTTTTTCCTGGGAACGCTTCAAACCTGAAATTAATTTGGTTTGCACTTCTATCATGCATCTTCCCTGTTCATATTTCTCTCCGGATAAAAAATTTAAATCGTTTGATATAATTAAGTCGTTCAATAATTCAATGGTACTGCTGTAAGCTACTGTACTAAAATGAGCCTGATCTTTGGCAGTTTTACAAAATGTACCTTCTGCAATGTTTGAAGCAATAGATTATTGCGGCACGCCGCATCTGAGCAATAACTCCGAATCTTTCTACCGTAGGGAAATCCTGCGTAATTAAACAGATCCATCCCGTCAGTTTTCTTTCATTTTGCCAACAGCTCAATTCTTCAAATGAGTACGTTTTCATTTATCAAATAACGAACAATCTGATTCATTTTCAAACAAAGCAAACTTACTTTTATTTACTTCTGCTAAATATTGCTTAACTAAAAACTACATGGATTCTAAAACTGTAAGCATAAAACAATTCTGCTGCCGCTAACCTCTAAACACTACACTTCCAAACAGGCACTCATTCATATTGCTTTGCATAATACTCCTTATAATTCCCCGTCACCACTTCTTCCAGCCATTCTTTATTATTAATATACCAATCGATGGTTCTTGACAATCCTTCTTCAAATTGCAGTGAAGGCGTCCAGCCCAGCTCGTCTTTCAATTTGGTAGCATCGATGGCGTACCTGAGGTCGTGGCCCGCACGGTCCTTTACATAGGTGATCAGTTGCTCAGACGTACCTGCAGGTTTGCCTAATTTGAGATCCAATTGTTTACAAAGCTCGCGGATGAGATCGATGTTCGTCCATTCGTTGTGGCCGCCGATATTGTAAGTTTCGCCGATCTCTCCTTTATGATAGATCAGGTCGATCGCCCGGGCGTGGTCTTCCACAAACAGCCAGTCGCGTATATTTTCACCTTTTCCATAGATAGGCAGCGGCTTATTGTTGATAATATTATTGATACTGAGCGGAATGAGTTTCTCCGGAAAATGAAACGGCCCGTAATTATTGCTGCAATTGGATATTTTCACCGGAAGGTGATAGGTATGATAAAATGCACGCACGAAATGATCCGACGACGCTTTGGAAGCAGAATAAGGACTGCGTGGATCGTAGGCGGTGTCTTCATAAAAGAAACCGGTTTCGCCCAGGGATCCGTATACTTCGTCGGTGGAAATATGGTAAAATACCTTATTGTCAAAATTGTCTTTCCAGCTTTCTTTCGCCACCTGCAATAATGTGGCGGTACCCATCACATTTGTTCTCACAAATGCAAGCGGATCAGTAATAGATCTGTCAACATGACTTTCTGCCGCGCAATGCAGCACACCTGTAAACTTGTGTTCGGCAAATAGCTGTTGAACCAGCTGCATATCGGTGATGTCGCCTTTTATAAAAGTATAATTCGGAGCCGATTCAATGTCTTTCAGATTTTCGAGATTGCCCGCATAAGTGAGTGCGTCAAGGTTCACGATCTTATAATCCGGGTATTTCGTTACAAAAAGCCGCGTAAGATGCGAACCGATAAATCCGGCGCCGCCGGTGATGAGAATTGTTTGCATAGATAAAAATAATAAGGTGGGCAAAAGTACAAAAAGAAAATTGCCCTGCATTCATTTAAACAGTATCGGAATCCGAGTAGCTGATATACCAGTTTTGTATATTTTCAATGGCCGCTTTATGACGACCGTTCAATGCCCGTACACCTAAAAATAAATGCTGTGGCCGGAATTTGATTGGCAGGTTGAGGTAGCCCGCACGCCGGTAACTTTTGTAGTTAAAGGAATGCGCAAAGCACCAGGCCAGCACTGTGTCGGTTTTTTCCTTTTTAAATACTTTTTTAGCAAAATGTAACAGGTGGCGGCCCGTAGCTTCATTTTTCGGGTCGAATATCAGTTCCATCGTGTAGCCAATACGGCCGCCGTGCTTGTTTTTAATGGTAAACACGATCACCCCCTCCAGCTTCCCATCAATATAATAACCACATTTTGAATAAATTTCACCGGGCTTGTTTACATAGCGCCAGTTCATATAAGCCGCAGAACGGTCAACCGAAACGCCGATGTTTTCGGCCAGTTTGTTCCAGATAACATCGTAATCAGCGCCAAAAACCGTCAGCGGTTTTACTACACCATTCCCGTACGACCTGCTTTCGGGTAAAATGTAAGCATGGTTTTCCGGCAATACCTGATCATTACCCTTTTTAAGCAGTTTTTTTATAAAATAGCTGATGGTAAGCGGCTTCAGCAAAAACGGCGCTTCGCCAAAAGATATCCATTGGAGTTTTTTAAAAAATCCGGGCGCAGAATTTTCATTCGGAAAACCGTACACCAACTCATAATTATCTTTTTCTGCGTCTTCGTAAAGTTTCACAGCAAGTTTGGGAAACAATCCCTTACCCCGGTGCGCCTCGTCGGTCATGGTGTCGATGGATTGAAGTCCTTCGCCTTTTTTACCGTTAAAGTTGAAAACCGACGGCATCGCAGTATAAATGGCGGCAACATCATCGCCGCTCATTGCATAGTAGATCGTGTGACGGCCCGTGAGATTTTGCTGGTGCAGCCATTGAAGATTTGTGATATCGCGCGGACTTCCGTTGTTTTCAAAAACCAGCCGGTATTTATTAAGTTCTGCATCGTCTGCAATACCTTTTACGATCGAATATCCACTGCCTTTATTTTCCATTCCTTACTTGCTCCCGTTTTTTATTTTTTAAATCAATACCGGCCAATGGCCGGTCTTTAGCTGCGCTAAGTTATAATATTAACGCATATGATGAATGGTCACCGGGTAAGTTCGCGGGCGAGTTCCGACATGGTGATGCTTGTAAATCCATATTGCCTGTGGAGGTAATGATAATGCTGTAATATCTTTTCCAGGAAAGCAAAATTCTGTTGCTGGTTGATGCCAAAATTGTGCGGGTGCCACCACAGGTGATACATCCGGTTGTGCCGGGCAGCATAGGTCATGCTCTTTTTGATGCGCCGCAACCGGAGGGGTTCCAGCCAATTGAGTTTTTTAGAATAAGGTCGCAGAAAGCGGCTGCTGGGCGTATTCACCATTGCGCCGGACGACATATATTGGGCGGAATAAGTATGGTGACCCGAAATATTGACATATGCATCGATGAGCCGGAAGCAGCGCCGTATCAGGCTTTCATCTTCTCCCATGCGGGCGGTGTAGAGCCACGATTGTTCATTACTGCGATAAACGATGATGCCTGCCCTGGCGCATTCCGCCAGGTAGTTTTCATTTACCTGGTTTCGCGGAAAGATGATGCTGGTGATCTTGATCCCACGTTCGTGGGCAATTGCAATGGCAGCGGCAAGATCAGCGGCAAATTCTTTGATGGTCTGCCCTTTTTCAAGGCAATAATAATGCGAGAACGTGTGTGTTCCGATCTCCTGGCCGGGTGTATTTTTGATCTGTTCCACCAGGTGAAGTCCAAAATGATAAGGATCCGACGGGTAAGATTCGCCTACTTCTTCGCGCATGTACTTGCCGTAAGGCGAAAGATTCGGGTCATTATACGAAGGCCTCATTTTTGGCACGTGAGCCAGCATCTGGTACCTGTTTTCAAAAAACAAAAGACCCACCGTAGCAAAAGTGCCTTTGATCCCAAATGTTGTAAAATATTCCAGCATGCGCGGAATAGCCTCATGTTCTCCCTTGATATGCGCCCCGTAAGTTTCCGGCCCCACTACATCGCGTACGCCCCACATCAATTCAAAATCGAGCGATATCAAAAATTTCCCCGTTTCCTGGTGCATATTTTCCAAACTAAAATTATCGTCAAAAGTAAGGATTCAGAGGTTTAAAAAGTTCAAAAGGTTCAAAAGTTGAGGGCGGCGTTTAGCGATAGTTTACAAAAGCGCATCAAAAACCTTTTGAACTTTTGAGTCTTTTAAACCTCTGAACCTTTATTTTTGCCGCGATGAAGCAATCATACAACCAGGAGCCGGTGAAGGTGGTAAAAACAAAAAACAGGGATATCAGTATCTTTTCAACCGAAGGTTCCAATATCGATATAGATGTTGTGGAAACTTTTGGCCAGGAATGGTTGAAATTCAAGGATTACTCCGATGAAGAAATAATATCGGCCGGCGCGATGTACTTTGACATTCTCAACGACGATATCATTAACAAAAATTCCTACGGGCTCGATCTTGGCTGCGGCACCGGCAGGTGGACAAAATGCCTCGCCCCGCGGATCGGATTCATGGAAGCCGTGGATCCAAGTGATGCGGTTTTTGCCGCCGATGAACTGCTAAAAGATGTGGGCAATGTCCGCATCACGAAAGCGTCTTCGGAAACGATCCCGTTTGCCGACGAAACCTTTGATTTTGCCATGAGCATCGGTGTGCTGCATCATATTCCCAATACGCAGAATGCCATGAAAGACTGCGTTAAAAAAGTAAAACCGGGCGGCTACTTTTTCGTTTACCTGTATTATAATCTCGAAGACAAGAATATTTTTTACAAATCACTGTTCTGGCTCAGCAATTTGTTGCGCAACGTCGTCAGCCGCATGCCCGCAGGGCTGAAAAAATTCAGTTGCGACGTATTGGCTGTATTGCTTTATATGCCGTTTGTGTTGGTGAACCGGTTGTTTAATTTTCTCGGGCTAAAAAAACTGGCCAGAAAAGTTCCGCTGAGCGATTACGCAGATAAAACATTTTTTATCATCCGGAATGATTCGCTCGACAGGTTTGGAACCACGCTCGAACAGCGTTTTTCCAAGGCGCAGGTAATTACAATGATGGAAAACAGCGGATTGGAAAATATCGTGGTAAGTCCGCAGTCGCCTTTTTACCATGCGGTAGGAAGAAAAGTGTAGGAGAATCCAGCGACTACGACCAGAGGATTAAGATGTTAGCCTGAATATGCATTCACTCATCCGGCCCCTTCCACGAACATACCGGCAAACACATTATGAAACTGGTGAACGATCTCTGCGGTATCAAAATCGGCGATGCGTTCCTGCGCCAGGGACCTGTAGTGGTTCCGCAATGCTTCGTCCAGGAACATTTTTTGCATTGCGTCAGCCATGGCTGTTTCTTCATCTACCGCGCACAAGATGCCGTATTTTGCCAGTTCATACCCTTCCTTAATCGTTTTTCCCGGGTCTGTGTCCGGCGCGAGTATTTCCCGCGGTCCGGTAAGGCAATCGGTAGAGATCACCGGTATACCGCACGCAAGCGCCTCCAGCAATACATTGGGCATACCTTCCACATTGGAAGACAGGATAAAACAATCCGATGCATGCACATATTTAAAGGGATTTGTCTGCTGGGGAATGAAAATAATACGATCGCTCAATTGCTTTTTGTCTACAAAATCCCGTACGTCGGCCTGCAATTTCCCCTGGCCAACGAGTAAAAGTTTACACGGAAGATGCCGCAATTTGTCCATAGCAGAAACCATCACTTTGTGGTTTTTTCCCACGCGGAAACCGGCGACACTGATAAAATAAAAAAAGCCGGGATCAAAATCGAAGTCTGGCTTTTCCAGCATCAGCGCCCGGATCTTGGGGATCTCAACAGCATTGTAGATCACTTTTATTTCCGGCCTGATATAGAAATGGGCGATCAGGTCCTCTTTGATCTGCCTGGAATTGGCCAGGAGCAGATCAGCTTTATTGTAATATTTCTTAATGAGAAACCGCGTAATGAAGGCGTTCAGCTTACCCAGCTGGCTAAGGATGGATAGTTGGTGGGTGCGTTCACAAATGATGGTCTTATAAGTGCATCCGTACAATGTTTTGGCCATGATGTTTACATAGCAGGCCCGATTCAGGAAGGAAACAGATAATTCGATCCTGTGTTTTTTACAATACTTTGCATACCTGAATGCCCAAGGATGAAGATTAAGGACATTTTTTACTACGGATTGCTCTTCTGCGGGGCCGGAACTCAGAACATGTACTTTTTGATCTACGGGAAGCTGGTAATGGACGCCTTTTTCAAAAAGCACGATGTGTATATCAAAAAAATCTTTCAGTCCGTTTGCCAGTATGGAAACCATCCGTTCGGCACCACCGCCTTTTAAAGAATGTATGATGATTGCCAGATTCCGTTTGTGCATAGAGCCTCGGGGTGTTTTTTCACGCCATGCAAAAGTCGTGTTTTTAGCACAAATTGTAAAAAAATATCTCCTGCCTATCCAATTGCAGCACAAAATGTTTTATTGCTGATTTTTTTATTTACTTTTCCGCCACTAAAATTGTTCAATGGACGATAGCCTGATAGACATTAGCGACCTCCTTTTCGTGCCGTTGTATTTTATTCTTCTCTACGCGGGACTATTGTATATCAGGAAAAGAAATGCCGCTGATCCGCTGGTGCGTAAATACCTGATGAAAGGTTTCGTGGCACGGATTGCAGGTGCCATTTTTTGCGGAATGCTGATCTACTTTTATTATGGTGGCGTAGGCGACACACTCAGTTATTTTCGCGACTCCATGCAATTGCGGCAACTGGTGTCCGAAGGAAAAATTTCACTAAGTGATTTCTTCTTCAAGGATTATAGTTATTTCCAGGACACTTTCGACATGCAGCACAGCTCTGCCCAGAGTGGTTTTGTGGTGACTAAATTTGCCTTTATTTTTTCCTATCCCGGCCTCAATCGTTTTTTACCCACCACCATGATCATGGCCACCGTTTCTTATTTCGGCATATTCAAATTATTTCAAACATTTGTAGCGCTTGCACCCATCGGTCAAAAGATGATCGCATTCTTCGTTCTGTTCTTTCCGTCTCTATGCATTTACGGGTCCCCAATATTGAAAGACACGATATGCCTTTCCTGTCTCGGAATGTTCTATTATGCTATGTACACGATTATTGAAAAGAAAAATTTTCGGCTGCAGTATTTTTTGATGATCATTTTTTCCATGTACTTCATATATGCGGTAAAAGTGTACATCATCGCAGCTTTCGTGGCATGCTACATTTTGTATTTTATTACCAAAATAATTGCAGGTATTCAAAATCCTCTGTTCAAAGTGGCAGCATTTCCGATGCTGATCGTTTTAACGGTAACCTTGTATGTAACCAATGCTTCACGAATAGATGATGCGCTGGGAGCCTATTCTGTAGAAAAGATCCAGGAAAGCATGGAAGGACTTAGGAAGTCGTATAATAATATGTCTGCAGATGATGTGGGTTCCAACTTCGACATCGGCGCCATTGAGCCCAGTTTTTCGGGTATCCTGAAAAAAATCCCTGTGGGCATTTCGGCAACGCTGTACCGGCCATTTGTATGGGAAGTCCGCAAACCCATCATCGCCTTTTCCGCTCTTGAAAGCCTGTTTATCGTTCTATTTACGCTGTACGTATTGGGATCTTCGGGCTTTGTTTTCTTTTTTAAAGAACTTCTTTCTAACCCCACCGTTTTACTTTTCATTAGCTTTTCATTGCTATTCTCAGGATTGGTGGGATTGTCGACCCTTAATTTTGGAACCCTTACCCGATACAGGATACCTGCGATACCTTTTTACCTGATGGGATTGTTGATGGTCCTCATCAAGGGGCGGCAGCATAAAGCAGCCTTGCATTCAGCAGCCGGCAAACCGATTACGGCGTCATAATTTAATTTTAGTAAATGTTGCATAGTATACGCCTAACATGATCCAGGCAGGAATATTGAAAACATTGTAACGGATACTAGCCAGCAGATTTTTGGAATAATCCAGTCTTCTTGCCATCCGGTGTATCGTACTAAGCCGGTAGGCAATCTCCTTTTTATATTGCGGATAACGCTGTAATAATATTTCTGCAGTAGTAAGATGGTCAATAATTCCCCGCCGGTAAAATTCAGATTGACTACCGGAAACATTTTTGTCGTGGCGCCGGTATTTACCCAGCACTTCATTGATATAATCGATCGTACCGCCGCTGTCCAGCGTTTCAATAAAATACAACCAATCCGATGCTATTGCCAGTTTTTCATTGTATCCGCCGGCCGGCGTACATGCGCGCCTTACAAGATTGGAGCATGCACCGTTGAAAGTACCGTATTTTATCAGCACGCCTATGTCGCCGTGATAGCTATCTTTAGGCGTATTAAAATAACGGATCAGTTTTCCTGTTGAAGATTCAAAAACTTCCAGATTGTGATATACGATCGAACAGCCGGGATGGCTCTCCATGTATTCCACCTGCTTGCGCAATTTATCTTTGTGCATCAGGTCATCGCCGCCGAGCCAGGCGATGTATTTTCCGGTGCAGGCAAAATGTACCACATTAGAGTTTGGAGTAATCCCTAAATTTTCAGCAGCCAGCCTGAGTACAAACCTGCCGGGATATTTCTCGCTGTATTTACGCAGCATATCCTGCGTGCCATCGGAAGAACAATCATCACCTATCACGATTTCGGTATGCTGGTACTCCTGGTTAAGAACACTTTCAATGGCTTCGCGCAAAAACTCTTTTTGATTATAAGTAATGATTGCAACGGATACTAACGGAGTTTCCTTCATGGTGAATTTTTAGAATTGCTTTTTCTCATAAAAAAATCCCGGAAGAAAACCGCGATGTCTTTCATTATAGAAAAAATGTTGGTGAAAGAAAAATTCAAAAGCAACGAAGAAAAAAAGAAAGCCAGCCCACGAAAAAATTTTTTGTCCGCCATCAGGTACTGACCCTGCGACAACATGATATTACCAAACGCCCTGAACCTGTATTTCTCCGGCACCAGCCGCGAAACAATGTCTATACGCATCGGAAAGGTGAACCAGTAGCGTTTATGCGTATTGGTTTGGTGAAGACGGTAATAAAACAGGCGTTCTTCCATGAAGCCGATATCATACTGTTCGCAGGCCCTGATTATAAAGGCCCAATCATCCGATTTATATTCTTTTCGCAAAGCAGCAAGTTCGGTAAATACCTTCTTTTTAAATAATCCCGACTGAAGTAAAGGTGCGCCCCAGTCGTGGGTATAAACATATTTCAGAATTTCCTCTTTATTGCCTTTATTAAAAACTGCGTTGGGCGATAAAGGTTCAACCGTGCTCCCGTTTACCGAAAAACCGCTGGCATATACACCGTCTTTTGCATTTTGTGCAATAAACGCTATCTGTTGACTAATCTTTTGGGCTGCAATATAATCATCCGCAGAAATGACGGACAGAAATTCCCCGTGGCTATTATTAAGTGCATTTTCGATGGTATAATTGAGGCCGGTATTGGTTTTGTTAGGAAGATAAAGAAATCCGTGCTGAATACTCAGCTTTGCCAGCAGTTCCCTCGATCCGTCTTTAGAGAAATCATCCGCAACGATCAGTTCGATATCCCTGTAATCCTGCTGGTATATGGATAGAATACATTTTTCAAGGTATTCCGCATGATTATAACAAATTACAATAATGGTTACAAGCGGATTAGACATGATTTTTTGAAGTATAATTTTTCATAAAAAAATACATCACTACCAAAGCTATGGCATTGTTGATAATATAGCCAAAATATACCGAGTTAAGTCCGTACCCGAAATTGTTCAGCAAAATATAGCTGATGGCAACATAGGTGATGGTAAAAAGGTTATCGGTGATGATTAATGGTCGCGTCATTGCCTTGGCATACATAGTATAAGAAATGATCCACGTGGCCACTTTGATAAGATCGCCCACAAGTTGATAAGCAAATACGGTCTTCATCAAAGCGAAGTCTTTAGAAAACAGTAGATTGACCAGTATTCCCCGCGTAAAAAAGATCAGGGTAAACATCAGCAAGGTAAGCGGCAGAATGATCTTTTCCGTTTTGATGATCTCTTTCCAGAGCAGTTTACGTTCCTTAATGTAAGACATCGTTGGCAAATAATATACCTGGATGCTCGTGGTGATCAGCAACATGTAGGCAGCTGATAATTTATTCATTCCATCCCAGATACCTGCAATATCGATGCTCATTTTACCGGTGATGAAAGAACGGATCGCGATCTGCGCCATAGCCGCAACAAATGCATTGTTGAGCGCCATCATCGAGAAACGGCTCAACAATTTCACAGATTTTATGTCGAATTTTTCTGTAAGAAACCGGTAATTCAGCCATAGTTCCTTTCTGACCAAAAACCAGGAAATAAAAAAAACAATCGCCGGCGCCAGCACGAAAGCCAGTAAAGCGCCATATACACCCCAGTAATACACCAACGCGATGGTAGCGATCAGGCTGATGACACTGGTGGCGATATTGATGATCACATATAATCTGAAATTTTTAAACCCGTTGATAATACTGGTGATGAGGCTATTGAAGCTGAAAAGAAAAAGCGTGGAGCCAAGAATCAAGATCACGCTGTTGTATTTTTCTGTATGAAAAAAACAATCGCCCAGATAACGGTAACTCAGCAAAACAGCAATGGTGCAAATGGCCGAGCAAATGAACGTGATCTTAAGCGCGTTGTTGATGATCTTTTGTTGGGCCGCACGATCATCGGAATATTCGGATACATATTTTGTAACACCGATCGTTATGCCGCCCGTGCTGAGAGACTGTATGATGTTGCCCACGTTACTCAACTGCCCTAGTATGGCGATACCCGACGGACCCACCAGTATCGCCAGCACTTTTGAAACAATGAAACTTGCAGCAAGCTTTACGCCCGTGGCTATCCCTGTTTTAGAAGAAACCTTTACGAGATCGCTTTTTAGAGCCTGCGTTATTTTTCGACGCATGATTAATATTTATTTACAACGTCTGCTACATATTGCAGTTCTTCAGGTGTCATTATCGGACTTATCGGAAGGGAAATGATCTCGTTATGTATCGCTTCGCTGATAGGAAAATCAAGATGCGCCAATTCTTTGTACGCAGGCTGGCGATGCGGCGGAACCGGGTAATGAATATTGGTTTCCACATTGTTTTCTTTCAGGTATTGCTGAAATGCCGCCCTGTCTTTTACCCTTACGGAAAACAGATGCCATACATGCGCTTCCCTTGCCCTTACCACCGGCAATATTATTTTGGAATTGCTGATATGCTGCAAATAAAAATCTGCGGCACTCCTTCTTTGTTCTGTTTCTTGTGCAAGATATTTAAGCTTAATGCTCAGTAATGCGGCCTGTACTTCATCCAGCCGGCTGTTAACGCTTTTAAAAAGATTGTGGTATTTTACATGTGAGCCGTAATTCCTCAATGCCTTCAGGGTCTCTGCAAGCCCGTCGTCATTGGTAGTGATAGCGCCGGCATCGCCCAACGCGCCCAGGTTCTTTCCCGGGTAAAAACTAAACCCGCTCGCGTTGCCCAGGTTACCACTTTTCTTTCCATTGGAATAAACAGCGCCATGTGATTGCGCACTATCTTCGATCACTTTCAAATTGTACTTTTCGGCGATCTTATTGATGGGATCCATGTCGCACAACTGCCCGTATAAATGAACAGGCATGATCGCCCGGGTACGGTCCGTTATTTTACTTTCGAGTGCAGCAGGATCTAATAACCATGTTCCCGCATGAGGCTCGCTCAATACCGGCACTAGCCCTGCTTTGGATATAGCGATGATACTGGCGATATAAGTATTGGAAGGAACCAGCACTTCGTCGCCGGCTTTCATCACTCCGAGTTCCTTATATGCTTCCAGGATAAGGATCAATGCATCCAGTCCGTTGGCAACTCCAATACAATGTTTGGTGCCGCAATAAGCTGCAAACTGTTTTTCAAAATTAAGCACTTCTTCGCCCAGGATGAACCACCCCGAATCTACCACGCGCTCAAATGCCGCCATGAATTCTTCTTTATACCCGGCATTTATTTTTTTAAGATCAAGAAATTTTATCATACTGTTCATTGTTGTTGGCTTCAAAATCTGTCACCATATTTATAATCTTATCGGGTTGGTATTCCCGAAGCTTCTCTTCGCTCAAAAAACCCGTGAGTACTGCACAGGTATGTAATCCGGCCGCCTTGCCTGTTTGAATATCTTTACCGGTATCACCAATCATCCATCCACCGTGACCAAGATTGTCTTCTTCCTTCAACAATTCCAGTTTTTCCCTTTTACCTTCTGTAATAAATATCTTTTGAAAAAGATCCTGCCAGCCAAAACGCTCCACCTGCCTGAATGCCGGTTCAGAAAATTGCCTGGCCGTAACGATGAAAAGCCGGTGTCGTTCGCTGCGTAATTTTTTCAAATACTCTGTAACACCTTCAAAAGGCTTATCATACGCCAGCCATTCCTGATCCTCAATACGTACGAGCCATACTTTCTTGAATTTTTCTATTTCAACGTCAGACCAATGGAATTCTTTTTTCAGTATTTCCGGGTGACCTATCTTATTTTTCTTAAAGTTCCAGTAAGCATCAAACGACAAACGGGATGCCGGAACGAGTTGTTGAAACAGCCGGTAAAGCCGTTCTTTTGAATCGATGAGTGTTCCGTCAAGGTCGAAATAAATATTCATGGTGCATCTATTGAACGGAAAGATCGAAATGTTCGTATTCTTCCCGGAGCCCCTCGGCCAGATTCTTCCGTTCTTTTACAAGGTGAGTTTCCATTTTCAGATTATCAAAAATCATGTCCGAACCCGCTATTGGATTTTCTTTGTATTCAATTTTAAGATCCTTTCCGGAGATATCAATTAATAATTCCAAAATGTTTTTAATGCTCACAGGATTTTTCGACACGACATTTACGGGACCTATATATTCTTTGAGCCTGGATGCCGCCCAAATGGCCGATACACAATCACTCACATGCAGATATGACCGCATTTCATTGCCTTTCGAAAAAAGTACCGGCGCTGTTCCCTGCCGGATATTCCGGATAGCGGCTGGCACCAGTTTTTTATATTTTTCTTCTCCTCTGCCATAAATATGCCCCAGGCGCAACACCTGGCAAACGATCCCTTTATCTGCACAAAACTGCACCACCATTTTTTCACAATAAGCTTTGCTTACACCATAAAAGCTGGCGGCATTAACAGGTGTTTCCTCGGTAATAATACCTTTTGTTTCCTGGTAAACGTCTAGTGTGCTGAGAAAAATAAATTTTTCGGGTATGTTTGGCAAATTATTCAGCAGGTGATTAGTGTTTACCACGTTCCTGTAATTGTCTGAATAATTGTTTGCCATAGCCCCCGATTTGGGTGTATATGCACCCGCATGAATCACTATATCTATTTGAGAAAAGCCTTTTGCAATAAAGGATTCCTTACTGAAACTATATCCATTATGCAACACAAACGGATGGTCATCAGACGGCACAGATGTGAGCAATACTATGCGGGCTTCTTCCGTATTATTTTTTAGGATATGACCTAACAGGTGGTTCCCGATAAAACCGGTTGCGCCTGTAATCAGGATTGTTTTCAAGTAATTGTATTTTTAATCTTTTTTATGATGCCGTCATCGTTGATAAGCAGCGGCTTCACGTCCATGCCACGCAGCCATAAAAGTCCCTCCGGCAAAGGGTTGATCTTTTTTTCCAACGAGGGAAATTCATTGTATATGGCTATATCCTTGAAAATTTCGGGCAGATTGAGGCCGGCTTCTGTGAAAAATAATACAGTAGTAAAAAATCTAGAAATGTTGATCTCGGTAGGATTTGGAATGCCATTTTTATCATAGGCCATATCTACCCCAAAAATCCCATGCGGCTTCGGCGTAATGGCTTTGATCGTTTCGATCGAGATTCTGTCCACTTCTGCATTGCTGTATGTTTGGCCCACTTTGGTAACGCCGGTTACACCCGAAACGGTACGATTACCATGCGTCCAGCCCTTTCTGATCCTTGTCTGTGCCACCACCAGTTCGCCTTCGTACCAGATAGACAACCAGGTGACGGTATTGGGCGTCAGCAATTCTGCGGCCACAAAATCACCCCAGCCTTTGTAACGTTCGATCCATGCTTTAGCTAATGCAAAATCGTTTGTTGGCAACGCCCCTTTTCCCCCACCGCCGATGGAAGAAGCCCTCAGCCATATATTTCCTTTTTCATCACTTAGTTCTTTAAACGCTTTTTTGAGCGATTCCTCATCATCGATCATCCTGTTTTCCGGCACTTTTACACCGGCTTCTTTCCATTTCAGATAAGATTTATACTTATGCACGCAAGTGTCTATTACATCGTGTTCGGGCATGAACAGTTTGGTTCCTGTGGCCTCTATATCTTGCCGGATAAGAGAAGCATGATAAATTTCCAGGTCGTTTTGAAAATGGATAAGATCCGGCTTTTCAGCCTCTAATATTTTCAAGAGCGCGTCTTTATATTCGGCCGAGTTGGCATAAGGAATATACAGCTTTTCTTTTGCTGCGGAAAGAACAAGATCGGTGGGTTCGCTACCCATTCCAATAATTTCTTCCTGTTTTTTACCCCGCAGCAACGAATTAATCACCCCTTCCGAAGGAGCGCCTCCTGCGCCGGCTATGATTATTTTCTTCATTTATCCCTTTAATTTTAAAAACTCATCGTAATTTCTGATATAGTCATCCTCACTGTAGGCGAGGCTGGCAATACATATCTGCACAGCATTGTGCGTATATTTCATTTCCCGCCAGCATAGTCTGGGGATGTACAATCCTTTATCCGGACTATCAAGGAGAAAAATCTGTTTATGCCCGCCTGGCATTTCTGTTTTAACGGTAATTTGTCCGGCCACGGCCACCAGTATCTGCTGTAATTCAAGGTGCGAATGGCCGCCCCGTTCTACACTTTCCGGAGTATAATAGGTCCAGTAAATGCGGTTTACCTGAAAAGGAAGGGATTCTTTTTCAGCCAGAGAAATATAGCCGAGTGAAGAGTTTCCTATTTTTGGAAAGCTGATAATTTTAGGCACCAATCCCATTCATTAAATTTTTTAAATACCCTTTGAAAATTGGGCAAATATAATCTGTTATTGTCAAAAAAGGGCTGATTCTGAAGATATCGCCTACAGTTAAAGCTGCGCTTTTTTGTAGCTGTCGTATACCATTTCAATTCCGTTACGCAACTCAATGTTGTATTTCCATCCGAGATCCGTAAGTTTTGTGGTATCCATCAGTTTTCGCATGGTGCCATCGGGCTTGCTGCTGTCAAATACGATTTCGCCTTTGAAACCGGTGATATCTTTTATCATCAATGCAAGATCTTTGATAGAAAGATCTGTGCCGGTACCCACGTTCACACAACCTTCAGCGCTGTAGTTTTGCATCAAAAAAACACAGGCTTCAGCCATATCGTTCACGTGTAAAAATTCGCGAAGCGGTGTTCCACTTCCCCAAACGCTTACGGTGGGTTCATTGTTAGCCACTGCCGTATCAAATTTTTTGAGCAGGGCCGGCAACACATGGGAATTGTTGAGATCGTAATTGTCGTTCGGGCCATACAGGTTGGTAGGCATGGCGCTGATGAAATCGCAATTATATTGCGCCCTGTAAGCATCACATAATTTTATTCCGGCAATCTTGGCAATTGCATACGGTTCATTTGTAGGTTCTAAGGTGCCTGTGAGCAAATATTCTTCTTTCAACGGTTGCGGTGCCATCCTGGGATAGATGCAACTGCTTCCGAGAAACAACATTTTTTTTACTTTATGAACATAAGATGCATGAATGATATTGGCCTCCATGATGAGGTTATCGTAAATGAAATCTGCGCGAAACGTATTATTTGCCTGGATGCCACCCACTTTCGCAGCTGCCAGGAAAACATAATCCGGTTTTTCTTTTTCAAATAATTCGTTTACCGCCTGCTGATTGCGCAGATCGGTTTCTGCAGAACTTCTGAGCAGAAAATTGCTGAACCCTTTTTCTTTGAGGTGTCGAAGTATCGCAGAGCCTACCATTCCGTTATGACCCGCTATATATATCTTATCGGTAAACTTCATTGTTGTACTAGCTGATTGTTTTAAAATAACCGTTCTCTTTCAGCATCAGTTGCATGCGCATCAGCTGAATATCTGCTGCCACCATTTCTTTTACAAGCAAGGGCAGTGTATATTTCGGTTTCCAGCCGAGTTTCGTATTGGCTTTCGCAGGATTGCCGATAAGCAGATCCACTTCCGTGGGACGATAATAATGTTTGTCTACTGCTACCACTTCTTTGCCGATGGGAAGCTGGTATTTTTCATCATGACAGGCTCTTACTATGGCGGTTTCTGTTTCTCCGTCACCGAGAAATTCCAGCTCGATGCCGGCTTCGCCGAAAGCCATTCTTACAAAGTCGCGTACCGTGGTGGTAATCCCTGTAGCAATTACAAAATCTTCCGCCACATCCTGCTGCAGGATGCGCCACATGGCCTCCACGTAGTCTTTTGCATGGCCCCAGTCGCGTTGCGCATTCAAATTACCCAGCCACAGTTTTTCCTGCATCCCCAAAACAATTTCTGCTACGGCGCGGGTAATCTTCCGCGTAACGAATGTTTCTCCGCGCAGGGGACTCTCATGGTTAAATAAAATACCATTGCAGGCATATATATTATACGCTTCGCGATAATTGACCGTGATCCAAAAGGCATATTGCTTGGCAACTGCATAAGGAGAACGCGGATAAAAAGGGGTTTTTTCCGATTGCGGCACTTCCTGCACCAATCCATATAATTCAGAAGTGGATGCCTGGTACACACGCGTTTTGTTCTCCAGCTTTAATATCCTGATAGCTTCCAAAATACGCAGCGTTCCAAGTGCATCGGTGTTGCCTACGTATTCGGGTGTATCAAAACTCACGTGTACGTGGCTCATGGCGCCAAGGTTGTAGATCTCGTCGGGCTGCACTTCCTGAATAATGCGGATGATATTCGTTGAATCGGTAAGGTCGCCATAATGTAATTTGAACCGTACATTGTTCTCGTGGGGATCCTGGTAAATATGATCGATGCGCTGGGTATTGATCTGCGACGAGCGCCTTTTAACACCATGCACCTCATACCCTTTTTCGAGCAAAAGATCGGCAAGATAAGATCCATCCTGCCCTGTAATACCAGTAATCAAAGCTACTTTCATGTAATTATTTATCTATAATTTTAGTGATCGTATTACCTGCCAGTTTGTAAAAAACATTTTCAGCTTCGCAAAAGGCACTTCCATTCTCATCAAATTCGAGTTTATGAGCCGCTTCACTCACCCATCCGCGCTGCCTTGCCGGACTGCCCGTCATCAGGGCATAAGCCGGAACGTTATCCGTGACGACCGCGCCGGCACCGATCAGCGCAAATTCGCCGATCTCGTTTCCGCACACAATCGTAGCATTTGCACCTATAGTGGCACCTCTTTTTACCAACGTGGGCCGGAACTCCGTTTTCCTTTCGATAAAACTCCGCGGATTGATCACATTCGTAAAAACGGCCGAAGGTCCTACGAAAACATCATCTTCCATCGTTACGCCATTGTAAACTGATACATTGTTCTGTATTTTAACCCTGTTGCCTATCAACGTATTGTTGTCGATAAATACATTTTGTCCGATATTACAATCTTTGCCAACCAAGGCGCCCGGCATGATATGACAAAAATGCCAGATACGTGTTCCCGTGCCAATGAAGGCACCCGGGTCCACAACAGCCGTTTGGTGAATGAAAGGATCCTGCATTATCGCAAAAATACGGCTTCGCCGGTTTAAAAGGTTCAAAAGGTTTAAAAGGAGTGAAGGCTGAAGGGCCTGCCGCAATTTTTGAATATTGAACTTTGAATTTTTAACCTGTATTTTTGCGCCATGCATTACGCCTCAGTAGAGAACCTGACCAAATCTTTCGGGATCAGGACCCTTTTTAAGAATATCACTATTAATATAGAAGAAGGCGACAAGATCGCGCTGGTTGCCCGCAACGGCAGTGGAAAAAGTACGCTGATGAAGATCATTGCCGGCCTCGACACCGCAGATTCCGGTACCGTTTGGGTTCACAAAGACATCAAGACCGTCATGTTGCAACAGGATCATGATTTCGATCCCAGCAAAACGATCTGGGACAATGTGCTGCGACTCGACAATCCAGTGGTGAAAGTGGTAAAAGAATATGAAGTGTTTCTGGAAGAAGGCTCTGATGACCATGACAAGCTCGGCGACCTGATGGCCAGCCTGGACGACCTTAACGCTTGGACATTTGAAAGTGACCTTAAACAGATCCTTGGCAAACTAAACCTCCATCAACTCAACGAAAAAGTTGGCAATCTCAGCGGTGGCCAGAAAAAGCGCGTGGCGCTTGCGCAGGCGCTCATCGAAGCGCAGCTGCACGAAGGCCGTTGCCTGCTCATTCTGGACGAACCTACCAACCACCTTGATGTGAGCATGATCGAGTGGCTCGAAGAATATCTCGATGCCGCAAAGATCACGTTGCTGCTTGTAACGCATGATCGTTATTTCCTCGATGCAGTATGCAATGAGATTGTGGAAATCGACGAGGAAAAAGTATACGTCTATAAAGGCAATTACGATTATTTTTTAGAACAAAAGAGTCTGCGCCTCGAAGTACAGCAAAGCGAGTTGCAGAAAGACAAGAATATTTTTCGCAAGGAACTCGAATGGATGCGCAAGCAACCCAAAGCGCGCACTACCAAAAGCAAGAGCCGGCAGGATGCATTTGCAGAAGTGGAAGACCGGGTGAAACAGCAAAAAGATGTGGCCGAAGTGAGCCTGCAGGTAAAAATGACACGTCTAGGCGGAAAGATCCTGGAACTGAAAAAAGTAAATAAGGCCTTCGGCAATCTTACGATCATGAAAGGTTTTGATTACACGTTCAAAAGAGGCGAACGCATTGGCGTAGTGGGAAAAAATGGCGTGGGAAAATCCACGTTCCTCAAAATTGCACTTCAGCTTGAATTGCCTGACAGCGGCAAGATCAACCACGGCGACACTGTAGTATTCGGTAATTTCAGCCAGGATGGACTGGTATACAAGAACGACAAACGTGCAATAGAATATGTGAAAGATATGGCGGAATATTTTCCACTGGCGGATGGCACTAAATTGTCTGCCAGCATGTTCATGGAAAAATTCGGCTTCACGGCCGAACAGCAATTTACGATGCTGAGCAAATTGAGCGGCGGTGAAAAACGCCGGCTGCACCTGATGAGCGTGCTGTTTTTGAATCCCAATTTCCTGGTACTCGATGAACCAACCAATGATCTCGATCTGCAAACGCTTCGCACGCTGGAAGAATTTCTGCTTGAATATCCCGGTTGCATTTTGATCGTGAGCCACGACCGTTATTTTATGGACCGGATGGTGGACCACCTTTTTGCGTTTGAAGGCAATGGTGTGATCCGCGATTACCCGGGCAATTACACTCAATATCGCGAAGCGATGCAAAAGGGCTTGCTGGAAAACATGGATCAGCAGATCATGAAGCCCGACCCAGCCACCGACGACAAACAACCGACAACAGAAACCGGCTCACTGACTACCACAGCACAAACAAAGACAGAGCCTCCGAAAAAGCTGTCATTCAAAGAAAAGTTTGAGTTTGAAAGTTTAGAAAAAGAACTGCCTGTTTTGCAAAAAGAAAAACAAGAACTGGAGCAAAAAATGAGCGAAAATCTCCCCTACGATGAATTACAAAAGGCAGCTGATCGCGTAAGCGAAATCATTGCCGCACTGGATGAGAAGGAGATGCGGTGGTTAGAATTAAGTGAACGTGTTTAGTGCAGATAAGCGACGACCGATGGAGTAAAATTATTTTTAGATACTTACTATTCCTGTCAATTTTTATTGGCAGGATTTTTTTGCCTTGACCTGAAACCTCATACCCAAAACAATCAAATGGAAAATTCAACGATCTATCTTTTGCCCACAAACAACGGTCGTCGGTGACCGGTCGCCGGTGGTCTGCCCCATGAGGTGTTTCCATTAAGAATAAATCCTTAAATTGTGAACACCCACCACATAAAACCCGCCATCATGAACAACCGCTTTTATTCACTCGACGTATTCCGCGGCGCAACCGTGGCGCTAATGATCCTGGTGAATAATCCAGGAAGCTGGGGCCATATTTATCCGCCACTCGAACATGCCAACTGGCACGGATGCACTCCTACTGATCTGGTTTTCCCGTTTTTTTTATTTGCTGTTGGCAACGCCATGGCGTTCGTGATTCCAAAGCTGCAAGCCGCCGGCGAAGCCACTTTCTGGAAAAAAGTAATTAAACGAACCTTGCTGATATTTTTGATCGGCTTGCTGCTCAACTGGTTTCCGTTTATAAAATATAGTGAAGAAACCGGTCATCTCGTTGGCAAATCATTCGGCAATCTCCGGATATTTGGCGTGCTGCAACGCATTGCGCTCGCCTATTTTTTCGCAGCGATCATCATTCACTTTTTCAAAGTGCGCGGCTCATTTGTAGCAAGCGCCGTGATCTTATTAGGTTATTGGTTCCTTTGCCTGGCGGCCAATCCCGCCGATCCGTTCAGCATCCACGGTTGGTTCGGCACTTCAGTAGATATAAAACTCCTCGGCGAAAATCACATGTATCACGGTGAAGGAGTCGCCTTCGACCCCGAAGGAACGATGAGTGTTTTCGGATCAATCGTGCAGGTGGTGTTTGGCTATCTCGTTGGCCAGTATATTATCGCCAAAGGTAAAACACACGAGATGCTCAACGGCTTGTTTATGACCGGATGCATACTCATCTTCGCTGGTTTTTTCTGGGACATGACGTTCCCCCTTAATAAAAAAATCTGGACCAGCAGCTTCACCGTTTACACTACGGGGCTTGCCATGATGGTGCTAAGCGTTCTTATTTATATCATCGAATTTAAAAACAGTCGCGGTGCATGGAGCAGATTCTTTGACGTGTTTGGGAAAAATGCATTATTCATTTTTGTGCTAAGCGGCGCATTGCCAAGATTAATGGGATTGATCAGACTGCCTGTGGCCGGCACTTACAAGCCAAACCCGTTTGAATGGTTCTACGAGCGTATTTGCAAACCGGTTTTCAAAAATGAACTCAATGCATCGTTGATGTACGCGATCTGCTTTATCATCATGATGTGGTTTTTTGCATGGCTGCTCGACCGGAAGAAAATCTACATCAGAGTTTAAGAGTGCAGGAGTTTGGATTCAAATAATTGAAGACTTCAATCTAAATTCCTACATCCGCTCGCCCACAAAATGCAAAGGTTATCCCAGTCAAAAACCACTTGTTCTTCATCAGGCGATCAACGTTTCGTAATGTGAAAGATCATGATTGAATACTACGAATCTTGCCTGGTAGCCCTTGGCGATCCGGCCGATGCTATCTTCCATTCGAATAGCCCTTGCGGCCCGGATCGTTGCCATTTCAATAGCTTCCTGCAAAGAAACACCAAGATATTTTACGGCATTTTGCACAGCCTCCATCATAGAAATAGCCGCACCCGCAAGTTTTCCTTCTTTGTTGCGGTAAAATCCTCCGGTCAAAGCCGCATCAAATTCATCAAATACAAACGACTGTACTTTTCTTCCTAAAAAAGCAGCGTCGCTGATAAGAAACAAGTGATCGGCCTTTATTTTATACGCGATCTTTGCAGCAGCATAATCGCAATGTGCGCCATCCAATATGATCGGTGCATACACGTTATCATTTGTAAATGTGGCTCCCACCAATCCGGGCGCGCGATGCTCCAGCTGCGTCATTGCATTATATAAATGTGTTACAAGCCCAATACCTTTTTTGAAACAACGATCTGCCTGTTCGTATGTCATCGCCGAGTGGCCGGCAGACAGCACAATGCCGCTGTCCAGCAACATATCCAGTTGCTCATCGTTAAAACATTCCGGTGCGATCGTCATCACTTTTATCACATCGCACCCTTCTTTTATGATGGTCCGTAATTCAGCATCCGTAGGCTTTCGCACCAACGATGCCACATGCGCGCCACGCTTTTCGGGGTTGATGAACGGCCCCTCGAGATGCATGCCCACCACACCTTCACCATGCGTATGCATGAAATGACGCACTGTTTTAATAGCTTGCAGAATACGTTCATGGGAAGACGAAATAAGACAAGGCAGAACATGTGTTGTACCAAAGTCGCGACTGGCACGGCAGATATCGAACAACGCTTCTTCTGTCGGATACTGTGAAAAATAAAGCTGCCAGCCTCCGTTCACCTGGATATCCAGAAAACCCGCCGAAATGTTTCTGCCCCCAAGATCGATATGTTTGGCCGCATGCGGGATTTCTTTTTGTATGCCGATGATGATGTCCTGTTCTGTAATAATCACCGCATCCCTGACTATCCCGTTGCCCGTAAAAATATTGCAATTGCTGATGGCTGTTTGCATGAAGATTTTTATGCAATTTATCGCAGATTCTTTATTGAATGGCATTTGATTAATGGATTGCAGATTTTGTTTCGTCGCCGGTGGGTAACTTTGTGGAACAATCAATCAGAAAATAAAAAACATTCCATGAAAAAGAGAATCACTTTGCTGTTTACATCGGCAGTTTTCATCATCGGATTTTTTTCTGCCTGCAATTCGGGTAAGCTGAACGAAAGGGCCCGTACCTCCGCAGAAGCATTTTACAAAAGTCTTCAGGAAAAGAAATATGATTCAGCCCTTGAACTCATAAGCAGCAAAGGATTGGAAGCCGATTCAAAAGAGAAATGGATCCGTGGTTTTGAAAGAAACAACACTTTGCTGGGCAAGCTCATTTCTTTTACAAAGACAAGCGATTTCAACATACAGACTTCTATGAGCATCGGTACTACAGTAATTGTAGCCTATGAAACCACATGGCAGTACGGTATATCAAAAGATTCGCTTACGATGATCGAAGACAAGGGTGGAAGCATGAAAATATATAACTATCACTTTCGGCACCAGAAAGCCGATTATATTTCTGCAGTGTCGGAAAGTGAAAAACAAGCTGGTCAATACATGAATGATGTGAAGTCTGGCAATTATGATGCCGCGATCGACTTTTGTGCAGAAAGCGCTTTGGCCGTTACACCACGCGGCACCTGGAAAAAATTCCTCGACAATGCTTCCCGTCAGCTCGGCCCGGTCAAGAGCTTTGATATCGTAAAAGACAGCTCCACTTACGCTGTCCGGTCACAAGGGCAAGCCGGCCCCGGCAATTATTACGACATATATATCAAATCGAATCGTGCCAATAACACCAGCATGGAAAAAATAGTTTTTTATCAGAAAGATTATGAAATGCCGGTAAAATTGGTTGGGCATACGTTTTTATAATTATAAATCAAAAAAGACAAGTACAAATTGAATCATATAATACCGCAGACACGCGGGGAGTGTTGCTGACCATTTTACGCATTAGCTCCCTGGCATGATTTTGCTACTATATGCCGTTCATCATAAAATTGCAAACATGAGCGAACTCAAGCTGGAAGCACCCTGGCCAGCAGTAAAGGAAATGCTTAAAGAAATCAATATTGAGCTGACTGACGAAGATCTCGATTATGAACCTTCTCATACCGACGAGTTGCTGAATCGCCTTGCTAAAAAAATGAATCGCACCCCGCAGGAAATAAGACAATGGATAGAAAGTGTGTCTTATAACAGGGGCAAAGCGGGATAAGATTTGCACGATTCCCAGATTCTGCCATCCGATCGATTGTAAACATAGAATTGTTGCAATACCTATACAACAAAATTATAATTATTACCGTAATTTTGGAACCCGACTTTTCTTCGTAATTCCATTTGTATGCGTAATGAGCAAATCACCGAGGATTTTTTAAAATTAGCAAGTGCCCATCTCGAGGATCTGAAGAACGGCCGTGCAGAAAAACGTTTCCATACCCGGGATTTTGCCGCACGGCTTTTTGTTGCACCCGGCCACCTCAGCAATACGATTCAACTAACCATGGGAAAATCGGTATGTGATTTTATGGAAGAGAATATTCTTTCAGAAGCACAACGTCTTCTCAAAGAAACAGATCTGCCGGTTGCCGAGATCGGGTATAAATTTATGTATAACGATCCGTCTGATTTCACAAAATTCTTTAAAGGCATGTGTGGAATGACGCCTTTACAATACAGGTCGGGGTTTTCACTGCTGAAGGATTAGCAGGGGTTTGTCAGCCAGCCATTTTTATCGCAGGCATTGTTCCTCCACCTGACAAAACTACAGAATCGTATAAATGCAAAAAGCAATCCCCCCACTCTGTCAATGCCGATCGAGATTGTGAAGAGTACACCATTTTTCTACCTATTATACGGTCTAATTTTGTACCGTAAAAATAATTAAAATTTCAAGATTAGCTATTCAGGAAATTGCTGCAGGATGTAATGCCTGTCAAATTCCTGACCCGGTAAATCCTGAACAAAAAGAGAAACATGAGCAACATAGCACTCGTAACCGGCGGCAGCCGCGGATTGGGAAAGAACATGGCGATCAGTATCGCTAAAAAAGGGTTGGATGTGATCATCACCTACAACAGTCGGCAAGGTGAAGCCGAAGCCGTTGTAAAGGAAATTGAAGCGCTCGGGCAAAAAGCAGCAGCATTGCAACTCAATGTCGGCGACGCCTCGTCTTTCGATGGCTTTGCAGGCAATGTAAGCGATATTCTGAAACAAGTGTTCGGCGCTGACAAGATCAATTTTTTGGTAAACAATGCCGGCATCGGCATTTATGCAGGTTTTGCCGACACCACTGAATCGCAGTTTGATCAACTGCTCAACATCCAGTTCAAAGGACCGTTCTTTCTTGCACAAAAAACATTACCTATATTGGCTGATGGCGGTGGTATTGTAAATATTTCAACGGGCCTTGCACGCTTTTCATATCCCGGTTATGCGGCGTATGCAAGTATGAAAGGGGCCATGGAAGTACTCACACGCTATCAGGCAAAAGAACTGGGTACACGTGGCATCCGCGTAAATATCGTTGCGCCGGGCGCGATCGAAACGGATTTTGGCGGCGGTACAGTACGCGACAATGAGGAGCTTAACAAACAAATCGCTTCTATAACCGCATTGGGCCGGGTGGGCCTACCGGACGATATCGGCGGCGTGGTCGCATTCTTATGTACAGATGATGCAAGATGGATAACGGCGCAGAGAATTGAGGTTTCGGGCGGACAAGGAATTTAGTCAACCAGGAAAATTAAAAATTCTGGCAGTTCAACGAGCATTGTATTTAGCAATGCCCGTTTACTTTGGAGCTCAGTGACATTATTCCTGTCTGAAAACGGCAAAAGAATAGTGTCCCTGCAGTCTTACGAATAGTTTGAATCAAACTTCAATTTAGGTACTCGTTTTTTCAATAATAAAACTGACATCCGATCCATTACACTTTTCTCTATATGGCAGTTCGTCCGCCAATCTTAACTATAATTCTATTACTGGCACAAGGTTTGAAAATGTAGCTGAAAATCAACGTATATGAAGAAGAAAATCATGACAGCTGCTTTTGCACTGTTTGCAACTGCTGCGGCTTTTGCACAATCAACAACCTCAAAAGAAGAAGTGACCAGCAAAAATTCCTGGTTAAAAGTGGGCCTCGAAGCAAGCGTTCCGGTTAGCCACACCTCTGATGTAAGTTCATTCGCGGGTGGAATTACCGTGGCCGGCCAATGGATGGTAAATCCTCATTTTGGCCTGGGTGTTGCTTCCGGTTACACAAACTATTTTGCAAAGCACGATGGTAAAGACCTTGGCGTAATTCCTGCAAACGTTTTGCTCCGCTATTATCCTAAAGCGTCAGGCTGGTTCGTAGGCGCCGACGCTGGTTACAGTTTCTTTACTAATGTACCTTCCGGTGCAGAAAAAGGTGGTGTGAGCTTGAAACCGCAGATTGGTTACCACAACTATAGCTGGAACTATTACGCTTTCTACAACCACGTTCTCGTTAGCGACCAGAACGATGTTCAGAATGTAGGTATCGGTGCTACTTACAACCTGCGTTTCGGTAAAAAATAAGCAGTCTGTCAATTAGCGATTTAAGTACGAATCCCGGAAGAAAATGTATGAGGGTGCATTATTCATCCGGGATTTGTCTTTTTTGAAATTTCGAAAATATTGGAACTGATATAGGTCATTTGTCAAAAGATTATTTTCTGGTACGATTTTGTTTACCGATACATTAACATCAAAACTTATTTTATGGCAAGCGATCACTTACCCCGGCTACCGGATGAGGAAAGGCGAAGGTTTAAAGATCAACATACGGATGAACGCATTCATCAGCACCTCAACAATTTAAATGACGAAATTACAGAAGATGATATCCGGAACGTACGTACCGATATAGGTATCGATGATATCCCGGTGCGGGAACCTGCATTGCCGGTTGAAAATGCCGATGCAGATCTTATCCAAAAAGAAAATATGAAAGATAACACGGATCCGGATGTAAAAACATCGTGGAACATGCTCGAATCTTAGGTGTATGACCTATGATCTTTTTCAGGTACAAAACTAAAAAGCTGCCAAATCAGGATTGGCAGCTTTTTAGTTTTATGAAAATGTTGTTTACGAAAAATAACAGGCATGTTAGATTTAAGCTGTCAGCGCTTGTCGATGGCATTCTTCAAAGCTCATCATCAGGCTAAGACTTACAGGCCGCCAAAAAATCACAGATCCGGGATCATACATCATGGATCGTACATCTGCCTTATTGTCTTTGATAAACCCGCACCCAATCAATATAAGTATTACATGGGAACACTGCCTCCGGAACGATTGCGCCGCCATAGGTGTAATTGTCATTCCCACCTACACCGGCCGTAAGCAATAAAAAGAATTTGTGTTCAAATGGTTTCCATTCTGCAAAATGGTGGGAATATTCCGATTTCATTACGCGTTTACCATCAATGGTTACATTGGCATCTTCATCCTGGCCGTCTGGTACACCATTGTCGAATGCTGAGCCGTCGTTGAAATAATGGATATGATACACCTGGCCATCCACAGCAAATTCCATCCGGTCTGCATACCAGTCGATCCGGTAGGTATGAAATGTGCCGCTGCCACCGCTCATATCATCGGCCGCCAGTGGCCAGCCGCCGAAAGTCGGATTAACGGCCGGTACCTGCGCATCCGGGAAAGAGTAGTAGGCACCTTTATGGCCATGGTTCCAGTCATGGTAAATATTGTTTTGCCATTCCCATGCGTAATGCACGGTACCTAAATTGTATTTCGGAATCGAGCCTACATATTCCATGATGTCTACTTCCCCGCCTTGCGGCCACATGATGTATGGTTGATCCGCCGGTTTTTCAGCAGGCATCAGCCAAAATGCAAAACCCTGCCCTTTATAGCGAACATCTTTTGCCCAAACGCGGGCCTCAATGCGTGTTCCGGGTCCAAACGAACTTTTTCCTTCCGTTGTGAGCCGAGCGCTGGTATAGTTTCTGTCGATATAGAATTCTTTACGCGTAGTGATCTGTAAACATCCGCCACCGGAATTCAAGACACCGTTGGCAATGGTGGCATTGTCGCTGCGCGAAGTGGCGCGATCAAGTTGCCCGGTACCAAAATCCCCGTTTACACCGGTGCCTTCTTCAAATTTCCAGTTTCCTCCGTCAATGGAGCTACCGTTAAATTCATCGTTCCATAATAAACTGTAACCGGCATAAACCGTGGGGGGTGTGACGGGCGTATTTGGTGTGGTGGGTGTAGTGGGCGTAGTAGGGGTCGTTGGGGTGGTAGGTGTTAATGCCGGGTTGCTATCGGATTTTTTACAGGAAATGAGCAACACAGACATGCATGCCACAGCGAGAAAAGCGATTTTTAATTTCATATTTGATACAATCGTGGTGAGTAATGTGGCAAATTTAGTTTTAATAAACTGAAGTATATGGCAAATGAATACATCATTACTACATCAAGTTCATTTAGCGCCGATTTGCCCTACGACATTCATTGCTCGCAACTGCACCTTGGAGGCTCAGGTATTATTACCGTTGGCTGCAGCCATAATTTTCGCCGACGGCAAAAACCGGTTTAAAATTTAATTATATTTACTCTCTATGTTTTCTATTACCCATCAGCAGATAAACGGATTTTCCACCATAGTACTCACCGAAGATGCCACCGGCACAAAAGCCATCATCGTGCCGCAATGCGGGGCAATGCTGCACGGTTTTGAGATTGAACAAAGGGGGATATCATTAAATGTAATGGATCACTACGCGGGCATCGACGACTATCGTAAAAACCAGGCATTCAAAGGCTTTAAGAGTGGCAAACTTTCGCCATTCGTGTGCCGTCTGAAAAAAGGGGAATATAAATTCGATGGGCGGGACTACAAGATTGAAAAATTCTATCTTGGCAAGCATGCATTGCATGGAGTTATCTACGATGCAGATTTCACAATGATGCATGCGCAAGCGGATGAAGAAAAAGCGGTGGTACAAATGAAATATGCTTACCGGGGGGAAGATTCTGGTTACCCCTTTTATTTTGATTGCGTAGTGACCTATGAATTAAGTTTTGATAATTATCTAACCATCAACACAACTATCATCAACAAGCATCATGGCGAAATTCCGATCTGTGATGGCTGGCACCCTTATTTTACTTTTGGAAAAAAGATCGATCATCTTCAATTAGAATTTCAAAGCCTGACTAAATTAGAATTTGATGATGAACTCATCCCTACCGGCGGCTCAAAACCGTACAAAGATTTTGGCGGACTGACGGTAATCGGTGATACGAAATTTGATGACTGCTTTGAACTGGATTTTGCGGAATGTCAACCAATGCTGGTGTTTCGCGACAGCGAAGCAAAACTGCAAATAGAAATTTATCCGGGGAAAAGTTACAGGTACCTGCAATTATTTACACCAGATGACAGGCAATCACTGGCCGTAGAAAATTTAAGTTCCGCACCGGATGCTTTCAATAATGGCATTGGATTGACGATATTAAAACCCGCAGAAGAAAAAGATTTCAGGACGACTTACAAGATCACAAAAATATAAATACAGATTTGCCGTAGATGCGCAGCCATTGTGTTTGCTGTTTTCAAATATCTGCTGCCAATATACAGTTACAATACTAAACCGAGTTTTGCCAGCTTTTTTACAGTGCTTTCATAATCCGTATGCACGATACCTTTGATACCCAACCCTTCTGCCACTTGCACAAATAATGCACGGTCATCGAGATACACGATATTCTTAACAGGAACCTGCGCAACATCCAAAGCCAGTTTAAAGATATCAACATCCGGCTTTCTGAAATGAACGAAGCTAGACGAAATATAAAAATCCACGAACTCCGCAAGCCTGAATTTTTTAATTCGGTAATCATTCAATTCCCGTCCTTCGTTATTGACGACGGCGATCTTGAGTCCGTATTTTTCTTTCAGCCCCTTATACAATCCGATCATATTATCGTATGCCTGCGACTGCTTGTACATGAACCTGCTGAAATCGTTCATGGTAAAATCTCTTTTTTTATAAAATACCACCCTGTCGAGGTATTCCGTTAAACTAAGCTTTCCCACTTCATAGGTATCAAAAGTAAGATGGTGCCGCTCTTCCATTTCTTTGGCATCAAGTCCAAAAATCTCCACGGCCTTCGTACGCGAATGCCTGTCCCAGCCATTGGTAAGCACCACGCCACCAAGATCGGTGAAAATGGTGGTGATGTTCGTTTTCTTTTTCATTCCCTAAAAGTATGGATTGCGCGCTGATTACACAAATGCAGCAGATTTCCATTAATAATCAGAAAAATTTCGGAAGGAAAATATGGTGTCGCATGAGGATAACGCAGGTTACAACTTATACCACCACCTTCTTCTTCCGGCCCGTAATCACTACTATCAAAGCCAATATGGACCAAAGCAGCAATTGCCAGGTCACCAGTTCCCAGCCACCCAGCCGCCAGCATTGTACGCCGGCAAAAGTACCTATCGCACCGCCTATGAAGTAGGAAGTCATGTACACGGTGTTAATGCGGCTATGCGCCTTGTCATCAAGTGTATAGATCGTTGCGATGTTGGTCACTTGTGTAGCCTGCACGCCAATGTCGAGCAACAGTACGGCTATGATAAACGAAACGATGTTTTCCGGGAAAAACTTTATCAGCAAAACTCCCGCAATCAGCAATGATACGGATACCAATTGCGAACGCCGGGGGTCGCCGCTGTCGGCCAGTTTTCCAAAAACAGGCGCCAGCAAAGCCCCGCCGATGGCGAGGATGCCAAACAGGCCGATGGTGCCGGTACCGTAATTAAAAGGTGCGCCACTAAGGTGAAAGGTGAGGGTCGTCCAAAAAGAAGAAAACGCGCCAAAAACCAATGCACCCAATAATGCCGTACGACGCAATAATGCAAATCGCCCTATCTGGCCGACAACAGATCGAAGCAACTCACCATAATGACCTTTGAAATGCGATGGTGCATCGGGAAGGGAGAACTTTACTAATAAAGCCGTAGTGAATACGAGTGCCGCAGAAATTCCATACACATACCGCCAGCCCAGCCAGTCGGTGATATAACCGCTGAATACCCGTGCGGCAAGGATCCCCACAAGAATTCCGGTAAAAATTATGCCAACGGTACGGCCGCGGTTTGCCGGATCGAGGCTCGCAGCCATGGGCAGTATCACTTGCGCCGCTACGGCCAATAACCCGATGAGCAGGCTCATGACCAATATTCCATTCAAATGCTGCATGAACGTGAAGCCCAGAAGAACAGCTATCAGCATCGCCTGCAAAAAAAGAATGAGCCGTTTGCGGTTCACCTTATCGCCCAGCGGTGTAAGAAAGAACAATCCAAGTCCGTAACCCGCCTGTGCCAATACAGAAATGATACCGGCATTGCCCGGCGTGGTGTTAAAGCTTGCTGCAATTTCTTTCAGAATGGGTTGGTTGTAGTAGATATTTGCTACGCATACACCTGCAGTAACGGCCATGATGCCGATCTGTGGTTTTGATAAGCCAGAATTCATCATGCAAATGTATGATATACCATCTTTGAAATATGGCTTTCAAAGTTAAGTCATGCCGGGAACGAGAAATCTTATCCGTAGTTCAAGATTGCCTCGTTCCCGGCAATGACAAATAAACGATATCTCAGATCATACATTATCACTAGCTTTATTGTTTCAAAAACACATTCGTATGGCTATCAAAAAAGAATCATTCTCTCTTAATGGGGAACATCTGCTGCAAAAAATAAAGGATCTTATTGCCGAGGGCAACGTAACCAAAATCACGATTTCTGATAAATCCGGAAAAGAACTGATGTCTTTCCCGCTTACCATCGGTGTGGTAGGTGCGTTACTGTTGCCTATCCTGGCGGCAGTAGGTGCGCTGGCTGCACTGATAGCGGAATGCACAATACAGGTAGAAAGAGAAGTGGACGAAAAACAACATGAATAATTTATAAATCATTTCCTTTCAGATACCCCAATAAATATTCAGGGTACAACAGCCGCCGCTTTCCTGTAACTGTTGCCATGCCTGACTTTTATGGATTTTTGTGTTTTAAAAATGATCAGGAGAAAAAAATTTATAACCACTTTAATCGTTTCCTGCCATGACCGGCACCATAAATTTTAAGGGCCTCGAAAAACTCGCGGCCACTTTTGAAGAAAGATCAGAAATACCGGTGCTGTTTGTGGGCCATGGAAGTCCGATGAACGCCATCGAAGAAAATGAATTTGTGAAGGGCTGGCGCACAATCGGGCAAACCATTCCAAAACCCAATGCGATCCTTTGCATTTCGGCCCATTGGGAAACTCGCGGCACTTTCATTACTGCAATGGAGAAGCCGAAAACGATTCATGACTTCGGCGGTTTTCCCAAGGCGCTGTTTGAAGTGGAATATCCTGCACCCGGCGATCCGGCATTGGCAAAACGCATTGCCACTTCCATCAGCGAACCGACGATAGGACTCGACAGCAACTGGGGGCTTGATCATGGCTGCTGGAGCGTAGTAAAACATCTTTATCCTGCTGCCAACGTGCCGGTATTGCAGATGAGCATAGATTACCGTCAACCGCCGCAATATCATTATGAACTGGCAAAACAACTGGCAACCATCCGCAAGAAGGGCGTGCTTATCATCGGCAGTGGAAATATAGTACACAATCTGCGGGCGCTCGACTGGAACAATCCTGATGGTGGATTCGATTGGGCCGCAACGGCAAATGATATCTTCAAAAGACTGGTACTTTCCGGCGATCATCAACAGCTGATCAACTATACTTCCCTCGGCCGCGAAGTAGCCATGTCCGTTCCGGGTCCGGATCATTACCTGCCGCTATTATATACTTTAGGACTGAAGGAAGAAAAAGATGCAGCTACTGTTTTCAATGATAAGCTGACGATGGGTGCGATTTCAATGACTTCTTTTAAGATTGGGTAAAAGGTTGACATCCTGCGCGGATGTCAACCCAAAAAAGAAAGCCCTGCGTAAACGCAGGGCCATCGCACACCATTCATGAACGTTATTTATTCATTGCACAGCCAAGCCGCACACTTGTAATATTGCCTTCACGATAATTGGGATCTTTGGACACTGCCGTTATCAACCATGCAAACGGAATGAAAGCATTTCGCATCCAGTCTGTAGACCCGAAACTCTGAAACGCCGGAATGTACCATTTACCATTCTTATCTATCGTTACTGTGGTAGTATGAAGACATTTTTCTTTGATTTGCGTACCGGCCTGTTTTTTAAAAGCATCGCTGATAGCCGCATACGTTTCGGTTGGAATAGTAAGGTTCTTGAATGTTTGCCAGAGAGAATTTGATTTTTTAGGTGTCACTTCAGCATATGCGTAACTGCTGACGACGATCTCGAGGCCCGGCTCCCCGGTACCGAGAATCTGTATGTTTCCATATGCATCCTGCCCGTCGGCGTGTGACGTGATCTTTAAAGGATGATGGAGCTGTATCGGCTTTGATACGACTACCAACGGCTTTTTTTCAACAGGCCTGGTAACGGCAGGCGTACCCGCACTTATTATTTTTTTCTCGGATTTTACCTGTGCATTTACAGTTACAAAATAGCCGGCGGCAATCGCGCATAAGATAAGTTTTTTCATAATAACCGGTTTTAATATGATTCAGAAAACAAGTTCGTTTATAAACAATCAAACCTGTTACCAATCGCTTTGGCAGTTAAATAACATTAGACGAACTGCATTTTTAATAGATAAAGGCAAGTTTATGGGTATCACCGGCGGTTAACGGGAGTGGCTAAAGGCCACTAATGTATAAACGCTAACCTAAAAAAATGTAAATTTGAATGCATTCCACAATCTGAAACATGCCGGAAAACCTGCGGACATATAGTACCATCATTGTTGATGATAATGAGATTGACAGACTCAATACGCAATTGCGCGCGAAAAAATATCCCTTTCTAAATATTAGCGGCGTATATACTTCTGCTGAAGAAGCGCTGGCAGCGATCACCGAAACAAAACCAGAAGTGTTGCTGCTCGATATCGACATGGCCGGCTTAACTGGTTTGGAACTTCGCCGCCGCCTCGGAAACGACCAGGTTTGCATCTTCATCACATCCTATCCCGACTATGCAATTGATGGATTTGAATTGGCCGCACTGGACTTTCTGATCAAACCATTGGACAAATCCCGTTTTGATCTCGCTATGACGCGTCTTCAGGATTATCTCGACATTAAAGAAAAAGCGGCATTGTTCGAATGTACCCTCGGTGCCGACAGCATCTTTATTAAAGATGGTCATAACCAGGTGAAAATACAGTTGCACGATATCGTTTACCTCGAAGCGTTAAAAGATTACACCCGCATCGTTACAAGGCAAAAAAAATATTGCGTGTTGTCATTGCTCGGAAATTTATTGCAGGAAGATTCTTTCAAAACATTTGTACGCATTCATCGCAGTTTCGCCATACAAAAGAATTTTGTGCAAAAGATAACAGCACAGCAGGTTTTTATAGAGAACGTTTCCCTGCCAATTGGAAGAAGTTATAAAAGTGTAGTAGATGAATTAACCGCATCTTAGTTAAATCCTGTCTTTGTCAAATCTGCAGGAAAAACAAAAGCCCCGCGATTTTTATCGCGGGGCCCGCCCGATTTATTAACTTGTATATAATTATCTATTCGGTGGTACCGGATTGGTTGCTTTCACTGGCGGAACAGCAGGAGCCGTTGCCGGGTTAATGGGTGTAGGATTGGGCGGTGTTTGATCCAAAGGCGGGTTTGCAGCCGGTGTTGGTGAAATCACTCCCGCTTTATCGATCGATTCGCCATTATTCAACCTGATCGTTTTTCCATCTTTCATTTTAATCGTACCGTCGCGCATGATCACCGTTCCATTTCCCAACACTACATCTTCGGTCAGGTTAGCTTCCTGATTATTTGTATATACCAACAACCGCCCGTCTTTCATCATCACATAATCAGGTTGCCGGGAAACTTTAGCTGAAGTTTTTGACTGCGAGGGCTGAATAACATTTTTAACCGGCGTGTCCTGCGCATGAGCAACCGCCGAAAACAACAGCGAAATAGTTGCCAACAAAAATATTCTTTTCATAGTACTTATTTTAAAGATTAAACAATACCATGAAAAGGCCAATAACTGCGCCAGGCTCCCTATATTGAGACTTTTATTCTCCACAATCTGCAACAGCCAATCATCAATTAAAAACTAACATTCAATCGCTTGATGCTTCATCCCGGTGAAACTCCGTTTTTCCGTTAATCACGAAAGCCAACAACATTAATAATAAAAGAAAAATTTGTTGCTAAAATGTTGCAAGCAAATTTTTTAATGCTCCTGCATCAACAAAGGCTGTGGTCTTGAAAGTGATGAATGAGATCAAACGCCGTAATAATGAGAAAGAGTTTGTCAATTCTTTCGCGAAAAACATAGGCTATCCGGTTTGGGACAAAGCTATAGTCAGTTCAAACCACAAAAATCCACAACAAAGCGGTTTCACAAACGTGGTAAATGAAGACACATCATTCGTCTATATTCCCCTTGTCATTGAAAATGATGTCGCAATAAACGGATATATAATGACTGTCGTTAGCGATTCATCTATGAATATCGTTTATCGACTGGCACAAGATTATAAAAATTATCACTTTGAAGAAACCACTACACAATTATCTGCAACACAGTTTGCTTACTCCATGATCCGTTTAAACAGCCACGTTTTTGGAAACATGGAATATACCATCACAGATAAGCGATTATTTAGTTCAGATACTACTCAATATCACACACAAAAAATTACTTTGACCAGTCAGTCAACTGGCGATGGCTCAAATGGTCTGTTAAATGAAAATGTCATCTGCTCAGAAATTACATGGCAAGGAATACATTGTGGAACACCACTATATTGTGCTCAAAGAGGTTCATGTGATTTATGCGGTACATATTGCTATATGGAGACCGTTGGAGGAGTGACAATTTGCTATGGGGACGGTACACCAAGTATTCCCCCAACGGAAGGAAGTCCGCCGACAGGAGGGGGTACGCCAACGACTGGCGGTGGTGGTGGAGATATTCCACATGATTATCCCTGCACACCCACACCAATACCAAATGTTGTAGACAATCCGTTGCCACCGTGCCCGCCCCCAACCGGAGGTACCGGTTGGAACCCTAATGATTTTAACATTAACAATCCGTGCAATGTTGTGGACTCATTGTTGCGAAGTATTCCTTTTCGCCAGAATTTGAAAAAACTACGCGATTCATGCGTGTTGAACTATGAGAAATCAATCATGTTTAAAAATGCATTCACCCCAGGAACATACGCCTCAGTAATGGGAACTGGACAAGCATCGGCAACAGATACAATGGAAGTAACCTTGGACGTGTCGGAGCCCCAAGATGGAGTTATGCACGATCATCCAAAGGGATCTAGAATATTTGGTGCTGACGACTTCTATCAACTGGCAACACTTTGGAGAGAACATAAGGTTCAAAACTCTAAAACATTCACTTTTTCACTCGTAACAGATACGACCTCTTATATCATAATGATTACCGACAGTGTTAAATTTAACGCTTTCGTCAATGCGTGGCTTAAAAATTTAGATCTTGCGACAAAATTCAGTACGCTTTATTACGATACCTATCACATGGATGATGATTTGCCTATCGGTCAAAAAGAGATCAATTTCTTCAAAGCAATTCAGACATGGCAAGCCGCAGGTCCAGGTATCAAATTGTTTAAAGGAAATGCGGATATGACATCCTTCAACCCCATTAAACTTGTAAACGGAACACTAATCAAACCGGATCCTTGTTATTAACTAAAAATATAAAATGAAAAAATTATTTTTTGTATTTCTGACATTTGTTAGCTGCGCATGCTACTCACAAGACATCACGACTATGGACAAATTTGTTGGGACATGGCGTTGGGTGTCTAACACTGATACGCTGACGATTGTTTTACAACGTCAGAATTTATACTTGAATCCTGGCATAAGCAGGGTGTCGCTTGTGGGTTGGCACAAATATGTGAAGGCAGGGCATTTGGTTCAATCGTCTCTGCAATATGTCGGAAGGGATGAAACGGTTAGTCATACGGACGTCACAACCGACCTAAAAACGACCCTAATTGGGCATGCAAAAACAACGGCTTCCATATGGTTTACGACTTTTTGGGATTTGTCCTTACACAGCAGTTCTTTTGCATCACTTACTTTTTTACCCGGATCAACTACGCAAGCGACGTGGAAATTGTCGAAGGACAGTCATTGGAAAACGACAACAAACGGAAGTCCTACTACAACAAGCTCAATTTCTGAATTACCTAAAAACGTTATCCTTACAAAACTATGAGTACAGAAGAAAAATTTATACAATTGGAATGTATGATGACGGTAATATATAAAAAACTAGATGATATCGAAAGCAAAATGGGTGGAGGGTCAAGGTCTGCCCCCTTGTCTTCATACTATAATGAGTTAATAAGAGACGCTCAAAAACTAAGGGACGATTTAAAAAAGAATGCAGAGTGATAAATTGATATTTTTTAATTGACGCGCGTTAGCCGCATAATACCAAGGGTCTCAAGTTAATTACTTAAGACCCGAAATGTTTGGTTAGAGCTTTTAGACTAAAAGAACAACTACTTTTTATTGTCGTCTTTCTTTTTTCGAAGTTCTTCCAATTGATCTCCCCAAAAGGTTCGTCCACATTGAGTGCATACTAAATCTCCGGTGTCTGATCCGAGATCGTACTCTTTTTCGACATGGTCGTGATCACATGGCACATCTCCCCACATCTTTCTTAAATGACTGGCTTCTCTCGCTTGCATAGAATTGTTTTACTATTTCTCGTATCAAAAATTATGCTCAATCTGGCAATCCGATATAAACTGTGAAGAAGACTGCTATGCGGTCAGATATAGATTTAAGGCGTTCGCCATTTATCCCTTTTGCCGTAAATGGTATTGCGCACTCTTTCAACGTGGGGCGTTACACCTGGGTTTAACTCTTTTGCAATTGCGATAGCCTCTGCTTGCGTTGGAGCAACGGCACTTGCTCTAGAAGAGCCTTCCTTTCTAACTGCGTAGTCGCCTTGATCACGACGCTCAACGAATAATTGGTTATTACTCATTTTAATAAATTTTAAGAGCTAAATTTACTAAAACTACGCCAGTTTTCCTTCAAATATTTTCTTCAACAATGAACATTCCATCAAAAAGAACGAGGTGTTTAAACGAATTTTGTCACAATGGAAACTTGGAAAATTTTCGTGATCTTCTTTCATTAATCTTTGACCAAATTAGATTGGCCGGTTGCTGCATTTCTGCGCGCTATGAGAAAGATCAATCCTCGCATGAATTTGAGCTCGACGGCTGTCGAATGCGGATTTGCTTAAATCCGATTTATGAAGAGCCGATTCATCTTATTTGGACGATTCTCCACGAATTTGGACATCATTTGTCAGGCAGACCAGAAAAAACAAACGATTTTGAGTTTAAAAAACGAAGAGAAAAATTAGCTTGGGAAATTGCACGACAACAGGCTCTTAAATATCAGGTTTTAGCTAATGAAATTGAGAACTTTGATTTTTATTCTAAAATTTGTCTCAAATCATACCTTGACCAAATACCGATAGAGTATGGAGGCGGTAAAATTCAGAACAATTAAATTTATGATATGGAGGAGATACGCACTACACCGATGTTTCAAGGACAGGCAGACTTGTTTTTATCAGACTACGAATGCGAAAAAACCATAGTTTGTCCCGATGAAAAAATGAAAACTTTAAGCATCAAAAGCCTAAGGGTATGTCGTTTTTGCAAAAAGAAATTTGGTGAAGTGACTTTTCAAAAAGAAGCGCATATATTTCCAGTGGCCTTAGGTAATGAATTTTTGATCTCGAATTTTGAATGTGACACGTGTAATCACAAATTTGGCAGCTATGAGAACGATCTTTGTCGATACCTTGGAATTGAACGCACATTCAACCGGACGCCGGGGAGGAAGAATATACCAAATTTTATTTCCGACAACATTAGGGCAACGAAAGAATCGATTTTTGACCAACCCGGAGCCATTAAAATTGAACCGAATAACGGACAGGTGATATTTGGATATGATGAGGCAACACAATCACGCACTATAACCTACAAAAAGCGTCCTTATTCGCCCATCAATGTCTATAAAGCCATACTTAAAATGGCATTATGCTGTATCGATAAATCTGATGTGAAATCATATGATCTTGCATTCAAATTTTTGACAACGACAGAACTCGATGGGAAGTTTAAGCCCTGCTACTTATTTGGCTATCGGGTGCCTGGAAATTATGATGTGTTTGCAACGCTGTATCGTAAACGTCATTCGTCTCTGAAGACTATGACGCATACATTCATTCTTTATTACGGAAGTTTCATGCTTCAAATTTTTTTGCCTTTCAATACAGACGATCGAAATCATTATCCGCATTTCCAATTACCTATCATGCCACCGCTTTTTGATGGCTCCGGCGATGAAAAATGGATGCCTCATTATACAATTCAAGATGATGTTTCTAGCCCTGAAAAAAGAATAGACGAAGAAGAGGTTATCCGTATAAAAGTTGACCCTGAACATCTGGATAAAATTGTTGGTATTGACCCTATAACAAGAGAAGTTGTTAATCGGAGAGCTTTTCCATCCGAAGTCTCAGGGCTTTATCTGGTGGACAAAGATTTTAAACTCCCAATTTCGTTACCTAAAGCTGATTGATGAGCTTATGCACAGTGCTTTTATGCCATCGCGAGCCTGGACGAAATGTGCTGACCTTTCTCGCATTCAACTCGTCAGTTATAGCCTGAATAGTTTTAAATCCTTGACTTCTTATCTCACAAATCAACGGTTCCAATTTTGTAGCGAATTCACTTGAAAGTTTTTTGTTTTCAACTGCCAATAGTTTTCCATTTGTTCCCAATTGCACCCCGCGTTTTTTGGCCTCGCGAAGTGCATCTTTTGTACGCTGGCTGATTCTTTCACCTTCTCGTTCTGCCCGAATTGCATCTTCAAGATGATCGAGCGGCTTTGCAAAAGGCTTATTGGCCGCAACAAATTTTACCTCGCTTTCGATGATGCCTGCCACTAGCAATGTGTTGCGAGCGAGGCGATCTATGTTCGCTATAATCAATATCGCCTTGGTTCGGCGGCAAAAACGTAAGGCCTGTTTTAGAACTGGACGCTTCCTTTTTTTGCCGCTTTCAATTTCAAAATATTCCCGGTCGATTTGGATGGGATGATTTGTGACATATGTTTTGACTGCTTCCTTCTGTGCTTCTAAGCCCAAGCCACTTTTGCCCTGCTTTTTTGTCGATACGCGATAGTAAGTGACACCTTTGTTCATCTGTTTTTGCATTCGGATATTCAGGATTTAACCAACAACTATTTTTGAACAAATTTTTTAAAAATCGTCAAGTTTTATTTCCTGCATCCTGCGTCAACACTCATTTTCAAAATGCGAAAATCGTTATAAAAGCCTCATTTTCATTCGTGTGTAAATGTTGGTTTACATACGAACAAATAATTTTGGGGTGTCTTCCTTAAAAAGAGAACACCGGCGTCCTGCCGGTCATTTCCACACCCTAAATCTTAATATATGAAGTCGGTTACACTTATTATTTGCTTTGCATTTTCATGTTTTTTGCAGTCCCGCGCCCAATCTTCAACGAAGGATGAATTGAGTAAAATTGCTGATGCTGGAAGGCAGATAAAAGATCTTTTCAGTAAGAAAAATAAAAGAAGGGATAGCGCAGCAGCGCAAAACGGTCGTTCGCCGAATGATGAAGCACTTTTGAACCGTGCAGGCAGCCTTGCTCCTACTGCAAGATTTTTAGATGCCGATAAGCTGTATTATTTCAGCAAAGGCGCAGCGCTCGTGATAAAAGGAACATCATCCGCCCTTATCGACAGTGCAGGTAACTTTATTGTTCCTTTCAACAAATTTGATATTGCCGATAAGGGGATAAAACCACCCGATTTTCCAGCGGATGGGTATCACCACGGTCTTTTTATCGTCACGGAAATTGCGACGGGTAAAAGAGGCCTTTTGAATAGCAGGGGTCATTTTCTGCCGGTTGCGGATATTGGCTCTGCCTATATGTGCGGTGACCTGGTCGCGATCAAAAATCTCAATCAAACCTATACCTACATAGATACGAACCTGCATACCTACAGCATGAGTCGGCCTTTCCTGAACTTTCATGAAGGCTTGGGCGCCAGCTATACCGGCACTGTAAATCAGACGGGCCTTAAATACGGCTATAAGAAAATCACCGGACAATATGCCGTACAGCCTCAATATGATTTTGCCGATGAATTTTGGGAGGGCCGCGCTATCGTTGGCAAGATCAATGAATTCGGAGAAATGAAATATGGCTTTATCGACATGACCGGTCATGAAATCTTTCCGCTGAAATTATCCAATCGACCGGAAAGGTTTCATGGTGGTTTCGCATTGATAGAACCCAAGGACAAATCGGAATTCGATTATGGCTTTATTAACCGCCAGGGAACCTTGACCATTAAAAGAAGATGGATGAAAAGCGGTGAGATTGGAGAAAAGTTTTATTGCGGCTACGCGCAGTCACGCGATGGTGTTCTTGATACAACGGGCCGTGAAATAACCGTTGTCAATTTTCTGAATCGTTTCGGTATTACGAATTTTTCAACCTTTTTTGTTCCCATCGAAGGCCAATTTCAAATCCAGCGTTTTGATGAAGTGGACCATAGTAAATTTTACTATCAGGCTTTCGATGGGACGCCGTATGAGCGGCTTGGGTTCTTTGATGTGGTAACGAGAACAAAGGTAAAAGCGATGTTTGATTACAGTAATATTCCCTGTCATCTGCAATTCGACAAAACATCAGGGCTTGCTTATGCGCGGGTTAATCTTGGTGAAGACAGGAGCGCCGGGACAGAACTCTATAAATATCGGGAAGGCTATATCAACGCCAAAGGCGAATTCGTGATTATGAAAAAAGAAGCATCCGAGTGGTAAGTATGTCTATGTTTTGGCCGATGGGGGTCAATTTGCGTGGATTTTCCAGGATACTAAGAAAGGCATTTTTATGGAAAGCGAATGAAGGTATTACGATGGTAGAAATTGTGAAACGACTGGAGGCGCATGGATTAAAAATTGCGCATAACAGGATAAGTGATATTTTAACCAACCCGTTTTATTGCGGCTTGTTATCTCATTCCTTACTGGAAGGAGAAGTACGTGAGGGCAAGCATGAAAAATTGGTAACAAGAGATATTTTTCTCAAGGTAAATGCAGAAAAAGGGAAAATCCCTCATGGTTATAAAGCTGATCCCCTTAACGATAATCTCCCCTTAAAGCTGTATGGAAAATGTGAAGGCTGTGGTGAAAACCTGAGAGGGTATTTGGTAAAGAAAAAGAATTTGTATTACTATAAATGCGATGGAAAAGGCAAATGTGCCTGTAATGTAAGCGCAAAAAAACTTCATGCAAGTTTTGAGAATTTACTAAAAGATATTACGCTGGATGAAAATTATCAGGAATTATTTAAGATGGAACTCAGGAAAATTTACAACACCCTTAATAAGGATATGCAGGAAAACAGTTCTGCTTACAAGGCTAAAATGACAGAACTGGAGGGAAAGATAGAAAAGCTGGAGGAGCGGTTTATAAACGAAGAGGTCAAGGCTGATTTGTACTATAAATTCTCTGAGAAATTTAAAACAGAAAAGGCTGATTTGATGCAATATTTAGGAAACACCACTTATAGCACCTCGAACCTTGAAAATTACATCGAAAAATCATTGGAATATGTTACAGAACTCCCGTCCCTGTGGGCTTCCAGCAATTATATAGAAAAGAGAAAAATACAATTCAGGGTATTTCCTGACGGTTTTTATTATAATCGGAAAAATTGACCAACCTCGAACCACAAAAATGAATAGTGTATTTTCCCTGATTGCCCGCCTGCAGGGCAATACAGGGGAAAAAGAAACCGGAAGTTCTGAAGTGATTTTCAGAAATTCCGGTTGGGTGGTCCCGGCAAGAATCGAACTTGCATCTAAAGTTTAGGAAACTTCTATTCTATCCATTGAACTACGGGACCTGAAGAAATAAGCAAGTTTGAAAATTGCTGAAGGTAGCCAGATATCAATTTTACTTATTTGCCTTAGACTTATTCATCTATTTTGGACGGCAAAAATAATGTTTTCTCCAAATCAAGCGTCTAAAATTTAAATTGTCCGTCCTTATTGTATCTTTGCCCCCCGTTAAATTTGTTTAAAACGGTAAACTTTCGTGTATGAAGTGGATGAACACTATAATAAAGTATCGGCTATGGCTGGGGGTCGTTTTCCTCGCGGCAGCTATTTTTGTAAATTATCAAACGAGTTTCTGGCCATCTTTCATCTTGTACCTGGTGGGAGTTGTGTTGATCGTAGGGCATTTTTTATTTGGCCCGATGCGCCTCATTCAGACTTATATGGAAGAAGGTGATATGGAAGGTGCTAAAAAAGTGGTGGATGGCATCATGTTCCCAAAGTTGCTCATCAAACCGATGCGCTCTGTGTATTATACCATCAAAGGAAATCTTGCCATGGTGGATCAGGACTACGACAGCGCTGAAAAACATATGAAGCAAAGCATCGCCCTCGGCGGCGGCCAGCTTACAAAAGCAGCCGACGGTCCCAATAAATTACAAATGGGCATGCTGCAGATGCAGAAAGGCAATATCAAAGAAGCCGAATCTTACATTCGCCAGGCGATCCGTGCCGGGTTACCGGACAAGGAAAACAACGCTGCGGCTTATCTTCAGCTTTGTTCCATCATGATGAACAAACGAGAATTCCGTGCAGCGAAGGATTATTTTAAGAAAGCCAAAAGCTTTAAAGCCACCACTCCGCAGATCGTTGACCAGATCAAGCAGATCGAGAAATATATTACCAGAATGCCGGGTTAATTTAAATCAATAATTAATAACGAATAATTAAGATAGTTATTCAAAGAGGCAGCGAAAATCGTTGCCTCTTTGAGTTTAAAACATTATTCACTATTAAATATCGCTTATTAAATACTAATTTCTCCAATTCATGCTTTCAATGACTTGCTTTCTAAAATCAAAAATCTTTTTCAATTTACTCCGCACGAACAACGCGTTTGCAACATCTCCTATAAACCAGAACGGTATCTTATAATGTACGATATCCGTCATTTCTACACCACCATCCACTTCCTTAAAATGATGCTGATGGTGCCAGAAACTATATGGTCCAAAACGCTGCTCGTCTGTAAAAAATCGCTGATCTTCCACATGCGTAATCTCCGTCATCCAATATAACGGAATGCCGAGCAACGGCTTTACTTTATATTCGATGATCTGCCCTGCATATATCTTATTACTACCGGAAGAAGAGGTTACGGTAAAGCCCATATCTGGCGGCGTGATCTGCTGCAGCTTTGAAGGGTCACTGAAAAAATCCCATACAGCAGCCAACGTTGCAGGGATGATCTGAACTTTTTTGAAGGAATATATTTTACTCATAATTGAGATTAAACAAAGAGCACATACACCTGTTCTCAAAAGAATAAAATTATGAAAGTTTTTATTTTAACTATTGCATTTTATCTTTATTTGTCATAGACTTACATAACCGTACCCTTAATGATTTTCACTATGAAAGTGTTGTTGTTTTTTCACCCGATTTATTTTTAATTCAAATACACGCTCTTATTATAGCCATCCCTACAATAAGCAATAATTGATTATTACCTGAAATTGATGAACAGACTTGATATTTATAAAGAATTTTACCAGAAGGAATTTGAGAGAAAAAATGAACTTGGAAATAGCCTTACGATACCCATTGGAATTATTTCAGTATTGGCAACCGGCATCTATTTTTATCTGTCAACATTTGATTTCAACACCAATCGAATACTCACGGATATTTTTATTCTATTATTATTAGCCGGAACTTTTTATTTGCTAAGAAGCATCTATTATTTGCTACGGGCATACCTGGTATTACAAAAAAAAGAGACCCCGTACGCATATCTGGCTTTTCCTGAATCTCTTGAAGACTATTTTCAACGTTTCAAACTTCATTACATCGGCACCGGTTTGTCTGAAAAACAGGCAGAACAGAAATCTCATTTAAAATTAAAAGAATACCTCACAGAAAGATATTGCAAGACAACAACAGAGAACATGAAAATAAATGACGAAAGGTCTGCGAATTTATTCTTGTGTAAAAAACAAATTCTTTTTTCGTTGGGAATTCTCCTAGCATCCTTTATCCCCTTTGTTTTCAATTATTTTATAAAAAGCGAAAAAAATCAAAAAATTGAAGTTGTATCGGGCATAAAATTAAATTACGACTCCCTGAAAATTCCGGTATGTATTGATTGCTCATGCACAACACCGCAGCCTGGCCCGGTAACGTCAACGTCTTTTCCCATACCGGTAATAAAGAAAAATCAAGGAAAAACATTAAATTGTAAATGCAGTTATATTTATAATCTTAATTACACCAATATGACAGAAAACGATCCAAACGTACCGGCCCAGCCGCCGCCGCCACCACCACCGCCTCCACCGCCAGATGATAGGCATATCAACGAAGGCGAAAGTGCGCCCAGGGGAAAAGCATTGAATTCTTAATTGTCCAAAACTTTAATCCCTCACCCCTAAACGGTGAGGGATTTTTATAACATACATCCCTGCTTAAAACTGCTGTCTGTAGGTAAAGTATATTTTTATCTACAGTACTTCCTACCTTTGATTTATGCAGAATTACCGACAGTCCCTTCAGCAAAAATTCACCGAAGAATACGATAAACTCAACGCCCAGCAACGCATTGCCGTGGATACGATCGAAGGACCGGTGATGGTGATTGCCGGCCCCGGTACGGGCAAAACGCAAATTCTTGCGGCACGCATCGGGAAAATTTTGCTCGACACCGACGCACTTCCTGAAAATATTCTCTGCCTTACTTATACCGATGCCGGCGCCATCGCCATGCGCAGGAGACTCGTGAGCTTTATTAATGCAGATGCCTACAAAGTGAACATTTATACTTTTCATGCATTTTGCAACGACGTGATCCAGGATAACCTCCATCTCTTTGAAAAAAACTCCCTCGACGCTATTTCCGAACTGGAGAATATCCAGCTTTTTAAAACGCTCATCGATCAGTTTAAAAAAGAGCATCCGCTGAAACGATACCGCGGTGATGTTTATTTCGAAATCAACAACCTGCGCACACTTTTTTCCGCCATGAAAAGAGAAGGCTGGAAACCGGAATTCATTGCTGCGAAAATTGATGAATACATCGCGGACCTGCCGCTGCGCGACGAATACATTTACAAACGAAAATATAAACAGTTTAATGCCGGCGATCTCAAGCAAGACAAGATCGACCAGGAATCGGAAAAAATGGAGAAACTTCGGGCTGCGGTAAACGAGTTTGAAAATTACCAGGCGCTTATGCGCCAGCGTAACCGCTACGATTTTGATGACATGATCAACTGGGTGATCAAAGTATTTGAAGAAAATCCCTCTGTACTTGCCGATTACCAGGAAAAATTTCAATATATATTGGTGGATGAATTTCAGGACACGAGCGGTACGCAAAATCGCATCGTTCAACTACTCATCAGCTATTGGGACCAGCCGAATGTATTTGTTGTAGGCGACGATGACCAGAGCATTTATCGTTTCCAGGGTGCCAACGTGGAAAACATGAATGCATTCAGGGACAGGTATGTGAACGACCTGAAAACCGTTGTACTGTCTGATAATTACCGCAGCACACAGCCGATCCTCGATATATCGAAAACACTGATCGGCAGAAATGAGGAGCGGCTTATCAGGAAGATGCCTGGCCTAACGAAAGACCTGATCTCTTCACGGGAAGGATTGAAAGAATTAACCCATCTGCCCGTCATCACCGAATACAATTCCGTAAAGGATGAAATGGCTGCCATTACCAACAAAGTAAATAGCTTATTAGAACAACAAATTGCGCCCGGAAAAATCGCTGTTATCTACAAAGAAAATAAATACGGTGATGAGCTGGCTGGTTATTTCAGGTTAAAACATATTCCTGTTTTCAGCAAGCGAAGCCTGAATATCCTTCAGCATCCGTTTGCAAAAAAACTTATCAAAATTTTAAGATACCTGAATGCCGAACATGACATCCCGTATGGCTGCGACGAAATGCTATTCGAAATTCTGCATTTTGATTTTTATAAAATTCCACCGATCGAAATTGCAAAGATTACGGTGGAAGTGAACAACAAGCGATACAGTGGCGAACTTACTTCGATCCGGCGGCTGTTGTACGACAAATCAACCTCGCCACCGAAAGATCTTTTTGATAAAGGCATGAACGGGCAATTGAAAAATTTCAGTTTTATTTACGAGCAACTGATCGCCAATGTGTCCAATGTTACACTGCAACAATTGTTTGAAAACATCATCCGAAACGCAGGCGTACTTTCATATGTAATGCAAAGCAATGATAAGATTACATTGATGCAATTGCTGACCGGCTTGTTTGATTTTATCAAAGAAGAAACAGCAAGGAATTCATTCCTCGATCTTGCGGGACTGGTTGACATCATCGAACTGATGGAAAAGGAAGATCTGAAACTACCGCTGGTACAGGTTTCCGGAAGTGAGAAAGGCGTAAACCTGCTTACTGCGCACGGAAGCAAGGGACTCGAATTTGAACACGTTTTTTTTGCAGGCGTGAATGCTCCGGCGTGGGAAAAGAAACGAAAACCCGGCGGCGGCTATAAATTCCCCGATACGATGTTTGCATCATTGCCTACCGGCAGCGATGAAGAAGAATTGCGCCGATTGTTTTATGTAGCGTTGACGCGGGCAGAAAAGCATCTATACATTTCTTATGCAAAATACAAGAACGATGGAAAGGAAATGGAACCCTCTATGTTCATCGAAGAAATACAACAAGAGCATCATCTTCCTGTAGAATACGTGACGGTTCCAGGGCCTGAAATACTGGAGTTTCAGGAACTACAGTTCTCTGCGCAATCGCCGGAGATCGAACATTCGGAAGAAGACTTTATCTCGGCGCTACTGGAAAAATTTGTGATGAACGTCACGGCACTCAGCGCCTACCTCGATTGCCCGCTTGGCTTCTACTACAAGAACCTCATCCGCATTCCTTCGGGAAAAAATGAAGCAACGGAATTTGGTAGCGCCATACATTATGCCGTAGAAAAATTGTTTCACAAAATGCAGGACGGGCAAAAGGAACGTTTCCCACCAAAAGAAGAAATGGTGGAAGATTTCAGATGGTACATGAACCGGCATCGCGAAAATTTTACGCGCGAAGCCTTTGCAAGGCGCATGGAATACGGGGAAGAAGTGCTGCGCAACTATTATGACAAATATGTAGGTACGTGGAACAAGGTAGTGGCCGTAGAACGCAATATCCGCGGCGTGGTGGTAAACGGTGTTCCGCTGAAAGGAAAATTGGATAAACTTGAATTTGACGGGCGCAACGTAAATGTAGTGGATTACAAAAGCGGTAACATCGATAATGCGCTGCCAAAGTTAAAACCGCCGCACGACAACGATCCGAATGGTGGCGATTACTGGCGGCAGGCAGTATTTTATAAATTGCTGATCGATAATTACCGGCAAAAAGACTGGAACGTGATCAGTACGGAATTCGACTTCATAGAACCCGACAAGAAAAAAGAATACAGGAAAGAAAAGATCGTCATCACACCCGCAGACACACAGACGGTAACGCAACAACTTACCGATACATGGCAAAAGATCCAGAACCGCGAATTTTATACCGGCTGCGGAAAAGAAGATTGCAGGTGGTGCAACTTTGTAAAAGATAATAAACTTGCGGTGGCGCTGCATGATCTGGAGGAAGATGAATAGTGAATAATTAATTTTTTACCGCTTTAAAAGCATTGCCGTCACGCCGCCGCCTGAAATGTAAAGGCATTATTAATTATTCACTATTAATTATTCATTGACCTACCTTCACATAAATTTTCAACCGCCCATTCATTCATGTATAAAACACTTGTTTTCCTCGGTATAGTTTTAATATTCTACAGCGTCAGCATTACCAACAGTGGTTGTGCGCAGATTGGCATGCCAACCGGCGGTGATAAGGATTCGCTGGCACCATTGCTTGTTAAATCCTCACCCGAAGAATTTGCAACAAATGTAACTGGCAATAAAGTTAACCTCAACTTCAATGAATATGTGGAAGTGATGGATGTGCAGCAAAACGTATTGGTGACACCCGTTCAAAAAAATATGCCCGAAGTACGCTACAATCTGAAGACAATTACCGTAAAGCTGAAGGATACGTTGCAACCGAATACCACCTATGCCATCAATTTCGGCAACAGCATCCGCGACGTGAACGAAGGAAATGTATTCAAAGAATTTACGTATGTTTTTTCAACCGGAAATACGATAGATTCGCTCAAATTATCGGGCAAGGTTTTGATGGCTGAAACCGGTGTAGGTGACAGTACCATGGTGGCCATATTATTTAGGAATGCCGATGATACTGCTGTTCAAAACCGGCGCCCCGATTATATGACGCGTATAAAAAGTGACGGAAGTTTCGAATTCAAATATCTCCCCGCAGGTACATTCAAATTGTACGCGTTGAAAGACGGCGATGGTAACAAGTTTTACAATTCTAAATTCGAAACATTCGCTTTTACGCAGAACAATAAAGATATTTCCATTACTGCCGACAGCTCTTCGGCACCAACGCTATTTGCCTTTCAACAGGAAAAAGCCGTGGAAAATCTCCTCACGGGAAAAGCACCGGCCCCAAAGCCTGTATTGGAAAAAAAATTGAAATACGTGGCGCAGGCAAACAACCAGGATCTTTTGCTGCCGCTGGTGCTCAACTTCAATAACCCTGTTAAGATCGATTCTACAAAATTTATCCTGACCGATACGAACTTCCATCGCATTTCCGCCACCAGAACCACACTCGATAGCACGAGAAAGATCCTTTCGATCGCTGCCCCATGGCTTCCGGAAACCAATTACAGACTTATTGTGGAAAAAGATGCCGCTGCAGATTCTTTGAACAACAGCCTCGCAAAAAGCGACACCATCCGTTTCATCACAAAACGTGAAGAAGATTATGCAAAAGTGATATTGCGTTTTTCCGGACTCGACCTTAAAAAGCACCCGCTGTTACTGCTGCTTGAAGGAACAGCGGTAAAATATTCATACCCGCTTGCAGGCAATGAATGGAGCGACCGGCGCTTCACACCCGGCGAATACGGCATCCGGATATTGTACGATGAAAACAACAACGGTGTTTGGGATCCCGGTAATTTCAGCAAAAACATTCAGCCCGAAACAACAATAAACCTGAAACAAAAACTGGCAGTGAAAGCAAACTGGGACAATGAGCGCGATATCAAGTTGGACGAATGAATGAAAGCCCGAATGGAGAGATCTTCAAAAAGAATAATTATTTCCTTACTCTGCTAAACCTTTGTTCTAATGCTCAATTAATCTTCCTCTTCCCCCGTACCGGCAGCAACATAAACACACCTGCGGCCATAGCAATGGCGCCAGCATAAACGGGCCAGCCGATGGTTTTGTTTTCTTTTTTATTGATCCCGATCGGACCAAGATCGGCAACTTTCTTTTCACGGGTAAAAGTGAATCCGCGGAAAACGAGCATTAATATTCCAACGGCAAGCAATAAAATGGCAATTATTTTCATATAACTATTTTAAAGTGATTCTTACTTTTTCTTTAAACTTCCTGCAAGGGAATCTTCGATATATTTTTTTCTTTCGTGATTATCCCTCGCCTCATCTATTGAATGTGACTGCTGCAAACTTTCTTCATTTTTGGTAAGCGCACTTAGGCTGGAATAATATTTCCTGATCACTTTCAGTTCATCTTCCGTCATCGTCTCCACATTTACCAACCTGTTACTGGCAAATTCATGCGAGGCAACAAGTTCGTTCAATTTTAATTGTAGCGCCAGTGATTCTTTGTTCTGCGATTTTTGTATCAAAAAAACCATAAGAAAAGTAATAATTGTGGTGCCGGTATTTATCACCAATTGCCATGTTTCGGAATACCCAAATATCGGCCCGCAAACAGCCCAAAGCACAACGATGGTTAACGCACCGAAAATCCATAGGTACTTCCAGCCAGGGTGGTGGCTTTGGCTGAGAACTTTTCAAAAAAACTTTTGCTGGCCGGATCATTTTTCTTCTTCATACGATTATTTTTTAATGGATAATTTTATAGCGGATAAAAATTACTTCTTCACCACCTGTTTCGCATTTGTGTCCACCGCTTCGCCTTTCATCTCTACCTCCACCAGTCGCGTGGTCACCGCATAATGATTGGGATAAATGGCCGACCCGAATTTTACCGCCCAGGCTTTGGTGAATTCTGCTCCGAAATATAAAATGATGGCCGAATAATAGATCCACACCATCAGGATGATAATAGATCCTGCTGCGCCATAAGTGCTGCCCACTTTTGTGGTGGTGATGTAAAATGAGATCCCGAATTTTCCCAGCATGAACAAAATCGCAGTAGTAACCGCTCCTGCGCGCACGTCTTTCCATTTTATATCGGCATCGGGTAATACCCGGAAGATAACCGCAAACAACAAGCTGATCACCAAAAAGCTGATCGCAAGATTTATGATATAAAAGATTATTACAGCAACATCCGGAAATTGTTGCACGAGCCGTGAACTGAGTCCGTCGATCAGCGAACTGATGCCCAGCGTTACAAGCAGCAAAAATCCCAGGCTTACGATCACAGAAAAAGAAAGGAACCTGTTTTTCAATAATTTCAGCCAGCCGCGTTTTGGCTTGGGCTTTATTCCCCAAATCGTATTAATGGAATCCTGTATTTCTGCAAAAATGGTAGTTGCGCCAATAATTAATGTAATTACGCCAATGGTGGCCGCCACATGGCTCTTCCCCGCCAGTGATGCGTTCCGGATGATCTCCTGTAATTGAGCCGCTGTGCCTGCTCCCACAAAACCCATTATTTCTCCATATATTTTTCCTTCCACCGCTTCTTTTCCCAAAAAAATACTGGTAGCGGAAATGATAACGATCAGTAACGGCGCCATCGAAAAAATGGTGGCATAAGCCAGCGAACCACTGAGCTTGGTCACCTTATCTTCACGAAAACCTGAAAACGCATTTTTAAGTACTTCTCCGATCCCTTTCAGCGTGATCTTTGTAGTCATACTAAATCTTTTTCGGGGAATACTGCAAATCTGCTTCCAAAGAATAGAAAATGAAAGAATGGATATTGGATAATTTCTTACGTTTTATAGTTTTTATCCAAATAATGAAGACCCGGAACACGCAAACATTATCAATTATACATTATCCATTATAATTTACCTTTGCCCTATGATCTTCTCTTCTTCGCTTCTGGAAAACGCGGTAAATGAATTTGCAAAGCTTCCCGGTATCGGAAAAAAAACGGCCCTTCGGCTCGTGCTGCATTTGCTGAAGCAACAGGAAACCGAAGTGGATCATTTCAGCGCGACCGTTTCCAAGATGCGCAACGAAATAAAATTCTGCCTCCGCTGCCACAATATCTCCGACAAAGAAATGTGTAATATCTGCAGCAATACGCTCCGCAACCAGCAAACCATCTGCGTTGTTGAAAATATCCGCGATGTGATCGCTATCGAAAGCACACAGCAATTCAATGGCTTGTATCACGTATTGGGTGGCATTATTTCGCCACTGGATGGTATTGGACCCGAACAACTTACCATCGACGACCTCGTTTTTCGCATCAAAAATGAAGGCATCGCGGAAGTTATATTTGCACTTAATCCAAACATACAAGGCGACACAACGATCTACTATATCGGCCGCAAATTAAAAGAAGTGCCCGTTAAAATTACTACGATTGCCCGGGGCATCGCATTTGGTGGTGAACTGTAGTATGCCGATGAAATGACGCTGGCTAAAAGCATCAGCAACAGGATCGCAGTGGAGCATTATATTGGTCAATAGTGAATATATCCCGAAGCTCCGGCTTGATCCCTGAATGAATGTTGAAATCTTCAAAGAGTTTTTAGAATAGTAATTTGTTTGAAAATTTCCGGAGAATTTTCTGTTGTCTTTTCAGGATTTAACCATTCACCTTTGACCTTTGACTTTTTCACTAATTATACTACCTTTGCCCTGCAAGGGCGGATTTGTTTATTGTTCAACCCTTGCTCCAAAAAGAATTTGAACTAATAAACGAACCCATCTCCCACCTCCAACAGGATTTGTCCTTCGTTTCAGTCAATCAACTTTTTTGCGGAATTACAATATTGTTCCCATGACTTTGTGCATCGGATAAAAAGGAAACAGGATGAAAACAATACAGGAAGCACTCAAAAACAGGATCCTCATCATCGATGGTGCCATGGGTACCATGATCCAGCGGCATAAACTGGCCGAAGCCGATTATCGCGGCGAGCGGTTCAAAGACTGGCACACCGATGTGCAGGGAAACAACGACCTGCTCAGCATCACCCGGCCAGATATCATTATCGGCATTCACAAAGAATACCTGGAAGCCGGTGCCGACATTATCGAAACAAATACTTTCAGCAGCACCGTCATTGCACAGGCAGATTATGATATGCAGTCGCTGGCATACGAAATGAATGTCGCTTCCGCAAGATGCGCACGCACGGCAGCGGATGAATATACTTCCCGAAACCCGGACAAACCACGTTTCGTGGCCGGTGCGATCGGCCCGCTCAACAAAACATTGAGCCTTTCGCCGGATGTGAACAATCCGGGTTTCAGGGCCGTAACGTTTGATGAAGTGGCCGATGCTTATACGGAACAGATAAAAGGTTTGGTAGACGGCGGCGTGGATATCCTGCTCATCGAAACGATCTTCGATACGCTGAATGCAAAAGCGGCCATCTTCGCCATCAAAAATTTTTTCCGGAAAAATAACCAGCCGGAACTGCCGGTGATGATCAGCGGAACGATCACCGATGCCAGCGGCCGTACGCTAAGCGGACAAACACTGGAAGCATTTTACGTTTCGGTGATGCACGCCAAACCTTTGAGCATTGGTCTCAATTGCGCATTGGGCGCACAGGAAATGCGTCCGCACATTGAAGAACTAAGTTCCATTGCGGGCTGCTACACGTCGGCTTATCCAAACGCAGGCTTGCCAAATGCCTTTGGCGAATACGATGAACAGCCGCATGAAACGGCACACATCATTGAAGAATGGGCGGCCAATGGCTGGTTGAATATTGTAGGTGGCTGCTGCGGAACTACGCCGGATCATATCAAGCATATTGCGGATGAAGTGGCGAAATTTAAGCCGCGGGCGTTGCCGGTTTTGGAAAGAGAGTTGGTGTAAAATAATGTGATTGAGTGAGGTTTTTCACATGGTTAAATAATGCTGATTTCGTTGCTTTACAATTTGAACCACAACGACACAAAGGTCACGACGGAACACAACGTAAAGCATTATGGAACATTATTTTTCCCCACTCTCGAAAAGAGAAAATTTTATCGCGCGAGAAATTGTGGATATAGCTTTTAAGATCCACCGCCTGCTTGGGCCAGGTTTGTTAGAAAGTGTTTATGAACAATGTTTTTGTCATGAGCTTTTTCTAAGAGCAATTGCTTTTTCAAGGCAAACAGCCATTGCCTTAAATTATGAGGGCCTGGAAGTTGAGAATGCTTTAAAAATAGATATTTTGGTAGACGAATCATTAATTATCAAACTTAAAGCGCAAGATTTATATCACAAAGTTTGGGAAGCTCAAATACTTAGTTACTTGAAGCTATCACAAAAAAGACTCGGCTATATTATAAATTTTCATTCACCAATAATGAAAGACGGCATAAAAAGATATATTCTATACACGTTGTGAACCCTCGTGACGCCGTGCCTCTGTGGCAAAAAATAAAACATGACTGAACCGATACATATCAAACCTTACCTCCGCCTCAGCGGCCTCGAGCCACTCACCGTAAGGCCGGAAACAAATTTCATCAACGTTGGGGAACGCACCAACGTAACGGGAAGTAAAAAATTTGCGCGGCTCATCCGCGATGGATTGTATGAGGAAGCCCTGTCCGTTGCCCGCCAACAGGTTGAAAGCGGCGCACAGGTGATTGACGTAAATATGGATGATGCTATGCTTGAAGGCGTGGAAGCGATGCGTACTTTCCTGAATCTTGTACAAGCCGAACCCGACATCGCAAAGATTCCCATCATGATCGACAGCAGTAAGTTCGAGATCATCGAAGCGGGACTGAAATGTGTACAGGGAAAATGCATTGTGAATTCCATTTCCATGAAAGAAGGCGAAGCGAAGTTCATCGAGCAGGCATTCATTTGCAAAAGCTATGGAGCTTCCGTAATCGTAATGGCTTTTGACGAAGTTGGACAGGCCGATACAAAAGAAAGGAAAGTGGAAATCTGCCATCGGGCTTATAAGATCTTAACGGAGCAGGTTGGTTACGAACCGCAGGACATCATTTTTGACCCCAACATTTTTGCTATCGCAACGGGCATTGAGGAACACAACAATTATGCAGTAGATTTTATCGAAGGCACACGTGAAATAAAAAAACTCATGCCACTCACCAAAGTGAGTGGCGGTGTAAGCAACGTGTCTTTTTCTTTCCGTGGAAATGATCATGTACGCGAAGCGATCCACAGTGTGTTTCTTTATTATGCGATCGCTGCCGGAATGGACATGGGCATCGTAAATGCCGGCCAGCTGGTTGTATATGATGAAATAGAGCCAACATTGCGGCAGCTTTGCGAAGACGTAATTCTGAATAGAAATAATGATGACAACAGCGCCACCGAAAAGCTCATCCAGTTTGCCGAAACGGTAAAAGCGAAAGGCAAAGAAACCGTAAAAGATGAAAGCTGGCGCAATGAACCTGTTGAAAAACGCATGGCACATTCGTTGGTAAACGGAATCACAGAATATATCGACCAGGATACGGAAGAGGCTCGTCAAAAATATCCAAAACCACTCGATGTCATCGAGGGCCCGCTGATGGATGGGATGAACATTGTGGGCGACCTGTTTGGTGCCGGAAAAATGTTTTTACCACAGGTAGTAAAAAGTGCGCGTGTAATGAAAAAAGCTGTGGCCGTTCTTACGCCGTTCATAGAGCAGGAAAAAGAAGAAAAAAGATTGGCACATATCGCTGCAGGAACTACAAATGAAGAAGGGGCCGGTGCCGCAAAAATATTGTTGGCCACTGTTAAAGGCGATGTGCATGACATCGGTAAAAATATTGTTGGCGTTGTACTCGGGTGCAATGGATATGATATCATTGATCTTGGCGTGATGGTGCCTGCAGATAAAATTTTATCCGAAGCAAAAAAACACAAGGTTGATATAATAGGCCTGAGCGGTTTGATCACGCCGTCACTGGATGAAATGGTACACATTGGCCGGGAGATGGCGCGTCTGCAAATGGATCTGCCGCTTTTGATCGGCGGTGCAACCACGAGCCGCATGCATACCGCAGTGAAGATCGCACCGGAATATGGCAATGGTGTGGTACATGTGCTGGACGCAAGCCGCAGCGTAACCGTTGCCGGCAGTTTACTTAACAAAGAAACCAAAGCATCCTTCCTGGAAAGTATCAAAACAGAATATGATAAATTAAAAACCGATTTCGGTAATAAGAAATCTGTAAAGCAATATCTCACGTTTGAGGAAGCCCGGCAAAATGTGGCTCCGATCAACTGGAAAGATTTTACACCCGTAAAACCAACATTTACCGGAACAAGGGTTTTCAGTGATTATCCGCTGGAAGATATTGCGGAATTTATCGACTGGCAGCCATTCTTCATCGCATGGGAGCTGCACGGAAAATTTCCGGCGATCCTCACAGATAAAGTTGTGGGTGTAGAGGCAACAAAATTGTACAACGATGCCCGGGTTCTATTGAAACAACTTATCGGGGAAAAATGGCTAAAGGCGCAAGGTGTTGTTGGATTTTGGGAAGCCAATAAAACAGCGAGTGATTCGGTGCATGTACACGATGACGGCAAAATATTAAAGCTGGAATTTTTGCGGCAGCAGATAAAAAAGGCTGCGGGACAGCCAAATTTAAGCCTCGCCGATTTTATTGCACCGGAAGGCCACTCCTCACAAGACCATATTGGTGCATTTTCTGTAACCATACAAGGCATCGAACCACACATCAAAAGGTTTGAAGAAAATCTTGATGACTACAGCAAGATTACTTTGCAGGCGCTGGCAGACAGGCTCGCGGAAGCATTTGCCGAACTGCTGCACAAAAAAACACGGACGGAATTCTGGGGCTACGTGAGCGACGAACACCTGACAAACGAACAGCTTATCAAAGAAGAATACATGGGCATCCGGCCGGCACCGGGCTATCCTGCATGTCCGGATCATACCGAAAAATATAAACTGTTTGAATTGCTTGGTGGCGAAGGAGCCACGGGCATCCATCTTACAGAATCGCTGGCAATGTATCCCGCATCTTCTGTTTGCGGCTGGTACTTTGCACATCCCGAAAGCAAATATTTTGGCGTAGGAAAAATTGAAAAAGACCAGCTGTTTGATTACACCCAAAGGAAAGAAATGCCGCTGGAAGAAGTTACACGCTGGTTGCGGCCTATTTTGGAATAAGGAATTAGAAAGTTACACAGTTCAAATAATTTTACAGGGTAACTTTCTAATTCCTTATTTTTTATTTGCTATTTCATCTCTTCCAATTCCTTTTTCATCTTAAACATTTCATCCCGCAACCGCGCCGCTTCCATAAAATCCAGGTCACGCGCGGCTTTTTCCATTGATTTCTTCACTCTTGCAATTGCTTTTTCCATCTGCGGAATGGTCTTGTATGTTTCCTGTTCCTCGGCGGCGGTACGAACAATGTCTTCATCGCCTTGCAGAGCATACGGATTGCTTGGGTCATAACCTTTTACATCCAACACACTTCCCTGCGCAAAAACCTGTTCCTTTGTTTTGATGATCGTGGTGGGTACGATTCCATGCTCCTCATTGTAAGCGATCTGCTTTGCACGGCGACGTGTCGTTTCATCGATCGTTTTTTGCATGCTTTCCGTCATCTTATCTGCGTAAAAAATTACCAGCCCGTCTACGTTGCGCGCAGCGCGACCGGCAGTTTGGGTAAGGCTTCTCTCATTACGCAAAAACCCTTCTTTGTCTGCATCCAGTATGGCAACGAGCGACACTTCCGGAAGATCCAGCCCTTCTCTCAACAGGTTCACACCGATCAGCACATCGATTATCCCGAGCCGAAGTTCTCTCAATATCTCCACTCTTTCCAACGTATCCACTTCGCTGTGGATGTATTTACTTTTTATGTCGATTCGATGCAGGTATTTATCCATTTCTTCCGCCATGCGCTTTGTGAGCGTTGTTACCAGCACCCGGTCGCCTTTTTTAATGCGTTCGTCGATCGCTTCCAGCAGATCGTCGATCTGGTTGATCGAAGGCCTGATCTCGATCGGCGGATCCAGGAGGCCCGTTGGCCGCACCACTTGTTCCACCACCACACCCTCACTTTTTTCGAGTTCATATTCTCCCGGCGTTGCCGAAACATATATGGTTTGGTTAACGAGATTTTCGAATTCATGAAAATTCTGTGGCCGGTTGTCCATCGCCGAGGGCAAACGAAACCCATAATCAACCAATACCAATTTTCTGCTTCTGTCGCCGCCATACATGCCACTCACCTGTGGGATGGTCTGGTGACTCTCATCTATCACCAATAAGAAGTCTTTAGGAAAATAATCAAGCAGGCAGAAGGGTCTTGCGCCTGGTGCGCGCCTGTCGAAGAAACGCGAATAGTTTTCGATACCGTTGCAATAACCTAATTCCCGGATCATTTCAAGATCGTAATTGACCCGTTCTTCGATTCTCTGCGCCTCAATATATTTGCCGCTATTTTTAAAGTAGGTCGCCTGCGCAGCACATTCGTCCTGTATTTCACCGATTACCTGCGCAAGCATATCTTTCGGCGCAAGGTACAATGTTGCCGGAAAGATAGCCGCATTCTCCACGGTGCTGATCCGCTTGCCGCTTGAAAGCTCAAGCGTTTCAATACTTTCAATCTCGTCGCCGAAGAAACTGATGCGATAACCAAAATCGACATATGGAAGATTGATGTCTATCGTATCACCTTTTACGCGAAATGTGCCGCGGGTAAAATCACCCTGGCTGCGTTGATACAAAGAATTTACTAACGCGTGCAAAAATCCCTGTCGCGAAATCACCTGTCCCTGGTGAATACGGATGATACCATTTTCATACTCTGCCGGATTTCCCATCCCGTAGATACAACTCACGCTGGCAACCACGATGATATCGCGGCGACCGCTGAGCAATTGTGCCGTAGCCTGAAGGCGAAGCTTGTCGAGCTCTTCGTTGATGCTGAGATCTTTTTCGATATAAGTATTGCTCACGGGCATGTAGGCTTCGGGCTGATAATAATCGTAGTATGATACGAAATACCCCACAGCATTATCAGGAAAAAACTGCTTGAACTCGCCATACAACTGCGCCACCAGGGTTTTGTTGTGCGTAAGCACTAATGTGGGTCGTTGCACGTTCTGGATAACATTGGCAATAGTAAAAGTTTTGCCACTTCCCGTAACACCGAGGAGCGTCTGATGTTTTTCCCCATTTAAGATACCTTCGGTCAATTGTGCAATGGCCGTGGGCTGGTCGCCAGCAGGAGTGTAAGATGAGTTTAATTTAAAAGGCATAGAACAAATTTAGTGAATAGTGAATGGTGGAATCTTCAAAAGGTATAATTTTCAGGCATTCATCTTTAAAATTTTTAACTGTTTACCATTATTTTAATTTCACAGATTTCACTACTCATCATTCACGTCATGCAGCTAATATAAATTTTCCGTTGCCATACAAAAACACCCAACCCTTTGTGAAAAATTGCGGTTTAGTGAATCTAACAACCTGCTAAAACTAATGCCATGCAACAACTACAGATCCACATTCCGGAACCTTGCCACGAAAACTGGAATAACATGCTGCCGGATGAACAGGGAAGATTCTGCAACTCCTGCGCCAAAACCGTCATTGATTTCAGTGCGATGACGGATGGACAGATGATCGATTATTTTACAAAACTAAAAGATCCGCATGTTTGCGGAAGGGTACATTCCGAACAATTGCAGCGGACCATCCAATCCCAGCCCGCGCCGCGTAAAAAAATATTCTTTTACTGGAAATACCTGGTCGCGCTTTTTTTGATGACAACAAAGGGGCAACAATCCAAAGCCCAGGTAAAAGCGCCCCAATCGGTGACGCATTCAGGATTTTCAGGAACAGTATCTGTTATGCGGCCGCAACCAGAATCTTCGGTTAAGACTTCCCGTATTTTGGAAAAATTGAAAACTTTCCAGATCACAGATGAAAATGATGAGCCGGTTGCCAATGCAACCGTAAAAGTTTCTGATGGAAAATACCTGGTGGCAGACAGTTCAGGAAAAGTGCAATTGTACCGCCACCAGCAATCTGAAACATTGACCATAACAGCGGTGGGCTTTTTGCCTGAAACAATCAATGTAAAGGACATCAGTTTGGGTGTGGTAAAGTTAGCGCGCGACATTACCAATCTGGAAACAGTGGTTGTCACTTCTGATGTAGAAAAAAGAATCTGTTCATTTACGGCTGGCGGACTTTTGTATCATGTGGTGAAAGTAAATTTTGTTACGGACACCTTACAGAAAGTTGCAGAATTTGTTAATCCTTCTACCTCGGCTTACCCGAACCCGGTTAAAAAAGGTAGCAATGTAAATCTTTCTGTAAAATTGAAAGGTGCGGGAACGTATAAAGTAGCGATTGTAAATGTTTCCGGCACGTTGATGTCTGCGCAGACCTACAGAGCGGCTGATAAAAAAGTAACACAGCAAATACCTGTTCCGGCTACATGGGCAAGCGGCGTGTATTTTATGATCATTACAGATGAGGCAGGAAAAAAGATCGGGAAAGAAAAAATAGCGGTGCTCTGATTTGACATCATCGTGTGAGAATTGACAATTCCCTTTCAAAAAAATTCCTGTCATTGCGAGGTATGAAGCGATTACATCAGATAATTAGATTGCTTCATACCTCGCAATGACAGGAAAAAGAAACAGGCAAATAATTATTAATTATTCAGCCTAGCTTCCCGCCAACTCGATCATCATCGACAATTCATCCACCAGTTCATCATCATTTCCGTCGAAGCCAACGGCTTTAAAACGAACCTTCCCTTCTTTGTCGATCACGAATTTTGTAGGAATTCCACTTACTTTAAAATCACCGACCGTCTTATCTTCCATATCCATCAACACGTGGAAAGGATAGTTCTTTTTGGTCATGAAGTCTTTTGCATTATCCAGCTTATTATCAACCGTTTCCCATGTGTCGATAAACAGGAATTTAACATTCGGGTCGTCTTTATATTTCGTAAGTGCTTTGTTCATGCCCGGCATAGAAGCAATACATGGGCCGCACCAGGTGGCCCAGAAATCCACTATTACAACTTTCCCTTTCAACTCATCGAGGCTGACTGTTTTTCCTTCAAAATCTTTAAGGCTGAATTTTGGTGCATCATCATTGATCATCGACTTAACAATTGCCGCCCTCTTATTTACTTTAGCCGTTGCTTCCAGCGCTGCCAGGTACGTATCGAAACCGGCATCGCTTTTCTTTTCCTTTATATAAATCGATTTCAAGGCGCCTTTCGTTCCTGACGTGGCAACGCCATCTTTTACAAATTGTTCGATCAGTTTTTTTGATTCCGCTGCGGGCCTTACTTTTTCTGCAAGTAATGCATAACGTTCGTTCAGTTCTGCATCTTTCAATTTCATGATCGTAGCGGCATCTTTGGCGTATTCATACCCCGTTTTGTAATCTCCAAGTTTATACAATATATAGGCATAGGTATCACCATACATAGCATAGGTAGATTTTCGTTGCTCTTCCCATTGCTTTGCCGTATAGCTATTCGGCTTCTTCTGTGTGGGTTTTGTTATTTCATTTTTTGCAAAAGTCGTAGCAGATAATGACATATCTTTTGCGTCAGTAAGTTTTATATCTTCTTCGGCCCATTTCCATGCAACACTATTGTTGTTCCTGGCTACCATCGACCGGTCATTTACCTTACCGGCCCATTCATAGTAAGATTTCAGGTCGCCTGCATTTAAATATGCCGTTGCGAGCTGGTATTTAAAATTATCAATTGTTGACTTATTGTCTTCTGTAAGAGGATATTTAGCAATGTAGGCATTGTAGAGTTCGAGCTTTTTAGCCGGATCTTTTTCCTTGTTAAATGCCATGCCGGCTTCGTTCTTAACCCAGGTTCCGTTTGGAAAAGTGGCCTTCATCGCCGCCGTAAGGCTATCCGCCTTTTCTTTTCTCTTATCGCGATTGTACCATTGGATAAGCAAATTGTATCCTTCTTCGGATAAATTACCTTTTAATTCGTACGCCTTCAGTTCATTGTTGATAACCGGAACCGCTTCTTTCTTTTTGGCCCGATTGAGCGCATACAGGTAATTATTGAAATCCGAAGGATCGGTTTTTAATTCAGGGTATTGCTTGATACCCTCTTCCAAAACTGCCAGTCCTGCAGCAGGATCCGTTGCGATCTCTAAAAGACTTTCACCCATGTAGCCATACAACGCCTGGGCGTTTATATAATAATTTTTTACCGGGATATTTTTGTCATTATACACCGGTATGATGTATCCTTTAGAGCCGTTTGCATCTTTTTCTTCGCCCGAAGCAAAAGTGAACGCCACCAATGAGGCCGTACTATCCAAGGTAATTGTTCCGGCATAAAGATTTCCCTTTTTTGTGATCACAGGCTCTGTTGCAACAGGTCCCTTTTTTGTAAACTGGTAAACGACCACATCTACACCAGGCGCTTTTATAAGCGGCGAGTAGCTTTTATTGTATTCAAAACTCAGTTTTCCATTTTGTTTTGGATATTCAGGTTTGATCGAAAGGGCGGTAAATTTGGTCTGAGCCGTCAGTTGAAATGAACCGGCGAGTAATACCAGTCCGATAAAAAAATTTTTCATACAAAGTTGTTTTAGATAGAATAGCCACATGCTCTTTTCAAAGAGCCTGTAATATAATTTTTTTACTGATAAAAAAACCGCCGGAATTACCAGCGGGTCGTATCGTTTTATATACGGTAATCATTTGGCCGAAATGAGCCGGGTTTGCTGTTTTGCCAGTGCTCGCGACCGGATAAGCCACGAAATGGTAAATGTCGGAATGACGTCGGTAAAAGGCAATATCTCTTCTAAAAAACTAAATGCACCGCCGAAAACGCCCATTTTACCGCCAAACATCCGGTAAAAGATCATAGCCGATAAGGGCGCCCAAACTACATCTGAAAATTCGCCTACCAATGGAATGCTGAAACTAATATATCCGATCAGGTCCAGGATAATACATAGTGCAAAATTGGGTAAAGGTTTATTGTTGTTCAATTGCTTAATTTTTGTTTCCGGTTTTTTATCAAATAACATGCAAAAAGATAAGGTTGGCGGGTTAGCAGGCAGGATTAGTTGTTAAAGTTTACATGCAACAACCAATGCCCAGCTAAAAAAATATCATAATAGTAAGGCAATCAGCCTATTATCTGAATTTTAAATCAATTTAAAGTTATAAACTCAAATCCCCTTGCCATCCCGTTGAAAATGCGTACCTTTGCGGCCTTAAAAACAGCCCTGCGCTGTTGGCTCACCTCGTCAGCATCAAGCTTTCCATGGCGCCAGCCGCTACAGCTTAAAGTAAAAAAATAATGAATATTCGCAACATCGCTATTATCGCCCACGTAGATCATGGCAAAACAACCTTAGTAGATAAGATCATCCACGCCACGCAGGTGTTCCGTGAGAACCAGGAAACCGGTGAACTGATCATGGATAGCAACGATCTCGAAAGGGAACGTGGTATTACCATTTTTAGCAAAAATATTTCTGTTAGTTATAAAGACGTTAAGATCAACGTGATCGATACTCCGGGACATAGTGACTTTGGAGGTGAGGTAGAACGTGTGTTGAAGATGGCCGATGGTGTATTGCTTCTCGTGGATGCGTTTGAGGGACCGATGCCACAAACACGTTTCGTGTTGCAAAAAGCGCTGGCGCTCGGTTTGAAACCGATTGTAGTAATCAATAAAGTTGATAAAGAAAACTGCCGCCCGGATGAGGTACATGACGCAGTATTTGAATTGTTCTTCAACCTCGACGCAACAGAAGAACAGTTGAACTTTCCTACATTATATGGTAGCAGCAAAAATGGCTGGATGAATACCTCGCTGACACAGACAGAAAATATTCTGCCTTTGCTGGATGCAGTTATTGAATATGTACCCGAACCTAAAAAGAATGAAGGATCTACACAAATGCAGATTACTTCGCTCGATTACTCGTCTTTCCTCGGAAGGATCGCGGTAGGTAAAGTGGCTCGTGGAAGCGTGAGAGAAAATCAGCAGATCGCATTGATGCAGGCTGACGGTTCCATCAAAAAAATGAAGATCAAAGAACTGTATGTGTTTGAAGGCATGGGCAAAAAGAAAGTAACAGAAGTTTTTGCCGGTGATATTTGCGCAGTAGTGGGATTGGAAACTTTCAACATCGGCGATACAATTGCAGACGTTGAAAACCCGGAAGCACTCCCGGTTATCGCAGTGGATGAACCAACGATGAGCATGTTGTTCGGTATCAACAACTCTCCTTTCTTCGGTAAAGAAGGTAAGTTTGTAACCAGCCGCCATCTTCGTGATCGTCTTTTTAAAGAAACAGAAAAAAATCTTGCCCTTCGTGTAGAAGACAGCGACAGTGCAGATAGCTTCAATGTTTTTGGTCGTGGTATCCTTCACCTTGGTATCCTGATCGAAACCATGCGCAGGGAAGGTTTTGAGTTGACCATCGGTCAGCCGCAGGTTTTGGTAAAACACATAAACGGCGTTAAGAGCGAACCATATGAAGTGTTGGTGGTAGACGTTCCGTCTGAATACAGCGGTAAAGTGATCGATCTAGTTACGCAGCGCAAAGGAGAAATGCTGGTAATGGAAACAAAAGGCGAAATGCAGCATCTTGAATTTGATATTCCTTCGCGCGGCCTGATCGGTTTGCGTAGCAACATGCTCACCAACACTGCCGGAGAGGCAGTAATGGCGCATCGCTTCGCAGAATACCGCCCGTGGAAGGGACCGATTCCGGGTCGTAACAATGGCGTTTTGTTAAGCAAAACAACAGAAAAAACAACCGGTTATTCCATCGATAAATTACAGGATCGTGGCCGTTTCTTCGTCGATCCGGGGGAAGATGTTTACGCAGGCCAGATCATTGCGGAGCATATCAAACCAGGGGATCTTGTAGTAAACGCAACGGAACCTAAAAAACTCACCAACCACCGTGCGAGCGGATCGGATGATGCTTCCAAAGCAGCTCCAAAAATCTTAATGAGCCTGGAAGAATGTATGGAATATATCCAGCAGGATGAGTGCATCGAGGTTACGCCGAAAAACATTCGCCTGCGTAAAACTATACTCAATGAAGACGAAAGAAAGCGCGTAAGCAAATCAATGTCTTCAGAAGCAGTTTAATTTTGATAAAGTTTATAAATGAACCCGCCCAATGGGCGGATTTTTTTGTGGGCTGAAGCTCCGGCTTCGACTGTGAATCGAAGCTCTAGCTTCGATAAAAACCGGAGCCGGAGCTCCGGAAGACAGCCGAAACCGGAGCTTCAGCCCACAAAAAATCTTCCGAAACAACTGAAAACAACCGTTTAAAACTGTAAATTTGCTGTGTGAAAAAAGCCGCACTATTTATTGTTTTGCTAACGCTGCTGATTGCCTTTGGGCCGGAAGTGAGCGCGCAATGCGCCATGTGTACCAAAACTGCCGCTCAACTGGGAGAAAAACCGGCGCTTGGCCTCAACCGCGGAATTTTATACCTGATGATTTCTCCATTCGCCATCGTAGGCTTCATCGGATTCCGTTGGTGGAAGAATAATAAAGAAACAGTGTAAGGAATGCCTTCGACGCGTGCTTTATTGCAGAAGTCCCATATCAAAGATATTTTTTAATGTAGCTGTAAATATTTTCCTCCTCCCTCAGTTGCCCGAGCTCTTCTTTTAATAATTCCTTTTTGACATTTTTCATCCGATGCTGTTGAATCAGGTGATAGGCTTTTTCCGCGAGCAACCAAGCTTTTTTATCACCGCTTTTTTGTTGTTGCAGTACAATTTCTATTGCTGAAAGCAGGTCCGCAATACCTTCGCGGTTGAGTGCGCTTGTTTTTACAACCTGTATTTCCTGCTGGTGATTGCTGAACGCAGGCGCCAGCATCATTCGAAGATTTTTTACAAAAAGATCCGCGCCCGGCCGGTCGGATTTATTTACCACAAACACATCGGCAATTTCCATCAATCCCGCTTTCATCGTTTGCACTTCGTCACCGGCTTCGGGAACGATTGTTACTACCGTAACATCTGCCAGCCCGGCAATCTCGATCTCGCTTTGCCCCACTCCTACCGTTTCTATGATGATAAAATCAAATTGCGCAAATTTCAGCAAATCGGCGATCTCAATGATCTTCGGATGCAATCCGCCAAGGGACCCGCGCGTTGCCAGCGACCGGATGAATACGGACGGATTGTTGTACCATTGGCTCATCCTGATCCTGTCGCCTAACAAAGCCCCAAGATTAAATGGCGAAGATGGATCCACGCAAAGCACCGCCACTTTCTTTTGCCTGGCAACGAGCAATCCGATCAGCGAATCTGTGAGGGTACTTTTTCCTGCTCCGGGTGGGCCGGTAATACCGATGACCGGCGTTTCAGACACCGGTAAGGACATCAACAATTCTTCATAACCCGCCACTTCATTTTCTACAAAGGAAATGCATCGGGCCAACGCGTTGATGTTGCCTTTTTCAATATCGCTTTTTAACTGAAGCCACATACTGCAATATAATGGGCAATCGGCAATAAGCAATTTGATATGGGTAATTTGTTGTGGCAATTGCCTATTATTAATTGCCTTATTTTTGCAGCATGGGAATTTTCACAAGATATAAGAACAGGAAAAAGCCGCCGCGCAAGTTTTCGGAAGAGCAACTGGAAGAGTTGAAAACGCAACCAAGATGGATCCGCGGATCGATCGGCTATGCGGACCATGATTTTCATTATCACGATGCGCAGTGTTTCTACGATTCTTACAAAGAAATCCTGGATGATGAAATTTATCGTTTCAATACAACTCACGCAAACCCGCTGATCATCGATTGCGGTGCCAATATGGGCGTGAGCGTATTGTTCTTTGCAAAAGAATATCCCACAGCAAGGATCATCGCTTTTGAACCCGAAGAAGAAATTTTTGAGGTACTGGAAAAGAATGTGGAATCCTATCATTTCGCCAATGTGACATTAGAGAAAAAAGCTGTCTGGAACAGTGAAACTACCCTGGAATTCTTTACCGACCACGGCATGGGTGGAAGCGTAGAAAATACTTTTAAAAGACAAAAACCGGCAATAGTACAAACCGTTCGCCTGGCAGATTACCTGCAGGAACCTGTTGCCTTATTAAAACTTGACATTGAAGGAGCAGAATATACTGTTTTAAAAGACAGTGAACCGTTCCTGAAAAATGTGGAAAATATTTTCGTGGAATATCACAGCTTTGAAGAGAAAGAGCAGCACCTTGATGACATACTCGACATGTTCAAAAAAAGTGGCTTCAGGTATCATCTCCGTCAATCATTCAGCAGAAAAAAGCCATTCATCGACGATAATAATATTTGCGAGAATATGGACATGGCGATCAACGTATTTGCTTACAGGCCATAAAAGCTCCACCAGGTTATACAATTAAAAAACAGTGGCTCCAAAAGGAATTTCTATCGTAATGCCCAATTATAACGGGCGGCATTTGCTGGAGCAAACGCTGCCGGATGCCTACGTTGCGCTGCAAAATTCCGGCAAAGAATATGAAGTGATCATCCCGGATGATTGTTCCACCGATGATTCAATTGTTTTTCTTGAACAACATTTTCCGTCTGTGATCATCCTTAAAAGTGAAGTCAATCAAGGCTTTTCACCAAATGCCAATAAGGGGATCTTTGCGTCAAAATATGATCATGTGCTGATATTGAACAGCGACGTAAAATTATCGCCGCATTATTTCGACAGTCTTTATAAATATTTTGAAGAAGATCCCGATACTTTCGGTGTGATGGGCCGAATCATCGGCTGGAACGATGAAGAGATACAGGATGGCGCAAAATATCCTGCATATCACGGCGCTAAAATAAAAACTTCGGGAAATTATATTTCGGCTGCGCCGGATGAAAAAGATCGCCTGTACAGCATGTACCTTTCCGGCGCGAATGCATTCGTTGACCGGAAAAAATTATTGCTGCTCGGTGGCTTCGACGAACTATTTGCGCCGTTTTATGTGGAAGATTTTGAAATGAGCCTGCGTGCCTGGCGCGTTGGCTGGAAATGCTATTACGATCATTTTGCCGTTTGTCGTCACCAGGTTTCGGTATCCATAAAATCTCAAAAAAGCAAGAACTTTATCAATGCTATTTATTACCGGAACAAGATGTTTTTGCACGTCATGCATCTGGCACCCCTGCAACTGATTATCTGGTACCTGCAATTGATACCGGAAATGTTGATCCGGCTGTTTACAGGAAGATTTTATTATTTCAAATCCCTTAAACTGTTTTTTTCATCTTTTAATAAAATGAAAGCTTCCGAACAAAAATTTGAAGCGCTGGCGCGGAGAAGGTGCATCAATTTTCCCGTAAAACATGTTACCGACTTCATTCTTGGTTCTTTAAAAGAAAAAGACATCAAAAGGTTCTGATTATTCATGGATGCCAATCAAACATATCCCCTGGTTTCTATTGCGATGGCCACTTACAATGGCGGTCGATTTTTGCGTGAGCAATTACAAAGCCTGCTTGACCAGGATTACCCAAACATCGAGGTCGTCATTTCAGATGATGGCTCTTCCGACGACACGGAGAGGATCGTTAAAGAGTTTCAATCGTCCGATTCCCGAATAGTTTTTTATAAAAATCAAGGTGAGCATGGCTTTCGCGCAAATTTTGCGCATGCGCTTCAATATTGTTCCGGTGCGTTTCTCGCACTATCCGACCAGGACGATGTATGGATGCACAACAAGATCAGCAGGCTGATGAAATACAGCGCAGATCATACATTGGTATATCACAATTCATTGTTTGTAGATGAACAGCTAAATTCTCTCAACCGCACGGTGATGGATAAAGTGAACCCGTTTTCGGGCCACGGTGCGAAAGTGTTTCTCCAATTCAATTGCATTTCGGGGCATGCATGTTTGTTTAAACGCGAGTTACTCAGCAAATTGCTTCCCTTTCCGGATGCGCGTTTCCACGATTGGTGGGCATCTTTTGTAGCTGCTTCCGCCGGAAAACTGTTGTATGTGCCGGAAATATTGGTGCATTACCGCCAGCACAGCACCACAAAAACGGATATTCTCAAGAGAAAAAAAAACACAAAACATCACAAAGAAATTCTCCGCTACGAAGAAGAACTGCGCTGGTACAATGCTTGCGCCGCATTGCCCGGCGATGATCAGCAATTTTTTATACAATGGCGCGATCTTTATAAAAAACGGGCAGATCAATGGTTCAGCTTGTCGCTTTTTTCGCTGGCGCGGAAATACAAGGCCGATATATTCTATCTTCCCAAAAAAGGAGCTTTCGGAAAATTTCTCCTGTCTCTCAAGTTGCTTTGGGGATTGAAATTGAAAAAACTATTGGGTTAGGGCTTCCTTCACAGAAGAAATTCTACCGGCATATCTGCCGTATAAGTCGTTACTTTGCAGGTCCGATACGGTTTTACACTTATAATTTTACATGAAGAATCTAAAAACGATCTTTAGCTATATCCGGAAATACCCGGGCCTTTTGGCTTCGTATTTCACTTTCAATATTTTGTCCGCCATCTTTGGCGTGGTTTCGCTTGGGCTGTTGAGCCCTTTTTTAATGCTCATTTTCAAACAGGGCGACGTATTGAAAACTGCAGGTAAAAAAACCGGGATCAATAGCCTTAACCCCATCAATGCATTCAAAGACTGGCTCTACGAATTGATCCAATCGCCCGGCGGAAGCACCAAAGCATTGATGGTGATCTGCCTCGTTATATTTGGCGCCATCATCTTAAAAAACCTATTCGTTTATTTAAGCCAATATGTGCTCAACCCGATCCGCAACAGGATACTGAACGACATGCGAAGCAGCATGTACAACAAGATCCTGCATTTGCCCATAGGATATTTTAGTGAGCAACGCAAGGGCGACATCATGAGCAAGTTATCTAATGATCTCGGTGATGTGGAAGGTTCGACCATCAGTGTGCTGGAAAGCGTGTTTCGCGAACCGATCAACATCCTGTTTTTTTTCATCTACATGATCATTCTTAGCCCGCAGCTAACAGTTTTCCTCATCATATTTTTGCCCATCGCTGGTTTTATCCTGGGCCGCATAGGCCGCTCTTTGAAAAAGGAAAACAAGCAGGTATTGCAGCAATTCGGTTTGTTGTTTTCGACGATCGAAGAAACATTGGGCGGCATTCGCATTATTAAAGCATTCAACGCAGAAAAAAAGATCCAGCAAAAATTTGAAGCGGAAAACGAGGCAATGTATGTGATGAAAACAAAAGCCAATCGAAGACGCGATCTCGCTTCGCCGGTTTCGGAAGCATTAGGCGTTACGGCGGTGTTGTGCATTCTTTGGTATGGCGGCATGATGGTGCTTAATCAAGGCAATTCTTTCACACTGAATGCGGGAGACTTTCTCACCTATATCGCTATTTTTACCCAACTGATACAACCACTCAAAGCTTTATCGAATGCATCTTACAACATGCAGAAAGGCGCGGCCAGCATCGAACGCATTGAAGGTTTGATCAATGAAAATGTCGACATCAAAGAATTGCCGGATGCGAAAGTGCTGGAAGAATTTACTTCTGCCATTGAATTGAAAAATGTGACTTTCGGTTATGAAGACAATATCATTTTAAAAAATATCAACCTTAAAATAGAAAAAGGAAAAACGGTGGCGCTCGTAGGTAGCAGCGGTGCCGGCAAAAGTACATTGGCCGATCTGGTGCCGAGATTCATCGATGCATCGCAAGGTGAAGTGCTTATTGATGGTGTAAATATTAAGAACTACACACTGCACTCTATCCGTCACCAGATGGGAATTGTAACGCAGGAAGCGATCCTTTTCAATGATAGTATTGAAAACAATATTCGCCTGGGCAAAGAAGGCGCCACGGCAGAAGAGATCCGCAAGGCCGCGCAGATCGCCAATGCAGAAATTTTCATCAACAAAAAAGAAGAATGTTACGAAACCAATATCGGCGACCGCGGTATGAAGTTGAGTGGCGGCGAAAGGCAGCGGCTCACTATTGCAAGAGCATTGTTAAAAAATCCGCCGATCCTCATTCTGGATGAAGCAACATCGTCACTGGATACGGAAAGCGAACGATTGGTGCAGGACGCCATAAATAACCTGATGACGAACCGTACATCGATCGTGATAGCGCATAGGTTGAGTACCATCCGCCACGCAAATGAAATAGTAGTTTTGCAAAAAGGCGAAATAGTAGAACGCGGTACACATGATAGCCTGATGGCACAAAATGGCTTCTACCGGAAACTGGTGGATATGCAGGAAGTGAAGTAATATTCCCGCAACTCTCACAGATTCGAAGATACTTGCCTGACCATGCGTTATCAGCCTGAGCTTGCCGAAGGCCTTCGGCAAGCTCAGGCTGACAGAAAATTATCCATTCTGTGATCGCTGGTTAGCAACGAAAAAATAAAAAATCATGACCAATTTCATTCCCATATTTCCTTTGGCAATCGTTGTTTACCCGGGCGAGCAGCTTAACCTGCACATTTTTGAACCGCGCTACAAACAACTGATCAAAGATTGTTTTGAAACAAAAAAACCTTTTGGTATCCCGACGGTATTGGATAATAAAGTAAGTGAAATGGGAACCCTTGTGAATATCTCAGAGATCACGAATACTTACGAAAGTGGCGAGATGGATATCAAAACGGAAGGTTTGCAACCTTTCAAGATCCTCGAGATCGTGCGCGAGATCCCCGAAAAACTGTACAGCGGCGCCATCGTTACCTATCCGCGTATATCGATGAAAGGAAGCGCGCCATTGATGAAAAAAGTACTGAAGGGCATCCGTGACATCCATGTGAGCCTGGGTGTGACGAAAGATTTTAAAAAGAAAGAGGAAGAACTGCTTAGCTATGATGTGGCGCATCATGCAGGCATGTCGTTGCAGGATGAATATTATTTGCTGGAACTTGCCGAAGAATTACATCGCCAGGAATTTTTGAAACGCCATCTGTCAAAAGTAACAGCGGTGATGGAAGAAATGGACTCACTGAAAAATAAGATAAGGCTCAACGGGCATTTTAAGAACCTGGAAGGATTCCGGTTTTAAATGGAACCCTTGCCATTGCCAGGAAGCATAATGAAATTGCTTCGTTTCTCGCAATGACGTAAGAAATACAAAAAATTAAACCATGACAACGATTTGTTTCGATTTTGGAAATACAAGATTGAAAGCCGGTATTTTTAACAATGCTGATTTTGTGGAAGAGATCGTGTTGCCTGATGGTGAGTTGAACAGCATCGAATCGATCCTTGAAAAATACCGGCCGGCAAAAACCATCCTGTCGTCGGTCATTGATCATAATCAGGCCATTGAAATCTTGCTGGCAAAAAAGTCTGTCTTTCATAAATTATCTGCTGCTACAAAAATAAATTTCAGTACCGCAGCTGTTGGCAAACCGGAAACGATAGGTGCCGACCGGCTGGCTCTGTGCGCTGCGGCCGCGCATTATTTTCCAGGAAAGAATAATCTCGTGATTGGTTTGGGAAGCTGCATCACTTATAATTTCATCAATCAATATCACGAGTTTCTCGGCGGCGCCATTTCGCCAGGCATGGATATGCGTTTCAGATCTATGCACGATTATACGGCCAGGCTGCCGCTGATCACAGCCAGCTGGAACTTTCCTCTCATCGGATACGATACCAAAACAAATATGTTATCTGGCGTTATTCACGGGATGGCCTCTGAAATAGAGGGTATTATAGGAAAATATGAGGCAAAATACGGCAACTTTAACGTGGTTTTAACCGGCGGCAATTCGGGCTATTTTGCCAGTCAACTTAAAAAAGAGATATTTGCCGACCATAATTTTTTATTTAAAGGACTGTATGCACTTAGCGAACTTAACAACTGCGACCATTAAGAGAACATCCGGATTACTGATTGCCGTACTTTTTTCTACCATTTCTTACGCTCAGGAAAATTCTCCGTACTCATATTACGGTTTAGGCGATATTGCGCCCAACCGCAATGTGATCAGTCGCGGCATGGCTGGCATCAGCTCCGCCGTATCAGATTTCCAGTCCATCAATTTTACCAATCCTGCCGGTGTGGCAGCGCTCGCATCCACCGTGTTTGATGTGGGAGGTTCTATAGATATCCGCACCTTAAAAAGCAATACTTCCCCCGATAAATTCAAATCAGTAAATACAAGCATCTCCTACCTTCAACTTGGGTTTCCGTTGAAAGCGAATGTTCAGAAAGGCAGATTTTGGGCGATGAGTTTTGGCCTCCGGCCCATCACCCGCATCAATTACAAGATCAGCGAATCTACGCGCGAGCCACAGGCAGATAGTTTATTGCTGCTTCGCGAAGGAAACGGCGGTCTTTCCCAGGCGAATATCAGCACAGCAATAAAAATAAAAAATTTCAGCCTCGGTATAAGTTCGGGGTATGCTTTTGGTTCAGACAATTATTCACGCAAGAAAGAATTTATCAACGACACCGTTACATATCAAAAGTCGAACAGCGAGATCCAGACAACGTTTGGCGGCATTTTCCTCACTATTGGCGCACAATATGAATTCTTTCTAAATAAGGCGCAAGTTGAAAAAGACGTGGCTGCAAAAAAAACTCCTAACAGGAAATATCTTCGGATCGGAGCCTATACTAACCTTCAGCAAAACCTGAAAGCGAAGCGTGACGATCTGAACGAAACATTCAATTACGACGGCAATGGCGGCATCACCACTATTGATACCGTTTCCTTCACAAAAGGTAAGTCAGGTACGATAAAGTATCCTTCCACCTACAGTTTCGGTTTTTCTTATTCCGACAACCACTGGCTTGTGGGTGCAGATCTGGATATGGCAAACTGGGCATCTTATACAAGTTTTGGGCAAAAAGATCCAAACGTACAGGACAATTATACTATCCGCGCCGGCGCGCAATATTTTCCGGCAAATTTAAACACTGTTCCTTCCAAATACTGGAGCTTTGTAAAATACCGCGCCGGTGTTTATTATGGTGATGATTATATCAATATCAATGAAACGCGCCCAGAATATGGGGCCACTTTCGGTGCCGGTCTTCCGCTTACTTCATCAAAACAACGAAATGCGTACGGCGGATTTGCCATCCTTAACCTGGGCGTGGAAATCGGTGCAAGAGGTAGTAAAACAAGCCAAAGCATCCGCGAAAGTGTTACAAGGTTCAGCATCGGATTTTCCATGAATTCAAGATGGTTCCAGAAAGTGCGTTACGATTAATCAGGCAACTAACTTAACAATTGAGCCTTCGACAAACCCAGGCTGACAGTGGCATTGCATAAAAATCTTATTTTCTGTCAGGGTGAGTTTATCGGTATGTCAGGGTGAGCTTGTCGAACCCCGGGTGATCATGTGAATTTGAGATCGGTTATATTTGCTTTACAAGAAATTATTTTTGAAAACTATCTTCACATATAAAGCTTCGGCGGTCCTTTTAGCGGGCTGCTTTTTTTTATTTTCCTGCGAAAATGACCCAAAGGATTTTCCGCCGCCAAAACAGGTGGGCATTGAAGAGGCAAAAGACATACACATCACTTTTACAAATGGAGGACGAACAAAATCGATCCTCACAGCACCGCTGATGCTGCGGGTACAAGACACCGTACCATACACAGAATTTCCGAAAACTTTGTTCGTCAATTTTTACAATGAACAACAGGTGATTGAAAGCACGCTTAAGGCCAACTATGCAAAATACAAGGAACAACAAAGTATCATCTTTTTGCGCGACAGCGTTCGCGTGATCAACATCGCCAACGGCGATACGCTATACTGCCGTGAATTATATTGGGACCGCAGCCGCACCGGCAATGAGTTCTACACAGACAAGCCGGTTCGTGTAAGAACAAAAACACAAATCATCGATGGCACCGGGCTGGATGCCGGCCAGGATTTTAAGAACTGGCACATCACGTATCCAACGGGTGTTATAAATGTGCCCCAATCACAGTTTCCGCAATAGGGCAATGGTGCATGGCAGATAGTGAAAGTTTCAAAAAAAATAATTACTATCTTAAGCTACTCAAATCTTTGTCTTAATTCTTAATTCTTAATTCTCCGTTATTCGTAACTTTCATCCTTAATAAAACAGTTGCGGTATGGAATATCGTCGTTTGGGAAAATCCGGATTACAGGTAAGCGCCCTATCTTTTGGCAGTTGGGTGAGTTTCAGCAAACAGATCAATGACAGGTCGGCGGAAGAATTGATGGGCATCGCATACGATAACGGCATCAATTTTTTTGACAATGCCGAAGTATATGCACTTGGTGAAAGCGAGAAAATGATGGGGCGCGTGCTGAAGAAAAAGAAATGGGAACGCACTTCTTATATCGTTTCATCAAAAGCATTCTGGGGCTGGCGCGGAGCCGACAGTAAGCCCAATGAGGCGGGTTGTAGCCGGAAACATTTGGTGGAAGCCTGTCACCAGGCTTTACAACGTTTGCAGGTAGAATACCTGGATCTTTATTACTGCCATCGTCCTGATAAGGGAACACCGATCGAAGAAACCGTTTGGGCGATGCACAACCTCATTCAGCAGGGAAAAGTTTTGTATTGGGGAACAAGCGAATGGAGCGCAGCCGAGATTATGGAAGCTCATCGTGTAGCAGCGCAAAATCACCTGATCGCACCGATCGTGGAACAGCCGCAATACAATTTGTTTGAGCGCGATAAAGTAGAGCGGGAATATTTTGATATTTATCGCACCGTGGGTTTGGGAACAACTATTTTCAGTCCGCTTGCATCTGGTTTGTTGAGTGGTAAATACAATGACGGAATTCCAAAAGGAAGCCGGTTTTCGTTAAAGGGCTTTGATTGGCTGAAGGATCGCTGGGTAATGGATGACAAGCTGAAAAAGGTAAAAAAGCTGGCCGATCTTGCAGCAAAATTAGGCGTTACAACTGCTGCGCTTAGCATCGCATGGTGCATAAAAAATCCAAATGTGAGTTCTGCAATTTTAGGCGCTACCAAAAAACAGCAGTTGACGGATAACCTGAAGTCGCTGGAAGTATTGCCATTGCTGACTCCGGAAGTTTTAGAGAAAATAGAAAAAATATTGCTCACCAAACCAACGATGCCGGAATATTGATATGAGCGTACCGAAAATTTATGGAATCCCGAATTGCGATACGATGAAGAAAGTTTTTGACTGGTTCAAAAAGAATAATCTTCCCTACGTGTTTCACAATTATAAAACTGAAGGAATTACCACTGCAAAGCTGAAAGAATGGAGTGAATTAAAAAGCTGGGAAATTTTTTTCAACCGGAAAAGTGCCACCTGGAAAGAATTGGCTGCAAAATTTGCAGCCAAAACATTGACGCGCACCCAGGCATTTAAACTGATGCAGGAACATACAAGCATTATCAAACGCCCGGTGATCGAAACAAACGGAACGATCATTGTTGGGTTTAATGAAAACGAATACCAACAGCAATTTTTATAACCTACATAAAAAATCTACAACATGAAAAGATTCGCAAACGCCAACTGGAAAGGAACAGGTAAAGAAGGCAAAGGCACGCTTAGTACACAGAGTACAACTTTGAGCAACACCCAATATTCCTTTAGCAGCCGGTTTGAAGAGGGCGTTGGAACAAACCCAGAAGAACTTGCCGCAGCGGCGCATTCCGGTTGCTTTACTATGAAATTAAGTTTTGTGTTGAATGCGGCCGGCTTTACTGCAGACAATATCGATACCCGTTGCGATATCGCCCTGGAAGATGGAACAATCACATCGTCGCATCTTACAGTAAAAGCAACCGTGCCAGGCATTACCAAAGAGCAATTCGACGCGGCGATCGCGGATGCAGAAGCTAATTGCCCGATTTCGAAGTTGTTTAATACAAAAATTACTACTGAAGCAACGCTTGTGTAGATCAAGATTTTAATCGCAGATTTTTATTGCTTCGCAATTGATTAACGGATTACGCAGATTGACCGCTTCGCGGGTTTGCCTTCGGCAAAAAAATACCGCAGATACACAGATAAGAATAAATTTGTGAACCTATGGCAAAATTTCGCCGAAGGCGAATAAAATCTGCGTAATCACCTAATCAATTGCGAAGCAATAAAAATCTGCGATCCTTTCTTCTTATCTTAGCAATCACTAATCAGCTTGATATGTCTTTTCAAAACAAAACGATCTTCATCACCGGCGCGTCTCGTGGTATCGGTAAAGCCATTGCAATACGATTGGCGAAAGAAGGTGCCAACATTGTGGTGGCCGCAAAATCAACAGAAGAAAATCCAAAATTAGGCGGAACGATCTATTCCGCTGCTGCGGAAATCGAAGCTGCAGGAGGAAAAGCACTTGCTGTGCAATGCGACATCCGTGATGAAAACAACATCCAGGAAGCGGTAGATAAAGCTGTTGCTCATTTCGGCGGTATTGATGTGCTGATCAACAACGCATCTGCAATCGGATTGACACCTACGGAAAAAACAGAACCGAAACGCTTCGACCTGATGCACGACATTAATGTTCGCGGCACTTTTTTTATGTGTAAAGCCTGTATTCCACATTTGAAAAAAGGCATCAATTCACACATCCTAACGCTTTCGCCACCGATCAACATGGATTTAAAATGGTTCGCCAATCATATCGCCTACACATTGAGCAAATATAATATGACCATGATCGCGCTTGGGCTGGCGGCAGAACTAAAAAAGTACAATATCGCCGCAAATGCTCTCTGGCCACGAACTACCATCGCAACAGCCGCCGTACAGAACCTGTTAGGTGGCGATATGCTGATGAATATGAGCCGCACCCCGGAAATTGTTGCCGATGCAGCCTATTACATTTTAGGCAAACCCTCATCTGAATGTACAGGTAATGCTTTTATCGATGAAGCGGTGCTGGCAGCAGAAGGAATTACCAACCTGTCGAAATATTCGGTTGTGCCGGGGGCGGAATTGTATAATGACCTGTTTGTAGGTGAATAGTGAATCTTCAAGTACCCTGCTTCATTTCCTTTCATCAATAGAAATTAAATAAAAAGGTTCATACAGTTGTATGAACCTTTTTGTTACTATAAATTATTATACCTTAAACTAAACATCTAAATGCCCTACCCATTAATTCCTGATCTCTAAACTATTTGTTCCATAAAGGCTTTTTACCACTGGGCTTGATATTGCTTTTGCTCGACGATGGATTTAGGTGTGGGTGATAATTATCTTTTGCACCAGCGTATTTATCATGCGGAATAGGCGCGCCATGCGAAGCGTGAATGGGGCTATCCCGATTGGGTTCGTGCGGATCTTCCTGCGGAATATGCTTCTCCGTATTTTCTTCCGTTGGAATACCGGTTCCGGATGGATTATCTGCCAGCGGAAGACTGCTTGTATCCTGTGTTTCCGGCATGGAGATCTCATTATTATCCTCCAGCATCACATCTTGTTCAGATGGGGAAAGTGGTAACGCTGTTGATCTGACCGGCGCTTTTTTAGGTGCTGATTTTTTAACGGATGCTTTTTTTATCGGAACCCTTGCTTTTGGCAGTGCCACTTTCTTTGGTGCGGACTTCCTTACGGGAGCAGATTTTTGGGGTGCCGATTTTTTCACTGCGGCTTTTTTTGGTGCTACAGCCTTCTTCGGTGCCGATTTTTTTATGGATGATTTTTTAGAAGGTGATTTTTTTGCGGCAGATTTTTTGGCCGGAGATTTTTTCGCTGCGGCTTTCTTAGGTGCTGCTTTTTTGGATGCGGTCTTTTTTACGGCTACTTTGTTAGATGCCGATTTCTTTGCTGCTGTTTTTTTCGGCGCTGCCGGAACCTTACTACCCTGCTTACGGGCTTCAGAAAGTCCGATGGCAATTGCCTGTTTGCGGCTGGTTACTTTCTTACCGGAACCGCTTTTGAGTGTGCCCGCATTTTTTTCCTTCATTACCTTCTCTACCTTTTTGGCCGCACCTTTAGAATACTTTGCCATACATTGATATTTTGATGAGTTAGAAAATTTTGATGAGATGACCAATAAACTTCCGATCCCATCAGCAGCTTATCTTCAGCTCATTTACCCGCCAGATGCCCCAAAAAGCATACCACTGTAATTTTATTTATATTGAAAACAGTCGCTTGTAGATTAATCTCCTTTATCTGTATTTTCGGGCGCCCGATCATTTACTTCAGCCTTATTTACCAGGAAAGAAAGTACTTTTAAAATATTTTCTAAAATACGTGTAACATTTTCCTCAACACGGCGATAACATTATAAAGCAACCAACTGGCTTGAGCGATACATTAGACATACCGATGATAGATGAGCAGGTAGAACTTTGCCGGCAAGGTGACACAAAAGCCTGTTATGTGATCTATAAAAGATATGCGAAATCAATGCTCAACAGCGCGATGCGCATTCTCAACAACCTGGCCGATGCTGAAGATATGGTTCAGGACGCTTTTGTAGATGCTTTCAAAAAACTGGACACTTTTACTTATAAAAGTCCGTTTGAAGCCTGGCTCCGCAGGATCGTGATCAACAAATCGATCAGTTTGCTGCGCAAAAAGAAAACGACCTGGGTAGATATCACAACGGTACCGGTAGAAGATAAAAGTGACGAAGACAGCGTGGATGAAGACGTTTTTAACTACGAAGTACAAAGAGTTAAAAAAGCCATCAGCCAGTTGCCCGAAAATTACAAACTCGTTTTTAATCTTTATGCGGTAGATGGGGTGCCGCAGGAAGAAATTGGCAACATGCTCGGAATTGCACACAATAATGTGCGGATCCAGTATCACCGGGCCAGGAAAAAAATTCTGGAACTTTTAGAAAAGGAGGCGTATTATGAACAATAATCTCGAGGATTTTATACAACACAACAAGGATGAGTTTGACGACTACGAACCGTCCGAAGCCATGTGGCAACGCATCGAAAACAGGATCAAAACTCCTGAAAAAAAGGGGGTTCTCATTACAATGGGTATTCGCAGAATGATGTCTGCCGCTGCAGCGGTGATCGTCATAGCAGGTGTGGCTTTCCTTTTTGTAAAGAACAGCGCGAAACAAACAACGATTGACCCCGTGGAAATTGCGGAAGCAGCGCCGCCAACTCAACAGACCGATACCGGAATCAACCGCCCGACTCAAAGCCAGGCACCGGATACGCTTGATAAACGTCCCGATGACGGTATTGATATTCTCAAACCGGTTACACCCGACAACGGATCAATGTCCGACAACAGCGCCAACGCGATGGCCAGTATCGGGAAAGAAGAAATGACTCACTATACAAGACTCGTAGAGCTCAAACAACAACAGATCAGCATTCTTAAAAAAGATGAACCGTTGCTCTATGAACAGTTTTCAGAAGATTTTTCAAAAATAGACGCAGAATTCAATCAACTTAAAAAGCAACAATTAAAACATCCAAACAGCGAACAACTGCTGGAAGCGATGATTGAAAATTTAAAAATGCAGTCGGCATTACTAAACCGTCAACTGGAGATCGTTAAATACATTAACAACAACAAAAAGAAACGTTATGAAAAAACATACTATCAAAGCCTTTAACTACCTGGCGCTCGTCGTATTTTTCCTGCTTGCCGTTACCAAAACATTTGCAGCGAACGATCCGGAACCTGTCATCGAAAAGAAAAAAACATACAACAAAACCTACCCGTTGTCAAAAGGTCAAAAAGTGAACATCAAAAATTCCTTTGGCGACGTAGTGATCAACAACTACCCGGGCAGCGAAGTAAAAGTGGAAGTGACGGTGATCGCAAAAGCATCCACGGATGAAAGGGCACAAACGTTGCTTGACAACATCAACATTATCGACAATGCCGGGAGCACAGTATCGTTTGTAACAAAGATTGGCGATAACAACCAACGTGGCCGCAAAAGCGAAAACCAATCTATGCAAATAAATTACGTGGTGTATATGCCCGAAAATAATCCACTGGAACTGCAAAATGAATTCGGCAAATGCAATGTTGGGGACAGGAGCGGTGCCACAGATATCACGCAAAAATTCGGTGACCTTATTGTGGGCAATCTTTCAAATATCGAAGAACTCAGGGTTGAATTTGGTTCGCTGGTGGCGGAAAAACTGACAGGAGGGAAAACAACTTTTAAATATTCCGAAATAAAAGTAAAGAATTTTGCGGGAGCAGTAAAAACATCCATAGAATTTTGCGGAAAAACAAAACTTGGATTGGGTAACGATGTTACAGACGTAAATATCAACGCTTCTTACTCCGATATTGAATTGAGCCTTCCATCTAACTTCAGCGGCAGTTATGATATACAGACCAGTTTCGGTGATTTTGACAACAACACTTCATTCAAAATAAAAGATACAGACGACGGCAGCGATGATCACGGCCCGAAATTTTCCAAGGATTTCAGCGGTACATCCGGTTCGGGCACCGTTAAGGTAAAAATCAAATCGAGCTTTGGCAAAATCAAGCTGAATTAATTTATCAGCCTGTCTCACTCACAAGGCAGGCTGATCATTCAGCATCGTTTAAATGTCGGGACCTTTCAACCTGAACTTATCTTCTGTTAAACAATTCTTAATTGCACCACCATTTGATGAGCGGTATTACTTTGCCCTGAACGAATTCTATTTTCGTTTGATCAAACTAATGCCGCCTTTCATCCTAAAGGTTATTAATCATGGCTACCAAAACAATGTGGATGTTTGTTATTTGCATCTGCAGCATTCACCTCTTATTTGCCCAAACTGCTCCGCAACGAAAATTGCCGGCACAGCGAACCATTGCTCCAATAAAAATAGATGGTTCATTGAATGAAGAAGCCTGGAAAGTAGCGCCCGTTGCAAACGAGTTTGTGGAAATGCGCCCAACAGCCGGCAGGGTGGAAGATCACAATAACAGAACGGAGGTTTATATTTTATACGATAACACGTCGATTTATGTTGGCGGTTATTGTCATGAAATTTCCCCTGATAGTGTTGCAAGAGAGTTAGTTGGACGCGATGTGGTGGGCAGCAATGATTTTATAGGAATCATTTTCGACACGTACAATGACAAGATTAACGCATCGGGCTTTTATGTAACGCCTTTAGGCGAACAATACGATGCAAAATACAGCAACACCGGCGGCGAAGATGGCAGCTGGAGCGCTGTTTGGTATAGTGAAGCAAAGATCGTATCGGATGGCTGGACGTTTGAAATGCGCATCCCGTATTCTGCATTGCGCTTTAGCCCCAAAGGAACCGAATGGGGAATGAACATCACGCGCAGGCGCAACAAAACCGGCCAGCAATATACGTGGAACCTCGTGAGTCCAACCATAAACGGCTTTGTGAACCAGGAAGGTTTGTGGACCGGCATCAGCAACATCAAGCCGCCGGTCAGGCTTTCGTTTTCACCTTATTTTTCAGCATACGTAAATCATTATCCTTATAACACGCCCGGCGTGAAGAATACTTCGCAATCCGTTAACGGCGGAATGGATATAAAATACGGCATCAACCAGAATTACACGCTGGATATGACATTGATACCGGATTTCGGCCAGGTTCAAAGCGATAAAAAAGTATTGAATTTAAGTCCGTTCGAAGTAAAATATGCCGAGAACCGCCCGTTCTTCACAGAAGGTACCGAATTGTTTAACAAGGGAAATTTATTTTACAGCCGCAGGATCGGCGGCGAGCCTTTGAATAAATACAATATTGCCACCAATCCGAATGAGATCGTGGCCGACAATCCTTCGGAGACGAAATTACTGAACGCAACAAAAATTTCCGGCCGTAACACGAAAGGCCTGGGCATCGGGCTTTTCAACGCGCTCACACAGGAGATGCACGCCGAAGTAGAAGATACGGTGACTCATGAAAAACGCTCGGTTGAAACAGGGCCGTTGACTAACTATAATATTTTTGTATTGGATCAGACTATGAAAAACAACTCGTCCGTTTCTTTAATCAATACAAATGTTCTGCGCAGCGGTACCAGTTACGATGCCAACGTAACCGCGGGAATGATCGACCTGAACAACAAAAAGAATACCTACAATTTTTACAGCAAAGTTGCCATCAGCAATCTGAGTTCGGCTGGCAAGGCCGTTACCGGTTATTCTCACTATGTTGGCTACGCCAAAACAGGCGGCCGCTTCAACTTTACCGTTTCGGAAGAACTGGCCAATGAACGTTATAATATTAACGACATGGGTATTTTGTACAACAACAATTACCTGGATCATTACCTTTATCTTGGCTACAAATGGATCAAACCGACGCAACATTACAATAATATTTACCTGAATTATAATTTCAATCTTAGTCATCGCTTCAGCGACACGAAGTTTCAGAGCTTAAATATCAACATTAACGGAAACAGCCAGTTGAAAAATCTCTGGGGCGTAGGGTCATACATCGCGTACAATGCAAATGGAAACGACTTTTATGAACCACGGGTGGCAAACAAAGTTTTCAAAACAGGGCAATCCTTTGTAACTGAAATATGGGGATCAAGTAACAGCGCAAAGAAATATTACGCGGATGCGGATATTTCGGTGAACTTTAAAGAACTATTCGGTGGTGTGTCAACTTACATTGGTATTGGACAACGCTATCGCTTTACAAAAAAATTCTCGCTGTCTACCAATTTCACTTATAACCCACAAATGAGTAATGTTGGCTTTGCAGACGTTGATAATGGCGATATCATTTTCAGCCGCAGGGATCGTAAAACGTCGGAAAATACTTTTACAGTAAAATACAGCTTCACTAATAAATCTGGTTTAAGCATGGTGGCCCGTCATTACTGGAGCCAGGTGGTGGTGAAACAATATTATACATTGAACGACGATGGTTCGTTAACCTCCAATAGCGCATATCACGAAAACAACAATTACAATTTCAACCTGTTCAACATTGATATGGTGTATACCTGGCAATTTGCGCCGGGGAGCTTCGTCAACCTGGTTTGGAAAAATGCTATCCAGGAATCCGATGATGAGGTAAGGAATAAATATTTCAAGAATATTTCAAGAACAATCGCTGCGGATCAAAACAATAATATTTCTATCAAGATACTGTATTATCTCGATTACCTGAATTTGAAAAAGAGGCGTTAAGGCAATGAATAATTCCCTTCGGGTTAAAAAATAAACCTGAATGAGAACCTGCATTCTGCCCGTGTTTCGATAAGCTAATGTTACGGAATACTGTCAGTCTGAGCTTGTCGAAGACGTCAGCAGAGAAAAATTACAACCTAAAATAGCACCACACGTTAAAACTATTCATTAGGTTCATCGTCCGGGCGATCGGAATTATATCCCACCAACACCGCAGCCATGGTTAAACCTACATCTTTCAGCATCAACAGCATGGCCATTTGTTTCGCCTGCTCGTCGCCTTTGGAAAGATTGGGAACATGGATGGTAAAAATGAATACCAGCAACATTGCGGCCAGTAAATAACAGGCAAGCTTTGCTTGCTTGTTGATAAGGATGGCCACGGAAGCCAATATGAACCCGATGCCGGTAATATATACCCAAATAATGCCGCCTGGTATCCATGTGGGAACGGTTCCTTTCATGTTTTCAGCCTTGATCAGATGGTAAATTCCAAAAAGCGCCATGATGATGGCAAATACAATACAAGCAAGTCGGTGGTGAGATATTTTAGTCATACAGCAAAGTTTTCCCTAATATAAAGACAAACTTTTTATAATGCAAGCAATTTGGTTGAAGGTTGTTTTAACGTAATAAGCTGTTGGCCTTCCTGACAGCCCCTGAATTAAACCTTCAACCTTCAAACCTACTTTAACATTCCCTCCGGCACTTCTTTTTCCAGCAGGTATCGATAGATAAATTTCGTTTTCAGATTCTGGAAATGCAATCCTTTATTTCCGCCCCAGCCATGACGGCCACCACTATAAAACATTTCTTCAAAATCCTTTTTTGCATCCTGCAATTTTGAAGAAAACTGAATGCTGTTTTGCAAATGAACATTGTCATCAATAATGCCATGAACCAGCTGCAGCTTCCCTTTCAGTTTGTCAGCATAAGAGAGAACGGAGCTGGTTTTGTAACCGTCGGGGTTATTCGCGGGTGTTCCCATGTACCTTTCGGTATAGTGAGAATCATACAATGTCCAGTCGGTCACGCTGCCGCCAGCCATGCCGTGTGTGAATACATCTGCCCCATAAGTGAGCGCATAACAAGTCATATAACCGCCATAACTGAAGCCTGTGATGCAAATCTTCTTCGGGTCCGCGTTGCCGTTAGCAATGAGCCATTTTACCATCGTGGTATAATCTTTCATTTCCCAATAACCGAGATTATGATACATATAATTCACGCCTTCCTTACCAAAGTGACCACTGGCGCGGTGATCCATCGCGACCTGGATCAATCCCTCTTTTGCATAAAATTGCTGGCTGCCTGTAAGTCCCCAGATATCCCAGGCCGTACCCGCATCCGGGCCGCCGTAAATAGAGATCAGCACAGGATATTTTTTACTTTTATCCATATTGACCGGCCAGGTTACTTTCATCGGAAGATCGTATAAACTGTCGTCGCTCTTTACACGAAGAAATTCCGTTTTTGCAAGCTCATATTGATCAAAACCTGCCGCTTTACTATCCCCCAACTCTTTAATGACTTTTCCCTTGTTATTAACCAACGCCATTTTTGCCGGCGAGGAAACGTTGCTGTAAGTGGTAATAAAATAACTTCCATCAGGAGAGAGGTTGCTTATTGCATGATTAAAGTCTCCAAATGTCAATCGCTGCAATCCTTTTCCGTTAATACTGACGCGATAAAAATCACGATGAGCCGTATTTTCGCGGCTTCGGCCGGTAAAATAAATAATGCCGTTCTTTTCATCTATATAATTTGCATTGATAACGGTATATTTTCCCGATGTGATCACATTGATAAGCTTTCCTTTCATATCATAATAATACAAATGGTTCCAGCCAGACGCATCGCTTTCCATGATAAAGCCCTTGCCATTTTGTAAAAATGTCAATCCCGGGTGATCAAGGTTGATCCAGGTCTTTTGCGTTTCGTTGTAAAATTCCTTTTTTGCACCGGTAGAAATATTTACTTCGTAAATGATCAGGTTGTTTTGCAGCCTGTTCATCCATTGAACCAAGAGCGCGCTCCCATCCGGTTTCCAGTATGGCATCCCGAAATACTGATCATTCTTTTCATTAAAATCACCCCACACCGTGGCACCGCCATCCGGCGAAACAACACCCACTTTTACTTCAGGATTGGGATCGCCCACCTTGGGATATCGGGTTTTTTCCACAACACCGTGCAACCCCACTCCATCGGTGATGATAAATTCCGGAACCTTACTTTCGTCAGATCGAAAATAGGCAATGTGCTTGCTGTCGGGACTCCACCAATAAGCTTTGTATGCGGTAGCGCGACCAAGTATTTCCTCCATATACACCCAGCTTGCATAACCGTTGAGGACAACGTCGGTTCCATCATTAGTTAAACGCGTTTCTTTTTTTGTGGTGATGTTTATAGTGAAGAGATCATTCTTCTTTGTAAATGCCACATAGTTTCCATCCGGGCTTACAGCAGGATTTACTTCCGGGATGCTGTCGTTCGTAAGCCGGATCTCCACATCATTCACTTTTGCATACACGTCTTTATTTTTTATGTACGCGGTAGTTTTTACAACAACTTTAGTTACGGCTCTATCGGCATCCGTTGCTTCTCTTTCCGTGCCGGTTTTGGCATCGATAAGATACGTTTTGCTATCGCGCGTAAGCAAGAAATGGGATTCATCGGTCCAGCGGCTTACCGTGGGCAACGGTTGTATCAAATCTTTAAAATCAGATTTAAAATATTGCTGCGCGCCTAATTGCTTTTTTTGCGCAAAAGCGGCGCAACATATACCGGACAGCAATACAGCTGCCGCAATTTTTTGAAATAATTGCATATTGATGATAGTTTATGTAATGCTCAACAAGATAAGTTTTTTGGACAAAGCGAGCGCGGGAAATTGATAAGCGGATATTTTGCTGCTGATATATAGGTATTATTTACCAGTCATTACAGGCGATGAAGGGTCATTAAGTAAGATAATTCAGTACATTCATTACCGTAATATGTGCATCATCTTCCACAATATTTCTGTAAGAATCAGTGCAATAAATTTCATCCACATTTTCAAGCGACAAGCCCTTACTGAAAATGCCGTGGCTGACAATTAACACAATCTTTTCTGCGCCAAGTTTTCTTAATTCATTCGCAACCCCGATGAACGTTCCGCCGCCATCGCAGATATCATCTATAATAAAGCAAGTGCGGCCGGTGAGCGTTTTGGAAAAAACTTTGAAGCCAGAAAGACTGCCTGTCTTCACATCGCGGTTTTTCATGCATTCTACCACATCCATATTATTCATCGCTTCGGCTACTTTGTAGATCTTTTTCAGTGCGCCCGCATCCGGTGAAACGATGCAGAACTCCTGAAGATAGGCCGATGCCGTCTTCTTCCTGTAATCTTCCACGGCATCTTTTACAAATTGAATATTGGTAATGGCATACGACTTATCGATCAATGCCGTACTCACTTCGGAATGCGGATCGAATATTTTTATTTTGCTGAAATCGCAGCTATTGATCATCTGCGCGATCACTTTTAAAGAAAACGGTTCGCCGGCGGTCATTACCCGATCCATGCGCGCAGCCAGGAGATAGCTGATGTACAATTCAACTTTTTCGAAGCCTTCATAAGTCAATGTATTTTTTGCAAACAATGCGAGCAGCAAATCAGCCGGACTTGATATCCGCGTGATGATCCTGCAGCCTTCACTGCGATCCGGTTCCGGTGGAACGGTCATTTTTATATGCGGCTGCCCATCGGGGAAAGTAACGAGCGAATAAGAGATTGTAGAAGCAGATGCATCAATGAGATTTAATGTGACCATGTTAATGGATAATTTTTAATGAATAATGGATAATTTTTTAAGATTTAATATGCTTGCCAATAGGGAAACCGACTGATTAGAAACATTATCAATTATCCGAAAAAAATTATCCATTAAAAACTAGTTTCTTCCAGTTTCATCCGGGTACAATTCCATTACCGTTTCGCTTTGCCAGAATTGTTTGGTATCAACATCCATCGCGGACAATTTTCCGTCGAAAGCGGCGCCGGTGTCCATGTTCCAGAGATTGGCGGCATGCACGGGTTCGTATTTTCCGATGTAAATGGTGGGCGTATGACCGATGTAAATTTCTTTGAACAACTTCAGCCTTTTCGGATAAAACAAAGAATCGGTTTTTATCCTGTCATCGAGGCTCAGCGCCACTTCCCATAAGGTGCGATCCCAGTTGTAGTTGCTTACGTAGCGCTCATTTTCCAGTCCGCGAACCGATGCAAAACCGGCGTGAATGAACAAACGATTCTCTTCATCAACATAATAATTGAGCAGTCGTGCGTAAAAATCAAGATGCCGCCGGATTTCCGCGTCGGTTCTTCCGCTATAGCTTTCTATTGTGGCTCTGCCGCCGTTGTGGTACCACATATCATCTATGTTACCTGTTCTGAGCCAATCCTCGCACCAGGCATCATGGTTGCCTTTTATGAAAATGCAGTTGTTTGTTTTGTCGAGTTGCATCATGTATTCTATCACTTCAAAAGACTGGCTCCAGCCATCTACAAAATCACCGAGGAAAATAAGTTTATCCTCTTGCTGCAAATTGATCTTCTGTAGCAGGTCCGTCACTGCTTTGTACGATCCATGCACATCTCCGATTACGAATGTTCTTCCCATCATTTAAACAATATGAATTTTGGTGGCACGTGATCTGTGAGCCACACGCCATTTTCGGAAAGGTAAAATAAAAACTGCTCTTTGAACATTTCGCCGGATAAAACTGTAAGTATCTGAGGTTTTCCACGCCTGCCGCCGACCTTTTCGGCGGTACTGATATCTGCACTTAGATGTACATATTGCCGCTCCATTTTATTCAGCCCGGTTTCTTTAATACTGTCAATAAATTTGCCCACTGTCCCATGATACAGGAACGGTGGCGGCTCTGTGGCCTGTAAGGCAAGTTCTACCGCCACCGAATGTCCCTGACTGGCGCGGATCTTTGTGAGATCTTCATTGAAAGCGAAGCGTTTTTTATCATTTGTTGCCACCATTTCTTTCAGGATCACAAGATCAAGTCCTGCATCTTTTGCATTCATTTTTTCAATGAGTTCTTTCACATCGGCCCAACCGTTTTCATCTAATTCAATACCGATAGTTTCCGGTCTGTGCCGGAGAATGAGGCTAAGGAACTTGCTGTTGTGTTTATGTTGATGAGTCATTTATTTTATTATAAAATTTTTCAGACAATTCAAAAATATATCCAAGTCGCGCGGTTGATTCCTGCCAGCCTAAAGGAATGTCATCGATCCCATATTTTAACCCTGCCAATCCACCAACAACAGCTGCCGTTGTATCTGAATCGCGCCCTAGATTCACAGCTGCCAACACTGCTTCCCGATAAGAGTTTGTATGAAGCATCACCCAGATCGCAGCCTCCAAAGTATCCATTACATATCCGCCAAAATTAATTTCCTCTCGCTGCAGCAACGCAATTTTACCCGAAAGAATCCGATTAAAATTTCTAATTCTTTTCCTGAAAAATTCTCGCAATTCCAAAATAAGAGTATCTCTTCACACATCATATTGTAGGCATCTTGGTTTGAAAAGCCATCGATCAGTTTTTCAATTATTTTATTATAAATGAAACATGCCATCGCCGCACGAAAATGAGGGTGTGTGAGGGCTGATATCTCCCAGGTTTTTTCCCATTGGTGCTTTAGTGGAGCTTTATAAATATAGAAAGCCAAAGGAAGGATTCGCATTAATGAGCCATTTCCATTATCGCTTTCATCTCCAAGGTATTTTATTCTATTTAGTCCTTCAATGTCGCCACTAGTGAGCATTTTTTTAAGCCGGTTAATAGAAACATTCGTTGTCATCCCAATGTCGAACACTTCGCCTCGCGCTGTAAAAACTCTTTGGTCTCTCCAATTAATAAAATTCTGAGCGACATGTTCCAAAGAGTATTCTTTCCCTAAAGCTTCCAACAATGCAAGCATTAATGAAGAATCATCAGACCAAGTTCCACGAGGTTGATTGTGTGAACCGAAGGCGTACATGTCTGTAGCCGGATTTGCTGCAAGCAGAGTCCGTGATTTGAATTCATGCGGTACGCCTACTGCATCACCGATAACATGCCCAAGAACTGCAGATTCTATTTTTGATAAATTTATCATTCTGACTCCAGTTTTTTTTCCGTGTAATCTTTCAATCTTTTAAAATCTATGTTCTTTTACAAATTCGATTTTAATCTTTCCCTTATTTCCGCCAGCGTAAAATCCTTCACCAATTTGCCATCTTTAAACACTGTCTTCAATTCGCCCTGCACTTCCTCTTCCCACGTACATTCATCTTTATATTCCAGTTTTCCGGTCGCTGCATTTTTGTGAACGGCGATCAAACCTTTGGCAGATTTTTTTGTTCCGTCATCGGTTTTGGGATCTTTAAAGATCGCGCCGCCCTCGTGGTTGACTTCGCCATAGGTGGCTTTCATGGCAAAACCAAATGTATCGCGCGTTACATATTCGTACGTAAATGAGCCCAAACCAAGCACCACATTAAAACTGCAAAATCCTTTTTGTTTCAGTCCTTCCAGAATCTGTTGTTGCCGTTCAGATGTAATCCCATCGCCATAAATAAGTCCGATGTGCGCATCCAGTAATTTGAACCCTTTTTCAGTGATGGTGCCGCCAAATGTTTCCCACATGCATTCGATTGCACCTTTAAATTCAGGCGTTCCGGGCGTTGCGGCAGCGTCGCCGCAAATAATTTTTACCGGATCGCCACTGTCGGGACGGATCACTACTTTACCATTTCTTACCAGAATTTTTTCTTTCAATTGTGGCAAAAATTCGGTGATCACGCGCCAGAAATCCCATGTATCGGAAACGATCGAAACAATACCTGCAGGATATACATCACGGATCAAATGCTCAAAAGTTTGTATTTCGCCATCCTGCATTCCCATACACATCACACTGTGTTCGGTAGCCGCCACCGAACCGCCGATCAGTTCTTTTTCACAATCTGCATTGTAATACGTTTCCAGAAAATCGATCGCAGGAATGGTGTCCGTTCCGGCGAAAGACAACAAATGCCCGGCGCCGCTCATGATCGCATCTTCCACGCCGCTCATGCCGCGGAAAGAAAAATCGTGCCCTTGCCATGGAATAAAACTATGATCGCTACCCACGGTTTCATTGGCGTATTTTGTAAACGTTTGCAAATACTCAAATGCAGTGGTGGCAGATGTTACAGGCTTCCATAAAATGGCGCTCATGATCGTTTCGAGCATATTGGTGAGCCAGAAAAATTCCGGCTTTGTATTTTTGATGGTCAACACCGGCACGCGCATTGGAACCAAACTTCCTTCCGGCAACGCTTTGATCTCGATCGGCAAATAACCAAGATCATGCAATTCTGCAATGTGATCATATGTGATCGCATCCGGACCTAAATAATTTTCGATGCGTCTTTTATATTGTTTCAAAACAGTTGCTTTATCAGCTTTGAAAAAATTATCATTGAATTGGTTCATCAAATATTCCTTTACAAAATATTGCAATCCAAAAAACGCGATCGAATCGATGTCGGTGTTGCGCGCCTTGCGCGGCGTAAGATTGGAATACACCAATGTAGTATTGGCTGGATATTGAAAAATATGTCCCACCTTGTAACCATCTTTTAATAAAATCGGTAAAACTTTCATATCGCTGTTTTTTAAATTCTAAATTGAAATCCTTCCTTTAATAATCGTTTATATTCCCCTTCGTCAAATTCGTACAGCTCGGGCGCGTGGTTCTTTAAACCCATTCTTTTTTCGCCAGTGGCGCGTATCACTTTGCTTTCGAGCATCCGCTTGCGAAAATTGCGTTTGTCGATATTGCGTTGCAAAATGCATTCGTACAAAAACTGCAGTTCTGTCAGCGTAAATTTTTTTTCGAGTAACTCAAAACCGACCGGCTGATACGTCACTTTCCCTTTCAGTCTGGCAATTGCCGCACGGATCACTTCTTTGTGATCGAAACCCGTTTTTGGCAGCTTGTTGATATCGAACCATTGAACACCATTCGCTGCAGTTCCAGCAATCAGTTCAAATTTTTTCGGATCCACCAGCGCATAATAAGCGATGGACAACACGCGCCCACGCGGATCGCGGTTGATGCCGCCGAATGTAAACAACTGCTCCAAGTACATTCCGGCCAGGCCGGTCTTTGTTTTTAAAACCCGGCGCGCACTTTCTTCGGGAGTTTCTTCCATAAATAAAAAGCCGCCCGGCAATGTCCACATATCTTTAAACGGCTCTTCCTTCCTGTTAAGCAGCAACAAAGAAAGCGATTGCCCGTCGTAACCGAATACCACACAGTCGATGGTAACGGATGGTCTTGGAAAATTAAGCAATTCGTTCAATTTAGTTAGTGTTATTACAACACGAAGTAAAATAATATCCTGTTCATATCCAAATATTTTTTAAAATATGTTAACTTCCCTTACTAAATCATTCTGTATGGTAACGATCGCATTGTACAATCTGAAAGGCGGCGTGGGCAAGACTGCGTCTTGCGTAAATTTTTCTTACCTGGCTGCCGCCGATGGATTCAAGACCTTGTTGTGGGACATTGATCCGCAAGGATCTTCGTCGTTTTATTATAAGGCCAAGCCGAAGCTTCACCCGGGCGTAAAAAAACTGATCACCAAAGATGCGCAGCTTGAAAACGCGATCTTATCCACCGACTTTGAGTTGCTGGATGTCATTCCTGCCGATCAGTCGTCCAAAAGTTTTGACATCATGCTGGAAGAAATGAAAGGCAATAAGAACCGGCTCAAAAGCATTTTGAAACAATTGGACAAGGAATACGATTTTGTGTTTATCGATTGCCCGCCGGGCTTTAGCGCATTAAGCGAAAATATCTTCCAGGCAGCAGATATTGTGTTGATGCCGGTGATACCAACCACGCTTTCTGTGCGCACTTACAATATGGTAAAAGATTATTTCAAAGAGAAAGATATAGATATGGCAAAGATGATGTGTTTCTTTACCATGGCCGATCTCCGGAAAAATATGCACAATGAGATCATGGAAGAACTGAACAAGGACAAGCGCTTTTTTCAAAACTTTATCCCTTACCTGAGCGACGTTGAAAAGATGGGCATTTACAAAGCGCCGATCATGGAATTTGCCAACAGCAGCTATGCGGCAAAATGCTATCGTGAATTGTGGACGGAAATAAAAGAAGGTGTGTTGGAATAAAAAAATCCCCGGCAAAAACCGGGGATTTTTTGTGCGCTCAGCAATTATTTATTTGATCACGGTGCCATCAAATTCGCCATTTGTAAGCGTCAGGGATGCACCGGCTTCATCATACAATTTACAATTGAAAGTACATTTGATTCTTATTTCATAGTAATTTCCGAGTATTTGGTAATCGGTTACCGAAGTGATGTTAAATGCGCTTCCGGCTTGAGTTCCCGGCGCATTATCGGTTGTCCATTCCTTACCCGTATTATCGTACCATGTTAAGACGATCCCATTTTCGGAATCATTTGGTTTAAATGCATGCGCACCTACTGCATAATAGCTTTTGAACAAAGTGTTGGTTATATTGAAATAGTCGCCAAACAAACCATTCCCTACAGAAAATGCCGTCATGTTTGCCGGAAATGGTGACGTACTTGGCGCAATAACACTGTATTTCCTTACGTCATCAGCACCTGCAGTACTTGTACCCATTTCGTAGCCATTATTATCGGTCACAGCAACATTATAAACTGTTCCGTCAATGGTTGCTTTGTAATAAAAACCTGTTGGCGTACCGCCGCCTGAAGCAGTTACCGTAATATCGAAGGAGCAACCATTTCCACCCGGAGTGTATTGAATAACGCTGGCGTCCACAGGTGTTCCGGAACCAACAAGCGTTATTATATTCGGCCCTGTAGCCGCAAAGGTACCCGAGCCTGAAAACTTGATGCCGTTTGCAGTGCCTGTTGAAACAGTGTAGGTTCCTGGCGTGGTAACATTTACCAACAGTGTTACGGTATTAGAAGCTGTTAATGCAACGCCTGCAGTGTATGTACCTGCAACAACCGGCGTTACGCAATCGTCCGGTGCGCCGTCAAAAGTATAAACGGCTGTACCGCTGCTGCTCCCGGAAGATGCACCAAAAGTTATAGGGAAGCTACAACCTGCAGTTCCCGGAACATAGTTAAATGTTCCCGCCGCAGCAGGCGTGTTGCCCGTTGCTGTTAATTCTATGAATGTTTGTCCCGCTGTAGCGAAAGAACCTGAGCCGGTAAACGTTATACCATTAATGGCGGCCGTAGAGATCGTATATGTTCCGGGCGTTGTAACCGTTACTACCAGCGTAATCTTTTCTGCTGCAGTAAGCGCTGTTCCGGCTTGGTAGGTACCCGAAATTGTAGGCAAACTACACGCACCCGACGCACCGTCCAGCGTAAATACAGCAGTACCGGACTGGCTTCCGCCCGTATTGGTTCCGCCATATTCAGCGCTGTATTCTTTTTCACAGGATGCGGCGACAAAACAGAATGAAATTAATACGAACAACGTTTTGATAGTACGAAACATATTGCAATTATTATAGGTGTAAGCAAAAATAAGGACTCGTTTCCATTTGCAGGCAATAATCTATGTAAAAGCAAACATAATCCTGTTAAAGATTATTTACGTAATCCTTGCTGGCTGTCGGGCCCGGGCTTGCCGAATGCTAAATTTTTTAATTGCTGCCGACGCCTTCAACAAGCTCAGGCTGACAGTATACGGCACAGATTCCCAAAATCATCCGGGCTTAAAGGTTTACCAATAGAATTTTGTTTTTATATTTACAAAGAGCCGGTTCATTTCAAGCATAACCGTCATTTGCCAAAACAGCCCAAAAAATCAACACATGAAAAGAGAATTATTCAGCTGGTTCAGTCCTGCTTTGCAAAAAGAAATGCCTATTGCCGCCTACGGCGATTATGGATTTGCATTATTACTGGTACCCACCGCAGCCGCCGATTACCTTGAATATGAAAGGTTCCAGTTAATGGAAACGCTGGCACCGTACATCAACAGCGGAAAGGTGAGGATATTTTCTGTAAACAGCATCAACAACGAAAGCTGGCTGAATAAGGAAATGGCAGGCGAGCACAAAGCCATCCGCCACAACCAGTTCAACGATTATATTTTCAATGAAGTGGTCCCTTTTATCAAAACAAACACTTCCAACGAAACGCCCATCATCACGTGCGGCGCGTCGTTTGGCGCGTTGCACAGCATGAATCTTTTTTTAAAACGCCCCGATCTTATCGACGGTGTGATAGCCATGAGTGGCGTTTACGACCTTACCGAATACACGAAAGGGTTTTACGACGACCAGGTATATTTTAATTCGCCTTGCCATTATATACCAAATCTTCACGATCAATGGAACCTGGATCATATCCGCAAGAGTCGCCACATCCACATTCTCACCGGCAGCGGCGATTACGAAGATCCGCAGGCTTCGCGCAATTTTTCGGGTGTGCTGCATGAAAAAGGAATTCATCATGAGCTGGATGTTTGGGGACATGAGTGGAAACACGACTGGCCGACATGGAGGGCGATGTTGCCGTTGTATCTGGAAACCAGATTCTGAAATCTTTGATCTATGATGTATGATCTATGATCTATGACCGCAAGGCGATCATAGATCATTATTTTTTATGGCTCGCCTTAACAGTTTTGTTAGATGCGGTAAAAATCGCTGTAAGTTCATTTGCTTCTTTTATTAGAAGTATTGCAGCATCCGAAACTTTTAATTTACTTTCTAAAATTATTTCCAACCAATACAAACTTTCATCTGCTTCTTCGATAATTATCTGAATTTTATTGATAAAATCAGCTGTTGATTTCGCCCCACCGGCAGCCCGATAATTTGCTCCGACAGATCCTGCTGATCTTATTAATTGTTTGGCGATTTCAAACCCAACTGGCGTTCTTGGCAAATCCGCACAAAACTGTATTACTTCTATATGAAATTTTTTCGTCCGTTTTTGTAGTTCAGTCCTTGTCATATTTTTTCTGAAAAATTATTCTTAATATCCATCTTAGCCAAGGGAAAAAGATCCTAAAAAAATGTGATTTCCCCAGATCATAGATCATAGATCATAGATTTGTTACCTTTGTCAGCTATGCAACAAGAAGAAAAGAAACTATTTCTATTAGACGCCATGGCGCTTGTTTTTCGCGCTTATTATGCACTCGTTCGCAGTCCGCGTATTACAAGCAAAGGGCGAAATACCAACGCACAGTTTGGGTTCACCAACACGTTGATCGAACTGATCAACAATCAAAAACCGACACATATTGCGGTTTGTTTTGATACACATGCACCTACAGAAAGACACACCGATTTTGCAGATTACAAAGCCAACCGGCAGGAAGCGCCGGAAGATATCATGTCTGCGATTCCCGACATCAAAAAGATCATCACCGGTTTCAATATTCCCTGCATTGAAAAAGATGGCTATGAAGCCGACGATGTGATCGGAGCCCTGGCCAAACAGGCCGAAAAAGAAGGTTACACCGTTTACATGGTAACACCCGATAAAGATTACGGCCAGCTCGTTTCCGAACACATCAACATTTATAAACCCGGTTACCAGGGTGGAACAGTGGAGATCATGGGACCAAAGGAAGTGTGTGCCAAATGGGACATTGAAAATGTGAACCAGGTGATCGACATTCTCGGGCTGATGGGCGATGCCGTGGACAATATTCCCGGCATCAAAGGTGTGGGAGAAAAAACGGCGGCTAAACTACTCAAAGAATATGGCACACTGGAAAACATTCTCGAAAATGCCGATAATATCAAGGGTTCGCTTGGAGAGAAGATCCGTAGCGGCAAAGAAGACGCGATTATGAGTAAAAAACTCGCCACGATTATCCTTGATGTTCCTGTGGAGTTTCATGCGGAAGATTTTAGATTGAAAGAAATAAAAAAAGAGGTCCTTACCGAAATCTTCGACCAGCTGGAATTTAAAACGATGGCCAAACGCGTATTCGGCGAGATTAATGAACAGCAGGCAGTTGGCAACACGCAACAACCAACCAGCAATAAGCAAACTTCCGGCGGGCAAATGGATCTGTTTGGAAACGCAGTGGTTACAAAGGTTCCGGCGACAGGTTTGCAGGATAAAACCGAAGATTATGTTCCGGCAGTGGCTGATAAGAACATTCACAACACACCGCACGATTATCACCTGGTAGATACAGATGAAAAGATCGCAGATCTGATCAAAATACTTTCAGCGGAAACCGAGATCAGCTTTGATACGGAAACCACCAGCATCGATGCTAACCTTGCAGAACTGGTTGGGCTGAGTTTTGCAGTAAAAACCGGCGCCGGCTACTATGTTCCATGTCCGGCCGACAGGCAGCGGACAATTGAGATCCTGCAATTGTTTTCCATTCTTTTTACAGATGATACAAAATTGTGGATCGGGCAAAATCTGAAATACGATATGCTCGTGCTTAAATGGTACGGTGTTGAACTGGAAGGAACCATCTTCGATACAATGCTGGCACATTACGTAATCGAACCCGATGGCAAAAGCAGCATGGACATACTGAGTGCAAAATATCTTGGCTACGAACCCATCCACATAGAAGAACTCATCGGCAAAAAAGGGAAAACACAAGGCAACATGCGGGATGTGGAAATTGAGAAAGCAAAGGAATATGCAGTAGAAGATGCCGACATTACGCTACAGTTAAGAAATAGCTTTCTCCCGGAATTAAAAACAAGGGAAGTGGAGAAAGTATTTTACGAAGTAGAGAACCCACTCGTAAAAGTGCTTACCAATATGGAGTTTGAGGGCATCCGCGTGGATGTGGATTTTTTGAATGCCTATTCTAAAGAGCTGGAAGCGGATGCAAAGAAAGCGGAAGAATTGGTATACGAACAAGCAGGCGTTAAATTCAACCTGGCTTCGCCAAAGCAATTAGGCGAAGTTTTATTTGACAAACTAAAGCTTGATCCGAAAGCTAAAAAAACAAAGACCGGGCAATATGCAACCGGCGAAGATGTGTTGTTAAAGCTGGCCAATCAGCACAATATCTGCGACGAGATCCTCACGTTCCGCGAGCTTACAAAATTGAAATCCACTTATGTTGATGCATTGCCCTTGTTGATACATCCTAAAACCGGCCGCGTTCATACCAGCTACGCACAAGCCGTGGCAGTTACAGGGAGGTTGAGCAGCAACAACCCGAATCTTCAGAACATTCCCATCCGGACGGAAAAAGGAAAAGAGATCCGCAAAGCATTTATCCCGCGCGATGCAGATCATGTGTTGGTTTCGGCGGATTATTCGCAGATAGAACTGCGGATTGTGGCGGCCATCAGCGCGGATGAAAATATGTGTGAAGCTTTCAGAACAGGCAAAGACATTCATACAGCAACGGCCGCAAAAGTTTTTAATGTACCTGAAAACGAAGTAACGAAGGAAATGCGCTACAAAGCAAAGAGTGTCAACTTCGGGATCATTTACGGACAGGGCGCTTTTGGCCTCGCAGAAAATCTTGCTATCTCGCGAAGCGAAGCAAAAGAGATCATCGACAATTACAAAAAACAGTTTCCCAACATCCAGAAGTATATGGATGATACAATCAATTTCTGTAAAGAAAATGGCTATGTGGAAACATTAATGGGAAGAAAGCGCTGGCTCAAAGATATCAACAGCGCCAACTTTACCGTACGAGGTTTTGCGGAGCGAAATGCGATCAATTCACCCATACAGGGAACGGCCGCCGATATGGTGAAACTTGCCATGATAAAGATAGATACAGCTTTCAAAGACAACGGTTTCAAAAGCAAGATGCTGCTGCAGGTACACGACGAATTGGTATTTGATGTATTGAAAACAGAACTTGAAAAAGTAAAACCGATCATTTTGAATTGTATGCAAAGCGCATTAGCTTTACCCAACGGCGTTCCTGCAGATGCAGAACTGGGATCAGGCGACAACTGGCTGCAAGCACATTAGATATATGATGTATGATCTATGATCATAGATTCGCATTATCTCATAATTTTAAATAATTATCATTATGAAACATTCGATCATTGCCATTTGCATGTTATCGGTTGCGGCGATCAGTTGCAACAACAACGATACAAAAAAAGACGCTACAGCCACGCCAGGCGACACAAGTATCGCCACTTCAACAACTGCTGCAGATAAAAAAGAACCCGCACCCCGCGCCGTACTGGATTCTGCTACAAAAATGAAAAACTGGCAAGCCTATTCTACACCCGGTGAAGTTCACAAAATGCTCGCCGGCGAAAACGGCACCTGGACCGGCGACATGACCATGTGGGAACCCGGCAAACCGCCACAATCCACAAAGATCACCACCATAAATAAGATGATCCTCGGTGGCCGCTACCAGGTAAGTACCAATACCGGCAATATGATGGGAATGCCGTTTGAAGGAATTTCCACGATCGCGTACGACAATGCCCGCAAGACCTTCATCAACACCTGGATCGACAATATGGGTACCGGTATGATGGTGATGGAAGGCACATGGGACGACGCTACGAAAACCATCAATTTCAAAGGCAATATGGTGGACCCGGAAATGGGTGACGGTTCTACAAAACCTATCCGCCAGACTTATCAAAGCATCGATAGCCATACGCAACTAATGGCAATGTATTGCAGCGGGCCTGATGGAAAAGAGATGAAGATAATGGAGATAAAATACACCCGCAAGTAGAATCGCAGATTTAACGGATCGTGTGACCTAGACGTGCGCCAGAGTATTATTGGGCCAGTGCTTTCTATATCTATCGCCATGCATAATGGCAGGCACACTTACAATTAAAAAGTTTCATTTATAAAACGGATTACTGCCGTTTCCATTTATATACTATCTTAATGCAGCAAGTAGCAGCATACGATGTGCTGTTATAATTCTTCACCCATTTAAACTAAAATCATGATGAAAAAAATCATCCTGTTGTCGGCTATTGCCGTCACGCTCCTCGCATCAGCGTTTATCGCGCCTCCTTCAAAAGAAACTGTAATCAAACCGGCGGCCATCCCAAAGCAAGTAACCGGTTATTATGGCAAAGTGGGTAGTGGCCTTACCCATGCAGTAATTTTTTACATAAATGCCAGTGGTACCGTTCTGGATGTACAGGCAAGTAATTCTACCGGCGGCTGTGGTACGCTCGATCTGATTTATAGTTACACCACACCTGTGGTTGAATATCATTCCGGCTGGCGGTTGAAATATCCGGTAACAGTGTCTACCAATAATGGAACGATCACTGTTGGAAGCGGATTACTTTCATCCGGATATTCATGGTGCCCTTAATTTCCAGGTAAATTTCTTATTCAAGCGGTAACAGATTTCTGTGCCGCTTTTTTATTTCGGTTGGTCAGCAGCTGAACGCTCCATAAATGAGTCGTTAATTCCCCTCCGAAAGCTTTCGCTCTGTAAAGTAGCAAGGCACACTTACATAAGACGAAGAAATTTTTAACCAAGAAGATACATCTTACCATACAAAATTGAAGTCGGCCACATGACTTCTGAAGATTTGACTATTGGCTATCCACCATTCACTTAATTTTGCAGTATGCAAAAGCCACTTCTCATTTATTGTTATGATGCCTGGTGCGGATGGTGTTATGGTTTCAGCCCCCTGATTAAAAAGTTTACCGACGACTATGCCGACCGGCTCAACAGCGATGTACTCAGCGGCGGAATGATTCTTCCGGAAGTTCCGACCCCGATAAAAATTTCCGCGGGCTACATTCTAAAGGCTTACAAACACGTGGAAGAAACCACCGGGATCAGATTCGGGGAAGATTACCTCTGGCATATCCGCAACCCGGAAGAGAGTGACTGGTATCCCAATTCTGAAAAGCCGGCAATTGCAATGTGTATCTTCAAGGAGTTTTATCCCGAACGGGCCGTAGAATTTGCTGCCGACCTTCAGTATGCCCTGAACTATGAAGGCCGGGACCTCACAGATGATGAAGCCTACAGGCACCTGCTGGAAAAATACAGTATCCAGGAAGAGGTGTTTTACAGCAGGCTCGGCAGCGAAACCTACAAAGAAATGGCATACTACGAGTTTTCTCTGATGAAGCAATTACAGGTAGATGGTTATCCTGCTGTTTTCATTCAAACAGATGAATTGAAATTTACGATGGTCGCGCGCGGCTTTACAGACTACGACACATTGAAGGAAAGAGTTGATAAAGTTCTGAAAAATATATGATGCCGGTCATTGCAAGCCGCGCCTGTTCACAAACAGCGGGAAAACAATTTCAATGACAACCTTGAGATTGCTTTGTACTTCGCAATGACCTGATAAAAAAACGGCAATGGTGAATTGCCGTTTTTTTTGATCCTGTTCAGATTAATTAGCGCCTGGTTTTGGCCCTCTTTGCGGCCTTGTAGTTGGTTCAATTTCTTCCAGCCATTTTTTGTATTGCTCTTCGGTAAGGATCATTTTCAGTTCTGCATCGCGTTTGTCGCTTAATTCTTTGCCTTTCGTTTTCATCGCTTCACGATCCATATTTCCGGACGCACGCATTTCTTCGAGGGCCTTGTGCTGGTCGTTGTAATACGCAGCAATGGTTACTTTTACCTTCTCTGCCTGGTCAGCTTTCAAATTCAAAGGAGCCATTTTTTCGATCGTGGCTGCTGTTCTTTCCTCCGGCGACGGCATTTTCATTTTGTCCTGAGCAAAAACAGATCCTGCTGAAAGGACTACTGCAAGCGCGCCTAATACTAATTGCTTTTTCATTGTGTGTTTTTTAGTGTTAAATATAAAGTTGGTTTCGATTTATTTGTCATCCTTATCTTTATCATCGGTTTTATTACGCATCATTACTTTGTAAAATCCGGTGTCAAACTGTTGGCGTTGTTGAGGTGTACATATCATCCTGATTTCTTTCAGATGTTGCAACATCATCAATTCAAGATCCTGCTGTTTTTCTGCTGAAAAAGAAGCTGCGTTCCCGATCGTACTGTCGCTGAATGCGCTGGCTCCGATGGCTCTGAAAGCTGCATCTTTTTTTATCCTGATACTATCGAACAATACTTTTACCTGGCGCCGATGTCGCGCCTTGACAGAATCGAACTGCACCATCTGTTGATCGGAAAAGCCGATCTCATTTTTAAGATAAGCTCCCATCTGGCTCTTGCGTTCCGGCCTTTTTTCAAGCTTGCCGGCAAATAAAAAGGAAAGCAAGATGATGTTCGCCACAAGCAATATTGCGATGATGATAATAAGGATCTTGTTCCGTGGTTGTGTGCTCATTATGGTTCCTGGTTTTCTATATCATAAATGCTCGACACGTTGATAGCAAATTCATATTTGGCGCCTGTTGGCAACTGGGTAGTAACCGTTTTAGAGGTTGTGTTTGTTAGTGTTGCTACAATCCAAAAATTCACCGCAATAAAAACAGCTATGCCGGATCCGGCCACCAACGGCTTACTGATGACTGCGCTTATGCGCGACCAGAAATTATATTTTTTTTCTTTTGCCAACCGGGCATTGATACGTGTGAGTAAATAAGGTGCAGGCGTTGCCCTTTCCGCACCGTTGAAGCTGTTTATTACCGCTTCAATCTTTTTGTTGTTGTTTGCATGATCCATCTCTCTTTATTTAAAATGACCTTCATAATAATCCTGAAGAATATTCCGAAGATTCGCTTTGGCCCGCGCCTGTAAAGAATCAACTGCTGTTACACTCGTTTCCATTACTGCGGCAATTTCTTCCGTGCTGAGCGATTCCAGCTTGTGCAACATAAATGCGAGCCGTTGCTTCTCAGGCAATCGTTTGATGGCTTTAAACAAAATGGCAGCATTCTCTTTATTATCCAATGTTATTCCCGGATGATCAAATGAAACCGGGTCGTCCGCTTCGTTTCTGTCAAAAATGCGACTCAGTAACCCTCCACGCTTCTGCCGCTGTTTCTTTCGCTCCTGATCAAGCGACTTACGGATGGTGATCTTATACAGCCAGGTACTCAGCTTTGCATCACCTCTAAAATCTGCGATAGATTCAAACACTTCTACAAACACTTCCTGCGTAACATCCTCCGCATCTTCCTCATTTTGCAAAATACCGAGCGCCGTATTATATACCATGTCCTGCCACAGTTCCACGACCCTGCTGAAAACAGTTTCGTCCCCATTCTTCAGCTTTAAAATAATATCCTCGTGGTCCAAAAGTTCTTTTTGTTAGATACATTTTAAAGATACATTTAAACCTGTAAGGTTTTAAAAACCTTGCAGATTTTGGTTACTATTTGTTTCGGTTCGTGTGCCACGAACCGGTGCGGCGAAGATTTATGGCATACCAACCGATGCTAAGTATTCTGTCAGCCTGCGCTTATTGAAGGCAGCCGTCGACAAGCTCAGGCTGACAATTCCATTTAGCCCGGCGCCGCGAACCAAAATGCGTCCTTAAAAACCCGGGGCTCCGGTGCCGCCCATCGGCCTGAAATCGGCCCCATTACTGTTTCCTCTGCCCGAGGTTTTGGCTACGCCAAAATTCTTCAGATTGTACGTGAACGTCAGCATAAAATATTGCTGCAATACTGTGTATTGTGCATCTTCGATATAGTTACCGGTAACGGTTCTCGTAATGCTTTGGTTTTGTTTCAACAGATCAAATACAGACAATTTTAATTCCCCCGCGTGGTTCTTCAGGAACTTTTTCCCAACTGCTGCGTTCCACAAAGTAAAATGCTGGTCAAGGCCACCACTGAGTCCGCTGTATATCTGCGTACTCACATCATTTTGAATGAACCAGCCTTTTTTATTCAGTAAATTCAAGGTTCCGCCAATCACCTGATTCACATAATTATTAGTGGATGTGCTACCTCCGGTTGTTTTAGCGTCGTTGAAGTTTGCATTATAGGAAATGTTGAAATCCACATATTCACTGATGTTGCTGGCAAATACAACCCCGGCATTGTAAGTGAAATTATCCGTTTCGGTGGCCACGTAATTTATTTGACCCGGCAAATGCGAGTATCCAAAACCAGCGTTCACATTGAGGTTCGTTTTGATACCTTTGATCGGCATGCTGTAAGTAAAGAACGTACGAAGGTTTTTATAACCGTTTAAATTGATGGGCTTGGTAAGCTGCGAACCGCTTTTAAGTACGATATTCTGCTGGATCACAGAATCCTGTGCAGCGATGAAGATCGCATTGGAAATATAATTGTTTGCTGTTTGTAATAAGATATTTGCAAAGAAGCTCTTGCTTGTTTTTGAATTGGTGTAAGAATATCTTCCTGACAAAAAGTGGGTATAAGATTGCTTCAGCAAAGGATTACCGCTGCTTACGCGCAAGGGGTTCGTCAACGTTACCACGTCCTGTAACTGATTTACCGATGGAAAGTTGGTAGATGCGCGATAGAAAACACGGATATTACTCACATTGGATAATTTTTTCCGCCACATAAGGTTTGGCAAAAAGTTGGAGAACGATTGATTGACCGACGTTGCTGTTGGAAATACGCGCTGGCTCTCCAGTTTCGTATTTTGAAAATTTACACCAAAGGAAAGCTGTTCATCTTTACTTCTCTGTAGCCGGTAGCTTACACCAGCATTGTTTGTGATGATGGTATTATCGAATTTGTTTGAAAATGTTGTATCAAAATCCGTGTATTTTCCTGATAAACCGTCAAAATTAAATGTCTGCTGATCGGCTTTATTTTTTTGCACAGACGGGTTGTAATCTATCTGCAACTGGCCCTTTTTACCGATCGGTTCGGTATAGGCAATAGTTCCACCGATCGTATGGCCGTTTGTTGAATTATCTACAAATTGGTTTTGCGTGGAATCCCTGGTAAATAAACCGACCTTATCATAAAAACGATAATATGCATCGATGATTGATTCACCGTCATTTTTGGTGAATGCAGTATTGAATCCCAGAGAGATCGTGCGTCCTTTTTTAGCAAAAGCATGGCGAAACATGATGTTATTGCGGATATTAAACCCGTTGCGGTCGTTGCTGCCATTCGACAATGAGTTATTGACCGAATCGCCAAACTGACTCAGCGTTTGCAGGTTGGAAAACGAACGCGAATTGTTTGTCTGGAAATTTACACTCGGGATCACAAACAAAGTATTGTTTGAATCTATTTTATATTCCAGGCGGAAATTGATCCGGTGGTTATTGTTGGTGGTACGGCTGTCGCCGGTTTGTGTAGAAAATTGAGATGTATCCGAACCCAGTGTCTGGGTGTTGATCAGCGACTCGTTGTTGTTCGTGCTGTTATTAAAAAAATAACTTCCGGACACGGTCACTTTCTTGCCCCACTTATCGCTGTAATTCACCCCTATCGCATTTGTTTTGCTGATACCGTTCGACTGGCCAACAGAAAAATTATCGCCCCCGCCGCCGCCGGCACCGCGGCCGCCGCCACCACCACCGGCTCCGCCGCGACCACCGCTGCCGTTGCTGCTGGTGACGCCCAAAAGATCCTGTGAACCAAAATTCTGCTGGTTGATATTATTGAAATTCCCCACAAAAGAAAGCCGTCTGTCGCCTTTAAAAAAACTGATGTTACCGCCACCGTTGTACCGGCTGTCTGTACCATATCCTGCGAAAACACGACCAAACTGGCCGTTTTTGATACCTGATTTTGTAACCACATTGATGGCCTTCACACTATTTCCATCATCGAAACCGGTCAATTGAGCCTGGTCGCTCAGCTTATCAAATACCTGGATCTTATCAACTACTTCTGATGGAAGGTTTTTCAATGCTGCGGAAGCATCATCGCCGAAGAAATCCTTTCCGTCGATCGTCACTTTTTTTACCGTTTCGCCCTGTGCCGTCACGGTGCCATCTTTTGCTACTGTGATGCCGGGCATTTTTTTAATGAGATCTTCGGTGGTAGCATCGGGATTTACCTTGAATTGACTGGCGCTGAATTGCGAGGTGTCGCCTTTTTGAATCACAGCGGAAGCTTTGGCCACAACGGTCACTACCGCCAGGTCTTTCCCCTGTCTTTCGAGCCCGATCTGGCCAAGATCTTTTTCATTATTATTTATAGTGATAAAAGAAAGATATTCCTGGTAATTGACCGTATTCACTTTCACGATAAAGCTGTCGTTGGGAACATTTACAAAGGAAAAGGCACCCAAACTATCCGAAACCGTGGTGCTTACCGTACTGGAGTCCATCTGCAGCAAGAGTGCCACCGTGGCGTTCCTCACCGGCTTTTTATCTGTTTTATCGGTTACAACTCCCTTAATAGAAGCCGTTTGTGCCTTTCCTGTAAAAGCTAATGCGCTCAAAAAAACGCTCAAGAGTACTAATCTGATCATAAAATCTTTTTTCGATTGGTGGTTAGACGACAAAAGTTTATCCAAACTGTCGGGTGAAAGCAAATTTTTTTAAATATCATGTTTTGGTAATTGTTGCGGGTTATCACAGACATTAAAAACCGTGACCCGGAACCCGCCGGCGGCCACCCGTCATCCATAACCTTTTGAGCCTTTTAAACATTTTGAACCTTTTAAACCTTTTTAGCTAAATTGCAGCCCTAAATTTTCCCTAATATGAATTATAACAAACTGGTATCCGTTACGGGCCTTGGTGGCTTGTTTGAACTGGTATCTTCAAAGGCAGATGGTGGCATCGTTCGTTCACTGGAAGACAAAAGCACAAAATTTGTAAGCAACCGTATCCATAGTTTTTCACATCTTGAAAGTATTGAGATCTTTACTACAAAGGATAATGTGAACCTGGTGGAAATTTTTACCGCCATGAAAAACAGCAAAGAAGCCGTTCCTGATGCCAAGGCAGATGCCAAAGCGATCAAGGCATATTTTGAAAAAGTTTATCCCGATATGGATTTCGAACGGGTTTACGGCAGCGACATGAAGAAGATGATCAAATGGTTCGACATCCTCACAAAAAATAATGTAGAAATAAAACTCAGTGAAGCAACGGAAGAAGATGGTGCAACAGATCTGGTGGCAGAAAAGAAAACTGCCGCAAGCCAGAAAGCAGTAACGCCGAAAGCCGCAGCGGTAAAAGGCGGGCCGGCGAAGAAGATCAATACGCCGCGAAAAATGGCTTAGGATCTATGGTGTCAGATGTATGATCGGCCGTTTCAGGTTATTAGTGATGAGTTATAAGTTGTGCGCGAGCTTGCGCCGGTTTATAACTCATTTCTTTTATATCTTACACATTTTTGTTGAAGAACTTGTAACCTGCATTAACCAATCATTAGCAAAAAATCTTTCCAACAAGTTTTAAATTGCATTGCTAAAAAGCGAACGCTTCGCGCACAAACACTTATCATTTATAACTCATAACTTATCACTCAAAAAATGTATACCGCCGATATTCACAAAACGCCCCGCACTTATCTTCCACAAAATTTTATCGTCACCGATTGGGCCGTTCTTGAACCATTCTTTAAAGAATTGCTAGAGCGTGAGATCGGCGATAAAACATCATTGGAACAATGGCTCAGCGACCAGAGCGAACTGGAAGCGGCCGTGAGCGAAGACGCTTGCTGGCGCCAGATAAAGATGACGTGCGATACCGAAAACAAATCGCTGGAAGAAGCCTTCAATTTTTTCTGTATGGAAATACAGCCGAAGATTCAGCCGTATTCCGATGCGCTTAATAAAAAACTCATCGCATCGCCGTTGCTCAAAGAACTCGATGCTGATAAATACCACACTTATCTTCGCAGCATCCGCAAGAGCATTGATCTTTTCCGCGAAGAAAATATTGCGCTGCAAGCGGAAATTGCGGTATTGCAACAGCAATTCGGACAGATTACCGGCACCATGATGGTGACCGTTAACGGCACAGAATACACGTTGCAACAGGCGGCAAAATTCCTGGAAAATCCCGACAGGAACCTTCGCGAAGAAGTGTACCGTAAAATACAGGACAGGAGGTTGCAGGATAAAGAAAAGCTCAACGAATTATACGATAAACTCATTGTGCTTCGCAACAAAGAAGCCATGAATGCCGGTTTTGATAATTACCGCGATTATCGCTTCAAGGAGCTCGGCAGATTTGATTATACCAAAGAAGATTGCTTCCGTTTTCACGATGCAGTAAAACTGCACGTGATGCCGTTGGTAAATGATATCTACCGCCATAAAAAAGCATTGCTTGGCCTGGATGTTCTTCGTCCCTGGGATGCCGATGCAGAGCCGGAAGGAAGCACACCGCTGAAGCCGTTTAAGACCGGCAACGAACTTTTGCAAAAATCGATCGAGTGTTTTACGCAATTGCGTCCTTTCTTTGGCGAATGCCTGGAAAAGATGAGGTCTATGCATCATCTCGACCTCGAAAGCCGCAAAGGCAAAGCGCCCGGTGGTTATAATTGTCCGCTTGCAGAAAGCGGCGCGCCTTTCATTTTTATGAATGCCGCCGGGCAAATGCACGATGTAACCACGATGGTACACGAAGGCGGTCATGCCGTTCATTCGTTCCTTGCACATCCGCTGAAACTGAATGGTTTTAAGGAATACCCGATGGAGATTGCAGAAGTGGCCAGCATGTCGATGGAACTATTCAGCATGGAACATTGGGAAACATTTTTCGACAATGGCGCCGATCTTGCAAAAGCGAAAGCGCATCAATTGGAACGCGTGATTACTATTTTTCCATGGATCGCCATCATCGATAAATTTCAACATTGGGTGTATGAACACCCGGTTCACACTCACGAAGAAAGAACAGCTGCATGGAACAGCATACTTAAAGAATTTCAAGACGACGTATTCGATTACTCCGGTGTGGAACAATATCGCAGCAACTCGTGGCAACGGCAGCTGCATTTATATGAAGTGCCATTTTATTATATCGAATATGGCATCGCGCAATTAGGCGCCATTGGCATGTGGATGCAATTTAAGGCCAACAAGCAACAGGCCATGGATAACTATTGCAACGCACTGAGCCTGGGCGGAACAAAGACCCTTCCTGAATTATACAAAGCGGCGGGGTTGGAATTTGATTTTTCTCCGTAGAAGATAAAAGTGTTGATGGAATTTGTGCAGCAGCAAATGGCCGGCAATAATGGATAATTGATATCTGTATACTTAAACGGGGCGGCATTACGCTCTGACTATTTTGAGCGGAAAGCAGTATTAATTATCCATTATAATCCTTTTGAAGTTTTCAAAATTCACTAACCAGGCAGCGAATCCAAAAACTTGCCTTTCTTTCTAACCGATACCATCACCCGGCTGCCGTCTTCCATTTCCATAAACCCGTTTTTTCCGCGCAAATATTTTTTGAGATATTTAAGATGAACGATCCAGGAATGATGCACCCGAAAAAAATGTTGCCCAGGCAATTGTTGCTCCATGAACTTGAGGTTTTTTGTACAGGTGATTGTCTTGCCGGAAATAAGATATAATATACTGTAACTGCCTTTTGCTTCAATACGAACGATATCGTCCGTCTGGATAAAGGTCAGGCCATCGCTCATCGGAATGCTGATTCTCTTATCGGCACCCGCCAGGTGTATTTGTTTCAGGAGGCTGTCGATACCCGAGTGCTGCGATGGCAGCCCTATCCTTTTCACAGCCTTACCTACTGCTTCCTGTAATTCGGAGATGCTGATGGGTTTCAGCAAATAATCCAGCGCGTTTGCACGGAATGCCTTAACTGCATAATCGTTGAAAGCTGTGATAAATATCACCTCAAAATCGATGGGACGCAATTGCTCGAGCAACTCAAAAGCGCTTCCCTGGTTAAGCTCGATATCCAGAAAAACGAGTTGCGGTTTTTTATTTTTTATCAATAAAACCGCATCCGGAACGGTACGCGCGTTGCCATCCAGCAATACCTTATCCTTACAACAGTTTTCAATAAGGCTCTCCAGTAGCCCGATGTTGCCCGGTTCGTCCTCAATATGTACGGCTCTTATCATGCATTTATTATTTTAAAAGGTAATTGTATGGTTACTTCCGTGCCGGCTGCCGTGCCATCAGCATTCAGCAGATCTTTTATTTCAAGCGGCACCGATGAATCTTCTTTGCCCGGTTGTAGTTCGAGTCTTTTGCGCACAATTTCCATTCCATAACTTTTTTGTTTTGTAAAAACATTTCTGCCTTGCTTGTCGGTGCTATTGCGGCCCACGCCATTGTCGGAAATGATACATACGATCATGTTCCCTTCCTTTTTCATCAATATCCCGATCATCCCTTTTCTGTGTTCCAGGTGTTTTATTCCATGACGGATACAATTTTCCACGATCGGTTGCAGCATCATGTTGGGTATTTCCGTTCGGTTGGCATCTATCGACGGATCTATCCGTATCTCATAAACAAATTCTCCCGGTATGCGAAGCTGCTCCAGGTAAAGATATTCCGACAGGTATGCTTTTTCTTCCGAAATCCGGATGTACGGCCGCGCGGATATTTCCAGCGTTTTGCGGATAAGCCGCGCAAATTTTACGAGGTGTTCATTTGCAGCCATTGCTTTTCCGCTGATGATGAGTTGCTGAATGGAAGTGAGGCTGTTGAAAATAAAATGCGGGTTCATCTGCGATCGCAACGCTGTTTGCTCCAGTTCGATCATGCGCGTGTTAAGTTCTGTTTGCCGCGCTGCTTTTTTGGTGATCTGGTTAATGCGGACTTTATACAACAGAAGGCCCATTGTAATGATAACTGCTATTGCCGCCACTTTGAGCCAGCCGTTCTGCCACCATGGCTTTTCGATGGTGATCAAAAAACTTACTATCTGCGAATATCGGTTTTGAGTTGTAATGCCGGCTTTCATTTCGAGGTTGTATACACCTGGTGAAAGATTTTCAAGCGGCAATTCATTGCCAGTGATCGTTTGCCAGCCGCTGCCATTTTTATTAAAACGATAGTAATAATTTATTTCGTCGGGAGAATTAAAACAAACTGCTTCAAAAAATATCTTGAGCCGGTTATTTCTATACGGCACAGTGATAGATCCGATGCCGGATGTATCGCCTTTATAATAATTAACAGACCGGATATAAAATGGTAACGCCTCCGGTTGGGATGGGGAAATAAATGTACCCGGCTTTTCCAAAACAAATAAACCTTCGCTGGTAGCAGCTACGATATTATTTTGAAAAAGAATAAGCTGCTTGATAATAAGATTATCAAATCCTTCATTTTTTCCGAGATTTTTAATGGTATAGGTAATGGGCGAAAAAGACGAAAAGCTGATCACGGAAATGCCCCGGTTGGTTACTACCCACAGTTGATCATCAAGTGGCATCAGGTACTTTACAGAATTGCCCAGGAGTCCATCCTTATCGGTTATCGTGGCAATTATTTTATTGTCCCTCATCAGGAAAATGCCGCCAAACCTGGTTCCCAGCGCAAAGATATTGTTCTTCATCTGCCGCATATTGGTCATGGCCTTTCCAAAAAGCGGACTTGCAGAGTCAACGGGAACCACAAACTTAAAGTCGCTATCTGCATTAAATACATTATTTACAGACCCTACCCAATTCTTTCCGCTGGAATCCATGTAATAGAAAACTCCACTAAAAGGTAGTTGCCCCGGAACGGCTAAAGCGTTAACGGGCAGCAACTGATTTTCTCCTTTGCCAAGATCTATACGCTGCATCATGATGCTGATAACAGCATTCAGAAAATTAGATTTTGTAATTCCCAATTCAGATGTTGCCTGAACAAATAAAATGTCGCCGATGGACCGGTCGTTTACTTTTATTGTATTGTATGCGGAAGATTCCATCAGGCTGGTTCGCAACTTACCGGCCATAACCAGTTTGTTATTGGCATACTTGATGTCGCTGATATTGTCATTTTGTTTTTTAGCCACGCAAGAAACCTTACCGTTCAGCAACTTGTAGATACCTTGCTCATTTGTAAATACCAGCTGACTGTCGCCCATATTGTACAACCTCGAGATGGGATGAGCAAGTGCCGTATCGCCTTTGAGCGCATAAACATTTTGAGTTTTAAGATAATATACTCCTTTCTCCAGTGTTGAAAACCACGTTCCTGCCTCATAGTCCAAAGCAACTGAAGTAACGCTGATGCCGTTAAGGATAGGCTCCGGTTCCAGGTGGTTCAGATTTTCATCCAATAAAAAAGCGCCATTTTTTAATGTTCCAACCCAAAGATTTTTTCCGGATGCCTGGATGCAAAGGATATCTGCGGGGAATTTAAGTTTCAACAGGGTACCGTCCGGATTTAGCCGTACCAGCATTTTACCAGCAAACACAAAAAAATACTGATTAAAAACACAACCCGAATGATTGTAATTATCCACGGGAACAGCTAGCATGAAATGTTTTATATAACCGGGTGTATTTGTATTTAAATTTATTTTGAGTTGATCGCCGTAAGAGTTGTACCAACTGCGGGTGGCAAAAAAACGTCCATCATTGATTTGTGTAATATCTATAACAGTGGGGTCGTAGTTTCTTGCTAAAAAAACAAGTTTCTTTTCAATCGTTCCCGAAGAATGAATAATGTAGTTGTAATTGCCAACGGTGTTTAAAAAAATATCATCATTTTCATTTACGTATGCATCAACGATCACCAGGTTCTCGATCTCGCGGATAATGACGTCATTGAGTGCATAAGGAACTATTTTTCCATTGAAAAAATAAGCCAGCTTACCTGTTCTTGAAAAGAACCATACGCGCCCTTTACTGTCCTCCCGGATTTTGAACACCACATTATCCGGCAAATCAAAATGCTCCATTCTAACGCCGTTGAAACGCACCACACCCTGGTCGGTAGTCATCCACAAATAGTTTTTACTATCGCGGAAAACGAAATAACTCTCGTTACTGGGGAGACCATCTTCCTGGGTGAAATTGCGGAACTTGAAATCCTTCAATTGTGCCTGGCAACAGGCTGC
>JAATFP010000006.1 GCA_015655125.1 Chitinophagales bacterium | reverse complement strand
TTTACAAAAAAAAGCACAGGATGCAGGTCTTGACTGGACGATCGAAAGTGCCGGTACCAACGGCTTTCATACCGGCGAGGCTCCGCATCACCTGAGTCAGAAAGTGGCAAAAAAGTACGGTATAGATATCAGCAGGCAGGTTTCACGTAAATTTGAAAGGCAGGATATCGCTGCCTATGATAAGATATACGCGATGGCCGACGACGTAATGCGCGATATCCAGAACATCAGCGGCGCCGACTTCGATAGTGCAAAAGTAGATCTGTTCTTAAATGAATTGCGTAGCAGCACAAACAAAAATGTGCCCGACCCCTGGTATGGTGATGAAGACGGCTACGAAGAAGTGTATCACCTGATCGACCGGGCCGCCGATGCCATCATTGAAAATTATAAGGAACAACAACAAACTTTACAGCAGTAATGGCAAAACCATCCATCCCGCAAGGCACCCGCGATTTTTCTGCTGATACAGTCAGGAAAAGAACGTACATACTAAATACCATCAGGGCCGTTTTTGAACTCTATGGGTTTCAGCCACTGGAAACACCCGCTATGGAGAATCTTGAAACACTCATGGGCAAGTATGGGGAAGAAGGCGACAAGCTGATCTTTAAAATACTTAATAACGGGCTGAACGACCCTAAGAATATTGACAAAGCCAAGGCAGGTTTTGAAAAATTAATGGAAGGAAAAAACACTTCCGAACTTACCGAACGTGCATTAAAATACGATCTCACCATTCCTTTTGCAAGGTATGTAGCCATGAATTATGGCCACCTTACATTTCCCTTCAAACGCTACCAGATACAGCCTGTGTGGCGCGCCGACCGGCCGCAAAAGGGCCGCTACCGCGAGTTTACACAATGTGACGCCGATGTGGTAGGAAGCACTGCCCTTTTAAATGAAGTGGAATTGGCGAATATCTATAACGCCGCTTTCACAAAACTAGGCTTGAAAAATTACGAACTGAAGATCAACAGCCGTAAGATACTTGCTGCACTTGCAGAAATTTGCGGTGGCGAAAAATTCATGACCGATATAACCGTTGCGATAGACAAACTTGACAAGATCGGGATAGACAAGGTGAAGGAAGAGCTGGCGCAGCGCGGACTTTCAAATGAACAGGTAGCGATCGTTGAAAATTATCTTAACGTCACCGGTAGCAATGAAGAAAAGATAGCGCTTATCGAAACGCTGTTTACCGGAAATGAAACTGCGGGAAAAGGAATTTCAGAATTAAAATATCTGTTACAGAAAACAACCAATACGAATGTTGGAGTCGATTTTACATTGGCGCGCGGACTGAATTATTACACGGGCGTTATTTTTGAGGTAAAGGGTCCGGCTTCTGTGAAAATGGGCAGCATTGGCGGTGGCGGGCGCTATGACGACCTTACGGGATTGTTTGGTGTGCCAAATGTTCCCGGCGTAGGCATCAGCTTCGGCGTGGATCGTATCTATGATGTGCTGGAAGAACTCAACCTGTTTCCCGAAAATCTGCAGATCAGCACCAAAGCATTGTTCTTCCATCTTGGGGAAAACGAAAGTGGGTATGCATTTGAACTGATGCAGGAGCTTCGGGCCGCCGGAGTTTCCTGCGAGTTATATCACGAAAGTGCCAAAATGGATAAGCAATTCAGGTATGCGGAAAAGAAAAACATACCCTTTGCCGTTATCATCGGCAGCAAAGAAGTGGAATTGAAAACATGTGTGGTGAAAGACCTTTCGAAAGGTGAACAACAAACCTTATCTTCGACGGCGCTTATAGATTTTTTCACGAATAAATAAATAATATATTACGGGGTTACAAAAAAAACTTTTCCGTATTAATACAAAATCAATTTTATGCAAACACGTTTTTCTTCAATACTCATTGCCATCGCCGCAATACTGATATTTGCTTCCTGCTCAAAATCCTCCAACAAGCAGGGAGTTTACATTCCCAAAGATGCAGCTGTGGTAGTTCATCTTAACGGTGAATCATTGAATGCTAAGCTTCCCTGGGAAGAGATCAAAAAAAGTGAACTATTTAAAGAAGCCAGTGCAGACAGCAACGTTTCTGCTTACCTGAAAACTGCGCTCGACAATCCTGAAAATACCGGCATCGACATTAAGAACGATCTTATCATTTTCATAAAGAAAGATTCTCTCGGTGGATATGTGAGCATCGTAGGAACTTTAAAAGATGCTGCTAAATTCAAACAATTTGCAACAGAAACAAGTAAGGGCGGCACGCCATCCGAAAAAGACGGTATCAGCTATGTAGCAAAAGATAAAGTAACCACTTCCTGGAACAAAGACAAGTTTATCGTTGTGATCGACGCACCCGAAATGAACGAAATGGACCGCCACAGCAGGTTTGACGACTTTGATTCCGTTCCGAAACCTGTCACTTACAGGGACGGAACAATTGCCGCTGCGCAATTATACAATCTTAAAGAAGACGCGAGCCTTGCTAAAGACGAAAAATTTTCTGAACTCATGAACACCAAAGGCGATGTGCATTTTTGGCTAAATGGCGAAGCGTTCAACAAAGGATCTTCCGCACTTGCATCATTGAGCATGATGAACATCAGCAAGCTTACAGAAGGGGCCATTACAACAGCAACTGCAAGTTTTGAAAACGGCCAGATCGTTGCAGACATCAAATCCTATTCAGGAAAAGAAATGACCGCTCTCTGGAAGAAATATAGTGGCAGCAGCATCAGCAGCGATATGGCCAGGAAAGTTCCATCAAAAGACGTGGCGGCATTTTTTGCAATGAATTTCAAACCGGAAGGTATCCGTGAATTTTTGAAACTCGCCGGCCTTGAAGGTTTTGCAAACATGGGCGCGGGCTATGTAGGATTTACGGTAGACGATTTCATCAAAGCAAATAAAGGCGATATTCTTTTCGTAGTGAGCGATCTTAAACGCGATTCCGCAAAAGGGAAAGATGCCAGCTTTTTGTTTGCCACTTCTATCGGCGATAAAGCGGCTTTCGCAAAGCTGATCGAAGCCGGTAAAAAGGCAGGTGGCGAATCCGGAATGGGCGGACTTGATAATAAGATTTCTTACAACAGCAATGATAATTATTTCGCCATCGGTAACAACAAAGATGCGGTAGATAAATATATTACCGGACCAGGAACTTCTCCCGATTATTTAAGCAAGATCTCCGGCAGCCCTGTAGGCACTTATGTAAACTTTCAGTACATTTTCGGCGCGATGAAAGACGATGTAAAAGACAGCATCGAAAATGAAATCTTCGTTGCATCTGCAAAAATGTGGGATAACGCCATTGCAAAAGGCGGCGATTTCAGCGATGGCGGCTTAAAACAACACATCGAAATAAATCTTTTGGATAAAGGAACAAACAGTCTTAAGCAACTGAATGATTATCTTGGAAAGATTGCTGTACTGAATAAACTTCAAAAAGAAAAACAACGGCGCCAATGGGAAAGCTGGGATAACGATGCAACAGCTGATACCACCATGGCCCCTGTAATAAGTCATTAATTTCATAATTAATCATACTCAAAAGCCGTCAATTATTTTCTTTGACGGCTTTTGATTTAATGGATAATTTTAATGGATAATTGATAATTATTTTAAATTATACAGCAGGAGCTTTCGCCGTCCATCTGCATCACGGAATTATCCAATAAAAAATTATTCATTAAAACTATCTGCTACAAAAGACAATTACTAAAGATGACCAACATTGTTTTACAAAACCTTTTTCCTGATTTTCTTGAGAAAGAAAAGATCGAAAGATCGCAGATATGGAACGAGCATATCACCATTCACAAAGGCGACAGGCTGCAGATAGTGGCCCCAAGCGGAAGCGGCAAAACGTCGCTTGTGCATTTTTTGTATGGATTAAGGAAAGATTACCATGGCAGTATCTTGTTTGATGGAAAAAATACAAAAACATTTTCACCGGAAGATTTTGCAAAGAACCGCCAAACGCACCTGAGCGTTATCTTCCAGGATCTGCGGATCTTTCCGGAGCAGACTGCGCGGGAAAATATCGACATCAAACGAATGTTACAGCCGTTTCATTCCCAATCGCAGATAGAATCCATGACAGGTGCATTAGGTGTTTCTACAAAATTAAATCAACCCGGAAAAACATGCAGTTATGGCGAGCAGCAGCGCATCGCCATCGTACGCGCCTTACAACAGCCATTTGATTTTATATTGATGGATGAACCCTTTAGCCACCTGGACGAAAACAACCGGAAAAAAGCGATGGCGCTTATCGAAGAAGAAGCAACAAAAAGAGGAGCAGCCATCATACTTGCCGACCTGAAGCCGATAGAATATTTTAAGGCCAACAGAATTCTGAACCTGTAATTAATAATTAATAATGAATCACTAATAATTTTTAAATCGTATAGTTTTCCCATATAGGAAGGCATTTCGAACCTGAAAAATTATTCATTTCAATTGTTAATTAGTAATTTAAAACGCTCCACCAAATGAAATTATCTTTCAAACATATTGCCACTTTTCTAAACGTCGGTGAAAAACGTTCTTCCCGCATCATCAGTTCCATTGGGTTGGGAATTGGCGTGCTGTTGTTGCTTTGCTCGGTACAGATGTATTATAATGTAAACCTGCTCATCAAAGACAAGAATCCGCGGAAAGATGGCTTTGATTTTATTTCGGTGACGAAGAATATAACAGACGCGAACATGGCCGAAGATCACCGGTTTACAAGTGCTGATATTTCTGAAATGAAAACACATGCATTTGTCAGCGATGCGGCGCCGCTGGTAAGCAATCAATTCAGAGTGCGGGCAAACGCAGCAAACATCATCCACAGCACGGATCTTTTTTTAGAATCCATACAAGATAATTTCCTCGACATCTTGCCTCCATCTTTTAGCTGGCATCCCGGACAGGAAGATGTGCCGATTATTTTCTCATCTGATTTTCTGGAAATGTACAACGTGTTTGCCACCGCGCAGGATCTGCCCCAACTTTCGGCGAGCAGCATCGGCGTAATCAATATCATGCTGGAATGTTCGGGCCGCACCGGAAGATCGATCGAATTGCGTGGACATATAATCGCCATTTCCGACCGCATTAACTCTGTAGTGGTACCGGAAGAATTTCTACAGTGGGCCAATAAAAACCTGGAAGGGTGTGTGGATCCGCCGGCTTCAAGGGTTTATATCAAAACAGTGGATGCCAACAATACCGATCTGCTCAAATATCTTGAGCAAAAGGATTATCATGTAAATAAAGATAAAACGAAATTCGGCCGTGTTAAGCAAATATTACAAGCTATAGTGAGCGGCCTGGGCGGCTTCGCAATATTAGTGATCTTGCTGGCAATGATGCTGTTTTCTTTCTACCTGCAATTGATGATCGCGCGAAGCAAAGACAATCTACAGTTGCTACTCATGTTGGGTTATTCACCCGGATGGTTGAGTAAAACGGTGGCTAAAAAATGGATACCTGTTTATGCCATCATCATCATCTCTGCATTGGTTTTTACAGAAATACTGCAATATCTTTTTCAGCAAACTTTTTTGAACGGAAGAGAAGTATTGTCGCCTGTTATTCACCCGATGGTATTGATCGTTGCTGCGGTGTTGATGGTGCTATGTGTGACTGTGAATTACAGGCTTATCAGGAAATTGCTCTATAAATTGTGAGTAAGTAAGTAAATAGATCGATGAGTGAATGAAACACCGATCGCTTTATTTACTTATTCCCCACTGGCACAATTCACTATACTATTCACTTACAGCTTCATAAATGATCGCTGCACCCTGGCCCACCCCTACACACATCGCAGCAAGACCATATCTGCTTTTTCTTTTTTTCATTTCATGCAAAAGCGTGGTGGAAATACGCACACCACTACAGCCAAGCGGATGACCGATAGAAATGGCGCCGCCATTCACATTCACTCTATTTTTATCCAATCCAAGATCGTGGATACAAGCCAGACTTTGAGAAGCAAATGCTTCATTTAATTCAACAAGATCGATATCATTGATGGTAAGTCCTGCACGGCTCAAAGCCTTGTTGGTAGCCGGCACCGGACCAATACCCATGATCGCCGGATCAACGCCCGTTACCGCCATTCCCACAATCTTCGCAATTGGTTTCAATCCGAATTTCTTTACAGCGCCTCCGCTTGCCAGCAACATCGCCGCTGCACCATCGTTGATGCCGCTGCTGTTTCCGGCAGTCACTGTTCCATCCCCCATAAAAGCGGGCTTCAGTTGTGCCAGCTTTTCCAGCGATGATAATCTTGGATGTTCGTCTTGTGAAAAATCAACTGTTTCTTTTCCTGCTTTTATCTTTACCGGAACGATCTCTTCCTTGAAACGATCTGCCTTTTGCGCGGCAAAATATTTTTCCTGGCTGTTCATGGAAAATTCATCCTGGGCCTCGCGACTGATATTCCATTGCTTCGCAACATTCTCCGCAGTTTCGCCCATCGTATATGGATGATACAAGCCGCTCAAAGCTGGATTGATAAATCTCCAACCCATCGTTGTATCAAATATCTGCGCGTTGCGATCGAAAGCGCTTGTTGACTTTGGCATTACAAATGGCGCACGGCTCATACTCTCCACGCCGCCAGCAATCATAAGTTCGGCATCGCCGCATGCAATGGTCCTGGCACTGTCCATGATGGCCTGTAAGCCGCTCGCGCAAAGCCGGTTAACAGTATTGCCGGCTACGGTTACCGGGAGCCCTGCCAGCAAAGCCGCCATGCGGGCCACATTTCGGTTGTCTTCGCCACTTTGATTGGCAGCGCCGGCAATCACGTCCTCAATAGCATTTACATCGATACTTTCATTGCGAAGCAATAACGCTTTGATAACGTGAGCCAGCAGGTCATCCGGGCGGCTGTTGCTCAGTGCGCCACCATATTTGCCAACCGGCGTTCTTACGGAATCAATGATATAAACAGCTGAAGAATTTTCCATGTTAAAATATTTGCACCGCAAGTTAAATGAAATTCTTCAGCCAGATACCTGGATACTGTCAGCCTGAGCCTGTCTTTCCTTATCTTTGCAGTTATGTCAGTCAGGAAAAACATCCGCGAATTAAGTCTTCCGCAGTTAAAAGAATACTTTGAATCCATCGGAGATAAAAAATTCCGCGCCATCCAGGCCTACGAATGGCTATGGAAAAAGAATGCCCGCAGTTTCGAGGATATGAGCAATTTATCGCTGGAACTGCGCAAAAAACTGGCGGAAGAATTCGAACTCAACCCGATCACCGTTGATGCAACGCAACACAGCAGTGATGGCACATTGAAATCACGTTTTAAAACTTTTGATGGCCACATGATCGAAGGCGTGATCATCCCGACCGAAAAAAGGAATACAGCCTGTGTTTCTTCACAGATCGGCTGTAGCCTTGCCTGCAAATTCTGCGCAACGGGGCTGATGGACCGCAAGAGAAACCTGCATTTTGATGAAATATACGACCAGGTAGCATTGCTCAACGAACAAAGCGAAAAAATGTATGGAACAAAGCTTACCAACATTGTATACATGGGCATGGGCGAACCGTTGTTGAATTACAAGAACGTATTGAAATCAATAGAAAGAATCACGGCGAGCGACAGCATGGCAATGAGCCCGAAAAGAATTACGGTTTCTACCGCTGGTGTTGCGAAGATGATCAGGCAACTGGGTGATGACAAAGTACGTTTCAACTTAGCGCTTTCGTTGCACGCAGCTACGGATGAAAAACGAAACCGCATTATGGCGATCAATGAAACCAACAATATTGCTGCGTTGATCGAAGCGCTGAATTATTTTTACGATCAAACAAAGAACGACATCACGCTTGAATATGTTTTGTTGAGCGGCGAAAACGATAGTCTGGAAGATGCAGAAGAACTCGTAAAAGTTTATCGGAAAATTCCTACACACCTGGTAAATGTGATCGAATATAATTCCGTATCAGGAATTGCTTTTGAAAAATCGGACGAAGACAGCACGCAGATCTTTACCGACTATTTAGTAAAACATAAAGTGAATGTTCGCGTTCGCCACAGCCGCGGAAAGGATATCGACGCGGCTTGCGGGCAGCTTGCAAATAAAGATAAAGAAGACGCACAGGTTTCGATATAAAAATCGCTGTGCAGATCGATCCTGCTTTGACGGAATTTTTTACCGCAAGTACGCAGATCAACTACATTCAAAGTCATTGAACATCGAGACTATCTGCGCATTGCGGTAAAATTGCTACAAACTTTTTTGCAACGCGTATCTCACATTTAGCGTTAATACATATTGTATGCAAGGTTCCGGATCGCCATTGTTGATCACTTTATCAAAGCCGGAATAATTAAGTCCGTCGTAATACGATGTATGATTTTTGCGTGCGATCTTTCTTACATTATAGTCATTGTAACCATAATTAACCAACGAGGAACTTTCGGCTGCTTCATACTGCTTATATTGATCTTTCGGAAAAGAATAATAAAATCTATCACTTGCAGATGGAAGTCCAACGATCCTCGGGCTGAATTTTTGAATGTAGTTCATTTGCTTTTTTTCACCTATCATTTTTGCTTCGTCAAGCAGCTTTGCATAGATTGCTTCCATATCGTTGTTTAAATATTCAACCTTTACAATATCATAAATTTCGCTTTCGGAAGCTTCAGAAATAATTTGTTCTATCTGATCATTACGGCTTAGTTGAATGATCACATTCTTTTTGATTTCAAAACCTTTTTCCAGTTGTTCATAGCTATTTTTTTCCGTTGCGACCTTATCAAAGTCGTACACCTTTGTTTGAGAAATGAAATCGACAAAGATATTTTCCTTATTGACCCCGTATTGTTTAAGCTGTGAAATAAATTTTGATATCCTTGCATTAACACCTGCCAGCGCAAGTTTAGGCGTTTTTGCCTCCTGATTTACGCCAAGTGTGACAACGTATTTATCCGGCTTCTGATTCAGCAACACGCTCACTGATATTTGCATATCAGTATCGGAGATATAAAATTTCTGAACACTTCTGTTATTAAAGACCTGATCATAATATTCAGTATCTCGATACACAATGTTTCCCGAATGCTGCGCCATGGTAATGCAGACAAAACATGTTTGAAGTAGAAATGCAAGCAGCTTTATTTTGCCCGGATAATTTTTTTTCATGAGATTCTTTTTGATGCAGTAAATATTTTTTTGAAAATAAAGGCAAATGCAACGCTTTATAATCCTTGTAATTTTTTTCAACTGGCTAAAAAACTATCCGGTCAGTCCACTTCGATTGTACTTTTTACTTTTTTTACCGGCGATGGAACCTGTTTGTACACGATCCCCAATTCTTTCTTTTTCAATTCAAGATTCAGTTCCATTTCGCGCAATTGAATTTCCCTCACTTTTGCATTGTAAGCCTTGTCTGCCGTCTCTGTTTCTGCATCGTAAATGGTGTACTGACCTTTCAAAGAAAAATAGATCTGCACCATTGGTTCGTTCACAACAGGATTGATGACTTTGTCAAATTGTTTGTCGGCAACCTTGTCATAATAACTTGTTTTCTGTTTGTCGGCGTAATTGTATTGCAGCGTTTGAACTGGTTTATCTTTTTTTGTAGTGATGGCGTAGTAAGGTGCCATGCCTGTTTTAAATGCGGTATACTGCGCATATCGCTCTGCAGGAAGCGCTTCGCCCTGCATTTCTCCCACATTATTGAAACGGGTGCGGATGCCGGCTTTTTCAAGCACTGCTTTCTTTTCCATCAAAATCCTCAATGCTTCATTTCTCAATTGCGATAAGATCGCATCCTTGTCTTCTACATTGTAGTCTACTTTTACGAGGTCGTACACTTCCGCTTTTGCAGCAAGCGCAACGATCTCGTTGATCTGGTTTTGCTCTTTAAAAGTAACGTGTACATTTTTCTTCATTTCAAATCCCGCCGGCACTTCATTGAAAGTCTTGCTTAGTTTTTTTTCAGTTACTTCCGTTTCATAAGCCGGCACCATGCTCACCGGGTCGGTGAAGATGAATTGAGCACTCAATCCTTGTTGTTTCAGCATGTTTTGAAAAATGTCTGTGCGCGTGCGCATCGCAGCTTCCGCTTCTTCCACTGTTTTGCCAAATTGAGTGAGACTGAAAATGGCCACATAAGAAGTAGCTTTCACGTTGATCATCACATTGGCTTCCAGCAGGGGAGAAAAATTTGCAGAGCCGTAATTATTGATACCAAGATTGACCTGCGTACTTTGATAAGGTGTATTATAAGTAATGTTACCGCTTGTTACGGCGTTGCCGGCGATTTGTGCAGAACAAGATGCCGCATAACACAAAGCTGCAATAGCAACTAATGAAGAGAGAATTATTTTTTTCATAATTAATTTTCTTATCTGTACACGGCACTTTCAAAATCGTTCAATCATTCCCAATTTCCCGATGGGTAATTTTTTATGGATAATTGATAAGGTTAAAAAATGAGAAAGTCTGCCAAATGGCAGACCTTGATAAAAATTATTAATTATCCATTAAAATATTATTCATTCAATAGATCTCCGTAACAAGATCTAATAATTCGTCGTGGGATTTTACTGAAGTACTGACAACGGCGTAAACAGGTTCTTGCGGCACGGGATCAGCGATAACACGCGTTGGCGCAGGCACGAGGTTCACCACATTCTGCTGTTGTGACGGAACAATGCTTTTCGGCGAACTGGCCGCAGTGTCGATTGCGGTAACAATCGGCTGCTGCCGGATTGCGACCTGCTCTACCGGCCTGGCAATCGTATCATTTTTTACAATGTCACGTGTTTGCTTATCTTTTTTCAGAAAAATAACCCCTGTAATAACTGCAATCAAAATGGCCGCTGCAGCTGCATATTTATAAAATACAATTGGCCGCACTTCAGATTTTGGAAGTTCCGCATGCAATTCATGTCGCACATGTTTTCCTATCATCGGCACGTCGCCAGGTTCTTCTGCGAAGATCTGCAGCATTTTTTTTACAAGGTTATATTCCTGCTCATTGGATGCGAGTTCAAGCAGCAGTACTTTTTCCGCTGCATTTAATTCACTCCATTCTTTTTGTTGTATGATCTCATCTGCCTGCATAAAAAATTATTTATGGGTAAATAGATAATGTTTCAAATTCTTTTAGCTTCTCTTTCATCTCTTTCAACAGGTAAAATATCCTTGATTTCACAGTACCTTCAGCGATGTTCAGTATTTTACTGATGTCTGGCACAGTGAGATTTTCCTGGAACCTCAAAATGTACAACGCTTTCTTTTCTTCCGCCAATTCGTTTGTACAATGGTGAACCGCTTCCCTGAACCGCCGCATATCAGGATTGACGGCATCCGTAGCCAATTGCGGTTTCTGCAACTGGTGGTGCCGCGCGCGAACTTCTTTTTTCCTGTATTCGTTTTTACACATATTGTTGGCAATGCTGTACACCCAGGTAAAAAAATTCCTGTCAGCAGAGAAATTTTGTGCGTGCCTGATCAGTTTCATAAAAAGATCCTGCGTCATGTCTTCCGCCAGTTCTTTGTCCTTCCACAACATCCTGAAAAAATAACTGAATATTTTTTGTCCGTAACGACCATACAATTCATCAAACGCCATCGCGTTACCCTTTTGCAAAAAGGACAGCAAAGCTTCGTCACTCAGCGTTTTGTATGTTGGCCGTGATGGTTCCATTCGTTTTATTCCGCGATCAGCTGATCTATTTTATCGCCAGTGGCCGTTAGTTGTGCAAGTTTGCGAAGCCGCTTTTCAAGTAGTGGCAATTGCGGATCGTTGCTTTTTTTATACATCCGGTAAAGCAGAATAAACGCCGGCAGGTAATTTTTATAAACAATCGCCTCATCGGCCGACAACGCTGCTGTCGCATCAAGTCTGGCAAACGACAAATTTGATTCATAATGTTTCTTCAATTCTTCTTCCGAACCCAGCTTTATAAGCAACCCTGTATAAATCGCGTTGGGATATTTTGTCAGTTCATCTTTGCCTGCCGAAAGACACAGATAGGAATTTTCGGCAGCGGAACCTTCATAATATTTTAAGTGAACGTCTTTGCGAACGCCGTAAACCTGCTGCAACACAGCCATCGGAACGAGATCGTTGAGTCCTCTTGCGTAGATCGTCGCCTGTTGCCCCGCCGACATCAATGCATTGTAATGGTATTCGTACATCAGCGGCGACAATGGATTTGTACGATTTACATCTTCACAATATTGCGCAAGCAAAAATTTATTTTCCCGGATCAAAGCATACTGAACGACATATGGATATAATGTAGCTTTTTCGTCTGAGCGGGTAACAGCATCAAAAAGTGCGCTGCTGTCGCGCTTTCCCGATTTCAGAAAAGTCATCAATGAATATTGCCATGTTCCGGCGATAGATCTTTCGGCCGACTTAAAAATATGCTGAAGCGCTTCTTTTTTGTCACCTGTAGTCCCGGATTTTTCCCGGTCCTGCCAGTTATAATAATTTAGCCACGCAGTGGCATCTTCCGGCTGCAATTGTGTTTGTTGCCGCCATTTATTAAGCTGGATGGTCGCATTCGCTGATGAAATTGCAGCGGATGAAAACGACCGGTCAAGCCCGGAGAAGTTTACGTGTGAGCTGTTCGATGCCGATTGCCCGCTGGAAACCAGGAAGTTAAGTGATAATAAGATACCGAAGATTACTTTCATATAATACTGTACACGCCACCGGCGATTTCGTTCAAAATAGTTTAGAAGTTTAGTGTTTAGGTAGGATCACAATACCGTCATTCCAACCTCTAATCACTAAGCCCTAAACTAATCATTAACATTTATTTTATTAAACCATTTTCTCCTTGTCGCGTCTATCTCCCCGTAACAAAAATTAAAATTAAATTACACCAACCATGAAAAAAATAATCGCTTTATCCCTGGCATTTGCAGCTTTTACATTAAGCGCTTCTGCCCAGGAACCCACAAAAACTCCCACAGACAAGAGTTTTAAGCAACACAAGCACGGCAAACACGGCGGTCACAAAGAAATGATGAAGGATATCAACTTATCCGATGCTCAAAAGTCGCAATTAAAAAGCATCCGTGAAGATAAAACGTTGAGCAGGGAAGATAAAAAAGCCAAAATGCAGGGCGTGTTCACTGCAGATCAAAAGAAACAGTTGACTCAAAATAAAGCCAACATGCAGGCGAAAAGAAAAGAAATGCAGGATAAAAGAGCAGCGGAAATGAAAACAAAACTTGGTCTGAGCAACGACCAGGAAGCAAAATTAAGATCCCAGCAAGATGCTACACGTGCCCAGATGAAAGCGGTGAAAGAAGATAAATCATTAAGCGCCGATGCAAAAAAAGCAAAAATAAAATCTCTTAAAGACGCAGCAAAAGAACAACGCAAAAGCGTGTTGACTGCCGATCAGCAAAAAAAATGGGACGAGATGAAGAAGGATAGTCGTGGAAAGCATCGTTCTGAAGACAAATCAGCAAAATAAGGTTAATGGATAATTTTAGAATGGATTTTTAAATGTAAGAGTTATTAGTTTCTGCGAAATGTTAGAATGTGAGGGAATTATCCGTTATGAAATATCCGTTTCAGACTCGTTTTACCCAATACCCTTATTATACAAAGCGCAGGTAACATTGCGCTTTTTTAATGTACCTTTACGGCTCATGTACTGTTGGAAAACAGCAAAAATCTACATTATGAGCCAGGATGCTTTTAAAAAATTTACCGCTAAAAAGAAAAACAGCGTTGTAAAAGAACAGTTCCGCCAGGAAAAAAAACAGGCCCGCAAAGAAAAGAACGCCTACTTTGATAAACTGAAAGAGGAAAAATACCAGGCCAGGATGGCAAAGAAAAACGGCACTTCCACACCGGCTAAAACCGGCGCAGACACCGTTTCCAGAGCAATTGCAAATACCGCTGCGCTGCCGAAAGCAACGAAAGTTTCGGCTGTTAATCAAAAGACTACGGATGAAGTAATGCCGTTGAACAAATTTTTGGCGCACTGCGGCGTTTCATCGCGCAGGGATGCCGTTGAACTGATCACCAAAGGTTTAGTTAAAGTAAATGGCGCACCGGCAACAGAACCTGGCTATAAAGTGCAGCCGAACGATGAGATTTTTTTTAACGGCAAGAAATTGTTCGTCACAAAAAACCTTGTTTACATCTTACTAAATAAACCAAAAGATTACATCACCACAACAGATGATCCTCAAGGGCGCAAGACCGTTTTGCAACTGATTCAGAAAGCAACCACAGAAAGGGTTTACCCGATCGGGCGCCTGGATCGAAATACCTCTGGCGTATTATTACTCACCAACGATGGCGATCTTACTCAAAAACTTTCGCATCCCAGTTATGAAATAAAAAAGATCTACGAAGTGAAGCTGGATAAGAATCTTACGAAAGCGCATTTCGATGAAATACTGGCCGGACTTACATTGGAAGACGGATTGGTGTTGGTTGATAGTCTTGCTTATGCAGACAGCAAAGACAAATCTATCATAGGAATTGAAATTCACAGCGGGCGCAACAGGATTGTACGCCGTATTTTCGAATCGCTTGGCTATGATGTAAAAGGACTTGACCGTGTGATGTACGCCGGGCTCACGAAGAAAAATGTGGAACGTAGCAAGTGGCGTTACCTCAGCGAAAAAGAGATTCGTTTATTGAAATACATGAATGAATCCAAAAAGAAAAGTGGCAAGGTGTCTCCTGAAAAAATTTCTCTGGCGGAAGAAAAACAAGCGGCCAAAACTGCGGATAAAAAACCAGCTGAGAAAAAATTAACCGACAAAGAAATTGCGGCAGCAATCGGTGAGGTGGCTATTCCTGAAAGTAAAAAAATTGTTCGCGAAAAAGAAGTGAAGATCCCTAAAGCCCGGAAGTTTAAAACGCACAGCGAAAAGAAAGAATTTAAAAAGAATCAAGTTGGCAAAAAATAATTTCACCGTCGTTTTTGAAAACGAGGATCTTGTTGCTATCAACAAACCTTCGGGATTGCTTACTATTCCTGACAGGGAACAATCTGAAAAATCGCTGAAGGAGTACCTGCGCGATAAATACGGCGATATTTTTACGGTCCATCGGCTGGATAAAGATACCAGCGGATTGGTACTTTTTGCAAAAAACGAAGCAACTCATAAGTATCTTTCCAAACTTTTTGAGGACCGGAAAGTTGAAAAATATTATATCGGCATTGTCATCGGATCGCCGGCAAGTTCATCAGGTGAGATTGAAGCGCCGATTGGTGAAAACCCCGCCCACAAAGGCCTGATGAATGTTCACCGCAATGGCAAGCCTTCTCATACTAGCTATGAAGTGCTGGAATCCAACAAACATTATTCGATGGTGTCGTTTCGGCTGCACACCGGAAGGACGCACCAGATCCGGGTTCATTCTAAAGAGATCGGGCACCCGCTGGCAGTGGACGAATTATATGGCGATGGCAAACCTGTGTTGTTGTCTACCGTCAAAAAGAAATTCAAACTAAGCAAGCATGATGACGAGGAGAGGCCGATGATATCGAGATTGGCGCTGCATTCTTACAAGCTGATCTTTGATATGCCGGATGGAGAAAAAATCACTTTGATCGCAGAACCGCCGAAGGAATTCCGGGCCTTGATGCAGCAGTTGAAAAAGATCAATTAGGCGGCATTTATTATCGCAGATTTCTGTGCTTCGCAATTGATTAATAAATTCTGCAGATTCTATTTTGCTTCTCCAAATTATTTTCACCTTAACGTCTTCCCCGCAAAAAAATCTGCACTCTCCGCGTAATCTGCGGACACAAATTCGCTGGAGGCGAATCCAATCTGCGTAATCCTTCAATCAAATTTTGCGTTAGCAAAAAACAAAATCTGCGATCTGTACTTCACTGCGATCAGGCTTCCAATGCCTGAAGAATATCATCCAGAATATCTTCCTGATGCTCCAGCCCTACCGATATCCTGATCAGTCCCGGTGTGATATTTACCGCCTGCCTTTCTTCTTCAGTCAGCTTTGCATGCGTTGTACTGGCAGGATGCGAAGCGATACTTCTCGTATCTCCAAGGTTTGCCGTAAGCGATAATATCTTCAATGAATTCAAAAAGTTGCGCCCGGCTTCCAGTCCGCCCTTCAATTCAAAACAAACGATCCCGCCGCCGCTCTGCATCTGCTTTACAGCGATTTCGTGTTGCGGATGACTTTTCAGGAAGGGATATCGTATTGATGATAATTTTTCATGGCCTTCCAGTTTCGTTGCGATGAATAAAGCGTTCTTCGAATGCCGCTCCATCCGTACGTCCAGCGTTTCAAGGCTCTTGCTAAGCACCCAAGCATTGAAAGGTGAAAGTGCCGGCCCCGTGCTGCGGCAAAATAAATAGATGTCATTGATCAGCTCCTTTTTTCCCACTACAACGCCGCCTAAAACACGTCCTTGCCCGTCGAGCCATTTGGTGGCGGAATGCACAACAATGTCGGCGCCAAAATCAACTGGTCTTTGCGCAAGCGGTGTGGCAAAACAATTATCAACGCTTAAAAGGACGTTGTGCTTTTTTGCCAGCGCACCTGCAAACTCAAGGTCAATGATATCGAGGCCGGGATTGGTAGGCGTTTCGAGATAGATCATTTTTGTATCCGGCTTGATAGCAGCTTCCCATTCCTCCGGTTTATCCGCCGGCACGTAGGTGTATCCGATTCCGAAATTCGGAAGGTATTTTTTTATCACGGTGTGCGTACTTCCAAAGATGGAACTACAGCAAAGGAGGTGATCGCCTTTTTTAAGCAACGCCATAAAAGAACCAAACACCGCACTCATTCCTGATGCAGTAGCATAGCCAGCTTCGGCACCTTCCAGCGCCACCATCTTATCTGTAAATTCTTTTACATTGGGATTGCTGAAGCGGCTGTAGATATTGTCATCGCTTTCATCCGCAAAAGCCGCACGCATATCTTCCGCATCATCAAAGCAAAAGCTACTGGTAAGAAACATGGGAGTGGAATGCTCCATTTCATTGGTACGCTCAGTTTGTGTGCGGATAGCCCTGGTTATTCTATGCATAAAAGTCGGTTAAGCTTATTTGTAAATTATTTTGTTACCAGCCGCGGTTGGGGCACATCATTGCTTCGTTCCCCGCAATGCCATCCAAACGATGAATATCAAGCCACTATTCTCGATTCCCAGGTGATCATCGTTCCGGCTCTGCGCAATGTTTCTGCTACCGAACAATATTTTTCCATTGATAACGCGCAGGCTTTTGTTGCTTTCGCAACATCTATATTTCCTTTTAATATAAAAACGATATGAACATTTTTCCATAGTGAAGGTTCTTTTCCCGGTTCCCGATCACCTTCTACTTCCATGGAAAATCCTTCTACCGGTTCACGTTGTTTTTTCAATATTGAAACGATATCGATCCCGCTACAACCGCCCAGGCCCATAAGCAACAATTGCATCGGACGAATACCCGAATTCGCTCCGCCAATTGATTCACTGGCATCTATTAAAACAGAATGGCCATCTGCATCTCGGGCTTCAAAGCCAAAGTCACCTTGTGTTCTGTCAAGTGTAATCTTCACCATGCTGCATATTTATTGCAAATGTAAACCAACCATACCTTTACTTTGCATATCGAAACTTTAATTTGTTCATGAAGGAGTTTATTTTTTCATATCCCTTTACCCTTGAGGGCGGCCAAACATTACCCGCACTCAACATTGCCTACCATACCTATGGGTCTTTGAATGCCGACGGTTCAAATGTGGTATGGGTATGTCATGCGCTCACTGCCAATTCGGATGTGGAATCGTGGTGGCCGGGATTAGTGGGCAACGGGTATCTTATCGATCCGGAAAAATATTTTATCGTTTGCGCCAATATCCTCGGCTCTTGTTATGGTACCACCGGTCCGTCAAGTACCGATCCCCAGACACAGCAATTTTATCATCATACTTTCCCTGCCATCAGCATCCGCGACATGGTAAAGGCACATATTTTATTGCGCGAACATTTGGGTATCGAAAAAATTTACCTGCTCGTCGGTGGAAGCATGGGCGGTTATCAGGCACTTGAATGGTGCCTGCTGGAAAAAGAAATGATCAGCAATTTATTTTTATTGGTTACATCTGCTACCGAAAGTGCCTGGGGAATCGGCATCCACGCTGCGCAAAGGTTGGCCATCGAAGCAGATCCTACCTGGAAAAACAGCGATGCGCAGTCAGGAAAAAACGGATTGAAAGCCGCACGCGCCATCGGTATTTTAAGCTATCGCAATTACAATAATTTTGTAACAAAACAATCGGATACAGATGCAGAAAAAACGGACGATTATCGCGCCGCATCTTATATCAATTATCAGGGAAATAAACTCGCAGGAAGATTCAACGCCTATAGCTACTGGCTGCTGACGAAATCAATGGACAGTCATAACATCGCCCGCGGCCGCGGCGGCCATGTAAATAAAATATTAAATTCCATTTCTCAGAAAACGCTGATCATCGGTATCAGCAGCGATATCCTCTGCCCGGTTCAGGAACAACAACACATCGCTGCTGAAATACCAAATGCAACTTACATTGAAATAGATTCGGAATACGGCCACGATGGATTTTTGATAGAAACGGAGCGGATCACAGAAGCGCTGAAGCATTGGTTCAGAAGTTTAGGCCTTTAGCTGGGAGTTTTAAATTTCATTAAAATAAAAACTGCCAGCGGTATGCCGGCAATTTTTATCATTCATTCCAAAAATCTTGCAGCCAACTAAACGACATCCAAGCTAATTCAACAGCCCATCAACAGTGATCGCAACATAATACAATGCGCCAATCGTTGGGCCGCCTGCATATTGTATATGCCTGTTGTTAAGAATATCAGTACCGCCAAATTTCACCGTCGATTTTAAGCCCGGCAAGCGATAAGTTACCTGCGCATCTATGTTGTTGATAGCAGCGATCTGGCCGGTTACGAGCGGGCTTTCCCATAAGAAACTTTCCTGCCATTTCCACACCACATTAAAGCCCACATTCTTTGTAATGGCACGGTTTCCGAAGGAAATATTCGACGTCCATCTGGGCGTATTAAAACCCGTTACAAAAAGATCAGCCGTTCTGTTTCCTTTAATATTATTGTAATTAACGTTTCCGGAAATGGTGTACGTCTTATAAAAATTGTATGTAAGTCCAAGTGTAGAACCGTAGGTTGTGTATTTATTTTTTGTATTGGTGTACACACGGTAACGCTCCTGCCCTTTACTGGCGGCGTTTCCGCCACTTGCCGTGGTAGCGTCTCGGTTGCGATCCACCATCGCGATTACAGCCGCATCGCTGCCGATCGTTTCGCCGATCGGTACATATACCTGCACCTGGCCAAGAAAACCGTCATATACATTTGTATATGCATCCACATCCACAACCAATTTGTTATCAAACAAAACGCTCTTGTAGCCCACTTCGTAAGATACAATTCCTTCAGGGCCGCCTTCCGGTAAATTTGCCGCTTGCAGCAATCCACGGTTGGCCAATGCCGCCGCATCTGTGTTGCCAGCAGCTTTCACGGCAGCGTTGAATGCAGCCACGGAAGATTGTGTGTAACTGTTTTCGCGATAACCAAGCCCCTCATTGATGACCGGTAAAATACCCACACGTTTTACACGACCATTGTTTACATAAGACAGCGCCTCAAACAAAGCCGGGAAACGATAGCCTTTCTGGAACGTAACCCGGAAGTTGTGTATCTTATCGAGCGTGTAAACAGCCGCCAGGCGTGGTGTAAACTTAGCGCTGAATTCCGGGTTATAATCACCACGGATCGAACCTGTCAGCTTAAGCTTGTCTTCCAGTAACAATTTAGTTACCTGCACAAAACCACCAAACTTCTTATAATAAATGTTGCTGCCAAAACTTCCGTCGGCCAGCGGTGTATTTCGATCCGCGATCGGGCGTTTGAAATCAACGAAATTATTCCCATCCGGAATCAATTCATACACACGCGCATCGCCACCCACCAGCAGGTTGAAGTATTTCACCTGGTTAGAAAGATCCCATTGCGCCTCGATATGATACAAATTGCTTTTTTGTATCAGTGCCGCACCACCGGTAACAGGCGCATTCGGAATCTGGCTTGATTTAATGTCCCAGTTATTTATTTTAATGATGGAGTCTTTTACGCGGTTAAAACGCTCGGTTCCGGGTTCTGCACGGCCAAGATCGGCTTGCGCGCGCGCATATTGTGTAGCAGCTGCAAGATTTTCTTCTGTTAACGCACCATTGTTTGTGATGTATTGATTAAGCGCAGTCTTGTATTTCGCGGCCCAGGCGGTTCCACTGCCCCCCGTGTAAAGATCCATGTTGTCGGCCAAAGGCTTTACATTGTAAGAATCGCCTGTATTTTCTTTCGTGATGTATGCCTTAATGGTGTAATTGCTTCCTTTCAATTGCAGTTGATGATTTTGTACACGTACATTATCCAGCTTTACCTTGTTGCCTCGTTGAAATACGCCATCCATTTTTCCAAAACGGTAACTGTACGACAATTCTGTATTTGTATTGAATTTATAATGAACGGCTCCATCTAATTTAAGGTTGTCTACTTTCGGATCCACCAGGTCTTTTTCCCAATAGCCCGTGCGTGCCACCGTCAATGTCCGGTTGGCCTGTCCGTCAATCGTTAAACCTGTGATGGAAACAGTATTGCTTCCCGCAAGCGCATCATCACCATATTTGTTCCAGCCGTCAAATGCTACATTATTGGTGCCGTTCAATGCCGCAAAAGCTGGATTGGCGGTGTTGCGCGAATTCGGATTCTGATCGAGTCTGGTATCCGAGATCCAATCCGTACCGCGCAGGTAACTGCCATTTATTTTAAAAGCAAGTTTGTCTTTGATCAGCACCTTTGCATACCGCAAAGCTGTTTCAGTTAAAACACTTGCCTGATGATCCTCACCATCAACATGGTTTACACCGGTGCGCTGGAATACGCTCAACCCTTCAGTTGTAAACGGATTTTTTGTAAGAAGGTTGGCCATGCCATTGATAGCGTTCATGCCATAGAGCGCAGAAGCCGCTCCAGGCGTTACTTCTATGCTTTGAATATCAAGTTCTGTGGGCCCAATAGCGTTACCAAGCGGAACCCCGAGTGTTGCAGCCTGCATATCTATTCCATCCACCATCTGCATAAAACGAAAGTTGTTCGGGATATTAAATCCCCGTGTATTGGGTACTTTAAACGTGATGGAAGATGTTGTTAACTGCACGCCTTTTACATTTCCCAATGCATCGTAAAAAGTGGCGGCAGGTGTTTCTTTCAAAGCTTTTATATCAAGCTTTTCAATAGCGACCGGGGATCGCAGTAATTTTTCTGTGGTGCGGCTCGCCGTCACTACTACCTCATTTGCAAGGTAAGTTTGAGTATTGAGCTGAACCGAAATTTTTGAACTGGCATTCTTCACTTCAATTTCTTCTGTAGCATGGCCAATGGAAGTGACCTGTAATTTGAATGGAAATTTTTGATTCACCACGAGCGAAAAACGCCCTGTAGAATCAGTGGTCGTACCCGTACTGGTTCCTTTTACCACAACGCTTGAGCCTGCAAGCGGTTCGTGATTTTCACCCACCACGCGTCCTGATAATATGAATGTTCCGTTCAACTGCGCAGAAACCGCTACCGGAAATAATAATAGCAATAAAAGTATTTTTCTCATTAATTAATTTTGTCTTGTGTTAATAAAATGTTTGTGCCATAACAGGGTGGCTACAACATCGCTGGAATAATTTTGTCACTATCATTTTTTTATTTTAAGGATATAGTTATCGGGCAGACATGCGCTGATAACTTTTTCAGATGGGAAAGAATCGAAATAGCGGGAAAGTGCAAATATATAGTCTATTATTTTTGTAGACTAAATTTATACGGAATTTTTTTTGAACTTTTGAATTATTTTCTAGAGCGCTGCCCAGGCGATCAGGACCGCTTTCCAAAGTGTATTTATGCTGGTAACGATCACGAGTGAACCCACTAAAATGAACATGGTCTTCATCGGGAGCTTTCCTACGAGCCTCGCTGCTATGGGTGCCGCAATGAGTCCACCAACAATCAGCCCGGCTATTTCAAGAATAGGGATATGTTTTAATAAAATGAAAAACGTGACCGAACTTGTAAGTACTACAAAAAATTCTGCCAGGCAAACCGAGCCGATAACATATCGTGGGCTTTTTCGCTTCGCCATCAAGGTACTTGTTACCAGTGTTCCCCATCCGCCGCCGGCAAACGCATCCATAAACCCACCGGCCGAAGCGAGCCAGCCGGCTTTTTTAACCTTGTCTTTCAGGTTCTTTTTCCCGAAAGCTTTTTTAATGATAAAATAACCAAGATAGATCGTGTATAGTGAAAGCGGAACTCGAATGTAGATGGAATATTTTTGACCAAAATAAGCGCAGGCCGCTCCTATAGCGGCACCGATCACACCCGGAATGACGAGCGTGCTGAATAATTTTTTATTGATATTCCCAAAACGGTGATGACTGTAGCCCGAAACACCGCTGGAAAAAACGCGTGCCGAATGCACCTGGCTGCTCACCAAAGCAGGCGTTACGCCATAGGCAAGCAGAAAAGTAGTGGCGATAGTTCCGTATCCCATACCAAGCGAACCATCAGACATCTGCGCCAGGAAACCGATCAGCAGCATGATCAGAAATGCTCTGGTAGTGATGATGCCCGGAATCGCTTCGATCGCCTGCTCCACATGCTGCAACGGAATATAAGACAGCAGCACGTGGCCGACGATCATGAAGAAAAATGCCAGCAAAGAAAATAGTACGATCCGCGGCCATTTTTTTTGTGCCGGCTTGCTGCCCTGTTCCAGCATCGCCTGCTTGGAAGCGATCACTTTGGAAAGATCGTTTAGTTCCCGGATCTTCTTATCCAGGCTGCTATGTGTATTTTCTTGCTGCGCTTTCGGATCCAGAAAAAAATCACTAAGCTCGGGACTTCCAGGAATACTTACCGGAATATTATTTTCCTTTGCGGCATTCCGGATCTTTTGGATTTCCTGTTTATCAGCAACAGTGACGATCACCAGATCTTTGCCATCCAGATCTGTTATATCAAATGATCTCCTTTCAACAGCAATGTTGTCGTTTTCTCTTACGAGCATTTCCATCGCTTCAGAAATTTCTGCATCAACCACCTTTACAGCAGTTGCCGGCGCATTGTCCAGTATTGTTGAAAGCGCCGCCAGTCCGGCACTTCCTGCACCAATGAGCAGCACGTTCAAGTTCTCCGGCTTAAAAAAAAGCGTCAGCAATTGTTCATCACCGGCGTATGGTTTAAGGTTCAAGGTGGAAGGTTTGAGAGTTGAGTGTTAATGTTTAGGTACTATTAATAATTAAATAACGACCAGTGAATAATTTCACCATCTTATTAAGCCAACCCTATCGGCGGGCATATAAATAACAACTATTATTTAATTAATAAAGCCCTTCAACAGATAAATACCGCTCTCCCGTATCATAATTAAACGTCAGCACTTTTGATCCTGCAGGAATCTCCGATAGCTTTTTTGCAACTGCTGCCAACGATGCGCCTGTGGATACCCCTACAAAAATTCCTTCTTCCTTTGCGATGCGTTGTGCGTAGTTGAATGCCTCGTCTTTACCAACCTGGATAATACCGTCTAAGATCCAGGTGTTGAGAATGGATGGAACAAAGCCCGCGCCTATCCCCTGCAGCGGGTGTGGAGACGGGGCGCCGCCACTTAATACCGGTGAAAGTTCCGGCTCAACAGCAAACACTTTGAGGTTTGAAAATTTTTCTTTTAAAATTTCAGCTACACCGGTAATATGCCCGCCCGTGCCAACGCCGGTGATGATGTAATCAAGACCGTCAGAAAAATCTGCCAGTATTTCCTGCGCCGTTGTTTTTTTATGAATAGCCGTATTTGCGGGATTGTCAAACTGCTGCGGGATCCAGGAGTTGGGTGTTTTAGAAGCGAGTTCTGTTGCTTCGGCGATGGCTCCTTTCATGCCTTTTTCGCGTGGCGTTAATACAAACTCCGCGCCGTAGGCGCTCATGATCTTCCTTCTTTCCACGCTCATGCTTTCGGGCATTACCAAAATCAGCTTATATCCTTTCACCGCAGCCACCAATGCAAGGCCGATCCCTGTGTTGCCACTTGTGGGTTCAATGATCACGCTGTCTTTGTTGAGCAATCCTTTCGCTTCCGCATCTTCGATCATCGCCAGTGCGATCCTGTCTTTGATACTTGCACCGGGATTGTTTTTTTCCAGTTTGATATACACTTCGTGATCATTACCAAACAACCTGTTGATCTTTACGTGGGGCGTGTTGCCGATCGTCTGTAAAATGTTACTTGCTTTCATGATAGTTTTTTGAGTAGTATTTTAATATTGATGATAAATGATCAGATTACGAAATTAAGCGCTTCCGGCAGCGGATTGTTATCGCGTACCTTTATTTCGCTTTTATTATACACGATAGAATGTGAGGGTACACTGTAGGTGAGCCACACGTTTCCGCCGATGATGCTGTTTCTGCCAATTACGGTAGCGCCTCCGAGAATGGTGGCACCGGAGTAGATTACCACTCCATCCTGGATTGTCGGATGGCGTTTCGTTGTTGCGTTTGCTTTCGCCACGTTCAATGCGCCCAACGTTACTCCCTGGTACAATTTAACGTCGTTGCCGATGACAGTTGTTTCGCCTATTACAATGCCGGTCCCATGGTCGATGAAAAAAGATTTTCCGATCTGTGCGCCGGGATGAATATCAATACCCGTTTTGCTATGCGCATATTCACCGAGCAAACGCGGCAGCATTTTTATTCCCTGCACATGCAACTGATGCGCGATACGATAAACCGCGATTGCATAAAATCCGGGATAAGCCACCAGCACCTCTTCTATGGAAAGTGCGGCCGGGTCAAACTCCAGCACCGCCTGTGCATCCAGCAGCAATGCTTCATATATTTCCGGCAGTTCATAAAACAACTGGTAGGTATGCTGCTGCACTTGTTGTTCGTCTTTGATCAGTTCAAACAGCAAAGCAGCGAATGTATTTTTTATCGTTGCATAATGTGCCGCGAGTTTTTCTTCCGTATCATATTTACCTGCGTATGACGTAAACAACAGATCGAACAATTCATCGGTAAAATTTTCCGCCACTTCCTTGTCAGGGAAGTGGTTAAAGCTTTTTCTGTTCTTGAAGAACAGTTGCTGGATGAAAGATTGATCGGTCATGTTATTATGTTTTGAGTACGAATTATTTTTTTATCACAGATTTATTTTTTCGCCTTCGGCAAACAGATTGAGAGATTACGCAGATTTTGTTTCGCTTCGCGAAACTGTGCGGAGATTGTAGCGGGTCGTTGTCTGAATCCCGATTTACAAGATGTAAGGATTTTCCGGATGAGATCGACTCAGTAAAGAAAAATCCTGCAAGTCCTTAAATCCTTTAAATCCTGATTCTGACAATGTTCGCTTCGATCATCCCGCGAAGCGGGATCCAATCTGCGTAATCTCTGAATCAATTCGCCAAAGGCGAAGAAAAAAATCTGCTATTCTATTTCTTCGCTTTAATCGAGAATCTTACTGTATCATACACGCTCCCACCGTCACATTACTCGTTTCATCTATTAATATCGCTCCGCCGGTGGTGCGCAGTTTTTTATAAGAATCAAACACCAACGGCGATGCCGTTTTAATGGTTGCTTTTACAATATCATTGAGCGACACTTTTTCCGGCGCCTTCTCTTCCTCGAGTGAATTTACGTTTATCTTATACTCAACATCGCGAACAACTGCGCGTACCACGCGGCTATTGTGTTGCAGTAAATATTTATTTCCCGGAATCAACGGCTTGTTATCCATCCAGCAAATCAGCACTTCCAGCTCATTTTCTGTTGACGGAAGATTATTGGATTGAACGATCGTATCACCACGACTGATATCAATGTCATCTTCCAGGTGCAGTACAATACTTTGCGGTGCAAATGCTTCTTCTGTTTCTTTACCGCTGATCTCGATCGCTTTTATTTTACTTTCAATACCAGACGGCAGGACAGTTACACGATCCCCTTTTTTATAAACGCCGCTCAGCACTTTTCCGGCGTAGCCGCGATAATCGTGCAGTTCTTCCGTTTGAGGGCGGATCACATATTGTACCGGAAACCGGGCATCTTCCAGGTTGATATCATTGGCAACCTCTACTGTTTCTAATAGCTCCAGCAAGGACGGTCCGTCATGCCATGGAAAACTGCCGCTTCTTTCCACGATATTATCGCCATTGATGGCGCTGATCGGAATGTATTGTATGTCCTTCAATCCCACGCTTTTTGCGAAGGCTGCATATTCAATCACGATGTTGTTGAACACATCGTGCGAATTTCCCACAAGATCCATTTTGTTGATCGCCACTACCACATGCGGAATATTGAGCAGCGATGCGATGATGGAATGACGCCGGGTTTGTTCGGCCACGCCGTTTCGTGCATCGATCAAAATGATGACGAGATCAGAATTGGAAGCGCCCGTTACCATGTTGCGCGTATATTGAATATGCCCGGGCGCATCAGCGATGATGAACTTTCTTTTAGGGGTTGAAAAATATTTATAAGCCACATCGATCGTAATGCCTTGTTCGCGCTCCGCGCGAAGACCGTCTGTGAGCAGGGCCAGGTCTATTTCGCCGTCCTTCTTATTTTTTGTTTGCTTCTCTATCGCTTCCAGCTGATCGATCATGATCGATTTGCTGTCGTAGAGCAAGCGCCCGATGAGCGTGCTTTTGCCGTCGTCTACGGAGCCTGCTGTGATGAATCTGAGTATGTCCATTGTGTTTGACTAAAAGTTAATGTTTACTTTATCGTGAGAGCATTCCGTTGATGAAGGATCACTGACAACCGACCACCGAAAACTCAGCGCTTTAAATGATAGACCAGGCATCCCCTTAATACTTCGGAGGTCGGTGGTCGGCCGTCCGTCGTCCATCTAAAAATACCCGTTCTTCTTCCTGTCTTCCATCGCTGCCTCACTCACTTTATCATCGATCCTCGTTTCACCACGTTCGCTGGTTTTGGTGGCGATGATCTCGTTGATGATATCGTCGATCGTTGATGCATTCGATTGCACCGCCGCCGTACACGTCATGTCGCCAACCGTACGGTACCTTACTTTTCTTACCGAAATATTATCATCGGGATCAAGTTGAATAAATTTTGAGGTAGCTACGAACTGGCCTTCATGTTCCAGCACTTCGCGGTCATGTGCAAAGTAGATGGAAGGAAGATCGATTTGTTCCCTGCGAATGTAGTTCCAGATGTCGAGTTCCGTCCAGTTGCTTATCGGGAACGCGCGTACGTTTTCGCCTTTGTGAATTTTTCCATTGTAGATGTTCCACAATTCGGGACGTTGCAATTTAGGGTTCCACTGGCCAAATTCATCACGCACCGAAAATATCCTTTCTTTCGCGCGGGCCTTTTCTTCATCGCGCCGCGCGCCGCCGATCAATACATCAAATTTGAATTCTTCGATCGTATCCAGTAAAGTATAAGTTTGCAAAGCATTTCTGCTGGCAAATTTTCCTTTCGGTTCTGTGAGGTGTTTCAAACGGATGGTTTCTTCGACACTGCGCACCACCAACTTTTCGCCGATCTTTTCTGCCAGCGCATCCCTGAAATCAAGCGCTTCCTGAAAATTGTGACCGGTATCGATATGCACCAGCGGAAAGGGAAATTTTCCCGGGCGAAATGCTTTCAATGCAAGATGCACCAGTACGATCGAATCCTTGCCACCGCTGAAGAGCAGTGCAGGTTTTTCAAATTGCCCCGCCACTTCCCGGAAGATGTGAATAGATTCAGACTCAAGTTGCTCTAAATAATCCAATTTTTTCTCACTCATCTTTTATCTATTTGTACAAATTATATTTTGCACCCCGGCCGGCGAAAACGCCAGGTCAAGGTGGAATTGTCGTTGAAACTGTTGTCAGCCTGACCTTGCCGAAGGCGATGTTGCAGCCTTCAACAAGCTCAGGCTGACAGTGCAGCTCAGGTTGACGGGCTTGCTAATCTGGTCGTTTCATGTAACCCGCATTCTTTTTTATCGGCACCTTCCCACCACCACCGGCCCGCGCGGAAATCTTCGCCTGGCTGGATGGCGCGCGTACAAGGCGCACAGCCGATGCTCACGAAGCCGCGGTCGTGCAATGGGTTGTAAGGAATATTATATTTTTTGATGAATGCCGCTATCTCTTCTGTTGTCCAATGTAAAATAGGATGATACTTGATTACCTGGTTGCCCTCATCCCATTCGAGTTGCTGCAGATCGTGTCGCGCAGCCGAATGTTCGGCACGGAGACCGGTGACCCAGATTTTGTTACCTGCCAGTGCACGCTTCAATGGCTCCACTTTGCGGATATGACAACAGGACTTCCTGTTATCCACTGAAGCATAAAATGCATTAGGCCCGTGCGTTTCCACAAAAACCTGCAGGTCATCCTGGTTTGGATAGTATGCCTTCACCGTTGTTTTGTAGCGGTCGTTCGTGCTGCTCCAAACGGAATATGTTTCTGAAAAGAGCCTGCCCGTATCCAATGTAAAAATGCTGACAGGCAGTTGTTTGCTGAGAATGAAATGTGAGATCACCTGGTCCTCAAAACTGAAGCTGCTGCTAAATGTTACCTGCCCGGGAAACAGGTTGGCAAGTAATGCCAGCGCATCGCCGGCGCTTAGTCTACCTAATTGATAGGTTAACTGAGAAATGATATGTTGTGGCTGTTCTGTCATTAAAAAGCTAAAAAATAAGGGAAACAACTAATCCAGAGATATTGGTTATCCGCAACACATGCATATACAGCTAATGGATTGAGGATGTTTGTATGTATCAAAGGTCGTATTCATGCCGCCAAGTCTACTTATATGATAGACAAATGTACCGCTGTAAACCTTATAATCAAAGAAAAAATCTAATTTTGTAGCCGATGATATCTAAAAAAACTCAATATGGCCTGAAGGCCCTCGGCTATCTTGCGGCGGAATATGGAAAGGGTCCCGTGCTTATCGCGGATATTGCGGAGAAAAAAAAGATCCCGATCAAGTTCCTGGAAAGCATCCTGTTGTTGCTCAAGCAACATAGTGTACTCGAAAGCAAGAAGGGAAAAGGTGGTGGTTATTTCCTGGCCAATGCCCCGAAGAAGACCAGTCTTGCGGCTGTGATCCGCATCATCGGCGGGCCGATTGCGATGTTGCCGTGTGTAAGCCTGAATTTTTATACCAAGTGTGAGGACTGCGATGAAGTGAATTGCGGATTACGCAGAGTGATGGCAATAACGAGAGATGCGACGCTGAAAGTGCTGGAGAAAAAAACGATACAGGATCTGGTGGATGGATGCGTGGAAATGGAGATCGGAACGATCTAGTCAGCATTAAAAATTACGATGTTAATTGAAGCGGAGACATAGGATCGCAGATTTCTTTTCCCGCCTTGCGGGATTGATTAAGAGATTACGCAGATTTTATTTTGCTTCGCAAAATGTTTGACCGGAAGATTTTAGCGAAAGAAAATCCGGGTTCTTACAATCTTCGCTTTGATCTTCGGCTATTTTGCCAAGCCCCTAATCCTCTTCCCTTAATTTGACGATGCCCGTTTAACAAATGTCTTTCCAAACCGGTTTTTAACATCGTCAATCGCTTTATACAGGTCATTCTTTTTTTCTGCATCCGCAAATATATTCGTCTGCACCGCATCTTCAGTGAGTTCACTTAGCTTCACGCCCAGTAATCTTATCGGCGTTCCTTTTTTATAACATTTTTTAAAGATCGATTTTACCACTGGGATGATCTCATCATCCGCGCAGGTATATGGAACAGTTGTTTGCCGGGTAATCGTTTCAAAATCGGGGAAGCGCATCTTAATGGCAACACAACCGGCCACTTTTTTATCCTGCCGCAATTCAAAACAGATCTTCTCTGTAAGCCGGACCAGCTCGGCCTGTAAAAAATTTGTATCTGTCACATTTTCATTGAAAGTATTTTCCGACGAGATGGACTTTGCTTCATGATAGGGCGATACTTCGCGGTGATGGATACCCTGGCTCTTCTGCCAGAGGTCGGTACCCATTTTTCCGAGGCGCTCTTCGAGTATTTGTTCGCCTGCGTTAAAAATATCGTTGATAGTATGAATGTTCATCGATTGCAGAACGAGCTTTGATTGTGCGCCCACGCCCGGAATTTCCGATGCAGGCAACGGAGCGAGAAAATCTTTTTCCTTCCCGAACGGAATTTGCAGGTAACCGTTTGGCTTAGCCTGGTTGGTGGCCATTTTTGCCATCATTTTATTGGCCGCAAGACCAAAAGAAATAGGCAATCCTGTTTTATCCATAATCTCCTGCCGCAGATCTATCGTCCATTGAAGCGGGTTGAAGAATCTGTCCATTCCGGTAAGATCGATGTAAAATTCATCTACGGAAGCTTTTTCAAACAGCGGTGCTTTAGCGGCAATGATATTAGTAACGATGCGTGAGTATTTGCTGTATTCGGCGTAATTGCCTTTGAGAAAAATCCCATGTGGGCACAGTTGCCGCGCTTTGGCCGAAGGCATGGCTGAATGCACTCCGAACTTCCGCGCTTCGTAGCTGCAGGTGCTTACTACGCCGCGTTCGCGGCCACCAACGATCACCGGCAATCCTTTAAGGGAAGGATCGTTTAATATCTCTACCGATACGAAGAACGAATCGAGGTCGAAATGGGCGATGATGCGTTGCGGGATGTTCACGGTACAAATTTACGCTTTTTGAACCACGGAGGCACGGAGTACACAGAGAGTAGTACGAAATAATGTCCCCATCTTGCGCGCATAGCATTTTCTTGGAAATTTATAAGACGGAAGATCTCCTTCCGTTATTATTATTTTAATATCATTGTGGTAGATCCATAAAATAGTTACTCCGTCTACAATAAGTTTTTAAAAAACAAAAAGAATGAAATTGATCCTTACCTTTTTCGCTTTTACTGCCATTTGTTTCATGGCAAAAGCTGATACAATCGACTTTTGGCATGTGTATTATAACAATGCGAAGATTTTATCATACAACATTTTGCTCAAAACAATCAACATTCACAAGACAGATTCCATCACTGTAAAATATTTCCGGGATACACCTTGTGAAGATTGCAAGACATCCATTTTCGTTGAAGATAAAAATCATAATATAGTTGTACAACGCTGCGGAAAAGGGACTTCTAATCCCATAACTATTTACATATATGATATTTTAGCCGATCATCTCAAAACCCACAATAGAACATACTGGATGATGTATGCCGAAGACGGCCGAAATAGCATGTTATCACCTCAGTCCATTTTTAAAATAACATTGGAATAAGAAACATTCATTCTTCTCCTGTAGCGGCGACAATTGCAGAACCCCAACTCTAATAACCAAGCGCCAACTAACGTATCTTTACCTCATGAAAGTATTACAGAACATCCACCCCGCTATATTTGTATTATTTGCTACTATCTTCGAGGTGGCAGGCGACGCTATCATTCGCCATTCGATCTACAATCATGCAGGCACTGCGCGTGTGGCATTGATGCTATCGGGTGCAGTATTGTTGTTTTTATATGGAACAGCGTTAAACCTGGCACCGGTAGAATTTCGCGAGGTAGTTGGCCTCTACATTGCCACTTTGTTTATAGTATGGCAGATCGGAAATTATATTACATTTAAAACGTTGCCTTCTTTGCCGGTCATTGTCGGGGGTGTGCTGATCATTGCAGGAGGGCTGATCGTTACTTTTTGGAAAAAATAATCCGGAACCACAGACCCAAAACAACAGCGAGCATCACGATGCCGTATTACGCTTTGCCAACGCCCTTCTATGGCAAAACACGCAGTGTTCCTTTGTGACATTTTGCGGCTTTGGTTTAATTATTACCGCCACCAAATAATATCCACCCAAGCCCGATTTGTATACTTCCCTGCCTGATATACCCCGAACCGTTCCTGACGATATTAGTACTGGCTATGTCTGTCGCAATGTACGTTTCGATCTTATGCGCAAATTCAGCTTTTATCATCACACGCGGACCAAATTCCTGGCGCCGGGAATTACTGAAATGCGCTTTCTGGCTCGTGCCATCATCATACTTTATTTTACCGGTTGCTGCATATGAACCATACGCGCCTACGCCGATGCTTGCGCGAAAGGGCATTTCATCGGGGTAGTTGATCAGATGATACACAGCCATCACCGGCACCGACAGCGTGGTCACTTTTGTATACTCACTGATGATAATGCCCGTGTTGGGATCTTGCGGCGAGTAATTGAATCCCTTGGTAACCTTCTGAATACCGGTCTCAATTTCAAACCGTTTCGTAATGCCGAAGTTGAGATGAACACCGTAATGAAAGTTAAATCCGCCTTTGTCAATCGGCAATACACTTACATCGTTGTAATCAGATTTTTGTGTGGCAAATCCGGTACCGAGATAAATTCCGCCACGGATCTTCTGCGCCTGCACTTGTGAAGCTGCAAGGAATAAAAGGATAGCAATCAATTTTTTCATTGTCCTGTTTTTGATTGCAAGAAAGAAATTTTTTGAGGGCGCGGGTATCCGTGTGGGTGGGTATTTTTTACACCACAGCGCAAACGGAGGATATCACGGAGGGAAATGAGTTTATTATTTTATGATTTAATCCTCCGTTTACGCTGTGGTAAAAAAACTGGTTATGGAAAACCGTAAGAAAATAAATGCCGGCTTTTATAATCTTGCACGTATCAAATCAATTTACCAAACTTAACCCCAGCAAATGGAATTCAAAGACCAGATAAAGTTGCTCGCCGATCGGGTAAGCAAAATGAAAGACCAGATACAAACGGAAGAAGCCACTAAAAACGCGCTCATCATGCCCTTTATACAAACGATGGGCTACGATGTTTTTAACCCGTTGGAAGTGGTACCGGAGTTTATTGCAGACATCGGCATCAAGAAAGGCGAAAAGGTAGATTACGCCATCCTCAAAGACGGCAACCCGATCATACTCATCGAATGCAAGCATTGGTCGGCCGACCTGGATCCACACAACAGTCAGCTCTTCCGCTACTTCCACACCACCACTGCCAAATTTGGCATTCTTACCAACGGGATCATTTTTCGTTTTTATACCGACCTGGTCGAGAACAATAAAATGGACGACAAACCATTTTTTGAATTTCGAATCGATGATATGAAAGAGGCGCAGGTGGAGAAATTAAAAGAATTCAGCAAGGATAGTTTTAACCTGGAAAGTATCAACAATACCGCCAGCGAACTCAAATACATGTCGGAGCTGAGGAACCTCATTGTAAAAGAGATCAGTGATCCATCTGAAGATTTTGCCAAATTCTTTGCACGCACTATTCATCATTCCAAGGTGACAGAAAAAGTGCTGGAACAATTTAAGAACCTGGTCAAAAGATCTTTTCACCAATTTATCAATGACTCGATCAACGAGCGCCTTAAAACGGCATTGGCCACAGAACAACAAAAAGCTGAGCAACTCGCCAAAGAAGAACTCTCCGGCAACATCACGGCCGAAACAAATGTGATCACTACAGCAGAAGAATTAGACGCCTTTTATATTATCCGCGCCATCGTTTGTGCAAAAGTAAATCCCGCGCGGGTCGCGTTGCGCGACAATCAATCGTATTGCGCCATTTTGCTGGACGACAACAATCGTAAACCCATTATGCGCCTGCATTTCAACGGCAAGAAAAAAATCATTTCATTTTTTGACCAGGGAAAAGAGGAGAAGATAAGCATTGAAGCAAATAACCAGTTGTATGAATTTGCGTCGCGATTGTTGGGAACGATTGAAACTTACGAAAAGGTAGAGTAATAATCTAACAGATCACCGATGTTTACCTCAGCGTGCGCTCATCGATCACAGCACACTCGACCAGGCGAGGACATTTTTCTGATCCCTATTCACCAGTCATTCCTATTGTTTTCAACCACCGCTCCACCAACGACGGCCACTCCGCAATGGGCAACGTATTCCATCCTGCGATCTGCATGGCCGTTTTATGCAATCCAAATGCATGGCCGCCTTCAGCATAAACATGATACTCCGCCGCAACCCCAGCTTTTTTTAACGCGATGTAGTATATTAAAGAATTTTGAATGCTATCTACCGGATCGTTGCCGGCCTGCAATAAAAATGTAGGGGGCGTGTTTTTATTTACCGGCAACATCGGGTTGAGGTCATATGCTTTCTTTGTATGAAATTCCATGTGACCGGGATAAAAGGCAATGGCAAAATCGGGACGGCAATGCTGCTTGTCATAATCGTCTTGTAAGTCGTATGCACGTTGCTGATAATTGGTACTGATGTCTGCCACCAAGTGTCCGCCGGCTGAAAAGCCCATCACGCCTATCTTTTCCGGGTTAATGTTAAATTCTTTTGCGCGTGCGCGGATGATCCCCATGGCACGTTGAGCGTCCTGCAAAGCCATCGGCTTTACCGGATCTTTCTGACAATGGCAAGCGGCATCGTAATGTGGGCCGGAATCGGGGACACGATATTTGAGCAAAATGCCCGTAATGCCGATCGATGCATACCATTTGCAAATGTCTGATCCTTCCAGTTCAACAGCCAGCTTTTTATACCCACCTCCGGGATATATGAATACGGCGACGCCCGTATTTTTCCCTTTTGGAGAAAATATAGTAATGGTGGGATGCGAAACGTTTGCCACCATTCCATCGTTGTACGTTTCGGCCCCGCCTATAAGGCCAGAATCGGGAACATTTTTCCAGATAACTTCTTCGGGATGCCGGATAAATGACGAATCACCGGATGTATTTTGATCAATGATCGGTTGCTGTTGTTCATTTTGTTGCTGTTGTTCATTTTGTTGCTGTTGGTTACACGCAAAAAAGCAAATACTGATGATAAATAAAAAGTATCTCATGATTGGAATTGAATGCAGCGGCAAATTGAGAAAAAACAGGCATTGGTAACTGGTTAAGTACAGTTCTTGGTTTGTACACATACCAGGGTTATACTGAAAATTAATTATATAAAAACACACGATTGTTTTGGGGCTTTACGAGTACTCCAAAAATCATGATCTACTACACCCTACAGATGATGGCCTATTTATCCAGTTTATGATTGATGACTGGCACAGCCTTCGCGCCCCGGTTCACGTGCCACGAACCGTGGGAAGGGCAAGGGGCTATTTGAATTACAAATTATTCTACTTTGCCTCTGAGTGTTTCTTTAAGTTGTTTGTTGCCATATTTGTTTCTTTGCTCTGTCACACTACGTAACCATTGTATATACATTTTCTCTGGCATTTCCCTGTAACCTAAATCAAACATTTTGGTGTACAATTGCTCCATTTGAGTGTAAGTTTCAGTTGCTTCACTTTTCTTTTCCGTTTTTTGTTTTTCGTAAATGCGTTTTAAAGTTTCTGCTTTCAGTAGCATTGCCTGAACATTAACTGGATGATATTGCATAACAAGGTCGCAGCATTTTATAATGAATCCATCATAATAATTTTTGGTTTGAAATTCGTAGCCTTTAGCCAAATCTAAAACGCATAATGCTATAGCTTGTTGATTGCTTAATGTGTCCATGTAAATACCAGATTGAACTGCTTTTAATTGTATATAACCTGATGTAGTAATCCAAGCATCTATTGGAAACTCTCCATTTGTTAGTTCGGTATTGTACCAGCCAATTTTTTTGCAACTATTTTTTATGTACATGTGATTGGGCGCAAGTGATAACCAGCAGGTAGCTCCTAATTCATCCGCTAAAATTTTGTATAGGTAGGGAATGGAATGGCAATTCCCTTTGTGAGTGGCAATAAGTTTGGAAACGAACATATTGCTCCAATTTTCGTGTCCAAAGAAATAATTAAAATCATAGGTAAAGGGTTCATTAATTGTCCCAATACCGAACGAAGTATAAGCTTTTGAAGTGTCTTTTAAAAAATGATAAATTGCATAATTATAGTTCAAATTAGAGCTGTCAGAGAAGTGGTAGTCTTTTAATTTATTATTACTTAACCAAATAGCTGTTATTGATGTATAAAAATTTATCATGCTATCGAAATCTTCTTTTGAAAGACTATTTGCTGAATAAGTATTTTCTACAATAAATACAGCTTCTTTAAAAGATGGCTTAAATTTTAAAATGCTATCTAATTTATTATAAGCAACTTGATAATTGTGTTGGTAACTACTATCCTGATTAGTAATACTAAAATGGAATTGAGCAAAGAAAATTAAAAATATATTGACGTAGGGCATTGCTAATTTTAATGAGCTTTTTTGATTATAGATACTTTCAATGGCATATAGCAAAGTTGAATTTCGGGTATTTCAGATATGTTCCATTCATTTGATGTAGTAGAAATATTTTTATCAGTCTTATCGGAAACCCAAAATGTTCCTTTAATTTTTGTAATAGCCAAAAGAATTGTCTCGCCACTCTTTAGCTTAATGGTTTTATGTATAGCAGCTTTAATGATTTTCTTTTCTATGATGTTTGAATAAAATTTATTTTGTTTAAAGAAACTCGTTAAAGTGCTATCGAGTGTACATGCTTTGAGTAAATTTTTGTGGTTGTCCCGAAAGCTTTCCGGGGTATAGAAATATTCTCGGTAGAATGAGTGAATAACAGAATCTACATTGTCACATTTTAATACTTGCATAATGTTGGTTTTGCCCAAACCGCACATAATGACTGGATACAGATTATTGCTTCTTATATCAAGCGTTACATAATTTAATGTATCGGAAACCAATGTACATTTTTCATTTTGAGCAAATGAGGTAAGACTGAAAAGCAAGGCTATAAATACTTGGATTGATTTACTTTTTGTCATTTGATTATTACTTTAGGTAAAAATGCACCGTTTGAAATATTATTTATGTCAGTTTGGGATGGCTTATCGGGGGGGTATTTCATAATTCCTTGTGCACCTCCTGCACCTTTTGGATGACTTAGCCCTAATGTGTGAAATATTTCGTGGATTCTATTCATTTTGGTGTCAAGGCTAGTATTCATAGTTATATTTTTACTATCCGCTGTTACTCCGCCTACTTGAGATGTACTTACTGTCCCATCGTCATTTTCAATTTCCTTTTGTTTGAATCTTGGATTAGCAATATCATTTGCTCTTGTAAATGAATTTCCGATTGAATTTCCGTCTTGCATTTCGTCTTTTGCTTTTGTTTCGCTTTCGTCAACTGTACCACCTTCTTTAAACTGTAAATCAAATTTTACAGTATAGCCTTTTAGGTCGCCATCTGATACAGTTGCCCCTAAGCCGTTTAGATATTTGTTATAATCTGCTTGCATGTTTCCAATCTCTTTAGCACTGTAGCCGTCAGATGATTTTACTCTTTTACCATCAACATATTCTCTTGGTTGGGATTGTACATAATAAACTGCCTTAATTGTAACAGTTTTATTTTTTTCATCTACTACTCTTATGCCATCCTGTCCATCAGGGTCAACATAATTTATTGGATTGTTGAATGTATAAACATAAGGTGAATACGAAATGTTTTTCCCTTTATCAGCTAATGGGTCAGGACTGTACCACCTACTTGAACTTGAATTGTCGGAAAATTTTTCAAAGGTCTTATCTGCATCCAAGAGCTTTACAATCTTCTTTGTTCGGATGTTGTAAAGTACTGTTCCTATACGTTGTATTGTATCATAATCAAAAACCTCCACATACTTGCCTTTTGAAAGTGTAAGTATTTTCCCTTTTTTGCCAACGCTTTTAAAAGGATTGTAATCTTGTGCTGATGCTGTTATTGAAACAAACAAAAACATGATTGCAGACAATAGTTTTGCTGTTCTAATAAATTAAAATATTATTTAAAGTTAATTAATCTCTAATTGTCCTGATCATTGTAGGCTTTAGTTTTTTAAGCCATTGGATTTCCGTTTGCAACCTTTCCTGAATTTCTACATTTTCCTGTTTCTTTTTGCCTTGTCCATACTTTTCAACCATTTTTGATAGGCTTCTTTCGGCATATCATGATAACCTAATCCATCAACCACATCATAAGCAGCCTGCATGTTTAAGTAAGCCTGATATGCTTCTGGGAAATTTGGCAAATCTTGTTCTTTAGGTCGTCCTACTGCATTGATTTTTTGCAAAGCGATTTGCGTTTTAATATTTGCATCAATAATGTTTGCAGTTGTATTGTTTGGGTTTACCTGCAAAATTCTTTGTCTCATTTGTTCTGCGAAATTGTCGTAACCAAATTTATACATGTAGCCCAATAATAAATCTGAAAGACATTGCGCATACAATTGTCTTTGATTAAGCGTATCCAAATATGTCTTTGATTTTAAAGCATTGGCATTTATGAAACCTGATTGCTGCAACCAGTTTGGAGAAACGAGGTTCCCATTAGTAGTTTCAAAATTCATCAGATTGTTATTGTTATCCGAAAACTGGATAAATGAATGCTGTGGTGCAAGTGAAAGCCAGGCTTTTGCCCCAAGTTGTTCTGCAATCATTAAATAATTCAAAGGCATTGAATGGCATTGACCTTTACCGGTATAAAGCATTTTTGAAATAAACATTTTGGTGTAATCCTTCTCGCCTCTGAAATCTTCAAAGTCATACCGGAAAGGTTTAACACTATAAGTTCGCTTAGTCTTTTTGTCATAATAATTATTGTTCTGTTGGTACAGCTTCATTATGCCATAATTCAAAGCGGTATTATTTTTTAAATTTAGGTTTTCTCTCTTCAGGATTTGTTTTACCAATTCTGCTCTTTGTTTCAATGCTTTTTCGAAGCCTTCATAATTAAGCTTGTTATCATAAAAAGCATTTTCAACTGTGAATACTACTTTTGATATAGAAAAACTGTCTGGATTGAATTTGTTGAAAGTTCTGAATGCTTCCTGATATGCTTTTGACTTAACCATCCATTCCATGTAATCCTTGTAGAACTTTTCTTGTGAAAATTCATTTTTATTTCTGCTAATTGCTGGTCTCTTGCATTAACAGCCTGCAAATCTCTTTCATATTGTTGAAACTGTTGGTTGTTTTGTTGCGGATTAAAGTATGGTACGCCCAATATAGAATTGGCTGAATATAGCTGTGTCTGCGGATTAAAGGGAGTTAAAAAACGGTTAATGCCTATTTGCTGAAATGTTGCACACTGGGGTGTTGATGGTAGTTGTATTAGTTGAGATAAAGAGGGTTTTTTTGAACATATTAAGTTGTTTGACATTTGCCCATAGGTAATTGTAAAGCCCAATAGTAATATCGTCAAGATGAATGAGGCTATATTACCTGAATGGTTTTGCTGTGAAGTACTTGCAGACTCTTCACTGTAGCTATGTTCCGTATTTAGTGAATGTTTAAATGATGTGAAATATACACCCACCTCAAGTTTTTTAAAGTGACGTAATAAACTGCCAGCCAATACACTCTTATTGAAAATGATCTTGACTTTACTTCAGTTAAGATAACCAACTTTCTCTTAAACTAGTTCATTTACTGAACTCCCAAATCTAAAAAATATTGTACACAAACGTTAACAAATTATATGCTATGAAGGATTGTTTAATCACGTACACCAACGCGAAATATTTTACAAAGATTCCAAAAAATTTCAAAATTTTAGATATTCCAGTGGCAAGCCAGTTTAGAATAGAAACAGAATAAAAAAGAAAACTTCTCAAGCTAAGAACTCAACCTCTAAATTACGTTAAACTTATTCTTCCACCATCCTCCAAAACTCCCACATCTTCACCTTAAAATACTTACATAACACACTAATCGCACTCACACTCATATTATACCTACCCGTCTCCAACCTGCCTATATGTATGTTCGTCTCATTGTAAACTTCAATCTGCGACACACCTTTTTCCTCCCGCAATTTTTTTAATTGGGTAGCGATCTTCGATATTAATTTCTTGTCCAATAAGTAACTCATAACATCGAAGTGACAAAAAAATAATTTCTTACTCAATGATAATATTATCATTAATTATTTTTACCTTTATATTGGAATTGCAACTCAAACACATCCCTTACCCACAACACATCCGCTCCCAATTCCACATCAAACATTATTTACGCAAATCTAAACGAAGCACCAAAGCGCGTGCTGCACGAAGTGCGCCTAAACAATATTATATATCATTAAACCGTACCAATATGTCACAATCTATCCGTCATTTTTTAAAAGATCCGCTGCCCGAGTGGCACCAGAAGCCGCTGCACCTCACCATTGCAGAAATGGAAAATCCGCACCTGGTGATCGCCGAATTGTTTGAACATTACCACCTGCCCGAACTTCGTTTTGTGTTAAAAGAATGGCTCGATGCCGCCATTAAAGAAGATGAAGTGATGGAGATAAATTTTTTAACGCTGCATAATATGGTACTGCGGGTGGCGGAAGCGGCGTGGGTGTTGAATCAGAATTATAAAAACACGGAGGATGCAGAAAAACACGGAGAATGAGGCCCTCCCTGGAGCCGAAACCCTGGATGACAAAAATATTTTTTTCTCCATTTTTTTGCTTCGCCAAAAAGAAGCAAAAAGGCGACCCGCGTGATATTACCTCACCGCGCGGAAACAGCTCTGTCCCGCAAACCACCTGGCTGCTTAAAGCAAAGGCAATGTAACCCTATGCCGGGCTTCTTTTTTGGAGAAGAAAAAAGAACCACACAAACCTTAAGGTCATCCATAAATATCCAGCAATCCCTCCGGCACTTCCACGTAAACCTTCCTGTTCTTTTTATCCATCTTTAACAGGTTTTCCGCATGCACAGGTACCAATGCCTCATTGCCTTTATACATAACTGTACATAATATCTGGTGCGGTTGCTCAATCACTTCAATGATTTCGCCCAGATCGGTATCTCCATCTATAAGGTTGTACCCAAGCAACGCGATCGGCGCCGCTTTAGCGGTAAATTTATTAAAGTCTTCCTCCTGCAGCCAAACGTCTTTCGGTGTTAGTTTTCGCGCCACTTCCATCATATCTACACCTTCCAACTTGAGGATAGTTTCGGTATCGCTCCTTATTTGAGTGGATTGAATGAAGTATGGAAGAAAGCTGTCTTTCTTGTCTTCCAGGAAAATTGCTTCCAACCCCTTCAACGAAGTCTTTTTACCCAGGCTATGCTGTAATATCAGCTTGCCTTCCAGACCGGTGCTGGCTGCTAATTTTCCTATTTTAAAATATTGACTCATCTTGAAGTTTAAACCCATGGTTTTAAAACCTTGTAGGTTTACAAAAATACCTAAATTGCTGCTATAATTTTTGCATATGAAAAGTCTGCTCAGCCTCGGCCTCCTAACCTGTATTGCCATGAAAAGTTTTGCCCAACAACCAATCTTCCAATCGCCGCAGTTCAGCATCTTTCCGGATAAGGTGGTGCAGGATAAATATGAAGCAAAGGCTTTGTCAGATATGCATCTGGTGAGTAATTATCAAAGTCCGGTTAATTTGTTCCAAAGCGCCGATATCACTTTTAAATTTGCAATTAACGAGCGCGACAATGAAATGTCCGCCGGTGTGGACCACCAGTTTGCCGTAGTACCAACTGACGGGAAAGCTGAAACACCGTTGATTAAATTCGGAACACAGCTGAAAAATGCAAATCCCTCCGGGAAATATTTACCGTCCAATACCGAACTGGTGATTCGCCTCGATATGCGCGATGTGCTGAGTTCTTTTAAAACCAATGGATATTATATCACTTATAAAGGCGATAAAATTTATAAAGACGATTTCAAAGGCGTGTTCGTTGCCGGCGCCACATCGCCGATGACATGGGACTTTGACAACTTACATAATACACCGCAACTGAAATTACAGGACGATAACGGCGATGGTATTTATGAAACAACGCTCATCTTAAATAAAACTTCGGAAGTAAAGGCCACCGATTCTGAATGGCAATTAACGAAAGAAACTTCCGCGTATCCGCAATACAAGTCCGAAGCGCCGATCGCGAATGCGATCTATAATCTATCGCTCGAAGAAATGCTGAAAGCTATTGAAAAAGACAGCACGTTCCGCACCGGAAAAGAATGGAGCGGAGTATGGACGCGCGATATCAGCTACAGCATCATTTTATCAATGGCATATTTGCAGCCCCGGGTGGCAATGTTTAGCCTCCTTAAAAAAGTAAATGCAAAGAAAAGGATCATTCAGGATACCGGCACGGGCGGCGCCTGGCCGGTAAGCAGCGATCGGACAATATGGAGCGTAGCAGCGTGGGAACTCTACAAAGCTACAGGTGACGAAGAATGGTTGAAACTATCCTTTGAAATCATCCGCAATTCAATGGAAGACGATCTCAACACTTCCTTTGATAAAGAAACCGGCATGTTTCGCGGTGAATCTTCATTTCTCGACTGGCGCGAACAAACGTATCCGAAATGGATGCAACCCGCAGATATTTTTGAAAGCATCAATCTTGGAACAAATGCCGCATTTTACCAGGCAAATATTGTACTGACCGAAATGGCCACTTTGCTGAAAGACAATGTTGCTGCAGCAAAATACAAAGCAGTGGCAGCGGGCGTAAAAGCGGGCATCAACAAATATTTATGGATGCCTGAAAAAGGTTATTACGCGCAGTATTTATATGGCCGGGCCTATAAAATTCAATCGCCGCGTCCGGAAGCATTAGGCGAAGCGTTGTGCATTGTTTTTGGCATTGCTGATAAACAACGTGCGGAACAAATTGTGTCTTCCGTTCCGCTCACCGCCTATGGCATTTCGTGTATCTATCCGCAGATACCGAATATTCCACCGTATCACAACAATGCGATCTGGCCTTTTGTACAAACGTACTGGCTATGGGCATCGGCGAAGGCTGGCAATGAAAGAGCAGTGCTGGAAAGTATTGCGGATATTTACAGGCCGGCAGCATTGTTTCTCACCAACAAAGAAAATATGGTCGTGGACAATGGCGATTTCAATGGCACCCAAATTAATTCGAGCGTAATGCTGTGGAGCCTTTCGGGCAACCTGAGCATTGTACACAAAGTGTTGTTCGGTATACATTTCAACGCGAAAGATATTTCATTTGCGCCGTTTGTGCCGCATTCAATGGCAGGCAAAAGAAGCCTGAATAATTTCAAATACCGCAATGCAGTATTAAATATTGAAATGGAAGGTTTTGGAAACAAGATAAAATCGTTCACAATTGATGGAAAACCGACTTCCAAATATTTCGTTGCTGAAACGCTTTCGGGAATACACCAGATAAAAATTGTACTGAAAAATAATATTCTGACGAGCCATATCAATAAGCTCGAAAATTATACAACGCTTTCTTCACCCGAAATAAAATACCTTGGCAATACGCTCCAATGGAACGTGGTAGAAAAAGCAGCAGGCTATAAAGTATACAGAAATGGGAAACTGTTCGGTACTTATAAAACACCTGAGATCATTACCGCGCCCCGTAACCAATATTCAAGTTATAGCGTGGTATCGGTTGACGAGAAGGGAATGACATCCTTTACAACAGAACCAATCAATGTGTATGGCAACAAATATTACCTACAGGAGTTGGAAGCGATTGTGCCAAAAGCTGGTTACGACTACAAAGGTTTCATGGGCGATGGTTTCGTAGAGATCAGCAAAACGGTTAATAAGACAATTGATATCCCAGTAAAAAATATTTCGTTGGCTGGCAGTTATATCATTTATTTCAGATACGCAAACGGCAACGGCCCCACCAACACCGAAAACAAATGTGCTATCCGCACCATCAAAACAAACGGCGTTACAAACGGTGTGGTTGTTTTTCCGCAGCGCGGTAAAGGCGAATGGAGCAACTGGGGCATGAGCAGCGGCGTAAAAGTGAACCTGGAAAAAGGCGATAATGTGGTTACGCTTTCTTATGAAGATTACAATGAAAATATGAATGGCGAAGTCAACCAGGCGATGATTGATTATGTGGAGATCATCAAATTATAATAATAATACCAAGATGCTCGTCCCTGTTCTTCAATAATGAAAACAACCTTTCTGCACGAACTTTAGTTACTTATTTCTATCCGGTAAAGGGTTCCCGCGCGGGATATTTGCAGAAGGCAAATCCAACCTGTTCAGTCTGTGACAATTTCTGAAAATCTGTGATTAAAAAAGTCCCGCATAAAATGCGGGACTCAGATAAGTTTTTAACAGAGGCAATACTATTCTTCTGTTTTTGCTTCTTCAGAGGCCGTTGGTGCTTCTTCAACAGGAGCAGCAACTGGTGCTTCTTCAACTTTTTCAGCAACTGGTTCTACTTTTCTCGCTACCGGCACATTGCGGCTATCCTGGCGTGACTTTTTATGGGCACCCTGGCGTTTAGCTACATGCGCTTCGTGCTCGCTGCTCCACTTGGTGAATTTTTCCATTGCTGCTGCCTCATCAAAAAGACCAAGGCTTACGCCGCGCAACAAATGCTTAAGGAACAATACACCTTTGAAGGAAAGGATACGACGTACAGTATCGGTGGGTTGAGCACCTTTCTGCAGCCAGTCCAATGCCTTCTGACGATCGATCTGGATAGTAGCCGGAACAGTCAGGGGATTGTACGAACCTAATTTCTGGATAAATTTACCATCGCGGGGACTGCGTGCATCCGCAATAACGATGAAGTAAAATGGCCTCTTCTTGGAGCCATGTCTTTGCAATCTCATTTTAACAGCCATAAAAAATAGACATTTTCTTGGTTGTGAATAAATAGGGTTTCTAAATGCCCTTTAAAAAAAGGCGAATGCGAAGATAACAAGCTAACCATGATTATCCAAAAAATTATTGCCCCTTTGAGGTATAATTACAATTTCTTTAAAATCAAGGCCCTTTTTCTTCCGTATTACGATTAACTACCTTAAAAATAAGGGATAAATTAAATCCAAAACGAATATCACCCTTGAAGAATTTACCGGTGGTTTGTGTAATATATGCCCGTTCATTGATGCCGATGGCGCTGGAAATTTGCAATTGAAACGTCGTCAAGCACATAACCGGTAAATATAGCCTTTGATAAAAATAATGTTTTCGGGAACATATTTTTTGGATCCTCATTTTAACACACAAAAACACAGAGCAACACGAAGGCGCTTAAATTTTAGTCCCTTATTTAAAGAAAATCTGCGCAAAGCACTGTAATCTGCGGCAAAGCAAAAAGCCAGCTGACGCTGGCTTTAAATTCTTCATTCTTAATTTTTAATTCTTTTTGAATACTAGCGTCTCGGCATCATCCTTCCCATCGGCATCTTATTCATCATCTTCATCATCCCTTTCATCTGCTCAAATTGTTTTAAAAATGCGTTCAGTTCCGCAATGTCCTTTCCGCTTCCCTTTGCGATCCTGGTTTTGCGCGCCGGATTGATAATATCGGGGTTGCGTCTTTCCTGCAATGTCATTGAGTTGATCATCGCTTCTATTCCTTTAAAAGCATCATCGTTAATATCAAGATCTTTTACCTGCTTGCCCACACCCGGGATCATTCCCATCAGATCCTTCAGGTTACCCATTTTTTTGATCTGCTGCAACTGCGTTTTAAAATCTTCAAAATCAAACTGATTTTTCCGGATCTTCTTTTCCAGCTTTGCCGCTTCCGCAGCATCAAATTGCTCCTGCGCCTTTTCTACCAGGCTCACAATATCGCCCATGCCTAAAATACGCTGCGCCATCCTTTCCGGGTAAAACACATCCAGCGTATCCATCTTTTCGCCGCTGCTGCTGAATTTGATCGGTTTGTTTACCGTATACTTTATACTCAACGCCGCACCGCCACGTGTATCACCATCAAGTTTGGTTAACACAACCCCGCTGAAATCAAGCCGTTCATTGAACGTTGCGGCTGTATTCACCGCATCCTGCCCCGTCATGCTATCTACCACAAACAATATTTCCTGTGGCTTCACCGCATTCTTCACATTTTCCACTTCCTGCATCATCACTTCATCCACCGCCAAACGGCCGGCCGTATCAATGATGATCACGTTTTTATTTTTTGCCTTCGCTTCTTTGATCGCATTCTGCGCAATGGAAACCGCATCTTTATTTTCTCTCTCAGAAAAAACATCCACGCCAATTTGTTTACCCAGCACTTCCAACTGATCGATCGCCGCCGGACGATAAATATCCGCAGCTACTAGTAGAACAGATTTCCCCTTCTTCGTTTTTAAATAATTCGCCAGCTTACCACTGAAAGTTGTTTTACCACTACCCTGCAAGCCCGCAATCAAAATGATCGCCGGATTACCCGAAATATTGAATTCGCTTTCGGTGCCGCCCATCAGTTCCGTCAGTCCATCCTGCACAATCTTCACCATCTGCTGCCCCGGATTTACCGACAACAACACCTTTGATCCAATCGCGTCTTCTTTTAATTTGTCGGTAAATTCTTTCGCGATCTTATAGTTCACATCGGCATCCACCAGCGCACGGCGAACATCTTTCAAGGTATTCGCAATATTGAGCTCGGTAATGCGGCCCTCGCCTTTTATATTCTTAAACGCTGATTCTAATTTTTCTGATAATGAATTGAACATTTTTTAAAACTGATTTTTATTTTTTATCGCAGATTTTTTTTGCTTCGCAAAATTGATTAGGTGATTACGCAGATTGGTCCCGCTTCGCGGGATCTGCACCCTGATAATTTAATCTGCTTTTATTTTATGATCTAATGCGTATCGCTGATGATCAAGACTCTTTGCGCCAAAATTGATCAACAACCCTACTTCTATTTTAAAAACCTTCAAATAATTTAGTAGTTGATTTTGATGGACTGGCTCAAGCATCGAGACCGCTTTCAACTCAACAATTACTTTATCATCCACTAAAAGATCTAATTTTCGCGAACCCACTTTTACTCCATCATAAAAAATATCACGTTCGACTTCTTTTTCCACTTTAATCCCTGCTTTATTCAATTCTACGATCATGCAATTTGAATAAATTATTTCAGGAAAACCTAATCCGATCGCACGATGAATCTTCATCGCCAATCCGGTTATTTTATAAGTAAGATCTTCATATTTGTATTCCTTCATCTCTAAAATTTATGAGCAAAATTATTTCGCTATAAATTCTAAATCATGATGAAACCAACATCTCCAAGCGATATTTTTCTCCCAATATTTTGCGAAGCAAAATCCAATCTGCGATAAAAATAACCGCTTAAATCTTCGCTCCAAATTTTGCGAAGCAAAATCCAATCTGTGTAATCACCTAATCAATTTTGCGAAGCAAAGAAAAAATCTGCGATAAAAATAACCGCTTAAATCGCAAATGCCTGATCCACAATCGCCGCCTGCTCTTTCGCATGGATTTTCGCATATCCTGTAGCCGTAGCCGCACTAGCCGCCCTGCTGATAATATGGAAATTGATATTTTTCAAATTCATCCGCAAAAAGCCCGCAGCCCCCATATTCAACGGTTCTTCCTGGGTCCAGTACCAGATCGCTTTGCTGTATTTTGCATACAAAGCATCCAGTTGCTTTTGCGGCAGCGGGTACAATTGCTCCAATCTCACGATCGCAATATCAGTGCGGTTTTCTTTTTGCCTGCGTTCTTCCAGGTCGAAATATATTTTACCACTACACATCAACACTTTCTTCACTTCACCTGCATCCTGCACATTCTTATCGTCGTATACCTCCTTAAACGAACCTTCCGTAAATTCTTCCACTGTGCTATAGCTTCCCGGGTGGCGAAGATTTGCCTTCGGGGTAAAATCAACCAGGGGCTTCCGGAAGGGCCATGCCTGCTGGCGACGCATCACATGGAAGAAATTGGCTGCCGTTGTAATATTGGTGATCACCATATTCAATTCCGCACATTGCTGTAAAAAACGTTCCATGCGCGCACTGCTGTGTTCGGGCCCCTGTCCCTCATATCCATGTGGCAACAATAATACCAGGCCGTTCATCCGCTGCCATTTCGTTTCGGCTGCCGCAATGTACTGATCAATCATGATCTGCGCACCATTTACGAAATCGCCAAACTGTGCTTCCCAAATCACCAGCGCATTTGGATTAGCCATGGAATACCCATATTCAAAACCAAGCACCGCGTATTCGCTGAGCAAGGAATTGTAGATTCTGAAGGGCGCCTGCTGCTGACTTAATTGATTGAGACGATTGTATTGCTTATTGGTGGTTTCATCAAACAACACGGCGTGGCGGTGACTGAATGTTCCACGCATCACATCTTGTCCGCTCATACGCACATCACGTCCTTCGACGAGCAAACTTCCATAGGCCAGCAATTCTGCTGTGGCCCAATCGATTTTCTGATCGTCGGTGTATAATTTAATTTTATCCTGCAACAACTTTTCCACCTTACGCAGCGGCTTGAAATCTTCCGGCCATTTCATCAGCCCGTCGAATAGCCTTTTAAGTTCTTCTTCTTTAATGGCAGTAACCGGTGAAGCATCAAAATCTTCCGGTGTTGCTTTGCGAAGGCTTTGCCACCACAATTCGGGCTTTTGATAATTATATGGAAGCGGGTGTTGTTTTACATTGTCCAGGCGTTCCTGTAATTGCGCGAGGAATTTTTTTTCCATTTGCTTTGCCAGATCTTTTGCATCGGGTTCGCCGTTCTCGATCAGATATTGCGTGTAAACTTCACGCGGATTCAAATGTTTATCAATTAAAGCATACAACTGTGGCTGTGTAAATTTTGGTTCGTCGCCTTCGTTGTGACCATGACGGCGATAACAAACCATATCGATGAATATATCGCTGTTGAATTCCTGGCGGTAACGGGTGGCGATCTCTGAAACCTTCACCACCGCTTCTGCATCGTCGCCATTTACATGAAATACCGGCGCCTGCACCAACCCGGCGATAGAAGTACAATAATCGGAACTGCGTGCATCGTCAAAATCGGTGGTAAAGCCGATCTGGTTGTTGATCACAAAATGGATAGTACCGCCCGTGTAATAACCTTTGAGAATGCTCATTTGCAACACTTCATATACCACACCTTGTCCCGCCACGGAAGAGTCTCCGTGAATAAGGATCGGTAATATTTTATCAAAATCACTTGCATACATAACATCCGCTTTGCTTCTTGCAAAACCTATCACGAGCGGATCAACGGTTTCCAGATGCGAAGGATTAGGACATAATTTTAAATGAATTTTATTTCCAGAAACTGTATCTACCTCACTGCTGTAGCCAAGATGATATTTTACATCGCCTGACCCCATTGTAGTATCCGGAATGGCAGTTCCTTCAAATTCGGTAAAAATATGCTCATAGGTCTTGCCTAAGATGTTTGCCAGGATATTCAACCGGCCGCGATGCGCCATCCCGATCACCACTTCCTGTACCTGGTCGGCCGCAGAAGTATTGATGATCGCATCCAGCGCCGGAATGGTAGTTTCGCCACCTTCGAGGCTGAATCTTTTCTGCCCTATATATTTGGTATGCAGAAACTTTTCAAACATTGTTCCTTCATTCAGTTTCTGAAGGATACGTTTCTTTTGCTCGATCGGCAGTGGCTGATGAAAATCGTTTTCCATCGCGTTAATGAGCCAGTCGATTTTCTTCGCGTTGTTGAGGGCGCCGAATTCCACGCCGACATGCGTTGTATATGATTTTTGTAATTTATCTACGATGGAGCGAAGAGTGGCTTTACCAAGATTGGCAAATTTGCCGGCTTCAAAAGCGGTATCAAGATCAGCATCTGTAAGGCCGAAGTTTTCCAGCTCCAGGTTGGCATGGCGGTTTTTCCGCTCGCGGATCGGATTTGTTTTGGCTACCAGGTGCCCTTTCCGCCGGTAAGCCTGAATAAGTTGATAAACACCAAACTCCTTATCCAGCTGACCCGCAGCTCCCTGTGGAGCAGAAACGCTTCCGGTTGCTTTCCCATTAGTGGCTGGAGCAACGACTGAAACGGCAAAATCGAACCCTTCAAAAAATTTACGAAGTTCAGTATCAACACTTTCAGGATTTTTTACAAAATCCTGGTATTGGCTCTCGATATAAGCCGGAGATGAGTTGGTGATGTACTGAAAATCCTTCATGGTGCCTTATTATAATATAATTTTAAAAAGGGAAATTTGATTTTGGCTGCAAATATCGTTCATTTAAGTTGAACCACGAAGGGACAAATACACAAAGTTTCTTGTAGTTTAGGGATTAAAGGTTAGAGAAGTTTAGGCGTTTAAAAGGTTAGATATTTAGTTTTTAAGCTTTCAATATAAAGTTTCCTTGAATGGTCAATACCTGTTAGAGAATTCATTATTCACTCATTCACACCTTCACCCCGTTTACCAAATTCAGAATTGCTAACTAGCTAAGAACCAATTGCTAATTTATAAAATCGCGCCCACCAGCCTTTTCCGGCAAAAAAACTTTTAAAAAAGCATTACGATTAAAACTAAACTCCTATCTTTGCAGCCCAAAAAAAGAATTAAATGGCAAATCATTCAGCGACCAAAAAAGATATGCGCCAGGCGGCAAAACGTAACGAACGCAATCGTTATTACGGTAAAACCACCCGTAACGCTATCCGTGACATCAAGGCAATTGGCGAAAGCGCAGCTGCAACAGAAAAATTACCTTCTGTGAACTCAATGATCGATAAATTGGCAAAACGCGGTACTATTCATAAAAACAAAGCAGCCAACCTGAAAAGAAAGCTGGCTAAGAGATTGAACGCTCTGGCTAAATAAGTTTTACCTGAATATCCCTATATATTTTGAAGCCCGTCAACCTTACAATTGATGGGCTTTGTTGTTGATAACTTAATGCCTGTTTATGCATCATTGCAATACATTTGCAGGTCTGAAAAAAACACTTGATCATATGTCAAAAATCTACTCACTGATCATCATTGCGCTGCTGGGTTCCCTAACTACCTTCGGCCAAACTTGTATCGAACCCGTTGCCCAACCCGAAGATCTTAATCTAAATGCAAGTCCGACAATCATTAATGGCGATTTCAGTCCAACTTTCCCGGCTTCTGACGCCTATCTTATAGTTCGTTCTGCTACGCCTGCACTGAGCGCTTCCCCGGTAGATGGAGTTACGTACACGGTTGGCCAGGCGCTTGGCGGTGGCATCGTTCGCGGTTATGTAACCGCCGCAGCATTCAGTGATGCAGGACTAACACCCAACACACTTTACTACTATTTTATATTTTCGGTGAACAGTGAAAGTTGTACGGACGGGCCAAATTATTTCAATACCAATCCTTTGATTGCAGCAGCAAATACCCAACCACTGGCTGCATGTGTTACTCCAACGGCCGCGCCTGCCACCGGAAGTTTTATATTTAATAACACCAACTCCAGCATTTCCGGCAGTTTTACGCCGGTGGCAGGTGCAAACCGTTATCTGGTAGTTTTTGGTTCAAGTAATGCGGTTGGCCCCGCCCCGGTAAACGGACAAACCTATACTGCCGGTACCGCCTGGGGAGCTAACCAGGTATTAAGCTTTGGCTCTTCCAATACTTTTATTGCAACAGGTTTAAATCCCGGTACCACCTATTACGTTCAGGTATACAGCGCAAACGCTGAATGTACCGGGGAACCTTTTTATCGTACAACACCGGTGGTGGCAGGCACTTCTACTTCGGTAAATGCCACCGGCATTCCCGTAGGATACTATGATGGTGCAACAAGTCTTTCCTGCCAGCCTTTAAAAACGGCATTAAAAACCATCACCGGAAACGGTTACGTAAATATCGGATACGATGGCGTTTACCAGGCTTATCAATACACCGATATTCATCGCAACGACGCAAATACAGCCAACATTATTTACGACATATATTCCGATAATCCAACCGGGCCTGAACCTTATACCTACACTTTCGGGACAAACGCCTGCGGAAATTACAACAGCGAAGGCGATTGTTATAACCGCGAGCATTCCACGCCAAAATCCTGGTTCAATGATGCACTGCCGATGTATGCGGATATTCAGCATCTCTACCCGACCGATGGTTATGTAAATGGCAAACGGTCAAACTTTCCATATGGAGAAGTGACTTCAGTAACCTATACTTCTCAGAATGGCAGCAAGCTTGGCACGGGAAATAACTTCGGTTATACCGCAACTGTATTTGAACCCATCAATGCTTATAAAGGCGACCTTGCACGAACGAGCCTTTATATGGCCACTCGTTACGAAGATGAAATTATCAGTCAGAACTGGGCGGGCAATTCAGAAGCATCTCCGCTTTTCCTCAGCACAACGGATCAGCCAAATGCAGCTTCGCGCAGGCTACAAATCTATGATACCTGGTATCTGAAAACGATCTTTAAATGGATCGGGCAAGATCCCGTGAGCCAGAAAGAGATCGATCGTAACAATGCGATTTACTATCAATCTGGTCAGCACAACAGAAATCCATTTGTGGATCATCCGGAATATGCGGCGCTTATATGGCAATGTACAGGATTGCTCCCGGTAACGATCACTGATTTTACCGCTACAAAATTTAATGAAAGCGTGATCCTGAAATGGTATGCCACACTGGAAACAGGTTTCCGCAGGTACGATATTGAAAGAAGCACCGACGGTGTAAGTTTTAATAAAATCGGTGACGTGCCGGGACAGAATCTTGCCAACTACACGTTTACAGATTACAATTTGCCAATGGCATCCGTTGTTTACTATCGGCTGAAGATGGTGGATGTGGATGAGCAGTTCCAATATAGCAAGGTGGCGGTGATCAGGTTGAATAACAATTTCTCCAACGCCATCACTTACCCGAACCCAACGACGGGTGATCTTCATGTAAAGCTACTACAAAATCTTACCAGTAAAAGCACGTTGATCGTAACGGATATGTCTGGAAGAAAAGTGTTGCAGCAGATCGTTGCTACCGGTCAGTTAAACATCCCTGTAGATGTAAGGAATCTTCCGGCCGGACGATATTTCATCAGGATATTTAATGAAGTACAGGTGATCAACCAATCGTTTGTGATCATCCGATAATATTTTGCGAAGCGAATATAGAAAGGCGTGGCTGAGAGGCTGGGGCTTTTTTTTGAGTTGACATCCCAGAAGAAAAACAACTGCATTTGGTGAGTAAAACACCTTTTTTTGAGCAGGAGGCTCAGGAATGGTCATTCAGGATGTCAACTCAGGGATGTCAACCCGAAAGAAAAACCTCCGCAAACATGATACAAAACACCACTTTGAGTAATCCTCCAATCTGTAACTTCGTCTCATGAAACAACCTGTCCTTTTCATCTCGTTTTCCTTGTCGTTTATTGTATCCTTCGCCCAGCAAACCACTTTCGAAAAAACAAACGGCACCCAAACTGCCACTTACTTCGAAGCAGTCAACTGGTATAAAGATCTTGCAAAACAACATCCCGAAATTGCCGTAAAAACGATGGGGCCAACAGATGCCGGCTATCCATTGAACCTCGTGTTGGTAAGCGCCGACAAAACATTCGACCCGAAGACATGGCGCAAACAAAATAAAGTCATCATACTCATCAACAACGGCATTCATCCTGGAGAACCCGACGGAATTGATGCAAGCATGATGCTGGTGCGCGATATTGTCAGTAAGAAAATAACGCTTCCAAAGAATGTAGCCCTCGCTTTCATTCCGGTATATAATATAGGCGGCGCACTCAACAGGAATTCTTACACCCGCGCAAATCAAAACGGCCCCGAAGCTTATGGCTTTCGCGGCAACGCACAAAACCTTGATCTGAACCGCGATTTTACTAAAAATGACAGCAAAGAAGCAAGATCATTTGCACAGATATTTCATTTTCTCGATCCCGATATTTTGATAGACAACCATGTAAGCGATGGTGCCGACTATCAACACACGATGACACTCATCAGCACGCAATACGAAAAACTTGGGCCGGTACTCGGCTCCTGGTTAAAAGAAACCTTCGAACCGGCGATCTATGCCGGCATGGCAAAAAAGAATTGGGAACTTATCCCTTATGTTGATTTTGAAACCACCGATTTCAGCAAGGGCATGAAAATGTTCTACGATCCGCCAAGATATTATTCCGGCTACGCCGCGCTGTTTAATACACTTTCCTTCATGCCGGAAACGCATATGCTTAAGCCGTACAAGGATCGCGTAAGATCTACCTACGATCTCATGATTACTTTCATAGAAACGGCTTCGGCAAATGCACAAGCGCTTTTACAAAAACGAGCAGCGGCTAAAGCCGCCGTACTGCAACAAGCACAATTTCCCCTGAAATGGATCCCCGATACCAGCAGCCTCAAATTTATCACCTTCAAAGGCTATCAACGCGACAGTACATTGAGCGAAGCCACGGGATTGCAAAAGATGTTCTACGATCATCGAAAGCCATTTACTGCACAGTTAAAATATTTTGATACTTATCAGTCGGCAGTACTCATCAAAAAACCAACAGCCTATATTATTCCGCAGGGTTGGTATGAAGTGGTGGACATCCTAAAGCTAAATGGCGTTGTCCTTCACCAACTGACAAAAGACAGCATTATCACTGTCACCGGTTATCTCATAGACAATTACAAATCGATGACCACGGCTTACGAAAAACATCACCGCAATTACAATGTGCAGGTAACCGCTTCGCAAAAACCGGTTAATTTCTTAAAAGGCGATTATATCGTCGAATTAAATCAACCGGCAAATCGTTACCTGGTAGAAATGCTTGAACCCACCGCCGATGACTCCTTCTTTGCATGGAACTTCTTTGATGGCATTTTGCAGCAAAAGGAAGGCTACAGTGATTATCGCTGGGAAGACATTGCGGCCGAAGTATTGAAAAAAGATCCTGCCCTGCAGCAAAAATTGGCAGAAAAGAAAGCGGCAGATCCTGCTTTTGCCCAAAACAGCAGAGCAATACTTGACTTTATCTATAAAAATTCCCCGTACTTTGAGAAGGCTTATTTACAGTATCCTGTTTATCGGATGGAGTGATTTTTTTTAACCACAGAATTGAAGGAGATATTCACGGAGTTACATACAGTTTATTCCTCTGCGAAAATCCGTATTTAACTCATTCGCCTCCGTGGTAAAATCGTCATTATCAACCCCTTAAACCCTCACTTATGTAAATCAAAATTTCGGGTCACTCGTGATCAGGTGATCGGCTATGTCGGCGAAACGGGTTGGGCGACCGGCCCGCATCTGCACTATGAGGTTCACGTGGACAACGTGCCGCATGATCCGCTGACGGTCGAGTTGCCGCAGAAGACCCCGCTTCACGCCGACGAGTTGCCGCAGTTCAAGACACGCGTTGCTGAATTGACGGCGCTGCTGTGAGCCTATGCGGGGCGCGGCGCCGCAAAGCGTTCGGGCTCGTCGAGTGATGGATTTCGGGTCATGAACGAAGTGCCAAAAATGAAATGGTGAGCGGCCTCGCATGAGCATATTTTTCGAGCGCAGACACGCCTCGTCTCAGCTTTGCAACGTATCGGTCCGCGCCGCGTAAGTGCTACATCGTTCGATCGAACAC
>JAATFP010000025.1 GCA_015655125.1 Chitinophagales bacterium | reverse complement strand
TAGCTGCCGCATCATCCGTAAAACCGGGATGCACTTTCGAGGTTTGAACAACCGTACTTCTTGTGGCCGTGAGCCATCGAAACCGCGAAGCAATATCAAGCCTGGCTATTGGTCCGCCTGCCGGATCGCCATTACAGATTCGCTCAAATGCCAAAAGATTTTCCTTCACCTGTGATACATCTGTTTTGGTACAGAAAGCACGCAGCCGCTCCTCTTTCAGATCGAACTGCATTTGTAAAAATTTCAGTTTCGCGCAATAAAGCACCACGCCTGTATTGAGAAATTCTTCCCTTTCCACGCGCGGCACAATGCGTACAACCGCGTATTCAAATAAGTGCTTTTCCTGCATCCTGTGCTGCTTTTACAAATGTGGACGAATGAGATAACCTGGTTATTAAAAACCGGGCATACACGCTGCGATGCTCTTCTATAGAAGTGAACGACGTATCCGCTGCCAGCCATTCATCGGGGATGAGTTTTACGATGGAATGAATGATCTCGCTATCCAGCAAGGCACGAAATGATTTATCAACCTCCTCTAACACTGATGCCTGCGGAAGCAACACATGATCTTTTATCAAAGCGAAAGGTTTTATTGCTTTTTCTTCCCATCCTTGCCAGCTATGGTGAAAATAAAGGGAGGCCCCGTGATCGATCAACCAGAGTTCTTTGTGCCACCAAAGCATATTGGTATTCCTCACCGTGCGATCCATATTAATCAGGAAGCAATCGAGCCATACGATCTGCGAAGCCAGCAAAGGATCGACCGTTGTTACTGCCGGATCATAGGTAATGGAACGCGACAGATAATGCAACGCAAGATTGAGGCCCGTACTGGCTTTCAGCAGATCCTGTATTTCCTCATCCGGTTCCGTGCGACCGAAAGCTTCATCTACATGCGCAAATACAAGTTCAGGGACGCGCAATCCAAGTACCCGCGCTATTTCGCCGCCTATAAGTTCTGCGATCAGCGCTTTAACACCCTGCCCTGCTCCTTTAAATTTAAGCACATACAAAAAATCATCGTCGGCCTCCACAATGGCAGGCAACGAACCTCCTTCACGCAAAGGCGTTACATACCGCGTAACCTGAATGTGCCTCAATTCCGGCTTATTATAATTCATGATCGATACCAATTTGAACAAGCAAGTTAACTTTTTATTCTGTTGTCGTGAACGCCCAGTTTTAGAACGCTCATCGCGGGTGAAGTGCGGCAATCCCGGGTTGTTTTCGGAATACAATATAAAATTGCTTCTTGTCTCGGAATGACCTAGCCCAAATCTGAAAATCTGCATATCCTCCGCAATAAAAAATCCCGCAAAGCGGGACAAAAACCGGCGGATACCTGTGCAATCTGCGGGCGATAATTCACTGAAGAAAAATCACCAGATCACTCCTTTTTGTATTCAAAGATCAGCACCGCATTTTCCTCCAGGCTTGCCTTAGATCGCAGCTCATACCTTTTACTTCCGGCTGTAACCACCACCAATGCTGTATTTGGTGGAATCGACCCGAGGTTTTCTGCATACATTGTTATCTCGTGTATCTCTTTTCCCTCATCCAGATCAATGTTCAATTCTATGGCTTTTTCTGACAAACGTTGATGACTTACGATTAGCCGGCCATTGTAAAATACTGAAACGGAATCGTTGTCAACCGTGCCGTTGTCATACAGCTTGAGGTTGATATGATTGGTGTTGATCACAATGCGGCTCTGTTCAGATTTGCGACGCGAATTCATTTCTTTTAGCAACACTCCGTTCGTTTCCTTTGGAACAACGAACACTTTCGGAACATCGTTTACCGGCGGATCTTTTTTTACAGGTGTTTTCACAACAGGCGGCTGCGTTACATTTTTTTCCTGCCGGATAACAGGCTTCACCGGCGGCTTTACAATCGGTTTTGACACGGGCGGCTTTTCTGTCGTTGTATTGTTTTTCACTGGTTTCGTTGTTGGCCCGGTTGTAACTTTCGATTGTTGCGGTTGCTTAGGAAAACAAGCCGGAACGCCGCGAGGAAGTTTATTTGGCACAAGCGAAACACGTTTCATGATGAATGAATCAGCATCGGCACTGCCGGTCAAAAAAGACGTTATAAGGTCATCCTGTATCCATGCTGCATGAAAGGTATTGGAGTTATCTCCAGCCTGGCGCCAGATCTTCATACGCATCAGAATATGTGAACCGCTATTTTCGATAAAACCCGTTCCGATCAACAGGCCCAGATTTTTTTTATTGTCGAAGCGACCTTCGAATTTTGCCTTGCAATAACTCTGTTTATTGTACATCACATAATCATACGTAAAACCGCACAACTGGAAGCCCTGCTGCTGGATATTCATCTGTAAAAAAGTGCCGCCGCTACCCGGCATCACGCCTTCCCACGTGCCGGAAATATTTTGCGCAAATAGGTGAAAGCAACAATGAAACACTAAAAAAATCAGGATGATCCTGCGTAAAAACATTTTCATATAGCAAAGTTTATTGCAAGTACTTTTTAAAATAAGACGTATCAAAGATGCGCTATTACTGCAAATGTTTTACCTTCAATTCCAAAACAGGCTGTTAAAAATTTATACATGAAACGAATGCTGTTATTGCTGGTTGGCGCCACTTTTTCCCTCTTAGTAAAGGCGCAAACCATTTCAAAGGTCGTCGTTGGTAACACCGGCGCTTTCGAAAAGGTTACTTTCGATGTAGGAGAATACGTGATGCTTAATCTTTCAAAGGAAGGATCGATTATCAGCTGGGGTATCGATCATTATCTCGGACAGATGGAAAATTACCAGGATAAACTTGATCCATATAACGGGCGCGTTGAATATTATGGCCCGAACGACAATGAGGCTTTTCGTGGAAAGATAAAGTATATGGGGCGTACCTATATTACCTATTACGCTTCTTATGATTACGAGATTTTACGCGGGAAGGTGAAAAGCATCGGCAATATAACCCTCGATTATAACCAGTCTTTTGAGGATGAAGCTTTCCGGGGAAATCTGAAAAACATAGGCCAGTCGGCCGTTACCTGGTATCCATCATCGGAAAATGCTGCGCTCGCAGGTAAATTAAAGTCGATCGGAAATACAACCCTCACTTATTATCCTTCCTTCGAAGACAAGGCTTTCAGGGGCAAGATAAAAAGCATCGACCGTACATCATTTACCTATTATTCATCATTGGAAAGGATCGAATACCGCGGCGCGATGAAAACAGGAAGCACCATTATTTTTGCAAACGGTATCAAGTACTATGTTAAGTAGACGGGCCAATAAGCGCTCTACATACTCATTTCCCCATTCACTCATTCACCCTCTCAAAAACAAGCACCGCGTTCTCCTCCAGGCTGGCCTTCGACCGCAACTCATATCTTTTGTCCCCAGCCGTAACCACCACCAAGGCTGTATTTGGCGGTATCCCTCCCAGGTTTTCTGCATACAAAACTATTTCATGTATTGCCGTTTTCTGATCTAAAACAACCATGATTTCAATCGCTTTTTCGGAAAGGCGCTGATGACTGAGCAATAATTTCCCATTGTAAAAAACGGAAACGGTATCATTGTCGGTAACACCATTGTCATAGATTTTGAGATTGATTTTATCTGCATTTATCCGCACCCGCGATTGCTCGGTCTGCTTACGGGCCATCATAGAATTTTTAATGCCCGGAGAATCCGTCGCGACCACGATTGCCGTCGGAATATCGTTCAAAAGACTGTCTTCCTGCTCATATTTTTTTTCTTCCGGAAAGCAAGGCAAGGGAAGTATACGCAAATCAGGCTCCATGGAAATGCGCCGGAGCATTATATCCGGTCCGGAACGGAACGCAAAACCCAGGAAAGTTTTGACTGTTGCCCGCGCCCGCACAATATCAGGTGCATCGCCGGGCTCTTTCCAAAGCTGGATGAGCATCAACTGGGGCATGCCGCTGTTTTCAATAAAGTAGGTTGCAGAAAGTTGCCACAAACCCTTTCTTTGATTATAATAACCGTTGAAACCCGCCACACAATGATCGTTCACGTCTTTTAACACATGATCGTGCGTGAAGCCGCAAAGCTCCTTATTTTTTTGCCGGATATGGATCTGCAACAATTCATCGCCATTCATCACGCCTTCCCAAACGCCCGTAAGCTCCTGCGCCGATGCATATTGGCCTGTGACCAACAAAGAGATGATTAAATAGAAACAACGCATTGACATTTCCTAATTTACGAAAAAGTTTTATAGTTTACAGTCCGGAAGGAAAGAGGCCGCCCTGCCGCCTGCAGCCGGCCTTATTGGCATTTTTATTGTTTCATATCCCTCACACAAAACTTTGATCATGAAAAAGATATTAATTGCGCTCGATTACGATCCATCTGCCGAAAAGATTGCAGAAACAGGTTTTGCGATCGCAAAAGCGCTGCAAGCCGATACTATCTTATTGCATGTAGTGGCTGATGCAGGATATTACTGCGATATTTCTTATTCCCCCATCATGGGCTTCAATGGATTTGTTTATCCGGGAATTGACGAAATGGTAGTGAAAGATCTGATAAAGGAATCGCACGATTTCCTGGATTCATCCAAACAACATCTTGGTGGCCAAAAAATTGAAAACATCGTAAAGGAAGGCGATTTTGTGGATACTATCCTTACCGTGGCGAATGAAAATAATGCGGACATGATCGTGATTGGAACCCACAGCCGGCGCGGGCTTGACAGACTGCTAAATGGAAATATATCAGAAAAGATATTGAAAGAGACAACGATACCATTGCTGGTAATCCCAAATAAAGTTTAGCATTTAGAGATCTGGGGTTACACCTATTTCGGCATTTGGCCCGGAATTGAAAATTACATAGCTAACCTTTAATCTCTGAACTTTTAAGTAAATTGGCGCATGAAAAAATTTCTTTTGCCATTTATTATTGCCATTGGTATCGCTGCATGCACCACAAAAAAAAATACATCTTCGGTTAGTGCCATTGCACCTGACAGGCAATTTGATTCCCTTTTAGAAAAATATTATAATGAACGCATGGAGCTTTTTCCATTAGAAGCCACTATGAATGGAGATGCCCGTTTTAATGATCTGCTTCCCGCCGATTTTACCGATAGTTACCGGACACGAATCAAAGATTTCTTTTTACAATACCAGTCGGCACTGAAAAAAATAGACCGCTCATCGCTGAACGACAACGATGGCAAGAGTTACGATATTTTGAACTATGAAATGAAAATGGGACTCGACGGACTTGACGTCAACTTCCTGGGCAGTTCGGCATTGATCAACAACAGTTATATGCCTTTCGACCAGTTTGCAGGCTTGCCATTGCTGATGGGACAAATGGGCAGCGGTACAGGGAACCAGCCGTTCAAAACGGTGACGGATTATGACAATTGGCTCAAACGCGCATCATTATTTGGCGCGTGGAGCGACAGCGCCATTGTCTATTTCAAAAAGGGCATGGCCATAAAATATGTTTTGCCAAAAAATATCGTTGAAAAAATGATCCCGCAAATGCAGGCGATGATCGTTTCCGATCCTGCAAAAAGCATTTTTTACACACCGGTCACTTTAATTCCGGCGTCTTTCAGCGTGGCCGATAAAAACCGCCTCGATTCTGCTTTCAGGAAACTTATCGTCACAAAAATTGTTCCCGCATACACAAGATTGTATGAATTTTTGAAAACCGATTATCTCGCTGCTGCGAGAACAACAACGGGTGTAAATGCGCTGCCCGGCGGCGACCGGTATTACAGGTATCTTGTTAAATACTGGACCACCACAAACAAGTCGCCGGAAGAAATTTACGATACAGGATTAAGTGAGGTGAAACGCATACGTACCGAAATGGAAAAGATAAAGCAGCAGGCAGGATTTAATGGCAACCTGAATGCCTTCTTTGATTTCATGCGCACGGACAAACGGTTTTTTCCGTTCAAAACGCCTGAGGATGTGTTGAACGGTTTCAGAAAAATACAAGCCACCATCGATCCAAACGTAAAAAAATTATTCACCTTAACGCCGAAAACGAAATTCGAGATCAGGCAAACGGAAGCGTTTCGCGCGGCAAGCGCAAGCATAGAATATTATCCCGGCCTGCCGGATGGTTCACGTCCTGGCATTTTTTACGTCCCCATTACAGATGCCACAAAATTCAACAGTACAAGCGGAATGGAAAGTACATTTTTGCACGAAGCCATTCCGGGCCACCATTATCAATGCAGCATCCAGTCGGAAAACACATCGCTTCCGAAATTTCGGCGGTTCATCTGGTATGGCGCCTATGGCGAAGGATATGCTTTATATTGCGAAAGCCTCGGTAAAGAACTTGGTTTGTACACAGACCCTTACCAGCACATGGGAGCCCTGGGCGACGAAATTCACCGCGCCATCAGGCTGGTAGTGGATGTGGGGATGCATACCGGCAAAATGACGCGCGAAGAAGCCATCAAATATTCCATGGAAAACGAAGCAATCAGCGAAGAAGCCGCCATTGCAGAAATAGAACGATATATGGTTTACGCCGGCCAGGCGCTTAGTTATAAAACAGGGGCATTGTTCATCAGGGATCTGCGCGACAAATACAAGGCGCAGATGGGATCGAAATTCGATCTTGCTTCATTTCATGCGGAATACCTGAAAGATGGATGTATGCCGCTGGAAATAATTGAAAAGTCGATGGATAAATGGAGCAAGGAGTAGTTTGGAGTATAAAGCTCAGACTTACGATTAATAGGTTTTTTGTATACATTGCAACTTCACTAACCGATGGTTTGATCATCTGACCGCTAAACATTAATTTATAAATTTTTGCTTCTGCAGCTTGCATTCCTGAAAATTAAAAACATAAATTACCGGCATTAAAAACCTGCCGCCGAGTTCTAAACATGCAGGTTATCACTTTAAATCAATAACATGACCATTTGCCAGAAGAAAAAAATACCTTCGCTTTTGAGATATTTTATCCTATTGTGCTTTTGTTCAGTTAGTTTTGCTACAAGGAGTCAATCAACTTATATCAAAAAATACCGGCCGTTGGCGACTGAACTTTCGGCGGAATTTGGTATTCCTGCATCTGTGATACTCGGCGTGGCGATTGTTGAATCCTCCGGTGGCACAGGGCGGAATGTGAGGTTGCTGAACAATCATTTCGGCATCATAGGAAAAAATAACTTAAGAAAAACAAAAGGTATAAAAACACGATACAAACAATATCCGGATGCAGTTGCATCGTTCCGGGATTTTTGTAAGGTGATTTCAAAAAAGAAATTTTACCACAGGTTAAAGGGCCATCCGGCGTATCTTCCATGGCTCGATGCCATCAGCAAAACGGGATATTCGGAAGCGCCGGCTGTATGGAAAAAGCGAATAGCCGGGGTGATACAAAAACACAAATTGTAACGTAGATAGATCATTTCAAATGAACAGTAATTTCCGGGTCAGAAATTTTGTACTGATTTCCGTAACGCTTTACCTATTGCTTTCCTTCGCCGCTTCATGGGTCGGTTTTCCATGGCTGAAACGCGTTAACCTAATTGCCAACGTTGTCCACACCACCGATTCTTCGGGCGTCGATATCGTTGCCGCTAATGGCGATACCAGCGCACCTCTTCAAATTGAAAAGATCGCATCTAAAAATCTCGAACTTTATAAATTACCAAAATTCATCACCAATTTCAACAGCGATACCAGCCGGCCCGCGCTGTTTTCTTTTGCTCAAAAATTACATGACCTGAAATCGGGTAAAAAAAGAAAGATCCGCATCGGCTATTTTGGCGACAGTATGATCGAAGGTGATCTGATTACGCAAATGCTCAGGAGATTGATGCAGGGCGAATTTGGCGGCAACGGCGTTGGTTTTGTACCGATAAGTTCACCAAATCCGGGTGCAAGGGCGACGATCATTCACACTTTTTCAAACGGCTGGGAAGATGAAAATTTTAAAGTAAATACTACCAAGGATAATCTCTATTTGTCGGGGCACACTTTTCGCGGCGCCGACGATTGGGTGCGGGTGAAAGATCAGACGGTAAAAGATTCCAATGCCATCATCGAAAAAAGTTTGCTTTGCGGACGCGCCGATCATAGCGTGGAAATTAATGTAGACGGGCGCTCTGTAACAATCAATGCACCAGATGTGTTCAACCGCATCCCTTTGGTAAACGACCATGCTACCGCAATAAAAGTGGCGATAGCGGACGAAAGTTTTCCCGTTTACGGATTGACGTTTGAATCCGGGTCCGGCATTTTTGTAGACAATTTTTCTTTCCGCGGCATCACCGGTGTGGAATATAATAAGATCGACAGCAACTTTTTGAAAACGATCGCGGCTAATAATCCATACGATCTGATCGTGTTTCAATACGGCGTAAACCTGATGTTCCGGCCGAATGATAAAAATTTCAACTGGTATGCAAAGATCGTTTTGCCAGCAATTCACAAATTGAAAAATGCTTTTCCCAATGCAGATTTTCTGATGACAAGCACAGCCGATCGCGCTTTCAATTATGGCGGTGAATACAAATCTGCCGTGGGAATTGATACGCTCATAAAAGTGCAGGCAGAACTGGCCTATCAAACGGGCGCAGGTTTCTATAATCATTTTGAAACCATGGGAGGTCATGATGCGATCGTAAGATGGGCATCGGCTACGCCATCGCTGGCCAACAAGGATTATGTTCATCCAAATGCGCGCGGAGCAGATATCCTGGCTGGTTATCTTTTTGAAGCGATCATGAACGATTATAAAAAACTGAACAAAAAAAAATAAGAAAACACTCCGATGCCAACGTTCGACCTACCGGCTTTTCTACAGGAATTTGTGTACGACCAGCACAATCCTTTGTTGTTTAACAATGGCTTCTTCGTGTTCTTTTTTGCGGCGTTCATCGCTTTATACTATGCGTTCCGAAATAATATCAAAACGCGCCGGTATATTTTTTGCGCCTTCTCTTTGTATTTCTTTTACAAAGCGAGCGGCGAATTCGTAGCGCTGGTGATCATTTCGGCCGTCGTCGATTTCTTTTTATCCAACGCCATTTACCGGCAAACGAATAAAGGCAAACGTACGTTTCTGCTTATCCTGAGCATCATTTTCAATCTCGGGATGTTGTTTTATTTTAAATACACCAACTTCTTCATCGCCATCAGCAATGAAATGTTTCATGCGTCTTTCAACCCGCTAAATATCTTGCTGCCGGTTGGTATTTCGTTTTACACGTTTGAAAACCTGAGCTATACTATTGATGTATACCGCGATGAATTGAAACCTGCTACAAAATTCAGTGACTATCTTTTGTTCCTTTCGTTTTTTCCAAAACTGGTGATGGGGCCGATCGTACGCGCACACGATTTTCTGCCGCAGATCAATGAACCCTATAAGATCACGGAAACAGATTTTGCAAAAGGATTTTTCCTGATCATTTCCGGCATGTTCAAAAAACTGGTGATTTCCGATTACCTGACGCTTAATTATGTGAACTACATTTTCGACGATCCCGGACGTTACACCGGCCTCGAAAATCTGTTCGCGGTCTATTGCTACGCCGCCGTTATTTATTGCGACTTCAGCGGCTACAGCGACGTGGCGCTCGGTATCGCGCGGTGGCTCGGCTTTAAGATTCCGGTCAATTTCCTATCGCCTTATCAAAGTAAGAACATCACCGAATTCTGGCGCCGTTGGCACATTTCATTGTCTTCCTGGCTGAAAGATTATTTATATATTCCACTCGGCGGAAACAGGAAAGGAACGGTGGCTACTTATTTTTTTGCGTTGCTATTCTTCGGCGGCGTTTTCTTCAGTTGCAGCTACCTGTTTAATTTTTCTTATATCATTTCAGCATCAATTACGGCCGGGTTGTTGCTGCTTTTCGTCCTTCCCGCAATGATAAAAAAAGGTAAAGGTGGCATTCCTGCCGGCTTGAATTTGCTTACTACAATGCTGCTCGGCGGCTTCTGGCACGGTGCCAGCTGGAACTTCATCATCTGGGGTGCGCTTCACGGCACGGCTTTGACCATACACAAGATCTGGATGCTCATCACGGGGAAAGCTTTTGCAAAGATCAACAACCGCTGGTGGTACAATGCAATTGCCATCATCATCACTTTTCATTTCGTATGTTTTTGCTGGATATTTTTTAAGGCAGGTGATCTGCCTACAGGAATGATCATGGTAAAGCAGATCGCATTTGATTTTAAGGGAAACGTGTGGAGCGCCTTTTTTAACAACTATTGGCCGGTGCTGGGAATGCTGGCACTTGCTGCTGTTCTGCACGCGTTCCCGGATACGCTTGCCGACAAAGTGATCAGCAGCTTCACACGTATTCCCCTCATCATCTACATCCTGGTATTCTTTGCATTCGTGGCCATTTACGGATATTTCAAATCTGCCGAACAGGTGCTGCCGATTTATCTTCAGTTTTAATGACTACTGTAATATTCGTTGTAGCCTTTTAGCAAAACATCCAGTAGTAAGGAACCTTGCAACTGGTAACCTTCCTTTGTAAAATGAACACGGTCGCCGGCCATCAAACCGCGCCGGATCCAGTTGCGGGAAGCGTTGTAGCCCAGCGTAACGCGATACATGTCCCACAACGGAACATTATTCCGGCTGCAATATTTGTATAAAAATGTATTGAGTTGCTGCAGTACTTTATTGGGGCGGCCGCCTCTATAAGAATCTACAGGGGTGGTGATCAGTATTGATGCCGCCGGCGAAGCTGTCCGGATATTTCTGATGAAAATTGTGACCTGTTCTTCAAATGCCGCTTCATCGAATATGGCCGCTTGCGCTTCATTTGTTCCGAGTGAAACGATGTAAAGATCCGCCTGCAGCGCCGGCAGCTGCTTCCAGAAGAGCGGTGTGGAATTATACTGGGCATATCGCGCGCCGTTAACACCAATGTTGCTGTACAAAATTCCCGAAAGATCTGTTTCAAGTACGGCTCCGTAAAAAGCCTGCTTTCCGCCTGTCGATAATGAACTCATCGTAAAGCCGGTCACGGGCGTCTGGAGAAGAATATTGTAAAAGCCCTGGCTGCTGTCGCCCGCATCTTTTTTTAATTGCATCACATTGCTGCTGTCGGTCCGCAGCAGCCACGCGGAACCGCTATCGGTAAATATCTTCAAATGCTTAAAAAACTGCGGTTGTCCTTTATCATTATTCTGCAAATCGATATTGAATGTTGCGCCCGGCCGGTCGCTTTCCATGCAAAACCCTGAAATACCGCAGGCAAAACGGATATCCTGACGTGCAAGCCGGTTCGAATGCCAGAATGTGTTGCCGCTGCTTTTGATGTCCGGCGGAGCATTTGTCCTCGCTGCCTGGTAGGCAAAAACCAAACCACGCCCGGCATTGCCGAATGCATCCTGAAGCCCATTCCTTACAATACCTGTTAAATAATCAGCCTGGATATGCGAATCGCCAATGTGTACCACCCGAACCACTCCCCGACCCGATTTTTGCATGGCCGTAAGTTTTGCGTAAAAAGGATCAAGTACGCTACTGTAAATTCTGCTGGCCGGCAAGTTCAGCGGAAATCCCCTGTTGTTGATGTCAGGTACAGCCACCGGTTGTGCGATCAAACGCATGTGTACGACCGAAATAAGGAGAAAGGACAGTATTTGTCTGATCCGCATATAATTGAAGATACAGATTTTTTCGTGGAGGTACAGGGCTTTGGACTTCATTATTGCCTGTAGCCTGTAATTTTTTCAGAATCGAATTACACTTGTAATTTGACATTTTTTGCGAAGGTGAATAACGTTCCTCAAATTTAATTAACAGCCTTTTTTTGGGGTTCACACAATCCGTCAATTATACGCTAGGTTCCAATTTCCCGCCGCGAAGGACGCGATCAACAGGTTTGTTATTTTTTAGGCTTTTTTCGGGAGGTGAGGCAACCCTAATAAATGCACAGGCTACATTAAAAAATTTTTAAATTAACTTAGAGCATTGAATTTCATCACCAACATAACGACTAACACACCCGATAACGAGCTGTGGCCCTTTATTAATCTGAAGGCGACATGCAGGTATTGGCAGGATTGTAACAGCGTTATATGGATCTTATTTTTGGGGTATGGTTGAAATAT
>JAATFP010000037.1 GCA_015655125.1 Chitinophagales bacterium | reverse complement strand
ACGGCGACATGTTCATGAACTTCATGGATCTGACGGACGATGCCTGTATGAATATGTTTACCAATGATCAAAAAACAAAAATGCGGGGATCTTTTGCCCGGAACGGCGCCCGCAACTCGTTCCTCAATGGTTTTCAATGTGACAGTGCCTACGCACAGGGTGGACCCTTACCGGTGGATACCATCCCGGCGGTTCCGGTGGCTGTGGAAGATCCGGTCAGCATTTTCCCGAACCCAGCGGAAAATGTGATCAACATCCAATCGAAATTGCCGGCCACACTTACGGGTAAAAAAGCGCTGCTCTTTAACATGACCGGTCAATTGATTTATCAACAATTACTTCAATCCGGCAATGAGAAAATGATCCTGCATCGCCTGCCGGCAGGAATATATATGCTGCAGATCGGTGAGAAAGCGGAAAAGAAGATGTTTAAGATATTGAAAATGTAATAGGGCTGCACCTACTCTGTCATGTTTCGACAAGGTTGGCATCCGGGAGCCTGTCAGTCTGAACTTGTAGAAGACGGTTTGCAGAGTACGATTTGCAATCTAAATAGCACAACACGGTAATCCATAATTAAAATCATTGCACACATCTTTTACACACCTAGTGATTATACGGAATTGGGTGTGGTAATTTTACTAATTTTAATTCCAAATACTCAATAATAATGAACTGCTTTTTGAACAGATTTTCCATTTGCCTGCTGGCTGCGTTAATATGCATTACTTCCGCCGTAACTGCGCAACCAAAGCTGAATCAGAAATATAAAAATTCTACCGTTTATGCAGGTATAGAAGTGGGTTCCAAAGGCGTTAAAATGACCATCATTGAAGTCGGCAAAAATTCCCGTAAAGACGGCAGCTTTAATGCATTGAAAGACACTTCTGTAAATACAGATTTTATCTCTTTTACACCGGCAACGTTTACCGCAACCCTGAACGGTTTGTCCGGGCTCTATAATTCAGCGACCAAGGACTACAATATTTCATCCGAAAGAATCTATACAACGATTAGCAGCGGTGTAAAAATTCAGGCCGACAAGGAAAAGAAAGCTGATTGGCTCACGAAGCTGTCCGATTCCTTTCGTGTAAAAGTAGGCGACGCAAAAAGAGTGGTAAATATCATCGATGTAACGGAAGAGGCAAGGCTGTCGCACATTGGCATCGTTCCAGAAGAAAGGCGCTACACCACCTTCCTGATCGATATCGGAAGCGGAAATACGAAAGGAGGTTATTTCCCGGCAGGAAATACAAAAGAATTCAAATTGTTCCAGCTTTCATGGGGAACAAAAAGTACCGCCAACGCTGCAGAAAAAAGACTAGGCGACGACAAAACGATCGCCAATTACAATAAGAATGTTGGCCGTGTCGTAGCCGGCGAAGCAAATACTGAAATTGTATATGCTGTAAATGTGAGCAATGCCTACAACATGAGCGATTATGTTGCTTTCAGTGGCGGTATCGCATGGGCTACCGCTACATTGTTGTATCCCGAACTGCTGCAAAATCCCGTAGTACCCGTTACATATGAGGAGTTATTAAAATTCAACGAGCGATTGTACAAGGACTATTCATCTGCTTCCGATAAAATGGTGGCAAAATATTCTGCCAATCCGCAGGACGCGGATGCCGTGGAAGTAGCTACGGAAACGAAACGAGTTAACCAGGTATTTGATCAGAAATCGATGCTGGCGGGGACCGCCCTGCTGCTCAACATTATGCGGCAGTTTGACGGCGTATACGAAAAGAAACAATTTTACCTGGTGAAGAATGGCCAGGTAGGTTGGATATCGGCTTATGTAAACCAGAGTTTAGCGCAATAACTTGTATGAAAGATATCAAGACATTGCTTTTATTGTTGGTATCGTTGCTCCTGATCATCGTTTCAGTTTTTTTATTATACACCTGGACCTACAGGGTGGAAAGCGTAACAGCTACGGCGCAAAAAAAAGACAGCGGTAAGATCATTGCAGCGGCAAACGTATCTGCAGACAACAACGCGGTTGTTGCAGATTCCCTGCAAAGATTTTACAACAGCGTTTTAGGAAATATCAATAAAAGCATAGATTCTGTGAGGAACAGCACCGATTCGTTGAAAGGCGGCCTTAACGTTAAGCTGGCAGAATTTTACAAATTGCGTACCGAGATCGGTGACCTGTTTAAGAATAAACTTTCTGATGACGATATCATTGTTGCGAAGCAAAAGATAATTGAACTCCAGCAACGGGTTACGCAGCTACGGATCGCAAATAGCGACATAGAACGTGAAAATATGAGGTTGAACAGTCTCGTAGCTCAACTTACAGCTATTCAAAAAAACCAGGCGGCGTTATCGTCAACTCCAGCAACACCTGCAGACACTAGGCTTGCGGTTCAACGTACGTCTGCGGTTACAACCGATGTTCTCGCATCTGACATCAAACTGAACGCCATTACCGAAGGCGATAATAACGATGAACAGGAAACTGTTTGGGCGCAGCAGACATCAAAGATGGTAGGCTCCTTCGTGGTGAAAAACAATTCTGCACAAAACAACGTGATCGAAATGGTAGTAGTGGTTTTGCAGCCCGACGGAAAAGTGTTACAGAAATCAACCTGGGAAACAGGAACATTTGAAACGAAGGAAGGAAAGAAAGTTTATTCGTATAAAACGCGTGCCGATTACAATGCCGGCGAATCGCGGCGGATGCTGTTCTCTTTGTCAAGCGACCGGTACCAGAAAGGGAACTATACAATGCAAATCTACAATAAGGGCGTACTTATCGCGCGGATCACCAGGAACCTCAGCTAGTGAATGATCGATGGTGAAATCTTCAAATTTTTTTTCTGAGGGACAGTATGTTTCTTCGTAAAGCACATTTATTCTTGCTGCTACTCCCATAAATGAAATGTCCGGAAGATTTTCTTCCGGACATTTCATTTATGGGAGTAAAAATTACAATGTAATGGAGTCCTTCACCAATTGACCATCTTTATTAAAATAAAGGTATTTTTTCTGAAGGTCGTTTTTCTTTACATAGATGCGATAAAATTCCTTGCCGCCGGATTCTGTGAGTAATACATAAGTTCTGTCTTCCCAATCATTGTATTTGCTTTTTTGTAACCCATCTTTTACTGCAGATGGAGTTTCTTCTTCGGAAATGGTTACCTCGGTCTTTTTCCAGGTTCCTTTAGAACTGAAAGTAGCTTGTTGTTTGTGGCTGTTAAAGTCAAAAGTAGCCTCAAATCCTGTTACTTTATCGGCCCAGGAAACATTGGTGGCACCGGGAAATTTGGCGGTAAACGCATTGGTTACGTCCGCAGGAATTTTCCTGATCTGCGCAAATGCGGCAGTTGAAACACAAAGAACGAATGCTGTCATCAGCACGGAGATTATTTTTTTCACGATTATCTGGTTTTGTTTGAATAAATGGTTAGTAAAAAATTATGCCAATGCCACTATCACCGTCATCAACCAAAAGTTAAATTATGAATTTTCAACGGGAGCGGAACGCCGCAGAATTTATCTGCAAATAAACTAAACATTGATGTTAAGGCAAGCATAAAAAGTCGTATAGGATCCAACAGAAAAATTCCCCGTTCATTTTTCATTAATCGGTTAACATAGCCGCCAATTTATCCTTTGCAAGTTGTTCTTTCAATTGTTCAAGCCCGTTAAACTTCACTTCATCCCGCAGTTTTTTCCGAAGGATGATCTTCAGCGTTTCACCGTAGATCGTTTCATCGAAGTCAAAAATATTTACCTCGATGGTCCGCCTGGTTCCATCTACCGTCGGCCTTACTCCGATGTTCATCATTCCCTTCAATCTTTGCTTGCCGGCGGTTGTTTCGAGTTCTACATCTACTGCATATACGCCGTTGGCCGGCACCAGTTTCTGTTCGTCTTCGATCAGCAGATTAGCTGTGGGATAACCAATGGTGCGCCCCAGCTTATTTCCCTCGATTACTTTGCCCGAAAAAAAATAGTCATATCCCAGATAGGCGGCAGCCGTGGCGATGTCGCCATCGTGTAATGCATCGCGTACTTTGGTAGAACTGATGATCACATCCTGCAATACTTTTTCCGGGATCTCTTTCACTTCAAAATCATATTTCGGCGCTTCGGCTTCCAGTAATTTGAAATCGCCTTCACGGTTACGGCCAAACCGGTGATCGTAACCTATAATGATTGTATACGGATGGAATTTATCTATAAGAAAATCTTTGATATATCTCTTCGCCGGTTGTTCTGAAAATTCCTTGCTGAACGGGATTTCGACTATATGTTCAATTCCACGCGCCTCCAGCAACGCATATTTTTCCCGCTGCGCGGATAATATGAAAAGCGGGTTTTTGTTGTTTATCACCACCTGTTTTGGATGTGGGTAAAAAGTGAGCAACACCGGCGTACCACTTACCGCGCGGGCCTCTTTCAACAATTGTTCGATGATCTTTGCATGACCGAGATGAACGCCGTCAAATGTTCCGATGGTAATTACAGCGCGCTCAAAAGACGGCAGTTCAGCAATGTTTTTATATACCTGCATATCTGACCTGCAAATCTAATGGATAATTTAATAACGGAATATGACAAATTGCGTTGTAAATTTGCATATCCAAACCAATCATCACAGCTCAGCTCATACATTTTTTATGTCATTATACAACAAACGCGGTGTTTCTGCACAAAAGGAAGAAGTTCATGCAGCGGTCAAAAACCTCGATCAGGGCTTATTTCCAAATGCATTTTGCAAAATATACCCTGATTATCTTGGTAAATCTGATGATTATGTAAATGTAATGCATGCTGACGGTGCCGGAACAAAAAGCATCCTGGCATACCTGTACTGGAAAGAAACAGGCGATATTTCCGTTTGGAAAGGTATTGCACAAGATGCCGTAGTGATGAACCTTGACGATCTTTTGTGTGTTGGAATTTATGATGATATCCTTTTCAACAGTACCATTGACCGCAACAAACACCTGATTCCGGGAACTGTGCTGGAACAGATCATCACCGGCACGCAATCGTTGTTTGATATGCTGAAAACATTTGGCGTAGGCATTCACTACCTTGGTGGGGAAACAGCAGACGTGGGTGATGTGGTACGTACAGTAGTTGTGAACGGAACCATGGCCTGTCGTTGGCCCAAAAGGAAAATCTTAAACAACGACAAGATAGCACCCGGCGATGTGATTGTTGGTTTTGCAAGCTACGGACAAGCAACTTACGAAACTGAATACAACAGCGGCCTTGGAAGCAACGGCCTTACCAGCGCGAGACACGACGTGCTGAGTAAATTTTATGGGGACAATTTTAAAGAAAGTTACGACAACAGCCTGGCAGACGAGGTGGTATACATCGGTAAAAACAGGCTAACCGATGTCTTTACCATCGGCGATAAACAAACGACTATAGGTAAGCTGATCCTAAGTCCGACGCGGACTTACGCGCCGGTTTTGAGAACTCTGCTGGAGAATCATTTTGAAAAAATTCATGGGCTCATTCATTGCAGCGGCGGTGGTCAAACAAAATGCCTGAAATATTTGCCGGGCAACTTTAAGATTATAAAAAACAACCTGTTTGATGCGCCCCCGGTTTTTAACCTGATACAAGACAATAGCGGCAGCAGTTTGAAGGAAATGTACGAAGTATTTAATATGGGTTCTCGTCTTGAAATTTATTGCAAGGCAGAAGATGCGCAAATTATGATTGACGCGGCAGTTGCTTTAAATATTGATGCGCAGATAATCGGAAGGGTGGAAGCTGCAGAGAAAAAGCAGTTGCTGATCAAAGTCGGAGACGAAGAAATCGTTTACTGAATGATTGAATAAAATATAAAAAATGCCTGCAAATGCAGGCATTTTTTGATTTACACCGGAAACAATTTAATCACCGGATTACTTTTGAGGTAATTATTTTTCGCTGGCAGCAAAATCGTTCAAGGCGCTTAACACACTTTTTGCAAAGTCGTTTTTGCCGGTTTCGGAAGTGATATAGCTGATGTCTTTTTTATTATTCATATAACCGGCTTCAATCAAAACCGAAGGGCAGGCAGATTCCTGCAGGATACACACGCCAGTCTTGGCCTGCATTGGATTGCTTGCTACCGGCAAGTTCGTTCCCGCACCAAGTGAGGCGATGAGCGCGGAAGCCAGTAATTTACTTTTTTCCGAATTAGCATATTGATCCTTTGAAACAAAAACTTCTGTACCCGATTTATCTGCGTGATCGGTACCAGGGCCATTATTGGTGTGAACAGAAATAAAAAGATCTGCTTTCAATTTATTCGCAAGTTCCACTTTTTCTTTAGGACTTTGGTAAACGTCGGTTTCGCGAAGCAATACAATATCAACAGCTGCATTGGTATTAAGCGCCTTTATCTTTTTTACGAGTGCAAGATTTATATCTTTTTCGAACAGGCTGGTTATAGATGACTGCGCTCCGTTATCAGATCCGCCGTGGCCGGCGTCTAATACGACCGTTATTTTTTTGTGACACGTATTTTGAGACCCGGAAGATTTCTTTTCTTTAAAAGTGAATGCGGCAAATAAACAGAATGCAAGCGGTAGTACCAATAATCTGCTGAATGAGTTCACTTTTTTGTTGTGTTTTGTAAGCATAAATAATCGACGTTTTATGGGTGAGTAATAAAAATTGTTCGTGAGTTCAAAATATTGCTGTGGATGTGTAACCTGGAGGATCATCGCTGAAAATGCAGCGGGATCGCCATCTTCCACAGCCTTTCCGTCTGCGCAGAATTCATGAACAAGGTTGAGTTCCTTGCGCAGCAACCAAAAGACGGGGTTGCACCAGAAAAAAATAAGGATGATATTGACGAACATCTTGTCATGACTATGCCTTTCTTCCACATGTGCAAGTTCATGTTTCAAAATACGTTTACCGTTTGAACTGGAAATATCAATATGAGCGTTCCAGAAAATAGTGCGAAAGAAAGAGAAGGGGGCACTTTTGTCTTCTGTGCGGATGAGATCAATTCCATCAATTTTTTCAATCAAACCGGCGCTTTTAAGTCTTCTTATTCTGAGGATGGTTAAAACAAAGATGGCAGCTAAAAAGCATGAAACTGTAAAAAACATCCACATCACAATTTGTTCGTTGGTTGTATGAGTTGCGGTGCTGGAAATAGTTTCAGCTACGGACTCGCCATTGCCGCTTATAACCTGCAGGAGCTGGATAGATGTTGACTGTTGAACATCGGGCGAAGACAATATTTCAAACCTGATCAAGGGCAACGAAAGTGAAAGCCCTGGCACACTTAGCAGATAAAAGCGGTTGTATCGATGAAATATCCTGTTCCGCAAGAAGAGCCAATAATATGCAAACAGGATTGCGGAGCAAATGATCACTTTTAGTATGTAGTAAGCGAATGGTAACATTGTTTTGAATTAACAGGTAATAATGAAAAAATTGATAATTCTTAAAAGCTAGAAGTAAGGGTTGAATGAACTGTTTTTTTATTTAGCGTGTTGTGGTATTAAAAATAAACATGAATTTAAATCCGCATCTACCTATGTTTCGACAAGCTCAACATGACAGAATGTGACCAGTGAAATAAAATTACAGAATATGGTATACGGTCGGCCTGAGCTTGTCGGATACGGTGTGCAGAGCAAATTTAAAATATAAATAAAGCAACACGTTATACCTCATCGTTTTTTGAACTGTTTCAGCAGCACTTCCAGTTCTTCCACACTCAGGTTGTTTTCCTTCACCATAAATGAAACTGCATTGCTAAAACTTCCTTCAAAATATCCTTTCACTAAATTTTTCATCCTGCTTTTGCTGTACGCTTCTTTCGTTACAAGCGGGTGGTACTGGTGGGTACGGCCAAAGACCGTGATGGCTACGAATTCTTTTTCCACCAATATTTTGATGATCGTTGCGACCGTATTGTTGTGCGGTTTCGGGTTAGGCAGGGCATCAATGATTTCACGTAAAAATGCTTTGCCCAATTTCCAGATCGCCTGCATGATCTGTTCTTCCGCTTTTGTTAAAGGTTTCATTTTTTATAATTCTTAAGCCAAAACTAAAAATATAGTTTTATAACTAAAAATTTAGTTATCCACATTTTTAACATTAAAGTTTAAAAATAACCACGCGGGAAAAATTGAAACAATTAAATTTGTCGCTCGGGTATTTACCTGCACTTATAAATCGTAAACTTAACCAACAATATGTCTCAGTCAATCATAGAATTAACCGGTGTAAATATTTATCAGGGGCAAAGTCTTATTTTAGGCGATGTAAATATTTCGGTTGGAAAAGGAGAATTCGTTTATCTCGTTGGTAAAACCGGGACTGGTAAAAGCAGCCTGTTAAAGACATTGTATGGTGATCTTGAGCTGAAAGAAGGTCAGGGGTGGGTTGCGGGCCACAACCTACGCGAACTTACCTGGAAAACCGTTCCATTTCTTCGCAGAAATCTGGGCGTTGTGTTCCAGGATTTTCAATTACTGACCGATAGAAATGTGAATGACAATTTGAAATTTGTATTGAAAGCAACCGGTTGGAAAGACGAAAAGCTGATGGATGAAAAGATCGCCGATGTGCTGGACAAAGTGAATCTTAAAACCAAGGGTTTTAAAATGCCTTTTGAGTTAAGCGGTGGTGAGCAGCAGCGCATAGATGTGGCGCGCGCTTTATTGAATTCCCCGAAACTGATATTGGCAGATGAACCCACCGGAAACCTTGATCCGGAAACAAGTGACGAAATCATGCAGTTGCTTTTTCATATTTGTAGAGATTATAACACTACAATTGTGATGGCCACGCATGATTATATGGTGATCAATAAGTTTCCTGCGCGCACGATCAAAACGGAAAGCGGGAAAGTACTGGATAATGCTAGTGTAACAACGAGCTAAGAAATTTTGAATTTTTTTCATTGCTGTACTTTTCATAAAGTACAGCTTTTCTTTTTGCGATGTCTCCGGCAGTAAAAGATTTGCCCAGCAAAATTTTCAATTGCGCAATGAATGTTTCATCATCATCTGCTATCACACACAATTCTTCCAATCCCGACCCAGCCACGGCCCACGAGTTTACCAGGCAATGATGGCTGTTGTACATTGCGTTGAGCAATTTTAATTTTATCCCGGTGGTATTAAAAGACGGCAGTACATTTATGAAAGCGTGTTGGAGATGCTCCTTCATCGCTTCGTCTGTAGGATCCGCATGCAATCTTGCATTGGGAAGTTTTGCTACTGCAAACGATAACAGTTTAGAAGGTGATCGGCCGGCAACGATCAACGGCGCATCCACTTTATTAAAAATTTCTGTCGTCAGCCAACGAACAGCCATTGCGTTTTCACTTACAGACAAGTTGCCATGATAAAGGCAAAAACCTGAGTTGGCCGGTATGCTTATTACTTCGTTCCATGGTGTAAACACAGCAATCACGCTTATCTTCTGTGCATTAAATTTATTCCTGTATACGTTTGCATCTTCATCACTCATTGGCAAAAAGTACGCTTTCCGGGCGATGATAGCCTCATATTTTTTTAATGCATGCGATTCAAGTTTGAAATACAGACGCTTGAAAAAGCCGCGCTCGCTCCGTTGCAACTGCGCGTAATATTTATACTCTACATTATGCAGGCGGATGAAAATCTGCCGGCTCGCCAGTTCTTCTTTGTAAAGCCAATAAGTTGTATGAATTCCTTCAAATAGGATAGGGTGATTGTCTTTCTTTAAATTAGACAGCAATTCTTTGTTTTTCCTGGAACTCACGATATACGGCATTGTTGGGGAAATGCCTTTCCATCCTGTTTGCCGTTTGTAGTAATATACAGATTCGCAATATTTTTCCAATTCGGGTTGTGTGGCATTGCCTTTTGTAAAACAATGCAGATGGATCTTTACAGCTTGCCTGTGCAACCATACGATTTTATAAAAAACATCGATCACTCCTCCATAACCAGCAGGAAAAGGCACATCAAATGAAACGATATGTAAATGTTTATCCAAAAATATTTTTATAAAATGCTGCCAGTTTTTTTTCTTCGTTTTCCCAATTTAAAACTTTCGCCGCTTCCATGCAATTTTGATGAAGACGGATCCATGCCTGTTCATCTTTCAGTAATTCATTCAATTTGCCCGCGATACTTTTGGGCGCAAGATCGTCTGTCATCAGGGCGATTTGATATTCATCGTTTATGGTTTTATATACCGGGTAATTAACACACAGTTGCGGCGTGCCTCCTTGTATGTAATCAAAGAACCTGTTGGCCAAAGAAAAATAATTGCTCAGGCCTTTGTTTTCAAAGATCGTAATGCCGATGTACGCCCTGGCTGTATACTCTTTCAATTCTTCGGGTGGTACCATCCCTTTGAAGATAACCTTGTCGCCAACATCATGTGTCCGTACAAGTTCTTTTGCCTGTGTCATAAAATTCCCGTTGCCACAAACAATCAAAGTACAGTCCACAAATTGCATAGCAGGAATCAGCGTTTCAAAACTGCGACCTTCGTTTACCGCACCTTGATATAGCAAAAATTTTTCTTTCGGAGGGTAGCTGCCATTGTATTTTGCAATGCTGCGAACAATGCCGTATTGTACACCATACATTCTTCGGAATTCGTCAGCAATAGGTTGATTGACGGTATAGCCATTGGTAAAATATGGAACGGAGTGCCGTTCTATCCATTTCCAGGTTTTATAAATTTTGGGGCGTGTGACGATCTCTTTCATTTCGCAGAAAAGTTCGTGCGCATCATAAATGCGTGGAATATTCTTTAAACGTGAAATATACAAACATGGCAGGATCGTGTCGAGATCGATGGCGCAAATGCCATCCATTTTTTTAAACAGGAAATAAAAGAACAGCCGGACATTATATTCTGCGTAAAATAATTTGCCTTTTTCAAATAAACAGTAGATTCTTTTTTGCCGGTAATTTCTTTCTTGAAGCGGGAGCGACGAAGATAATCTGCGACCGACAAGGACAACATCAAAACCTGCATCAGCCAGCGATGTACAGATGCGTATCATGCGCTGGTCGTAGCTGAGATCGGTAGTGACCGCGAAGAAAATTTTGTTCATTAAAATTAAAAGTAATTAATAATGAATAATTAATAATGAATAAATCCTGCCACGTTTGACTCTTTACTATTTTTCTTGCTGAAAGAACTTTATGGAATTATTCATTATTAACTATTAATTTTTCGCAGCAGCATATATTTTTTCAATAATTTCCACGCTCTTCAGCCCATCCAGCCCGCTTGCAAACTCATAGCCTGGTTCGTTGATCGCGCGCACAAGATTTTCGTAAACCTTATCATGATTGCTCATGCTGCCCTGGTAAAAACCATATGCATTTGCAGGTTTGCCGGGAGCAAGATATTCGATCTTTTCGCCGTCGATGCATTGATATTCGAGTTCGTTTAAATATTGTCCGCCGATCTTTACCGTGCCGCGTTCGCCAAAAATGGTAAAAGATCCTTCCATGTTTTTTTGAAAACTGTTGACCGTGTAATTCAACGTTCCTACAGCACCGTTGAGCATTTCCAGCAGCACAACGCCGGTATCTTCAATTTCGATGCTGCTGTGTTCATAATTGCGGGTAAGTGCTTTTACTTCTTTTACATCGCCGAGGAACCAATATAACAGGTCGATAAAATGACTGAATTGTGTGTACAATGTGCCACCATCCAGTGATTTCGTGCCTTTCCAGCTGTTGCTGTAATATTGTTTGGGCCGGTTCCAGAAGCAATTGATCTGGAACGAAAAGATATTGCCGAGTTTATCGTCATTGAGCAATTTCTTCACTGCTTCCACAGGCGGATTGTAACGGTTTTGTTTTACCACAAACAACTTCTTGCCCGAAAAATTGCTGGCTTCCAGCATCAGGTGCGCGTCGCGTGAATGAATACTGAGTGGTTTTTCGCAAAGAACATGTTTACCGGCCCGCAAACTCTTGATGCTGTGTTCGGCATGGAGTCCATTGGGCGTACAAATAGATACTATATCTATGGAAGGTTCCGCCTGCAATAATTTCTCAATAGAAAAATAAACGTTCGCGTCATATTCCTTGCCTAATTCCCGGGCACGTTGAAGATCGGTATCGCAAACGGCGGTAAGTTCACCCACCTTAATGATCTGTTCGGCATGACGCCCGGCGATTCTCCCGCAACCTATAATGGCAAATTTTGGTTTCATCGGGCAAAGGTACTTTCTAATGGATAATTGATAATTAGCAATTTAATAATTAATAATGCCTTAGATTTCAGGGACTCCTGCAGGTTGCATACTTTTCGGGAATGAAAATTTGTTCATTATTAGCTATTCATTATAATTACTAACAGCCTGTATATAAAAAAATCGTGAATTTAATGTGCATAATCTTCTTCGTTTAGATTATTTACAGTACTTTTGCACCCACTTATAAAAGAAATTAAACAACCGGTTTAAAAAAACAACAAAGAAATGCCGTATTTAACAATCGAGAAAAAAGCAAATATTTTTGCTACACACGGGGGAAAAGCTACTAACACAGGGTCTATTGAGGGACAGGTAGCGTTATTGACAGAACGTATCAATCACATCTCTAATCACCTCAAAACCAATAAAAAAGATTTCTCCTCGCAAAGAGGTCTGATGATGATGGTAGGTCAGCGCAAACGCTTACTCAGCTATTTGAGCAAACACAATCTTACAGGTTACAGGGCGCTTATTGAAAAATTAGGACTCCGTAAGTAATATAATTAGTATGAAAGTAAAAATATTCCCAACTGCTATTAAGGTTGGGAATATTTCTTTATACCTACCTTCTTTAATTCAAACAGGTTTCCTGTTTTAAAATCAGATTAAATGTCATTATTACAACCAAAATCAGTTAAATTCGATATAGGTGGTGGCCGCGAGGTAACCATCGAAACCGGCAAACTCGCCCGTCAGGCTGATGGCGCCGTTACCGTTCGCCAGGGCAACTGTATTTTGTTGGCTACAGTTGTGGCTAACAAAGAACCGAAAGCCGGGCAAAACTTTTTTCCTCTATCAGTAGATTACCAGGAAAAATTTGCTTCTGCCGGCCGCGTTCCGGGTTCATTCTTCAAAAGAGAGGCCCGTTTGAACGACTACGAAATCCTTACTTCCCGCTTGATCGACCGCGCCTTGCGCCCGTTGTTCCCGGAAGATTACCTGTGCGACGTACAGGTATTGGTTTCCCTCATTTCTTCAGACGACCAGGTGATGCCTGATGCGTTGGCTTGCCTGGCGGCATCTGCAGCACTCGCTGTTTCAGATATTCCGATCCAGGAAATCATTTCCGAAGTGCGCATCGGCCGTGTGAATGGTGAATTTATCGTTAACCCAACCCGCGCTCAGATGGCGGAAAGCGATCTGGAATTTATCATCGCCGCTACCAACAAAAACATCATGATGGTGGAAGGCGAAAGCAACGAGTGCCAGGAAGAAGATTTGATCAAAGCGATCGAACTCGCGCACGAAGCCGTGCGTGTTCAGGTAAAAGCGCAGGAAGAATTGCGTGCTTTGGTGGGTGTAACTTCTAAAAGAGAATACGCAAAACCTTACCGCAACGAAGAACTGAACGAAAAGATCACCGCTTTTGCAAAAGATAAAATGTACGCTATTTCTGCTGCCGGCACCGGCAAGCACGAAAGAAGCGACGCCTTCAAAGCTTTGCACCAGGAAGTAGTTGAGTTTTTAGGAACTGAATTGCCGGATGAAGACAAAGCGTTGATCGGTCATTATACGGGCGAATTGCAATATTATGTGGTGCGCGATATGATCCTGAACGACAGAAAACGTTTGGATGGCCGCGGCACAGAAGACGTTCGTCAACTGGAAATGGAAACCGATATTCTTCCAACTCCGCACGGTTCCGCATTATTTACACGTGGTGAAACTCAGTCGCTTACAACAGTTACTTTAGGTACGCCTTTAGATGAATTATTGATTGAAAGTGCGCATTCATCAGAATACAGCAAATTTATTTTACATTATAATTTTCCGCCATTCAGTACCGGCGAAGTGAAAATGATGCGCGGCGTTGGCCGTCGCGAAGTTGGTCATGGTAACCTCGCCATGCGTTCTTTAAAGAAAATGATGCCGGGTGGCGACTATCCTTACACCGTGCGCGTGGTGAGTGATATTCTGGAAAGTAATGGTTCGTCTTCAATGGCTACCGTTTGTGCCGGTTCACTGGCATTGATGGATGCGGGCGTTCCGTTGAAAAAACACGTGAGTGGTGTGGCAATGGGATTGATCACCAAAGGTGACCAGTTTGCGGTGTTGACCGACATTCTTGGTGATGAAGATCATCTTGGTGATATGGATTTTAAAGTAACCGGTACCCGCGATGGTATTTGCGGTGTGCAGATGGATATTAAAGTAGACGGTTTGAGCATGGATGTAATGCGTCAGGCGCTTGCACAGGCAAAACAGGGCCGTATGCACATTCTGGATGCAATGTACAGTTGCACTACAGCTGCGAGAGAAGAAGTGAAACCACACGCTCCGCGTATGGTGAAACTAATCATCGATAAAGAATTCATCGGCGCGGTAATCGGGCCGGGTGGTAAAGTGATCCAGGAAATTCAACGCGAAACCGGCGCTACGATCAATATTGAAGAAGTAAACAACCAGGGTGAAGTAAGCATCTTCAGTAAAGAAAAAGCAAGTCTGGACAAAGCGGTTGCATGGGTCAATGGTCTCGTAGCTTCTCCTGTTGTAGGCGAAACCTATGAAGGAACCGTAAAAAGTATCAAAGAATTTGGTGCTTTCGTAGAGTTCCTGCCGAAAAAAGAAGGTTTGTTGCACATCAGCGAAATCAGCTGGAAGCGCCTGGAAACAATGGATGGCATTTTCAAAGAAGGCGACAAAGTGAAAGTAAAATTGCTCGACATCGATCCACGCACCGGCAAATTCAAACTGAGCCGCAAAGCGTTGATGCCAAAACCTGAAGGTCAGGGTGAAAGAAGACCACAGCAGGGTGAGCAGTCACAACAAAGTTAATAGAACTTCATAAAAATATAAACTCCGCTCCACATCAATGTGAGAGCGGAGTTTTTTTGTAATACCCTGAATAAGTTTTTCTACCGTAACAAATCCCATCTTCGCCTCACTTTTTTGGCAAAAAAAAGAGAATAAAGCAGTTTTAATCTTCATCCATAATTGCAGTTTATGAAGAGAAAAGACTTTTTAAAAGCCTCCGGCCTTGTAGCTGCCGGATTAGGTGTTGCCGGAAAAATAAGTGCAGCTTCAAATGCAGCACCAGCACTCACTACAGAATATCCTTTTCAACTTTCGTCGGCGCCGCTGATCTGTACGTTGGTTCCTTCGGAAACGCTCGGGCCTTTTCCGTCTTTACCCAGCGGCGACGCCATGTATTGGCGAAACAACCTGACCGATGCGATGGTGGGATTGCCCTATATATTTACCATTAAAGTTTTTGGAACAAATAACTGCGGCATCATGTCGGGCGTACGGGTGGATGTTTGGCATTGTAATGCGCACGGATTTTATTCGCATTATGCCGTTGGCGGAATGAATACCGGTCATAGCAATCAGAATGCGCCAGGCGCAAATAATGCCTCCTTGATCTATGGGCGTGGAACGGGTGTGACAGACGCAAATGGCCAGATCACTTTCACTACCATTTTCCCCGGTTGGTACCCGGGCCGGACATGGCATATTCATTTTGCCCTGTATACCGGCGGAACGATCGGTACTTCCAACGGTTGGGTGCAAAACCGCGTTTCACAATTCACCATCCCGATTGCAGCAAAAAATGCGGTGCTGACCAGCAATGCGCCCTATAGCCTGTATGGTGCAGATCCGCAATTACCCGATAGCGACAACGTTTTTAATTTGCCTGCAGGCGAGTGGGCCAATACGCAACTTGCCACACTGGTGGGTAGCGGCGCCGGGCCATACAGTTCCTATTATGAAGTGGCCATCACCGGCACTGGCGTGCTCCCGCTCACTTTGATCGGTTTTGATGGATCGGCTTACGGTCAAAGTTGCCTGCTGAGATGGAAGACTGAGAATGAGATGAACTTTCATCATTTTGATCTGGAATACAGTCCGGATGCAGACGACTTTGAATTCCTCGTAAGAATAAATGCGAAAGGAAATAATTTATCAACAAGCAATAACTACATTTACGAGGACCGCGACCGGCTCCTGCAGGGAAATGCGTTCTACAGATTGAAGATGGTGGATGTGGACGGAAAATTCTCATATTCGTCGGTTGTTTCTATTCACAATAGTCTAAAACTCGGCATCCGGATAAGAACAAATCCGGTGACGGACAAGCAACTCGTTTTATATCATCCGTTAAGCACCGGAAAGGAAAAAGTGATGATCACCGACAGCCTTGGCAGAAGCATCGGTGTGGGCGATCTTGACCGCAACGCTTATTTTACCCAGATCGATCTGAGCCTTTGCGCCAAAGGCGCGCATTTCCTGATCTATTCAGACGGAACGTATACGCAGACGCTTAAATTTATCATTTTGTAAAACCGACAACGGACAACTGAAGCGGTATTATGATTTTAAAACGTCTTAGTTCTTATAATAGCTAATAAACATTTTACTGCTAAAAATAATCGAATTGCTTCGGTAGTCCGTTGTTTGTCGTTTGTAGTTCGTCATCTGTTCTAAAATAACTAAGCAGCGATAGCTTTTGCGGAACTTTCAGAATGGACGAGTCCGGTTACGTATAGCCAGCGCGGATCAATTCCTCTACGATTGCGGAACCGATAAATTCTGATGCGCTTGTTATTACAGGCTTATGGACAGGTATAACATTATCGGGATTTTTTATCGTTAATTTGCAGCAAACTTTCGAGCATGAGATCCGCCATATATTGCTGTTTACTTCTCCTGGCAATAAATTTTACTGTATACGGACAGGAACATAAATTAAATATTCAAAGTGTTCAAATTTCGTTCAAAGGACATGGCGGAATCAGCTATTCAGAATATGGCAACAATATTGTTAAACTAACTTTCTCTCCGACCCCCAAAAGCTGGCGTACCAGAAAAAATATCAGTGATGCAGTAATCGCCGTATCCACGCCATTCAGCTACAAATTTAAAAATCGGTTTCAAGCCGACGATACCTCGTTCATTATTTCCGGAAGGGATAATTTCAGAATAAGCAATGTGTTTTCTGACAGCAATTACGCCGGCTTTAAATTCCGGCTTGGAAAAAATACAAAGGTCTTCGGTGGCGGCGAACGCGCGCTTCCCTTGAACCGGCGCGGTTATCGCTTCAATTTCTACAACAATCCCTGGTACGGCTACGCCGAAGGGGCCGATAATCTTAATTACTCTGTGCCATTCTTAACCACTTCCGATGGCTATGGGTTGTTTTTCGACAATCCGGGTAAAGGGTACGCCGACATTGGTAAATCTGATAGCGATATCCTGGAAGTCGGCTTTTCCGGTGGCGAAATAAATGTATATGTCATTTTTGGAAACGATTACAAAGAGATACTATCCGGATACAATCGTTTAACAGGCACCCAACCTTTACCGCCGCGATGGGCGTTTGGCAACCTTATGAGCCGTTTCGGCTATACCAGCCAGGCACAGGCAACAAATATTCTGGCAAAAATGAGATCGGAAAATATTCCCGTCGATGCGGTGATCTTCGATCTCTTCTGGTTTGGCGACAGCATTAAAGGAACTATGGGAAATCTGGATTGGGTGAACAAAACAAAATGGCCCGACCCTAAAAAAATGATGTCGGATTTTAAGAAACAAAATGTTCAAACGATCCTGATCACAGAGCCTTTCGTAGTAAAGTCATCATCCAATTATGACAACGCGAAAAATTTTTTCGCGGTTGATAGCGCCGGAAAACCTTACATGATCTGTGATTTTTATTTTGGTGCGGCCGGCCTGATCGATATTTTTAGAAAAGACGCACAGGATTGGTTCTGGAGCAGGCACAAACCGCAAATGGAAAATGGGGTGGAAGCGTGGTGGGGCGATCTGGGAGAGCCTGAAAAGCATCCGGCAAATCTTTACCATAATTTAAAAGACCTTGGATTTAACAAATTGTTCAAAGCAGATGAGGTTCACAATTTATACGGTCATACCTGGACCAAAATGTTGTATCAAAAATATGCAGAGGATTATCCAAATAAAAGATTGTTCAGTTTGAACAGGAGCGGCTTTGCAGGAACACAACGATACGGCATATTTCCATGGAGCGGCGATGTAAGTCGTGGCTGGAGCGGCTTACGGGCGCAACTGCCCGTTATGTTGGGCATGAGCATGAGTGGCGTTCCGTATATTCATGCAGACGCCGGCGGTTTTGCGGGCGGCGAAGGCGACAATGAATTGTATATTCGCTGGCTACAGTTTGCGGCATTTACGCCCATCTTTCGTCCACATGGAACAGCGTTGTATGAGGCAGATACGGCGGCATTTAGTTTTCCGAGTGAAGCGGCATTGATCGCGGAGCCTTATAAAACATACGCGAAGGAAGTTATCAATTTACGTTATAAGTTACTCCCTTACAATTATACGTTAGCTTACAAACAGGCAACAAACGGAACGCCGTTGGTGGCGCCATTTTATTACTATTACCCTACGGATACTACAGCCATTAACATTAGTGACGAATATATGTGGGGAGAAAATATATTGGTGGCTCCGATTTTACAAAAAGGCACAGTTGAGCGAAAACTTTATTTGCCCCAAGGAAACAATTGGTACAAGTTTAATGGACCTTTACCAATTGAAGGAGGAAAATGGGTAACAGAGGATACATCGACCATAGACAAGTCAACGCCCTGGATCGCTTACCTTCCTTCTTACTTCAAGGCCGGCAGCTTTATAGCACTCAGCAATGAAAATTATAAAGCCGGTACAGGGGATTATGCAAATGGAGATCTCATCATACAATATTATTATGATCCAAAATCGTCGCAACAGACGGTTTATGAAGACGATGGTCATTCAAAAGATGTAATTGTTAAAAGAAATTTCCAGCTACTTAACTTCGAAGCAACGCCAACCGGCAAGGATCTAAAAATTGAGGTGACATGTGCAGGTCAAGATTGTTTGAAGCAAACCGGGCGGAATCTTTTTTTCAACATTGTGGGATTTGATTTTCACGGTAAGAAGTATGATGTATTTGTAAATGGTAAATTAACAAAAAAGATTTATGCCGGAAACAGCTTCTTTTCGGTGATATTAAAAAATGAACCGCTAAACATTGAAATAAAGGAATGAACTATCTGGAATTTGATTTCATCACCGCCGACAAACTTCACCAGGAGCAATTGATCGCTTTATTAAGCGAAGAAGGTTTCGAAGGTTTTGAAGAAACTGGCAAAACATTAAAAGCATTTATCAAAGAAGAAGAATGGCAGGAGCCACGTTTCAATTATATCGTAAAATTGTTTCCGGGATTGGATTATTGTAAGGCCATCGTTGAAAACAAAAACTGGAACGAACAATGGGAATCTTCTTTTGAACCGGTGTTGGTAAGTGATTTTGCCGCCATCCGGGCATCTTTTCACGAGCCGATCAGAACGGTGAGGCATGAGATCGTCATTACGCCAAAGATGAGTTTCGGCACCGGCCATCATGCAACCACCTATTTAATGATTGAACAAATGGCTGTAGTGGATTTTGCCGGCAAAGCGGTGATCGACTTCGGCACCGGCACCGGCGTGCTTGCTATCCTGTCGGAGATGCTCGGCGCGGAAAACATCGAGGCGCTGGACAACGATGAATGGAGCATCGACAACGCAAAGGAGAATATCGCTGCAAACGGATGTAAACGGATACATCTGTATAAGGCAGAAACGATCGTTAGGGGAAAGAAAGCGGATATTATTCTGGCCAATATCAATCTGAACGTCATCACCGCCAATCTAGGTGCGATTGAAGCGGTTTGCAAGCCGGAAACCATCGTTTTATTCAGCGGCCTGCTGGCAACTGATAAAGAAATCATAATACCGAAGCTGGAAAGCAATCACCTTCTTGTAACAGGAGTTTTTGTACGCAATAACTGGTTGGCAATCAAAACAAAGTATACGGCCTGTTAATAACTTCAATGTTAAATTAACTTTAAGGAACCGGATTTTTTTCTTAAGTTTGTCTCTCAACTCATATGTGATTAGTTGTGTTGGCTTTTCTTATGCCCTGGCACTCATAGACGACATGTAATCAACGCATTGCAGTATCCAATCTTGCCCCTACCCACGACTACCGCTCTACAAGATGCTGTAGTTAAGCGTCGTTGGAGGTGGATACACCTCCAGAATCGCAGGACCGAACAGTACTGCGGCATCCGACAGCATCCCCTCCTGGTCGGAGCTGGT
>JAATFP010000107.1 GCA_015655125.1 Chitinophagales bacterium | reverse complement strand
GGAAAAAGGGTTAACATATAGCTATGTTGGCCGTAAGTTGAAGAAAAGAGAATACCGCACCTTATGGATCGCGCGTATCAACGCAGCCGTAAGAGCAGAAGGAATCACTTATAGCGAATTCATCCACAAATTGACAGAAAAGAAGATCGAGTTGAACCGTAAGGTGTTAGCGGATCTGGCAATGAACGAGCCGGAAGCTTTCAAAGCCCTGGTTAATTCTGTAAAATAAGAATGTCAACTCACAGCAATATTGGCCGCCCGTAAAACGGGCGGCTTTTTACTTTGCCATGAATTTTGGGAATTTCACGGCTTTTTTAGTTTCGCCCCTGGCAAAAAATTAATAATCCCGCTACTGCTTTCAGAATCTATCATCCAGTATCAAGTATCTGCTATATCTTTGCTTCGCAAAATTTTTTCGTTCATCTTTTCAAGGAACTTCACCCGCTAATGAATAACACGTACGACAGCCTGGTACAACAGACTTTCAACTTTCCGCAGGAAGGAATAAAGTTAGATAACAATTATTTGCAATGGAACGATGTAGACATCAAGGCACTGATCGATAAACATGGAACACCGCTGAAAGTGAGTTACCTGCCTAAGATCGGAATGCAGATAAACAGGGCGAAAAAGATGTTCGAGCTTGCTTTCAAAAAACACAAATACGAAGGGCAATATAATTATTGCTATTGCACAAAAAGTTCGCACTTTAGCTTTGTGGTGGAAGAAGCGTTGAAGCATAATATCCATTTGGAAACTTCGTATGCATATGATATCGATATCATCAATGCCTTGTACAAAAAGAGAAAGATCAATAAAGAGATCAATATTGTTTGCAACGGATTTAAACAAAAAAATTACACGAGCCGGATCGCAAAGCTGATCAATAGCGGGTTTAAGAATGTTATTCCTGTGTTGGATAACAAAGAAGAACTTAGTATGTATAAGCGCAACATCCGCACCGGGGAGCCTTTCAAACTTGGTATACGCATTGCCGCAGAAGAAGAACCGACGTTTCCATTTTACACTTCCAGGCTTGGCATTAAAGCTAAAGATGTGCTGGAATTTTATGTGGATGAAATAGAAGGATATGAAGATAAGTTCCAATTGAAGATGCTCCACATCTTTTTAAATAAGGGAATCAAAGACGATATCTATTACTGGAGTGAATTGCAAAAGAGTATCAACCTTTACTGCCAGTTGAAGAAGATCTGTCCGGAACTGGATTCAATCAATATCGGCGGCGGTTTCCCTATCAAACACTCGCTGGGGTTTGAATATGACTATCAATTCATGATCAATGAAATTGTGGGCAACATTAAAACTGCCTGCAAAAAGGCCAAAGTGCAGATGCCGAATATTTTCACAGAATTTGGAAGCTTTACGGTAGGCGAAAGCATGGCACATATCTACAGCGTGATTGGCGAAAAAGTACAAAACGACCGCGAAACATGGTATATGATCGATTCCTCCTTCATTACCACTTTGCCCGATACCTGGGGAATAGGTGAAAAATTTCTTATGCTACCCATCAATAAATGGAAGAACGAATACCAGCGTGTGGTGCTTGGCGGCATTACCTGTGATGGCCATGATTATTACGATTCCGAAGAACATATCAATGAAGTGTTTTTGCCCAAAGTAAAAACAACCAATGAAGAAGCACTCGAAACGAATAAGGAACCGCTATATGTCGGATTTTTTCATACCGGTGCTTACCAGGACCAGATCAGCGGATATGGCGGTATCAAGCATTGCCTTATTCCTTCGCCCAAACATATCATTATTGAAAGAGATAAGAACGGCAAACTCATTGAGTGGACGTACGCAAAGGAGCAGACGAGCCAGAGTATGTTGAAGATACTGGGATATTGATACAATGAATAATTAATAATTTTTAAATTCAAAAGCGCGTGCCTGATAGCCACGCGCTTTTAATTTTGAAACGTTAAGCTATTAATCAATCAAGGTTTAAAATCCGGGTTCCCCTGCATGTTCTTATTGAATTTATAATACTTTCCATCCTTATAATTCTTCCAATATCGGTGCCCTTCCAGATCGTAATATAGCCTTCCATCAAACATTTTTTTTGCCACGGCATCGTTTACCGTAATTGTAGCAGGAACAGGCGTTTTTATCTTTTTTACGGGCACGCTGGTCGTTGTTTCTTTGGTAGGCGTTGACCTTTTGCTGCAACTAAACATCGCCGTCATCATTACACAAGCGGTGATAACAAAAGATATTTTTTTCATTAATTTCAGGTTTGCTTTTTATTTGCAATAATGCTACCAAATATTTAAGAAAAAAGGTATGAAATTTATTGGCATATTAATCTTGTTTAATATCAGCGTATCAATAAGTACACAAGCGCAGACGGCAGAGGATTCAGTGAAAATTACCGTAAATAATTTATTTATAGCTATGAAAAGCGCCGATGCAAATTTGTTGAGATCCTGCTTTGCAGACAGCGCCATGTTGCAAACAATAGGTTATAAAAATGGTGAAACGGCTGTGCGTACGGAGCCAGTAAGTGAATTTGCAGATTTTATCGGCAAAGAAGAAAAAGGGAGCGCAGATGAAAGAATCGATATCGAAGCAGTAAAGATTGATGGAAAACTCGCCATTGTTTGGGCGCCTTACAAGTTTTATTACAAAGAGAAATTCAGCCATTGCGGGGTCAACTCATTTCAATTGGTTCGTTTTGCAAGCGGCTGGAAGATCCAGTATTTGATAGATACACGAAGAAAAACGGGGTGCGATAATCAGTAACCACCTGTTGTACAATTAAAATAAACCGGGATCAACAATTCGTATTCTGCAATGTTTCGACAAGCTCAACATGACAGAATGTGATTAGTCTTAACTAAAATCCAGCTGCTTATTTTTCGACAACTTACAGATGCGGGTAGGCTGAGCTTGTTGAAAACGGGTTAAAGAGCAAAACGTACAATATAAATCGTACAAATAACTAATGATTCCTTGACAGCTTTATATTCATAACCCCAGACCTGATATCTATTTCCGCTTCATCTTATATTTCTTATTCACCTTGGGATTATTAAAATATTCATCCAATTCTTTTTCGTCCGGATTTGCTTCTGCGATCGGAATGTCTATCAGCTGGATCTGTGTTTGTTTCAGTTCGTCGCGGAGCTTCTGGGATTTACTAAGGATCAGCGGATCCCGTTTTCCTACGAGCTGATTTTCTGCAAGCAGGTATTCCAGCCGTTTGATCGAACTTCTTATGAGTGTTGCTGTATTCTGTTCGTAGGTACTGTTAGGTGATGTGGCTTCTTTTACCGGAACCAGTGCCACGCCTACACTGGGAAGAATCTTACCGGTAGTTTGCTGACTGGTGTTTGGCAGCGATGAAAAAACTGTTCCTCCTAATGCCGTTGACGCGGAAGCAAGATCGAAGCCGGTACGGCTGCGTTTTGTCTTTTTTATTTTCCGGTCAACAATACGGAAGCTGCTTTTTAATTGCGTTATATACCGCGAAACTTCCTGTTGCAGATTGGCGAATTCCAGTTGCTGTTGCGGATAGTTGATATTTTCCTTGACAGTGATCTCGATGCCGGCTGTATCGGATGTATGGAATTTGTTTGTACCAATAAAATAAAGATTTATTTTTCGTTGCTTATCGCGGTCGCTTTCTTTTACAAAATCAAACGGTGCGTTCCAGGTAAAGTCATCGCCGCACTTTGTCACCGGCGTAGATGATTTGATCGGGTAGTTGCTGATGTAAGTAATATCTTCAATCGGGAAACTACCGTTGTCACATTGAATCTTGAAGCTGATAGTGTCGCCTTCTTCGATGAACAGGTTTTTCGTAACTGTAGGTTTTAATTTTGAAGGTATAATCTCTGTACTGTAAAATAAGAGGATAAACGATGTGTCCACGCGATCTTCAGGATCGTTGAGATTCTGCACGCTGAGATTTACTTTGTATTCGTAATCATATTTCAATCTTCCCGAAAGAAAGTACGATTTCTCCACTTTGAAAGTAAGCAAACCATTGTCCTTATTTATCTTTAGCCCAACCGGCGAATTTTTTAAGAACCAATAATATTTTGAAAGATCTTTATTGATCTCGAGCTGGTATCGCAATGTGGAATCAACATGAATGGTAAAGTAGGGATTGAGATTCTTAATCCGCAAAAGCGTCGTGTCCATCTTGTGTGGGAAGGAATCGGAACTAACCTGGCTGAGTGCAGTGAAGGAAATAATAATAAAAAGCAGTAGCAGGTTGCATTTCTTCATAATAAGTGTCAAGGTAGAGTACCTTGCGCAAAGTTTTTAAGTTATAAAAGACACTTGTAAAGGTAGTCTACCTTTCAAACAAAAATAAAGCAAATAAAATAAAAAAGCCCCCGCAAGAATGGGGAGGCCTTACCTTCTAAATGAATCAGGTAATCAACTGTATGTTCTTTTAATATTCTTATTGAATATTAATTTCTTTAGCTACCGCTTTAGTTATTTCTTTCTTCAGCAATTCCAGCGACAGGATACCGTTGTCATATTTAGCAGAAATGTTGTCGGTGTCAATCTTTTCATCCACAGTAAAACTGCGTTTGAAAGATTTCTTACTAAACTCCCTGCGAACAACCTTGTCTGTTGTGGTGGTGCTTTCCTCTTTTTTTTCCGTACTGATGGTCAACACTTTTTCCTCAAGCTTCACATTAAAATCGGCTTTTTCATATCCCGGTACCGAAAGCTCCACTATATAAGATGCGTCCTTTTCGGTAATGTTGGCCGGAGGAAAATGCAGCACATCCTCACGGAGCGATTTCCCTGCTGCAGCCGGAAATTCATTGAAAAAATCTTTCATCAATCCGTCGAATGATCTTGAAAATCCGTTGTTTACTTTAACTAAGGTCATAGTGGTTATTTTTTAAGTTTTATAATTTTTGTTTCCAACTGACGTTTCAAATTGCATACCCAATGAATTTTTCGTGACAGGATTACAAAAAAGGTTAATTTGTGCGCCATAATGGCATTTTTTGGAATAAAGTAAAGGCTAATTGTCATTTTCGAGATCGGATACATCGAAGTATTTCAATTTATTTTTCCGAATAAGATTGTATTTTTGTTTTTTTAAATCAAATTCAAATAAGATGTATCCAGCAGAGATAGTTATTCCTATGAAGGAAGAATTGACGGAAAATGGTTTCACAGAGTTATTAACGGCAGATGACGTTGAAAGTACTTTGAAAGAAAAAGGTACCACTTTGGTGATGATCAATTCCGTTTGTGGTTGCAGTGCAGGAACGGCAAGGCCGGGCGCCATCATGTCGATTCTAAATTCCGCAAAAAAACCGGACCATATTACTACCACATTTGCCGGTTTTGATGTAGATGCGGTGAAAAAAGTGAGGGAGCATCTCTTGCCTTATCCTCCATCATCGCCTGCTATCGCTTTGTTCAAAGATGGCCAGTTGGTGCATATGATAGAGCGTCATAATATTGAGGGCCGTAGTGCACAGATGATCGCGGAAAACCTGATTGGAGCCTTCGATACTTATTGTAGTTAATATTCGCCCTTGGCGAAAAATCAGCCGCCGGAATTTTTTGGCCACGGATCAAACAAACTTCACAAATTATTTTAGCTGTTAAAGTAAGTCTGATCCGTGGCTTTTATATGCGTATATCTGAAAAATTTTATGTTTTATCCTTACAGCCCATAACATTTTGTCGTCATAGTGTCTTCAGAGGCAGCGCCTGCGGGCAGAAATCTGTCAAAATCTTAATAATCTGTCGCAAATGTGATCTGCATTTTCCACGAAATCTGTGGCCTCGTGACAATCTCTGCAATCTGTGGCTTATATTGCACCACTATTTTATTAAAATCTTACAATGTATCCCAATTTATATTACGTTTTTAAAGACTGGTTTGGTGTTGAATGGAACTGGTTAAAGATCCTGAACACTTTCGGATTAATGGTGGCTATGTCTTTCATCGCAGCGGCCATCGTAATAAGTTCGGAACTCAAACGTAAAGAAAAACTCGGTTTGTTGCATCCGCGGGAAGAAATGATCATTGTTGGGAAACCCGCATCCTTTATGGATTTGCTGATAAATGCGATTGTTGGTTTCCTGTTCGGATACAAGGTTTTTGGATTGTTGTTTAACAAGGCACCCGAAATAAATGCACAGGAGTACATCTTTTCAAAAGAAGGGAATATTTTGGGCGGACTTGTAATTGCGGCAGTGCTTGCTGGTTTGAAATGGTTTGATAAGAACAAGCAAAAATTAAAAACGCCGGAAAGACGCGCTGTAAGAATATGGCCGCACGACAGGGTAGGCGACATTGTAATTTTGGCATTGGTATTTGGTATCCTGGGCGCGAAATTATTTGATGCGGTAGAGCACCTTGATCAATTGCTGAGCGATCCGATAGGAACGATTTTTTCACCATCGGGCCTTACTTTTTATGGAGGTTTAATTGTGGCAGCTGTGGCAGTTTGTTGGTTTGGAGTCAAAAAAGGAATTAAGATAAAGCATCTCGTGGATAGTGCCGCTCCGGCCCTGATGATCGCTTATGCGATCGGCCGCATCGGCTGCCAGGTTTCCGGTGATGGCGATTGGGGCGTATACAACAGCGCTTATGTAAGCGATAACGAGGGGAACGTTTCATTGGCCAGGCCAGGCGATTTTGAAAGAAAACTAAAAGAGAACGAGGCTTATTTTACGGAAGGAAAAACACTCGACACATCCGGAAGAGTTCTGTCCATCGACAGGCCCTACGGCTCACTGGATAAAGTTCCTTACCGCTATTTTAAGGGTCCTTCCTATTTACCTACCTGGTTTTTTGCTTATTCATTCCCGCAAAACGTGAACAATTCGGGTATCATTATTCCGGGGATCAAAGATGAACATAACCACGTTTTGCCACAGCCTGTTATCCCAACTTCATTATACGAAACTTTAATATGTTCCCTGTTTTTTCTCATATTATGGGCCATCAGGAAACGCATCACCATACCACTGATTATGTTTGGAATTTACCTTATCCTTAATGGAACGGAGCGGTTTATGGTAGAAACGATCCGTGTAAACCGAACCTACAGTACCGGCCAGTTCTCTTTGTCACAAGCTGAAATTATTGCTTTATTATTGATAATCAGCGGGTTAATTCTTACAATTTTTGCAAAGCTAACGTATAAAAAGGGCGACTAAACAAAATTTAATCGATAGAAAAGGGTGACCGGAATACCGGTCATCCTTTTTTTTTACCTTCTATTTATTAAACATTGTACTATGCTAAACAAAGTACCTAAGTTTGTGAGGTAGTTATCAAGGTATAGAACTGTTATTAATTAGCCCCCGGAGTAAGCCACCGGGTAAAACAACCAAAAGTATAGTTATGAAAAAATTATTTATCACGCTGACATTGGCCGCCACCGGCTTATGCAGCTTTGCCCAAACGGGCGGAAAAATCTCCGGAAAGATTAAAGACGGAGGGAACCAGGCAGTGATCGATGCCGCCGCTATTTCTTTACTTAAAGCAAATGATTCTTCTCTTGTAAAAACATCTGTTACCGGAAAAGACGGAAATTTTGCCTTTGAAAATGTGAAAGATGGCGACTACCTCGTTCTGGCTACTTCAGTCGGTCATGCGAAAGTATATAGCCAGCCATTACATGTTACGGAAGGTGCAGACCTGTCTGCCGGGACTTTACAACTTATTCCTGTCAATAAAAATCTGGCGGAAGTTGTCGTTACCGCGAAGAAACAATTCGTAGAGCGTAAGATCGATAAAACGGTTATCAATCCGGAAGCTCTTATTTCCAATACCGGCACAACGGCAATGGAAGTGCTTGAAAAGGCACCAGGCGTTGCCGTTGATAAGGATGGAAACATCAGTCTGAAGGGAAAGCAGGGGGTGATTGTAATGATGGATGGAAAACCCACTTACATGAACAGCGCCGACCTTGCAAATTATCTTCGCGGGTTGCCTTCCTCCACAATCGATCAGATAGAGATCATGACCAATCCATCTGCAAAATATGATGCCTCGGGAAATTCGGGTATCATCAATATCAAAACAAAAAAGAACAAGCAGAAGGGCTTCAACGGATCCATCTCAACTGCTTATGGACAGGGTGTTTATCCAAAAACAAATAATAGCATAAACCTGAATTACCGGGTTGGGAAGATCAACATCTTCAGCACGCTGAGTGCCAATTATCGCGAAAATAAGAATGAACTCGATATCAATCGTACTTACGGAAATGAAGATAAAACAGTACGTGCGATCTTTGCGCAGGAAACGGATACGAAAAGGAGGAATCAGAATTATAACGGAAAGATCGGGATGGATTTTTATGCCACGAAAAAAACAACGCTCGGTTTTGTTTTCACAGGTTATACTACACCGGGCCGTGAAACCGGCGGCAGCACAAGCTTTTTGAAGAGTCCGCAAAACATAGTGGATTCCATCGTAACAGCCCAACGTATCGAAAAAAGTAAATGGCGCAGCGGTTCGCTTAACTTCAACGTGCGCCATACGTTTGATTCTACCGGTCGGGAAATATCTGCAGATTTCGATATTGTGCAATACAAGGCAGATCGCAGCCAGGATTTTGTCAATGGTGTTTATAATGCAGATTTTACGCCGCGATACAACGATCGCTTACTCGGCCAATTGCCGTCCGACATCAGGATATATTCTGCGAAGACAGATTACACGCATCCGTTCAAAAGCGGCTTGAAGATGGAAGCCGGACTTAAATTCAGCTATGTTACTACCGACAACGGAGCTAATTATTTCAATATGGTAAACGAAGAAAAGCTCGTGGATTACACAAAAACAAATCATTTCAAATACAAGGAAAACATCAATGCCGCCTATGTGAACTTTAATAAAACAGTGAAGAAATGGGGTATCCAGCTTGGTTTGCGGGCGGAAAATACAAATTACGAAGGATTGCAGTCCGGCAATCCAACCAAGCCGGATTCTTCTTTCAAAAGGAGTTATACGAGCGTGTTTCCCACAACTTACATCAGCTATGAAATGAACAGCAGGAACAGTTTCGGGTTCTCGTTTGGTCGCCGCATCAACAGACCGGATTACGAAGATCTGAATCCATTTCTTTTCTTTATTGATAAATATACCTATGAAGAAGGAAATCCTTTCCTGAAGCCGATGTATAGCAATGTGTTTGAATTGTCGCATACTTACAAACAATTCTTAACAACCACTTTCAATTACAGCCACACAACCGATCTTTTCAATGAAACATTTAGACAGAGCAATCAGCCAGACGATAGCATATCTACTATTGTTAGCCGCGGTAATTATGGCATTGTAAACAACCTCAGCCTTTCGGTGAACGCGCAGGTGAAGGTGGCGAAATGGTATACAGCAATGATCTATGGCGAGGGACGTTACCAGGAATTCAAGGGCGATCTGAATGGCGAAAACCTGGATGTTAAAAGTAACAACGTAGCATTCAATATCAATAACCAGTTCAGTTTCAAAAAGGGCTGGGGCGCAGAACTGTCAGCGTTCTACCGTTCGAAAACAACAGAAGGACAGATGACTATAAAAGCGCTTTCCCAGGTGGATGCGGCGGTAAAAAAGGATATATTGAAAGGAAAGGGATCGTTGCGGGTTTCTATGCGGGACGTGTTTGGCCCGATGAGAAATCAGGGAACAATGAAGTTTCAGAATACCGATGTGAGATTTACGGCCCAACGCGACAGCCGCGTGGTAACATTAGGATTTAACTATCGTTTTGGTAAACCCATCAAGGGACTGAAGAACCGGAAATCGGGCGGTGCAGGTACAGAACAGGATAGGATTAAAGGGGCTAATTAATATTATGAAGTACTGGTGGCCAATTACCTTCAGCAAGTGTCTTTAGGTTGACAACCCTTCGTAATGCAAATGGATAATGTTTGAATGGATAATGGATAATTTTCCCTGTTTTGTGAGTTTATATGTTTTCGGATACGGTATTGTGGTGAAGAAATTATCAATTCCATTATCAAATTATCCATTAAAACGCGGCCCAAAGGCCGCGTTTTTTTATCTTTGTAAAAACAAATAATTATGGCATCTTTTGATATGGTAAGCAAAGTTGATCTGCAAACACTTGACAATGCGATCAATGTAGTTAATAAAGAAATTACAAATCGGTTCGATTTCAAAGGTTCGCATGTGGTGATTGATCTCAATAAAAAGGATTTCAAGGTCAATCTTGAAGCCGACAGCGAAATGAAATTGCAGCAGATCATCGATGTGCTTATCAGCAGAAGTATGAAGCAGGGGCTTGCTGCCGAAGTGTACGACCTGGGCAAAGAACCTTATCCGAGCGGAAAAGTGACCAAGCAGGAAGTGCCGGTAAGAAACGGCATTAAGCAGGAAGATGCCAAAAAGATAGTTAAACTGATCAAAGACAGCGGATTAAAAGTACAGGCAGCAATTATGGATGATATCATCCGGGTTACCGGTAAAAAGATAGACGATCTGCAGGACGTGATCCAGTTGAGTAAAAGCTGGGAGCTGGGGATAGCGCTGCAGTTTGTGAATATGAAAAGCTAAATAATGAATAGTTCCGTCAGTGATTGAGTTTATGCACCTATTTGAGTACCAGTGAGTTTAAGAATTATTCAGTATTAACTATTAATTATTCATAATTTCCTTCTATCTTTGCGCTTTCTTAAAAATTATACGGCAAAATCCGTATTACAAACATTAAAATAATGAAACAAGGCGTTCACCCGACAAATTACAGGACAGTAGTGTTTAAAGACATGAGTAACGGAACTACTTTTTTGAGCCGTTCTACTGCCGAAACAAAAGAAACGATCATATTTGAAGAAGATGGCCAGGAATACCCGGTTATCAAATTGGAGATTTCAAATACGAGCCACCCATTTTACACAGGTAAAAACGTATTGGTAGATACTGCGGGTCGTATCGATAAATTCAACAAACGTTTCGGTAAGAAAGAAAAAGTTGGAGAAGCTAAATAATATTCCGTTCTCATTTTATTCGTGGGAATGATCTAAGATTGTTTTTCATGGCTATACTTTAAAATCCCTTCGGTTTCGTCCGGAGGGATTTTTTTAATCCCGCAGGTGAGGAATAAGGTAGTCAACCTTTGCAGCACATTTTTATTTTGTTGCGGGACCGCTGCAAATTGCAGCGGAGCATTTTTCAAATTCATTTTCCGATGGAGGCTAATACGCTAAACCCCTTCGGGCCGGAACGACGCTCCTTCAGAACATCTTCTAACCGCTAATCTCTCATCACTAAACTTTTCTTTGTATTTTTAGGTTCATGGATATTTTCTTAGACGATAGCAAATGCAGGGAAGGATTGTTCCCTTTTACACTCACCCGGCATGTTGCAGATATCCGCATCGGAATATTGACCATAAAAGAAAAGTGGCAGCGTTTAACGGGTGCAAACGTCTTTACAGGTGAAGAGAACGTTCCCGCAACCGCACTTGTCGTTAATGCCAATATCATTCCCACACCGGGCAACATCGATACCCTGATGAAAGCCGCGTTTGAAAAAATAACGGTGATGGAAACAGACGATATCCGAATCATCCAGCATCCCTGGCAGATATTTCAATACAATGACTGGGCACTTCGCCATGATTTTAGATTGGTGACCACGAACCGAATTTCTGCCGCTGTTGATGAAACAACTACCTTAATTTCACCGGAAAATATTTTTATTGAAGAAGGCGCGAGTGTTTCGTATGCAATTTTAAACGCATCGGCCGGACCGATCTATATTGGTAAAAATGCAGTGACCATGGAAGGTAATCTCGTTCGCGGACCATTTGCATTGTGCGAAAGCGCCACACTGAAAATGGGCGCAAAAATTTACGGTGCTACTACCATCGGCCCTTTTTGTGTGGCGGCAGGCGAAATAAAAAATGCGGTGATGTTCGGCTATGCCAACAAGGCCCACGATGGATACCTTGGCGACAGCGTGATAGGCGAGTGGTGCAATCTTGGTGCCGGCACGAGCAACAGTAATGTAAAAAATACCGGCGGACCCGTGCACTATTTTCTAAACAACAACATGGAACATTTAAGTGCAGGAAATAAGGGCGGTTTGCTCATGGGAGATTACAGCCGGGCTGCTATTAATACTTCTTTCAATACCGGAACTGTTGTGGGCGTATGTTGTAATATTTTCGGCGACGTTTCTGCAAGAAAATATATTCCCGATTTTTCATGGGGAAACGATCGCTACATTTTCGATAAAGCAATAAGGGATGTGGATGCCTGGAAAAAGATGAAACACAAACGGATCACCGAAGCTGAAATTAAAATGCTGCGAAAAATCTATGATCTGTGATGTTAACATAGCATAGATCATACATTTTGGATCACAGATTTTTACACTCTAAAAATAATTATAAACCTTACTATTATGCGTAAACAAATTGCCGCGGCAAACTGGAAAATGAATCTCACGCTGCAACAGGCAGAACAACTCACCCATGAATTGCTTGCTTCAAAAAGAAATCTCGGAGCAAATCAACTCGTCGTTTTCGGCGTGCCGTTTCCATATTTGCTTCCAATAAAAAATACGTTGCAGGGAAACGGGAATATGTATGTTGCTGCGCAAAATTGCTCCGATAAAAAAAGCGGTGCGTATACCGGCGAAACAAGTGCAGAAATGTTGAAGAGCATCGGATTGAAATATGTAATCATCGGGCACAGCGAACGCCGCGAATATTTTAATGAAGACAATGCTACGCTGGCCGTAAAGGTTGATCTCGCTTTGGCAAATGATCTTCAACCTATTTTTTGTTGTGGTGAGCCGCTTTCGGTCCGCGAAGCAGAAACCCAAAATAGTTATGTTGAAAAGCAATTGAACGAAAGTTTGTTTCATCTGTCAGCGGATCAGGCCCGTTATTTCGTAGTTGCCTACGAACCCATCTGGGCGATTGGTACGGGCCGTACGGCAAGTAGCGATCAGGCACAGGAAATGCATGCCCATATTCGTTCCGTATTTGCATCAAAGTATGGTGAAGATGTGGCAAACACTATTTCTATCCTGTATGGGGGCAGCGTGAAAGCTGCAAATGCCAAAGAGATTTTTGGCCAGCCCGATGTTGATGGTGGACTGGTTGGCGGCGCCAGCCTTGTTGCGGACGAATTTGCTTCGATCATCAACAGTCTTAAGTGAGGATAGCTAATGGTGAATAATGAATAATTCTTTAAAATTGGGGATTCGTGTGTTTTTCGTTTTTCTATAAATGTGTACATTATTCATTATTCACTTTTTATTAATTGAAAGTGATGGGGCGCATAAAACTCTTATTCAGGAATTTGCTGATGAACGATGTTGTATATACTTTGTTCCGGCCCCTCATTTTCGTTTCGGATCGCGTAAAAAACTCGCGGCAAAATTTTTTAAAAGACAGGAACGAAGCCGGTTTTCGTGTGGCAGCAGCGAATATTTTTCCAGAGAAGATCGTTCGCCACGGACCGTTTAAAGGACTGAAACTAAGTAATGGCGCCGGCCTTGCCAGTGTTGAATATGCAAAATTACTAGGAAGCTACGAACGCGAAATTCATCCGTTTCTTGAGAAGCTTCTTATAAAAAAATATGACAAGGTAATAAATATCGGTTGCGATGACGGCTATTATGCGCTGGGTTTTGCGATGCGGATGCCGGAAACGAACGTGGAGGCATCCGATACAAATCAACATGCTTTAAAAACGGTGTCTATTTCTGCAAATGAAAATAGGTTGCAAAATCAAATTCATTTTTCCGGTACATATACGAATGCCGATATTGATAAACTCGATGGGTCAAAACGATATTGTTTCATCGTGGATTGTGAAGGCGACGAAAAAAATATTTTTGCTCGTAATAACGTCTTACGATTAAAGAATTCGGATCTCCTGATAGAATTACACCTGGATGTTTACCCGCAGATGGAAAAATATTTTCGTGAGCTTTTCGAAGCTACACACAACATATCAATCGTTGATAGCGTGGATGATCATTTGAAAGCGTTAACATATGATTATCGCGAACTGGAAGGTCTCGGTTATGATCTTAAACGCTTTATCACACGCGAAAGAGGAATATTTATGCAATGGATGTTGTTGGAAAAAAAATATTGATCTTTCCTTATTTTCTACGGAAAAATTTGAGGTAAACCGATTTCAATAATTCATAGCCGGTATTTACCGGATGCGAAAATGTTCTGCTCCATCGTGCCATGGTCATTTTCACGTTTCCATTTGGAAATTTGCTATAGTAGTAGCTTTCGTAAGTTTTCAATAATTGACTTCCGGGTAAAAAACTTAAGAGGCCATTTTTGTTTCCGTACCAGTGAATGAGGTATGGAATTTCCTTTCTATCTGCGATATCTTTTGGAGTGAACTTCGGCACGCGGTTGTCCCATCCCCACAAATGAAAATTTATATTTTTGAAAGTGATGGACCTTTCGGATATTTTTTTTGCCAGCAGATAATTCAATATTCCATGTTCATAAAAAAAGGTAGCCGGTACTTTAGCTGAAGGATTTTCCCGCCAGTGAATCAAATCCAGCAATTCCTGCTTTTTAAAAACATCAGTATTCATCAGCATTTGGCCGACATTGAAAAAAAATCCCGGATATACATAATCCGGAAAACTTCCGGAAAAAGATGGTTCGAAAAAATACCAGCGTGTTTTTTCAGTTTCCATGTCTTCCGGTGAATAACCATCGATAATGATATCTTCATTAAATTGTTCCAGCAATTTCACTACGTCGCACATCCAGATGATATCGCAATCCAGGATCATTATACGCTCGTTTTTTTGTTCTACCAGCGGTTGAAGTTTTGCGAAATATCCAAGTGATGAAATGGCTGTTCTTTCAACCTGAACATTAAATTTTTCTTCCAGGCTGGCCGTATCAAAATTTCCTTTTGAAAGATCTTTGATCAACCTGACCGGCGTATAATTGTTCCAATACCGGATGCTGGCGACGCACACTTTTGCGAAATACAGATCGGGCTTATTGCAAACCACGTATATGCAATCAATTTTTTTCACCGGCGTTTGATTTTAAGATGGCCTGAATGTTTTGCCGGATGATCGGACCCGGCTTTAAGATCTCCACCAGTTTAAATGGATGGCTTTGCCTGAATTTAAATAAAAGATACGCGAAGTAGAATACATAAACGATGGTTCCGGAAATTGCGGCGCCAAAAATATTCAGTTGTGGAATAAGTACCAGGTCCAGTGCGAGCAACAATAAAATAGAAAATGTGAGCGCTGTTATTTTTACGCGGATCATATTTTTTCCGGAAAAATAGGTTGAGAGCGGATAGGCCGCTGCGAGCATTAAAATTCCCGGCGACAGTAACACGAAGCTGCCGTACATTCTGGAAAATGTAGGACCGTAAAGCAATGGAAAGATCCAGTAACCCGTGGCGATTACTACTGCGCACATGGTGAGACCAACGTAAAAATAAATGCTGACGAGTTTTATAAGTTTGTCTGCGACTGCTTTTTCTTCATGAATATGGCTCACGATCAACGGAAATAATGCGAAAGAAGCCAATGTTGGCACCAATAAAATAATCTGCGATATTTTGGTTGCCTGCATGTAATTTCCCAGGTCATCTGCATTGCAAAAATAGTTCACGAGCCAATAATCGCATCTAAGCAGCAACATATAAAGAACGCTGTAGATAAAGGCCTGCATGGAAAACTGAAACATCTTTACCGATAATGATCGTTGCGGCAGGGAAAAATCTTTTCGCGGATTTTTTACAAAAAGGTACAATACAAAAACAATCGCCGGAAGGGAACTTATGGCAAGGTATATTTTTGTGTAATATTCATGTCCGGTTGCGGGGCCGGTAAGACCATTTCCCGGCAGTAGCAGAACCAACAGGATATTGATGACAGTAAAAACGAAATTGGGTGTTTGGTTATCGTTTTGAGCAAAAAGGATGGAGGAAGTGCAATTGGCCAGTAGGGTACAACCGGCGTTTAGTAATATCCATGGAGCAAGCGGGTGGGATCCGATCGAGTGAAAGTTTATTGCAATCCGATATGAAAATGCGAGTAAGGCACATGCAAACAAAGTCCAGCAAATACTGATCATCAGCAATGTTGCTGCAGAAATCTCTTTACGGGAGCCGAAGTACGAAATCGCAGAATCAAGGCCCAGGCTCAGGAACAATACCACAAAAGCGATGTTGTTCATCAACAGGTAAAAGGTTCCGGCGTGTTCGGCCTGGAAATTATTTGCAATAAAAATATTGAGGACAAACGAGCTAATATAAAGGCACAGGCGCCAAGCAAAGCCATTCAGTAATTTACTTTTAAAGCTGCTCATTAGTGTGGGGTCAAGTTCAAAAATGTACGCATACAAATCTTCTATTGATAAACAGTGCGGTTGCTGCACATCAATCCGTAAGCATCGATGCAGTGCGTGCAACCTTTTGGCATTTCTTTCGCCAGGCGGTGACTTATCCTGAAATCGGTTGCAGCCTTTGACCGGAAAATTTCCATCGGGTCGTCATACAAAACATTTCCGTGTACCAGCGGCGGGTTGGTAACTGTTTCTCCGAATAAGGTAAACGGTGTTGTAACCGCCAGAAAATCACAGGGTGACACATTTCCGTTATGGTTCACGAAAAATGATTCTATCGTTTGACATCCTTTCAGCTTTGGTTTTGTTAAAGGAAGTTCGAGCACCTGGTTATTTTTTCGTGCAATGCGGATACTTTCTTCAAATATCCTTTCTACTTCCGGGTTGCCTTCTTTGCTATACAAAACCATGTCGCGGTTTTCCTTTGTAAATGACAGCAGGTTGCTTACGAATATCGATTTGACGCCGTATTTATCTACAAGATCTAAAAGACCGGGCAGTTGGTGAATATTATTTTTATGCGCAACAAAAGTGACGGCAATGCGGTTTTTTAATTTTGATTTTGACAGCCTTTCCAGCGCCAGTAGTATCTTATTGAAATCAACGCCATTTTTAAAATCTTCTACAACTTCTTTTGTTGTTCCATCAATCGATATATTAACCTCAGTGATCGGGTATTTTTCCAGCATGGCAATTTTTTCGGGCGTCAGCTGCATGGAATTAGACAGGAAGGGGAATTTCAATTTCGGGTTCATCGCCAGTAGATAATCCATCATGCGGAAAAGATCCTTATTGATGATCGCTTCAAAGGTAGAGAACACAAAGAAGTTCGTTTTTTTTACCATGGGCTCCAACCTGTCCGCAATCTTTTTGAATTCATCGAACAACATGATCTTCGTAACACCATCCTTTATCTCGGTTCCATAATTGGTTATAAAACAGTGTTTGCATCCAAGATTGCAGGCTGAAACTGTTTGCAAAATGATCGTAGCCGGATAATTTGCGTAATACTTTTTCGCTCCCATAAAAAGCCGGCTGAAAAATTCACCACGCGGAATGCGTGACAACTTATTATAATATATCCGAAGGGTCTTGAAGATATTCATCGTTTCCGGTACCTCTTTTTTTAGCAAGATACGCCATATTCCTACGTAAAATGGTAACGAACGCAGGTTGATTGTTGTGATATGGGTAAAATCTTTGTTATAAACGGCAGGGTTCGGCTTTTTTCTGTGGCATGAAATTTCGTTACTAACTTTTAACCAACAAAATTCAGATGAAAGCACCTCACGCAATTCTTTGCTTTATGGCCGTTGTGGCGATGTTTACGCAATGCAAACCGGAGGAAGACAAGAACTCCGGCACAAAAAATTCTGCTCAAAAAACGATAGAACGTAGAAAACCTGCGAACGCAGCTTATACTTATACGCTTGATTCCGGCAAGACCTGGTTAGCACAGCATGGAAAAACGCTATCGGTAAAAGAGGAAAATATCATCGAGGCAGTAAACCGAACGGATAAAGCAAATCTTCCGCGAATAGGGAAAATGATCGTACCAACGGATCTTTCCGGTGACATTGAATTTTATATGCCTTTTCCGTTGGTCGTTTCCTCTTTGAAAGATGTAAAAAAAGTCCTGTTGTTTTCCTATGCTTCACAAACTTTTGCCGCTTACGAAAACGGGCAATTGGTATTTTGTGGCCCAACCAATATGGGCCGCAAAAAAGATCCGACACCGGAAGGATTGTATTATACCAACTGGAAAGCGGAGCAAACAACAAGCACTTTCAATGATGAGTGGGATCTGAAATGGAATTTTAATATCGAAAATAAAGAGGGAATCGGATTTCATCAGTATGCGCTTCCGGGTTATCCGGCATCTCATAGTTGCTTGCGTTTACGCGAAGATGATGCAAAATATCTTTATAAATGGGCCGATCAGTGGGAACTGAAGGGAACAGATAATATTCTTGCAAAAGGCACACCTGTGATCGTTTTCGGTAATTATGATTTTGACGGTGAAAAACCTTGGCTGCAACTGGCCACAAATCCAAAGGCGCTGGATATGACTGAAGGTAATGTGAATGCCATAGTAGAAAAATATTTACCGGAAATATTGTTGCAGCAAAAAAAGCGTGATGATTATTTTATTTCGAAGAGCTCATGATAAAACTTTGCAGATCCTTTAAAATACTGCATGTGTTTGAGCATCGTAACTTTTTGGCACAATTATTTATCCTTATAAATCATCAAATTTCATTTAAAATAATTTGTCATGACAACGATGCAAAAAATGCTGATAGGTTTTACTGCGGGTGCTATACTTGGAATACTATATGCACCTAAAAAAGGGGCTAAAACACGCAAAAAATTAAGGAATCTCGGAACCGACATTAAAGAGGGGTGGAACAATATAACCGATCGTGTAGCCGACCGGATAGAAGTGATTCGCGATGGTGTAGAAAATCTTGCCGACAATGCTATTGAGAAAGTGGAAAGTACACAGTTTGATATACCACCAACGATGGCCGGAAGGTATTAAAGTTCAAGGTCCGGGTTTAATGTTGGCTTAACAAATTTTAATCCGGACCTTGAAAATTAATATTTTCAATCCTGAAGGTCAATTTCAAAAAATGCCAGGTTGATGGCGCTGTAGTGCTTTGGAAGTTGGTCGGTAGAATCCGGAATGCGCACGCCGAGAAATTTAAAGCCACAGGCAATGTAATAATTGATGAGCGTTTCATTGTCGCCCCACGTATCCATTCTTAGAAAGCGTTTTTGCTTTGCAGCAGCGTGTTGTTTTGCCCATTCGATGATTTGTTTTACATATCCTTTTCCTCTGAACTTATTGTGGGTAACGATGCGGTGGATATAAACAGCCGGATCGGAATTTTCTTCTTTCCATATAAACGGATCTTCATAAGCGATGGCGAAAATGCAGGCTATTTCATGTTCTTCAAGGATCTTCCATTGACGGCAATCTTCAATTTCTTTTTTCACCAGTTCGCGGTCAAACGGAAGCCAGTGTTTGTGGAATTTGGTTTTCTGAAATTCGGTAGCCATTTCATAAAACGAAAATATGGCTGGAATATCGTCGGTGGTACTTAACTGGATCTTCATTTATATAATTATTGAAAGCACACAAAGTTATTGCTTAATGGCTTTCCGCCGGGTATCATCGTTTCAGATTTTATTTCCAGGGATCAGTATTTCCCGGCGTTTATTACCTGCTGCCGGCGATAGATTCCCGGTAAGATATAAAGTTTTGCCTTTTTCATAAGAAAGAAGGCTCGGAAATTGAAAGATGTAAAGTTAACGAAGGTACCGTCTATGTAAACTGATTGGCCCGGAGGTTTAGAAGTTTATTCATCTTGATTGTTTTCGCGGCGCCTTACCGGACTCAATCTGAACTAAACTTCCAAACCTCTAAACCAAAACTTATCGTATCAACGTCACGTTTCCTTTCATATCTATCACTTTTCCATTGCGGTCCTTGCCTTTAATTACCCAAACGTAGCCGCCTATTGGTTGCCGTTCACCGCGGTAGGTGCCGTCCCAACCCTTCAGATATTGGTTGGTTTCAAATATCAGTTCGCCATAGCGATTGAATATTCTGAAATATTCTGTCTGGGCAATTCCAACCGGTATTGGTCTGAAAATATCATTTCTGCCATCGCCATTTGGCGTAAAGGCATTTGGAACATAATAAGCCGGACCTTCGTACACCTTCACAAATACGGTATCACGGGCGGAACATCCGGCTTCATCTTTTACCAACAGCATGAAACGCGCGTCGTTTTGCAGGGTAACCAGTGGATGCCCGAGGGTTGGGTCTGAAATCAACACTCCCGGTGATAATGATGTCCACAGGTATGAAACGCCACCGCTTCCCATTAATTCGTGCGGTCTGTTTTGCATTGCGATGGTATCATTTCCGGCAAACGCATTTACAGGTGGTTGCACTTTTACCAATACTGAATCGTATACGGAAAATGCACAACCGTAAGATGCCACTGTTGTGTTCACAATGAATTTATACCATGTCGTATTTGCAGGATGGGCCCATGTTTGCAAATTGTTCGGCGTTGTTAAACCCGTTATCGGCGCCCATTCATACGTGAATGCATTGTTGCTTGTGTGTGTAATAGAGCCTGCCAGCAGGGTAGAATCGTTGGCACAGACAACCGCATTGGGACCCGCTTCAACAGCAGGTTTCCACAACACATTGACCTGTATGGTAGCTTGTGAAACGCAACCATTTAATGTGGTTTTTAAAATATATGCAGAACTGTTCACTGGACCAGCAACCGCATTTTTAATGAAACGATTTGCAATCGTACTGTTTGGAACACTTACGGCCGTCCATTCGTAAGTTGTGGCATCCGGCGTTACTACGGGCAAAAATCTTACAGAGTCTCCTTCACAAATCGTAGCACTTGCGGGTAGTGAAATTGAAGCGCCGGCATTTACAATTACCGTGATGTGAGTTCGTGGGCTTTGGCAACTGCCTGGAGTTTGAGAAACATAGTAATTAAAGGTTCCGGGCGCAATGGTTGATGGCGTTAGTGCAGTAGCTGAACCGGTTCCGCCTGTTGAAGTGGTATACCACAGGAGGTTTGTTCCGGTTGCTGTAAGTGGCACCGCCGCTACGTTCTGGCAATAGGTGACCGGAGATATAACCACGGGCGCGGCCGGAATGGTATTTACCGTAATGGTCATGATTGTTGTCGTTGCACACTGACCATTTGCCGGAGTGAACGTGTAAGTTGTCGTTGCAGTATTATTGATGGCCGGGCTCCATGTTCCGGTGAT
>JAATFP010000116.1 GCA_015655125.1 Chitinophagales bacterium | reverse complement strand
CCATTGCATAAAGTTCCAGTAATCCAGACGATATGATGTCTTTTATTTTCACTTATTTATGTTCCAATATTTTTCTTAATTCAATGATTGCAGTACGCATACGTGTCTTCACGGTACCTAAGGGTATGCCCATCTCTTTCGAGATCTCATCCTGTGTGTATCCGCCAAAATACGCAAGATCTATGATGGCTTTCTGATCTGGTTTTAAAGTAGATATCTGCTTGCGAAGACCTATGGAATCAAATTGTTCGGCACCAAAATTCTTATCTTGATAACTACTTACGGAGTTTTCATTATGAGAGATTTTCTTTTGTTTTTTATATCCTTTGCTGCGCAAAGTGTCAATGGTAAGATTGCGCGTGAGGTTCACCATCCAAGTAAATAACCTTCCCCTTGAGCTATCGTATTGTTTAAAATTGTTCCAGATACGGATAAATGCTTCCTGTAAAATATCTTCCCGTAATTGGATATCATCCACCATACGAAAAATGACCCCGTTCAACGCTGCGGCATAATTATCATACAGGTATGAAAAGGCCGGCTGGCTCTGCGCACTCAGCATCAACACCAATTCTTCTTCTGTATATTTTTGTGGGGCTTGCAAAGATCGGATGTTATTAATTTAACGAAAATAGGTGAATTTGATTAATATCAAGCTATTAAGAAAAGCTGTTCTATGAAATCACTCCTGGTTTAAAGGCACTACTTCATATACGCCACTGAATAAATACCATTTTCCAGTGGCCAGCTCTTCGCATTTATAACGCTTGCGTATTTTTTCTCATTTGCGAAAGATACGGTCGCCTTTTATTTTAAATAAAGTTCCTGTTGGTAATTGTTCAACAAACAATTGACCATTTTGTTTCGCATCATAATTTTTTAGCTCGCGCAAGAGTTTTTCATCACCGCAACTGCTCGCCGCAGGATCCCTCAAACTGGTCAATAGCACCTGTTCCAGCGTGGCTGGGAAAATTTTCTTTTTTACAAATTCTGCGAGGATCATCCCAAACTCGTGTTTCCATTCGCGGCCATGCGACTGAACCCTGTTACCGAATTTTTCATAAGTAAAAAGATGGGCAAGTTCGTGCAGCAATGTAATCAGAAACGCGTATTTATTAAGGTTGCCGTTGACGCTGATGCGATGCCCGAGCGTTCCATGCGCGTGACGGTAATCGCCTAAAATACTCTGGCGTTGGCGGGTAATGGTAAGTTGAACTTTGTAAAAATGTATATAGCGGACAACGTCTTCATAGCTGCCCTCGGGTAAATAAGGAATCAGTGCGGAAAGATCTACCTGTTGCCTAGCCATGGTGATTTTTATTCAGCTTTGTCATTATTGCCACTTCGGCTCCCAGGTAAACAAGATAAAGCACCAATGAAATAAATACTGCCGATTTGTTGAAAGCCTTGCCGGCGGTAGTTGTGTAGATCAAAACAGCGATCACGCAGCCAAACATTTTAATCATCATACCGGACATGATGCTGCGGATAAACACATTCGGATTTTTGTTGGACAATGCTTTTTTTTGAATGAGAAAAACGAAGATGTTCATCAATAAGAACAATGCATTGGCGCCAAGTAGTACAAAATTATCTGTTCCCCATTTTTGAAAAACGTCCCAGCATGCACCAATGATGATATTTACAATAAAAAAAATGACGAAAAATGGAACTAATGCTCGTGTGGCCAGGCTCATGAATTTGATTATTTTTTTGGACTCGTATCCCGGATGATCTTTACGATCATAGCGATGATAAACAGCAAAGGTAATATCCAGATCGCTAAAGGGAACTTTATTTTTAGCCAGCCATCGAGTTTGTAGCCGCTGAACAAAGCAATGGCTATTGCCGCAAAAAATTGCGTGGCAAGTCCCGCATAGCGCCATAAAGACTGGTTGTTCTTATTCATTCACAGCTAATGGAACATCTTGTTGTTTAAGTTCTACCACGCTCGCACCCATTTTACACTGCCCGTTGAAGCTGGCAGTTTCTTCGATAAACAACTTTGCCGTGTGAATATCACCCGTAACCAATGCTTTGCCTTTAAGTTGCAACAGATCCTTTACGTAGATATTTCCCACAATTTGTCCCATAATATCTGCAACGCGGCAGTTGATATTGCCTTCCACGATTCCATTCGGGCCGATCAGCAGTTTTGCACTGCTGGTGATATCGCCTTTCAGCGTGCCGTCGATCCGCAGATCTCCGTTTGTATCAATGTTTCCGGTAATGGTAGTGCCGGTTCCAACAATACTGTTGGCGGCCGCAGCGGTTTCTTCTGCAGCGGTTTTGGATTTGGAATTAAACATGATTGGCGGTTTTTTTGGTAATGAATTATAAACCAAATACTCGTATTTCCGTCTTCAACGAACTCAGACTGACAGTAATCCCGGTAGTCAGTTGTCTGTCGTCGCTCATCAGTCGTCTGCCGTCTTTCTCAATCATCCGAATTCTCCACTTTTGGCAGGACAAGTTTATTGGTATCCAGCTTTGGAACTTTTCCTTCCAATACTTTTTGAATATTGCTGAAATATTGTCCCTGGTGCAAGAGCGCCTGTTCCATCGAATCTGTCCTGATCTTCAACTCCCGGTATTGCCGTACTTCGGTGGCATTGCCGTATCCAACGCCTGGCAGGTAATATTTCAACGGCGTAAAGATGATCAGCGCGGTGGTAAGTCCCACCATTAAAATGAACAAACTGCTGAAGATCACGTAAACGCTCATTCTTGTGAGCTTGAATTTCACCACTTCCTCGTAAGTATCTTCGTTCATGATCACAAGCCGGTAGTGATTGCGAAGCCGCTTCAAGGTATTACCCGTATCCAGTTTGGCCATAGTTAAAATTAGAACATTAAAAGTAGGAAACCTGTGGCAACTAATGCAAAAACATGGTCATTATATTTCTATTATGAAAAATAGTAATAAGAAAAAGTAGCTTCTTAAAATGATTGTCTTTACCTATGATGTATAGTGTATTATTTTCCTGAAATTATTCAGCGAATTTACTATAGCAAAACCGCTGCAAATCTGAAAAAGATCATAGATCACAGATCATCTATTATAGATTTAACAAGTTTTGCTTGCTAAACTTCTAAAAATCATATTGCTTGCAGCTTTAAAAATGCCATTTACAGAAAAAAAACCGATATTTAGCCCCGTATAATAACAACTTTTATTCATGTTGACACCCAAGTTAAAATTAATCCTTTTTTTCTTCTTTTTTTTCAGCTTTACCGGTGAATTATTTGCGCAGCCAACATGGACATTGGACCCGTTTGGGAAAGAAAAAAAGCCTGCTCAATATGAAGAAAAGTTGCTTGCTTCGGAAAAGACCGATAAAAAACTCACCACTTTCAGAAAAGTGATCCAGAATAATGTAACGCACTATAATTATTATTTTAACGCAAATAATAAGCTCAACGGCGTGCTGGAACGCGCGAAACTTTCTCAAAAAGACGATTACGCTCAGCTACTTTCATTTTACCCTTATTCACTGGATAATACGGCACAACAAAAAACGGAGCTGGATTCTGTCATCTACAAATCCACCGCAGGAATCCTGCTGCACGATCTTCGTACAGATTGGGTAGATAATATGTATCTACTCATCGGCAAAGCATATTATTTCCGCAAACAATTCGATTCGGCAGCGCTCACTTTTCAGTTCATCAACTATAATCTTTTCCCGAGAAAGAAAAATGAAGATGACGCCCGTATTGTGGGAACAAATAATGAAACCGGCACCGGCGCATTGTCTATTGCAAATAAGGAAAAACGAAACATCGTTCAGAAAGTGCTTACATTGCCGCCAAGTCGCAATGATGCGCTTATCTGGCTCACGCGTACGTTCATCGATCAGCAGGAATATGGCGATGCCGCCGGCCTGATTAACATTCTTCAGCACGATCAGAATTTGCCCCAACGCCTGAAGAACGATCTGGAGGAAGTGACCGCGTATTGGTTCTTTTCGCAAAATAATTTAGACAGTTCTGCGATACATCTGCAACGCGCATTGACCAACGCGGATACCAAACAAGACAAGAGCCGGTGGGAATTCCTGCTGGCGCAGTTATACGAGATCAACGGCGATTTTGACAACGCTTCGAAATATTATTCCAAAGCAGCCAATCATACCACCGATCCTGTAATGGATATTTTTGCCCGTCTGAATGATGCAAAGATGATGCGCAATTCCGGCAACCTGAAGGAGACGCAAAGCAGCATCAACACTTTGTTGAAAATGGCGCGCAAAGATAAATATGAAAATTACCGCGACATCATCTATTACTCCACCGGCCAGTTGAGCATGCAATTACCAGACACCGCTAATGCAATTGTGTCCTATAAAAAAAGCACGTTCTACAATACGGGCAACGTTCCTTATAAGAACAGGTCCTTTTTGCAGCTGGCAGATATCGCATACGAGCGGAAACAATATGTAGACGCGCATTCTTACTACGATAGCCTGGATCTGACCGATAAATCCCTCGAAGATAAAGCCGCCGATATTACCGACAGGAAAGAATCGCTTGCGCGGATAGTGGAGAAAATAAACGAAGTTTCCCGACAGGATAGTTTGCAGGCATTGGCCGCTATGTCGCCGTCCGACAGGGATGCCCTTATTAAAAAGATGGTGCGCAAATACCGGAAATCACAGGGACTGAAAGAAGACGAAAACGGTATGGGTTCCTTGCCGATCACATTTACAAATGATAAGAATGCAACTCCAACTGATTTGTTTGAAAGCAGCTCTAAAGGCGACTGGTACTTTTATAATTCCAGTGCCAAATCAAAAGGATTCACAGATTTCAAACGTCGCTGGGGAAAAAGAACCAATGTAGACAATTGGCAGCGGAAGACTGCTGCAGAGGCGGTGGTAACAACCCCCAATGATATAACAGCGGGCATTTCCAACAACGATGACCCGGATAAGGTTCCAGCAAAGGACACTGATGCAAATGGAAACGCCCTGGTTAAAACAAGCACAGGTGCTGCACAAGTGGTGGAGTACAGTTATGATGCATTGATGGCCGACATTCCTCTTACCCCCGAACAAATGGATAGCAGCAACAGGGTGATTGCGGATAATTTATTTGCGTTGGCAAAGTTGTTCCAGAATGAATTACTCGATTATGGCGAAGCCATTAACACGTATAATGAGTATCTGCGCCGTTTTCCGATTGGCGGCAATGAAGCGGAAATATATCTCGGACTTTATTACTGCTATTCAAAGATAGGCGATGCAACCCGGGCGACTTATTACAAGAACCAGGTAACAACAAAATATGCAGGTTCTACTGCGGCCAACAAGATCCTCAATCCATCCTTGCTTGACCCGAACAAAAAAAATCCCGAAGTCACAGCACGCTATGAAGCGATCTACAACATGTTCATTGAAGGTAAATTTACAGAAGCCACGGAAGCAAAGAAAAAAGCTGATAGTGTTTACGGCTCCAACTACTGGTCTCCCCAATTGCTGTATATCGACGCCGTGCATCACATCCGAGACAGGAACGACAGTGCAGCCATCGTTGCGTTGAACGATCTGCAACAACTATACCCTGCATCACCCTTGAAAGAAAAAGCTGCCACGATGGTGGAAGTTTTAGGGAGAAGGGCAGAAATTGAAAAATACCTGACCGACCTAAATGTTACCCGTGCGGAAGAAGACAAGATGATCTTTGTGGACGACAAGCCGGTTGCAAACAAACCGGTTGATTCTAAACCCGTCACCGTTGTACCTAAGGTGGTGGTGCAGCCAAATATACAGCCTGGGATCCTCAAGGATTCGTCTATCAAGGTTGCCCCAAGATTTGTGAAAGGATCTTTTACGCTTGATCCCAACAAGCCGCAGTATGTTGTGATGATCCTTGATAAAGTTGACGGCGTTTATATCAATGAAGCGAAAAATGCGATCAACCGTTTCAACCATGAAAGTTATTATACGCAAAATATTGTTATAACGCGCGATGCCATCGACGGTGAAAAGACGTTATTGTTATTTTCGCCATTCGAAGACGCAGCGGCCGCCATCAAATATTACGACAAGATTAAGAAGGCGGCGCCATCGGAAATGTCGTGGTTGCCGCCTAACAAATATTCATTCCTGATCATTTCAGATGATAACCTGCAGGTGCTGAAAACGAACAAGGACCTGCCTGGTTACAAGGCTTTGCTGAACAGCAATTTTGACAACAAGTTCTGATGGCAGAAATTATTAATTATTAATTATCAATTTATATGACCCGTGCGGTAAAAATTTTATGGCGCCTGTTTTTTGGAGGCATCCTTTTGGTAGTGCTGCTTTTTCTGTGTGCCAATTTTGGCGTATTTGGAAAAATGCCTTCGTTGCAGGAACTCGAAAATCCTGAGGCAGATCTTGCCAGTGAAGTGATCAGCGCCGATGGTGTATTGATGGGGAAATATTATTCTGAAAACAGGAGTGAGGTGAAATACAATGAGATTTCGCCTAATGTTATTCATGCATTGATTGCAACGGAAGACGTGCGTTTTTACGATCACTCAGGTATCGATGCCAAAGCGGTAGCGCGCGCCGTTGCCAAACTGGGAACCGATGGCGGCGGTAGTCCCATCACGCAGCAACTGGCAAAAATGATATTGAAGCAAGGTAAGGGGAATATCGTCACCCGTGGCCTGGATAAAATGAAGGAATGGATCATTGCGGTGAAGCTCGAACGCAATTTTACGAAAGAGGAAATTATCACTTTATATCTCAATCGTGCACCCTGGGGAAATGTGTATGGTATCCGCAATGCGAGCCGCACATATTTTCAAAAAGAGCCGGTCGATCTTAAGATAGAAGAAGCAGCGGTGCTGGTGGGAATGCTGAAAGGATTCATTTACAATCCCATCAGCAGGCCAGATAAGGCTTTGAACAGGAGAAATACTGTCATCGAAAGAATGGTGGATTGCAAGCAGCACTATCTTACAGAAGGAGAAGCAACGGTGCTGAAGGCAAAGCCGCTGATCACGAATTACAAACAGATTGACGAAAACGTTGGCATAGCACCTTATTATCGCCGTGCATTGATAGACGTGATGAAAAAATGGTGCAAGGAAAATACAAACCCAAAAACGGGTGAGCCGTACGACCTGTATCGTGACGGTTTGAAGATATATACTACCATAGATTCAAGAATGCAGCGATATGCTGAAGAAGCCACCGCGCAGCATTTACCGATTCTGCAAAAGAAACTGAACGCATCGCTTAAAGGTCGTATGGATAAATTATGGAAGGGCAGGGAAAGTATCCTTGAATCTGCAATGAAATACAGCTCACGGTGGACGAATATGAAAGAGGCAGAAATTGATGAAGCAACGATCCGCAAATCATTTGACGTTCCGGTAAAGATGAAAATATTTTCGTGGTGGGGAAATGACAAACATGAAAAAGATACGGTGATGACACCGATGGATTCAATCAAATATCACAAAACCCTGTTGCAGACATCCTTCGTTGCGATGGACCCGAAAACGGGCGAGATCAAAGCCTGGGTGGGCGGTCCCGATTTTCGTTGGTTCAAGTATGATAACGCTTCTGCCATGCGGCAGGTGGGTTCCACGTTCAAGCCATTGTTGTATACCCTTGCAGTAACGGATGCAGGCTATACGCCAGAAACGGTGATTCCCGGCGGAGCATTAACGCTGGGAGGTAAAACGATCTCTGGTGGTGGCGGCACGGTGGCCTATTGCCTGGCCCAATCTAAGAACGCATGTGCCTGGCGGTTGATGTCGGTGATAGGAGTGAAGCGCACCATTGAGTTTGCGCAGCAATGTGGTGTTACGGTGAAGATTCCGCCCTATCCTTCCATAGCATTGGGAGCGGCGGAAATACCGATGATGCAGATGTTGCAATCGTACACGATGTTTCCCAATAAAGGCTACAATACCGAACCAGTATACATTACACGCATCGAAGATAAGAACGGTAACCTGTTGCACGAATTCCCGGTGGCACAAAGTAAACAGGTGATTGGTGAAGTAGACGATTACGTAATGGTAACCCTCATGAAGGGTGTTGTGAAATTTGGTACGGCGCGATCATTGAACAGCTATAACATTCCCGTGGAGAAAGCGGGAAAGACTGGTACCACTAACGGTAATACGGATGGCTGGTTCATCGGTTACACGCCCGAGTTGCTGGCCGGTTCATGGGTTGGCTGTGCAGATCCGTTCATTCCGATCTACAGCAACAATGCCGGTGGTGCGGAAATGTCGGCGCCACGATGGGGGATTTTTATGAGCAAAACTTATGCGGACAAGAAACTCAATTATGGCCGGCAAAAAGAATTTGATGAACCATTGGAAGTAAAGAACAGTCCCATATCTGCCGATGCGCAATTATATGATGCGTTCCACAACGGTGATAGTTTGACAGAAGACAATGGGAACGGAGATGCAACTGATTTTTACAACGAGCCGGTAACAGATGTGCCAGACACACAAAAACCTCCGAAGAAAGAAGAAAAAAAAGACAATAAACCGGGCACAATGATAGCGCCTGCCAATAAACCCGATGAGAAAAAAACTACAGGTGCAGTCAACAAGCCGAAACCGGGAAATGAGTATTAATAGATGAGGTTGGATGTGCGAGATTTATTATGACCGATTTGCAACCTTCGTTTGTAAACCCATTCTATTGCATCCTGTTATGTTGAGCTTGTAGGAACATACGCAGGCGGATTTTATTCAGCTTTGTTTTTAATAGCGCCGTGTGTTATTCTTACAGTAAAATTTTAAATGTCCCCGGAATTTTTCCGGGGATTTTAGTATTTCATCTGCATATCTTTTCAGAATGCTGCCTTACAGTCGCAGGAACCAAATCCGAACCCTCAATCATCAATGGCAAAAAAATGACGGAGATAATTTAAAAATCTTTGGACGTTGAAAACCAAAAATTTCTCATCGTCGTACTTGTTTGAAACAACTTATTTTCAATCAATAAAAAAAAATTATGAACAAGATCAAAAGTATTTTTTTAATGGCCGTTCTTGCAATATGCTCAACCGTAGTGATGGCGCAGGAAAAAACAGTAACGGTAGGTGGCGCAGCAATGTACCCAGGCAAAAATATCGTAGAAAATGCGGTGAACAGTAAAGATCATACAACATTGGTAGCAGCTGTAAAAGCGGCCGACCTGGTTGCTACTTTACAAAGTGACGGCCCTTTTACCGTGTTTGCACCAACAAACGAGGCATTTGCTGCTTTGCCTGCAGGAACAGTAGATAATTTACTAAAACCAGCAAACAAAAAGGCGTTGACAACCGTATTAACCTATCATGTTGTGGCCGGTAAATTAAATGCAAAAGATATTGCAAAGCTGATAAAAGAGGGCGGGGGTGCTGCATCAATAAAAACAGTTTCCGGAGGAACGCTTGTAGCAAGCATGATGGGAAACAAGCTGGTGCTGAAAGATGAAATGGGCGGAACGTCAACAGTGACCATCAAAGATGTAAATCAAAGCAACGGTGTTATCCATGTAGTAGATCATGTACTGCTGCCAAAGATGTAGTTTCATAACTCAAACTGTAAAGAAAAAGCTTTATCATTTTTGGTAAAGCTTTTTTATTAAGGAAAGTATATCACCAGGATTCAAATTCCAGTAATTTCTTCGGCACCACGTCCAGCGCCGTTGCCAGTTCTACTATCGTTGCCAATGTTACATTAAACTTCCCATGTTCAATCTTTGAAATATTACTGCTGTCAATTGTACAGGCATATGACATTTTTAAAAGAGAAAGTTTTTTACTTTTTCTTATTTTTTGAAGATTTCTACCAAAGGCTTCTTTTAATTGTTGAACTTCTTTTTCTGTCATATTTATTCAAATGAATATCTAATCAAGTTTGCTTATTTTTTAAAATAATTCAGGGTTATATATCACCTTGTTTAAAAATAACTTTGTATCTTGTATTTGAAATTGTTTTTTCAAACAATCAATTCTTTGTCGACAATAATTATATTGCGAATTGTTCAATGAAATAGTTGAAGCATTCGCTTTGAGTCTCGTCTTGAAATCTGGTAAATTAAAGGCACAGAGATGATAAGTAGAATGCCCACGTCTATATTGGCGTGGGCTCTCTTATCTGTGCGGGCCCTTACCAGAGCCTCAAGACGGTAAGTTGGGTCTGCGCCAATTTTTTCCTGCACCTCACTGCACCGGCCCTCCCTTCTTAGCTCATCCACTTTTTATAACGCAAGCTGCCGGCGCAGTTCATCGTTCATCGTTGAAAGTTCAAGGTTTTTTTAACGGATGCATAAGTGTAACATCTTTCCCGAAAAAGATTAAACCTGTAAGTTGAATCAACCTTCAAGTTTGAATGTACCTGCTGTACAAAAGCCTGAAAGCCTGCACCAAATATTTTCTGTACCAAAACATTATTATTTTATGAAGATGTCCGAACTCACTGCGCTTGCCCTGCAATACGATGCTTTACTCTGCAGGTATGCGGGTTTTATTGTAAAACACAAACCATCAGCGGCCAGGATTGTAATGGCGGTTTTTGAAGATCATTTTGATAGCCCGGTGCAGCTCGATGGGAAGCCACTTCGTACCTGGCTCAAGAGCAGTACGCAAAGGAAGTGCATGGAATGGTTGCACTACAAGACACTATTTCACGTGAACAAACTGTCGGATTCAATGTATAAAATTCGGTAGTCCCCATCTATCCAGATCATGCAAACAAGTAAGATAACCCAATTGCCAGGGCAATACAAGAACCTGTTCTTCCGGTACGCTGTGTGTATTGTGGCGGGCCACCTTGCTGCTGTGCTGATCGCGGAAAATGCAACGGAATATTACAAGCATTGTAGTTACAGAATACCGCGAAGAAAATTACGCCAATTTTTAAAAGCATACACCCTTCAAAACTGCCATGGCTGGCTGAGTGCCAAAGACAATGCGTTGAATGCGCGCGAACCCAGGGATCCGACATAGATTTCTGATTGAAGCAATGGAGGATCACAGATTCTTTTCCGCATTGCGGCGACACGTGATCCTGTTGTACGGAACGACTGTGACAATTGCAGCGGGACCATGCGATTTCAATGGCTTCTTATTCCAGGACTGATTTTTTTCCATTAAATAAAATGAAATGAAAGTGATTTATTTCGTGCTGTTATCGGTATACCCATACCTAAGCAACGCTCAACCTAAGGTGGGCGATGCTGTTCCTTCACTTCTGCTGGAGCGGGTGCACAACTATAGAACCTCAACGGTGCAACTGGACAAACTAAAGGATAAACTGGTGATCCTGGATTTTTGGGCGTCGTTCTGTGGATCATGTATTGAGGCTTTTCCTGAGATGCATCATCTGCAGGCTGAGTACAAAGACAAACTACAGATCTTTATGATGAACTGTCATCCTGCAGATAGCCTGCCCAATGTGGCCAAATTTTTCAGGCGCCAGAAGGCCGTTACCGGCCGGGATTTTACGCTCCCTTATGTATTACAGGATACACTTATCTCACGGTTGTTCCCGTTTCATGAATATCCCCAACTGATCTGGTTGATGAATGGGAACCTGATGGCTATTACCGGTGGAGAGGAAGTGACAGACGCCAACATCCAAAAAATGCTGGCCGGCAATGCCCGATTATATCCGAAGAATGACGGCCTGCGGTATTCCACAGACAAACCATTACTGGTAAACGGGCAGGGCGGAGCACCGGATGAATTTCTTTACCGTACAGTTATCACTCCTTACCGGCGGGAACTTGGTTCGAGGATAGGCTTTGTGCGTAACGCGGACAAACTGGCGACGAAAATATTCATGATTAATTTTCCGCTCCACCAGTTACTGTCCATCGCATACCCGGAAGTATTTGAAAATGCATCGCCCACTATTGTGAACGAAAGCGGAACAGATATCAGTGAACGATATTCTTACGAACTGTATCTTCCGCCCACACCGGATAGTGCAAGAAAGACTTTATTGCGTGAAGATCTCGCCCGGTATTTTCATGTAACAGCTATATCTGCGCCACGGGAAGTGAACATTTATACACTTATAAAAGGGTCTGCCGCCCCACGGCAGCAACCCCTAGATCCTGATACATTGAAGGTAAAAATTGACGATGTGGTAAGGGCCGCAAGGAACATATCGGGAAGATCTGTTTATTGCGATAAAGCGCTTTCTTCACAAACTGTCATCACCATGCCGCTGCAATACTGGCTCCTCTCCGAAACCCAACTGCAAACAACATTACAACGCAAAGGTTTTTTACTGCTTTCCGAACGGCGCATTATTGATGTTCCGGTGATAACACGGACACCATAATTATTTTATCATTTTACCAAACTATTTGCAACATGAAAATTTACTATTGCTTTTTTTACAACTTTTTGTGCAAGTTCGCAGTCGTATGCTGCCTGTGCTTTTACGCAAAGGTTTCCTATGCATGGCAGGGAAATATCAATGGTCAAATCACCGACAAGGATAACAAGCCCGTTGCTGCCACCATTACCGTCAAAGGCACAAAGAACAGCTTCTATTCGGGTGCCGACGGCAACTTTACTTTACCCCCGGGATTCGGCAGCGCCACGCTTATCGTAAGCGGGATCAATATTGAAACGACAGAAAAAAAACTGGACAATCAACAGGTAAATTTCACGATTGTTGTTCAGTTGAAAACGGTTGCGCTTGACGAAGTATTGGTGGGCAACACCGGCTACCAGCAAATAAAGCCAAACGAGTTGAATGGATCGGTGGTAGTGGTAAACAACAAATTACTGAACCAGCAAACCGGAACAAACATTTTAAAAAGATTGGACGGTGTTACTTCCGGACTTTTGTTCAATACCGGGAAGAGTAATGTGAATCCACAGAACACCACCAACATTTCTATCCGTGGCCTCAGCACTATTAATGGTCCGCTCGATCCGCTGGTAGTATTGGATGGCTTTATTTACGAAGGCAAAATCGATAACATCAATCCCAATGATGTAGAAAATATCACCGTTCTCAAAGATGCTTCAGCTGCCTCCATCTGGGGTGCAAGGGCGGGCAACGGAGTAATAGTAATCACCACTAAAAAAGGGAAATTCAGCCAAAAGATGCAGGTAACCGGCAGCGCCACTTTCCTGGTAAGCGAACGGCCCGACTTGTTCAGCATTAAACAGGTAAGCAATAGCGACTACATCGGCTTTGAAACCGATTTGTTTAACCGTGGTTACTTTGATTATCGTATTGATGATCCTTACTTGTCGTTAACGCCGCTTACAGAGATTTTGTTGCAACGCCGCAACGGTGATATCACTCCGGCAGATTCTGCGAAATTTGTTGGAAACCTTACTGCATTTGATACCCGCCGTGATTATGAGAAGTATTTGTATACCAATGCCCATACAAAGCAATACGCGGTAAACCTGCAGGGCGGAAGCGGTAACAATGTATACAGTTTAGGCGTTGGATATGAAAAGACAGTAGGTACATTGCACGATGAAAATAAAAAACTAAATATCCGGTTTGATAATTCTTATCGCCCGGTAAAAGATCTCACGATTTCTGTTGGCGTATATTATACCAACGGCGATTCACATTCGGGCGCTCCACAATATGGATCCATTCTTCCGGGGGAGAGATCTGTTCCTTACTATCGTTTAGTGAATGAAGATGGTTCAGTGAATGCAGTTTCTACCTATTTAAAAACAGCTTTTACCGACACTGCCGGTGGTGGTAAACTGCTACCCTGGCAATATTATCCTCTAACGGACTATAAAAGCAATACTCAGGTGATCAGCAATAAAGAACTCTATAGCACGATCGGGATCCAATACAAGCTGTTTTCTTTTTTAAATATCGAGGTCCATCACCAATACCAGGAACAGCAAACGATGCAATCGAATGTAGCTACCATGGGAAGTTATTTTGCGCGAAACCTCATCAACACGTTTACACAGATTGATCCCGCTACAGGTGTGGTTACTTATGAAGTGCCGTTGGGATCTATCCGCAACATTGACAGGGCAATTACCCGTTCTCAGACTTTCCGCACCCAACTCAACTTTAATAAATCGTTTGGTGTGCATGGTGTTACAGCCTTAGGCGGTTTTGAAGTCAGGGAAGCTAAACAGACGGGTGACAATTATACAGCCTTCGGTTACAATGCGGATCCGCTCACTTCGGTGGCCGTTGATCCGGTGAACCCATATCCTACCATCTTTGGATATGAAGATTATATTCCTGCCGGAGTATTTTTTACCAACACCACTTACCGCTTTGTTTCAGTGTATGGAAATGCTGCTTACAATTTCAAGGAAAAATATTCTTTGATGGGCAGTATACGAAACGATGGTTCCAATATTTTCGGTGCCAGCATCAATGATCGCTGGCGGCCTCTATGGTCTGCTTCAGCGGGGTGGAAGTTGTCGGAAGAGTCATGGTATCGATCGAAGATATTGCCATTTCTGAAAGCAAGACTTTCTTACGGAGCAAGTGGAAATGTAGACCTCAGGAAGACTGCATTGGCAGTTGCCCAGTATGCCACCTGCAGTTCAGTTCCTTTTCCTTTTGGGCGTATCAACAGCCTGAATAATCCCGACTTGAAATGGGAGAAAGCTACTCAATGGAATGCAGCTGTCGATTTTGCCACAAAGAATGAAAGGGTTGCCGGAAGCCTCGAAGTGTACAGGAAGATAGGAAAGGATCTTTATGGCCAAACGCCTTATGACTATACCGCATGGGGCGGAACATATGAAATTGTAAAAAATGTGGCTAACATGCGGGGAACAGGTTTTGATATCAACCTGAATGCAAACGTTCTTAAAAAAAATATCAAGTGGTCGGTTAACCTGCTTTATAGCAAAAATAAGAGCATCACTACCAAATACTTTTCCAGCGACGCTAATGATGCTACGCGCCAGTTGGGTGGCGGTTCTTCCATTATTCCGATCGTAGGAATGCCTATGTATGGAATAGTTGCCTACAGGTGGGCAGGGTTGGATTCTTCAGGCAATCCTCAGGGATATGTGAATGGGCAAAAAAGTACAAACTACACAGCAATATTAAGTTAGGCTGCGGAAAAAGGCCTCGATGGAAGTTCGGTTGTTTATAAGGGAACCGGCAGCCCAACTTCCTTTGGTTCGCTCATCAACAATTTTCAGTACAGAGGTTTTACACTTTCTGTAAATATCAGTTACCGGTTTAACTATTATTTTATAAAACCATCGCTTAGCTATAATGCGGCCATCTCCGGCGGAGTAATCAACGCGGAGTATCAAAACCGATGGCAACAACCCGGGGACGAAGCCAAAACAAATGTGCCATCTTTTTTATATCCTAATGATCCGTTACGCGACGCCATCTATAATTTATCCGAGATCAATGTGCTGAAAGCAGATAATATAAAGCTTAACTACATCAATCTGTCATGGGAAATGCCAAAACACGTTTTCAGTAAATTGCCATTAGACGGTTCAACACTCTTTGCAAACATTTCTGACATCGGCTATTTATGGAAAGCTAATAAAGCCGGTATCGATCCTGATAATCCAACCGGGTATCGTTCTGTAAGAACATTTTCCATTGGCTTGAGAAAATCATTTTAATCACTCAATTTATTTATATGAAAACAATATTTCATTCCTGTCGTATCATCCGGGTTGCTTTGATCCTCAGCGTGGCCATATCATTTACCTCTTGCAAAAAATATCTTGATAAAAAATCAGATAGCAAGTTGGTGACCTTACAAACCATCCAGGACTACCAGGCACTACTGGACGATGCTTTGTTTATGAATCTTCGTCACAGCCCGTCTTTCGGCGAATCATCTGCAGATGATTATTTCATTCCTCAAAATATATATAATCAAATGGGGGCGTTTCAGCAACAAATTTATTTTTGGAATCCGCAACCGTACTTCACAGGTGGCGATTGGACGATATGCTTTAAATCAGTTTATAATTGTAACCTCACGTTGGAAGGTATGGATAAAATTCAGCCCTCTTCCAATGAACAGGCGGCATGGAACAATGTTACAGGTTCCGCATTATTTTACCGTAGTTATAATTTTTATGATTTGGCATGTACATTCTCAAAGGCCTATGATGCGGTAACAGCTGACTCGGATCTGGGAATTCCTCTCCGGCTGGAAAGTGATTTTAATATTCCATCTGTGCGCGCATCTGTGCGCCAGACCTATGACCGGATTTTACAGGATGCGAAACAAGCCAGCTATTTATTGCCGGATTTACCTGAAGTAACTACGCGTCCGTCTAAATGTGCAGCCTATGGCCTGTTGGCGAGAGTATACCTTTCAATGGGGATATTTGACAGCGCTTATCAATACGCCAATAAATGCCTCGCGATAAAAGATAATCTACATGATTATAATTCACCAAATGGACTGTTGGTTCGTTTTAATGACGAAACTATCTTTTACAATGAAATTAACTCGAGTATGCCATATTTTAGTTCTTCCTATGGAAAAGCAGATACCGCGTTAATAGCTGGGTATGATATAAATGATAAACGATTACAAGTATTGTTTTCCGGGCCGGGATATCTAAAGTTTATCGGAACGTACACAAATAGCAGGTCAACATATTTCTCCGGTATTGCAACCGATGAAATCTATTTTATAAAAGCAGAGTGTTGTGCGAGGATGGGTAACCTTCCAGCTGCATTTGATGTTCTGAATACGATTTTGGAAAAGAGATGGACTACCGGAACTTTTGTGCCGTTCACGTCAGGATCAGTAGGGGAGGCAATCAACCTAATATTAAAAGAGCGCCGAAAGAGTTTACTGATGCGCGGTCTGCGATGGATGGATATAAAGCGTTTAAACAAATTACAATCACAAATAACTCCAACACGACTTATTAATGGAGAACTCTTTACCTTACCTCCGAATGACAATCGTTATGCTTTACCCATTCCTGCTGATATTATCCGCTTAACGGGTATGCCGCAGAATTAGTTCTTTTTTTTGTTTAAGAAAGGGGCCGCATTAGCGGCCCTTTCTTAACACCTTAATGTTGCCTGTTCATAATGCTCAGAACATCTGTTCCTCCACTCACATAAAATTAATTATTGGGCAAAAACTCCGTTGCCACGATATTCGTTCCCGGGTTTATTTTTCTAACGCCAGATTCAAGATGTGTTTTTGCCGCATCCACTTCTATTTTGCAGGCTTTTTCGTCGGCAGCATTTGGACACGAAGTAGACGTACTTATTTTCCACGCAGCGCTGCCTTCCACATTTGCTTTTGTTGGAGAATAAGCGGTATAATCAAATTCAAAATAATAATTCAGCGTAGCCTTCTTTACCGGCGCTGTAAATGCAGAAAATCCAATGGCCAACACTGCGGCGAAAACGCCTGATATGATTTTTTTCATAAAAAATAATTAAGAATTAGAATGATTTGTTTATGGCCGGTTTTTCACCGGAAGCCAGCAGCCGTATCCGGCCGATGATCTACGTGCTAGGTATTTTGTTCCGATGCCGGAACTAAACCGGCGTTCGTTGATGCCCCTTGCGGAGTTGCCGGTTTGTATAAAGCCCCGTAACAGCAATGACGATAAATGCAATGTTAAGAATGATGTGTCCGCTCCAGGAAAGTTTTGCAACAACGCCGCCGCAGGTGCATGGCAAAGATGGGTTGTACATGATCATGTAAAGAATATATAAACTGAAGGCGCACAACAGCATAATAGCAGCCAGGAAGCCGATACTGCGAAATTTTGGTACCATCAGTAATAAACTGATGGTTATTTCTGTTACTGGTACTGTTACTGAAATCAATACTACGTGCGTTTTTAAAAGAGATGATTTTCCCAGCACATCTTTAAAGTTTTCGTAGTCTAAGATCTTGCTGCACGCTGTGTAAAGCAATAAAAAGATCAGGAGCGCGCTTGCAATATTCGAAATAAAGAAGGTTCGTTTCATATGGAGTACTTTCTGATACAAAGCTACTTTACATCTTTGCCGTATTTTTGTCAATACGAAGGATTTAGTGTAGGGTGTCCGTACGGAATTTTTATACGGTATATAGCGTGCGTTGCCGGTAAAATTTCCATCTTGAAAGCTTGTGACGGCGCCTGTCTGATACAAAATATTTTCCTGTTATTCCTGTGAAATTTCACCGTAGGCGCATCTTTTTGTACGTTAGTTTTGGGGCACTTTGGTCCATAATCTATTTTAATGAAAACTAATCCGAACCCTGCGCCCGTCAACCTTCTCATCGCCGATCGCCATTGTGTGATCCGCGAAGGACTCAAGGCAATGTTGCAATCCCTGCACAAAGAAATAAGATTTATCGTAACAGCGGTAGATAGCGGCGAAAAGGCGCTTCAGGTTTCAGGTAGTATACAAGCAGATATTTTGTTACTGGATCATTCAATCGTTAGCCCGATGGACGGCGCTGAGACAATTCGCCGGACACTCCGTTACAAACCAACTTTAAAGGTGTTGGTGTTCTCACACGACTGCGAACACGGCTACGTAGAAGCCATGATGAATGCGGGAGCGGGCGGCTATTTGTTGCAAAACGCCAGGCCACCTCAACTGCTCGAAGCGATTGAGGCGGTATTGGAAGGGAAAAAATATTATTGCCATGAAGTAGCGTTGATGATGCTCACGGAAGCAAAAAAGCCGGTTGTAGAAAAGCTGATCCTCGACCATCGTTTATCAAGGCGGGAGGTGGAAGTATTGAGGATGATAGGAAAGGGAAAGAGCAACAAAGAAATTGCGCAGGGCTTGTTCGTATCGTCAAGGACGGTGGATACCCACCGGCAGCATTTGCTGGAGAAATTGAAGCTGCATAGCACGGCGGCGTTAGTGAGGGTAGCGATAGAATGGGGGCTGGCTTGAAATTTTGGCCAGGAAGGAACCTCGCACTGAAGTATTCCGGCAAATGGTATCCTGATCTTAATCATTTGGCGCAAACCAGGACCGAAGTGAAATTTGGCAATGGGCCTCCGAAATTTTAACGCCAACGGACCGCATTTGAATTGCTGTACGACCGCAGTGACGATGGCAGCACCTTTGTATTGAAATGTGTTTAGGATCTCAGCAAGGCCCAATGTTTTTAGTGTCGTAACGGGGGATGGATGGGGTTTCCCATTTGTTGTTGGCACATACCTGTATACAATAGGGGATATCGTATTGCTCTACGCCAAAGTGGGTATTTTTTATATCCTCTTTTATCGCAACTTGCGACTATGACAACAAAGCAATGGGAATTTTTCTGGTCGGAAGTGAGGCTTATTCGTCAGCGGCACCTGTTATTTTTTCCGTTGGAAGAAATGGCGAGGATCAGCGTTACGAATCTGGAGGGAATTAATAAGCTCATTATCGCTGAAGAGTCCGCTTTGCCCGAAGTGGTGAAGGAGGAAATCCGGTTCGCTTTTAATTTATCAGTAGGGTAGATAATAAAAATACGAAATCGGGAAACTGTAAATAGTAGCAATAGACGCCGGATGTTCGTGAACGGTCTGGTGTAAACTGGTAAATGTGAGGCGTACAAACCTCCTGCCGGTAACCGGCCATTTCAGCTGCATTGCGGGCAGTGCCGGAAGGGGCTGTCGGTACAAGTAATTTTTTTTATGTCGGAAGCCGACAGCTGAAGTGCGGCTTTTACGGTATAAATTCCCGTTACTGCTTTTCAAATCTGCCTGTCATTTTTTTAATTTTGATCCGGTACATCACCGGCTTCACGCGGTTGCTGTTGTCGGGCTCGCCGGTTACTTCATGTTCGTGCGGATGGATGGTAGCGCTGGTGAGCAAGGGAAATATCCTGTTGTAAAGATTATCCCGGGCGGCAATTGCAGGCTGGCCCCTGAGTTCTTCAAATTCCCCTTCAATCATTACACTTTGCCAGTTTGCCATATCGATGATCATATCAACCTGAAAGCAAACTTCTTTGTGCTGCCGCATCATATCCAGTTTCAGGCCCTCATTGGTCTGGCTGTAAATATAATTTTCCTCATAGATATAGGTAACGGGTACAATATATGGTTTATTACCATTGATACATCCTATGCGACCCACAGTATGACTTAGCAAAATGTTTCGAATCTGGATCTCGTTTAATTCTCCCAACATGATTGTAGTGTTTTATTTTCAAGGGTAAAGCTAACTGCCTTTCCTATTAAGAAAAATGAGAATGGTCATCCCGTAGATTGAATATCATCATCTTTTCTTCGGGGATCAATATTATAGGGTAATTAATTTATTACACGAAAAGCGCGTTGGTACTGCTTTGGCCGCAGGCGCGTTCTCTTCATCGTTAAGTATGTCTATCCCGCAGCGAAGCAGCAAATATTTTTTTAATTTCTTTTAAGTAATTTTCATGTATGGAAGGTTCTACTGCAATAGCACTGGTTAGGGAAAAAGAGAAATTTGAGGCGCTTTTTGAACATGCGTCTTTGGGCATTCTTGTGGCCAATGAGAAAGGTATCATAGAATTGGTAAATAATTTTTTACTGTCGCAATTTGGATATTCAGAAAAAAGCGAGCTGGTAGGCACGCAGGTTGAAACACTGATACCACAGCGTTATAATGATGTCCACCACAAGCACAGGGAGAATTACAACAAGCATCCCGAGCCGCGTTCGATGGGCGTGGGCCGGGATCTCTATGCAGTGAAGAAAGACGGAAGTGAATTTCCGGTAGAAGTGAGCCTTAGTAATTATAATACAACGGACGGCAGTTTTATTATTGCATTTGTGATCGATATTACCAAGCGCAAGCAGACTGAAAATGCAGTACTGGAGCAGCAAAAGCAACTGGAAGCTTCCAATGAAAGGATCGAAGAGCTGAATGTGGGACTGGAAAAAAAAGTGGCCCTTCGTACCGGGCAACTGGAAGAAGCCATGCACCAGATTGAAGCTGCGCGTGACGAACTGGAAAAGGCATTGAACAAAGAAAAGGAATTGGGCGACCTCAAAAGCCGTTTCGTATCGATGGCTTCGCACGAATTTAGAACCCCCTTGAGTACGATATTATCTTCGGCGTCTTTGCTGGCTAAATATACGGAAGCGAATGAGCAGGAAAAACGCGATAAACATATTAACAGGATCAAAGCCTCCGTAAATAATCTCACGGGTATACTAAACGAATTTTTATCTATCGGGAAAATTGAAGATGGAAAGATAGTGGCCAGGTTCGACCGGTTCAACGTATATGAACTTATCAATACTATTTGCAGTGAGATCGAACATATCGCTACCCCCGAGCAGCAATTCTTATTTGAACATACAGGTGATGAGTGGGTAGAACTGGATGAGTCATTGTTGCGTAACGTTATTTACAATCTTTTGAGCAATGCCATTAAATTTACAAATGCCCGTGCAGAGATCCATATAATTTCGGAAAGAAATGCCGGTAATTTTAAACTGACAGTGAGCGACAACGGGATCGGTATCTCGCAGGAGGACCAGGTGCATTTATTTGAAAGATTTTTTCGTGCGTCCAACGTTACCAACATCCAGGGAACCGGATTGGGCCTGCATATCGTGGCAAGATATGTAGAGCTGATGGGTGGGGCGATCGATTTTAAAAGCGAGCTTGAAAAAGGAACATCCTTTACAGTTACATTTCCTCAAAACGCGTGATATGAAACAAAAGATTTTATTGATAGAAGACAATATTGATATTCGTGAAAACACGGCGGAAATACTTGAATTGTCGAGCTACGAAGTGCAGACTGCCGTAAATGGAAAAGAGGGTGTTGAAAAAGCAATGGCATGGCACCCCGACCTGATCATTTGCGATATCATGATGCCGGTTCTGGACGGGTACGGAGTGTTGCACCTGTTGAATAAAAATGACGAACTCAATACCATACCACTTATCTTCCTTACTGCAAAATCGGAACGCAGCGACATGCGCAAGGGAATGGAAATGGGGGCCGATGATTACATAACAAAGCCTTTTACGGACATCGAATTATTAAGCGCCATTGAAAGCCGTCTCAAAAAAACGGCATTCCGCAAAAAGGAGTTTTCCTCCGATCCGGCTGGCGTTCGCGACATGATCTCCGCTTTCGGCGGTACTGCCGCACTGGATAAAATGATCTCCTGGAGCGATGAAAATCAATATCGAAAAAAACAGGTCATATATGCAGAAGGAAATCATCCGCACCATTTGTACTACATCAGGAGTGGAAAAGTGAGAACATTTATCAGCAATGATAGTGGTAAGGTTCTCACCACATCCCTATACGGGGAAGGGGATTTTTTTGGTTATACGGCAATACTGGAAGAATTGCCCTACAAAGAAACGGCAGAAGCCATCGATGATTCTGTGATAGCTGCAATACTGGCAGAGGACTTTAAAAATGTGTTGGTACAAAATATGGATGCCACCAAAACATTTATTCGCTTACTATCCAGGAACGTGACCGACAAGGAACAGCAATTACTCAATATTGCATACAATTCTTTGCGCAAGCGGGTAGCGGGCGCATTAACGGTCCTTGCTAAAAAATACGGACACAGTGCCACTGCGCCATTCATCATTAGCTTTTCAAGAGAGGACCTTGCCAATATCGCCGGCACCGCTACGGAATCCCTCATCCGAACACTGAGCGATTTTAAGCAGGAGAAACTTATTGACATCAACGGAAGCAGGATCACCGTACTGGAAGAAAAGAAACTTGCTGAAATGTTGAATTGATCGATGGATAAGTATTTTGCACCGGGCGCAGGCGTATCATCAAACTTATCTTTCAGTCATCTGAAATTCTTATCCATTTTTTGGCAAAGCTGTTGAATTCGTTTTTTAATTCCGGAAATCGCTTTTCAAAATAAGCCACGTCCTTTACGATACGTCTTTTCTGCTGTATAAGCCGCTGGTTGAAGCTGTTTTTTCCCAGGAGGCAATCCTGGATAATTTTTTGTAACCCGGTTACGTCACTCCTGAGGTCGGTGATATGCGCGTCGGTATCAATAAAAAGTGTTTGGAAATATTCTGCGGTAACTATCAGGTTCGTATCATCGATGGAATCTATCAGCTGCGATAAGCGGATCTTTAAGTAGGAGTTCTCCTGCAGAAAATAATCCAGCATCCGTTCCCATGAAAGCGTTTCATAAAGCGCCTGTTGTATCAATTGTATTTTATCAGAAGTTATCATGGCGTCAGTAGATATATTTATGGATGACAAATGACAGTACTGCCTGCACTTTGCTGGTGAAGGGCCGGACTCATAAAGGGCAAATCGATCCCGATTCCTCTCAAAATAAGTAACGTACCCATGCCGAACATCAGTATGGGGTAAAACTTCCTTAGCCGAATAAATTTTCGTGGCTCGATGTAGCTTCCGAAAAAAGACAGGCTCCACATCACCGGCAAGGTGCCGAGTCCGAAACCCGTCATGAAAGCGGCGCCATGAAGAAAAGACCCCGTAGCGATGGCGGTAGTTAAAGCAACATATACCAATCCGCACGGAAGAAGTCCGTTGAGAATTCCGATCCAAAAATTTCCGGTATAACTTTTCTTGCCAAACAAAGCGCCCACCTTTTTGCGCACTTTTGAAAAAAACGGTAAGGATATTGTCAGGTTCATTTTCCCATAAGGAACAACAATTAACAACAGGATAATGATACCTGCAACAATTGATAATATCTGTTGAAACCCGATCAGCGAAAGGCTTTGCCCGATCGCGCCCAACATCGCACCCAATGAAGCATACGTAATGCATCGCCCTATATTATACAACATGGAGGAAAGCAGCCGTGAAGCAGGCGAATCGTTTACCACCGGCAAAGCCAGCGCCAGCGGGCCACACATGCCCATGCAATGAAATGCGCCGATGGCGCCAAGCACCAAAGCTCCTGTGAATAGCGCGATCATGACAGTACGATCTTACGTTCGTAATAATAGGATGCGCCTTTTGCAACCCAGTTCACTTTTACGATATACATGCCTTTCATCCCGGAATGCAAGGGGAATTCAAGTTGGCCGCTCGTGGCGTAAAATGTTCTGGCAACGTCGCGCGTTTTGTCGGCAGGTGAATACAGCAGCACATCCGCGTTGATCGCTTCGTGTTCCATTTCTTTCGGAAATGTGATGCGGATAAATTGCCTGTTCTGTGTCAGTTCGAGCGGCGCAGACAAAGCATCTGATCTTTTTACCTGGTCGATCTTCTGCTGGTACTTGAGTTCCTGCTCGTAGTAATCGGTCGTTACCAGATCCTGGTTTTGTTTAGATGACAGTACCACCAGCGTCAGTATACCTGCAACAAATATGATATATACGGCAATGATCTTTGTTCCCCAGTTCATAAATTATTTTTTTTGTTCCCGCCTGCGGGAAATGATTAATTATAAATTGTTGTGCTATCCGGTTCTAAAGTTTGCGCTCTCTAAACCGCCTTCAACGGGCCGTGCTAAGAGTATTCTGTCATGTTGAGCTTGCCGAAACATACACAGCACTGAACTTTATTAGCTTTGTTTTTATAGTACAACAGGTTAATTATATATTTCCGGCCCGATGAAAGTAGCCGTTACCGATTTTATTTTTTTTACAGAATCATACAATCCGATAATTACCGGCGTTTTCCATCCCTTGAGTTCGTTGCGGCTAAGTTTTACAAAAAACTGCAAGGTGGTGTAGTCATTCTTTCTGATCACGGGGTTCGTATCGGAAATGAGTTGAATTTCTCCGGCCATATTTTCCAGCTTCAGATGAATAGAAATATCCTTGTATGTTTTATTCGCCACTTTTAAGTTATAAAGATTGCTTACACGTCCGTCGGAAAGAGAAGTGTAAGTCATGCCGGCGGTACGCATCAAACGTGCGTCAAGATCGGTGCGTGTTATCAGCAATGTCGCCAGCAAAACAATCAGCGCCGACAAAACAGCTACGTATGCTTTCAGCCTGCCCGTAAAGCGAAGGGGCTTTCCGTACTGCAGGCTTTCTTCAGAAGCGTATCTTATTAAACCCGTTGGTTTGTTTACGCCTGTCATGATCGCATCGCACGCATCGATACAGGCGGTGCAATTGATGCATTCGAGTTGTGTTCCATTTCGGATATCGATTCCGGTAGGGCATACGCGCACGCAGGCTTTGCAGTCGATGCAATCGCCGGCGGAAATGGCAACAGGAACAACGGCAGCCATTTTATCCAGGGCATTTTTGCAGCCATCGCCTTTGCAATCCGAACACTTGCAATCATGCCCCTTGCTTGTTTTGGGGTTACTGTTGCGCGATAATTTGCCCCGCGGCTCGCCGCGGTTGTAATCATAGGCCACCACGATCGATTTTTTATCCAGCAACACACCCTGTAATCTTCCATAAGGGCAAACAACGATGCAGGCCTGCTCGCGGAACCACCAATATACTGCGAAGAATACCATGGTAAAACCGATGAGCGCGATGAGTGTTCCTGTATTTTCTGCGGGTGATGAAATGTCGGCCAGCAACTGATCCATACCGATGAGGTATGCCAGGAAGAAATTGGCAATGACGAACGATGCCGTGAAAAATGAAGTTGCTTTCAGCGATCTCTTCCAGATCTTCGTGGTGGTCCAGCCGCTTTTTTGCAGCAGCTTCTGTTGCGAAGCGTCGCCGTCGATCCAGTATTCTATCTTGCGGAACAGCATTTCCATGAAGATCGTTTGCGGGCAGGCCCAGCCACAGAAAATCCTGCCGAATGCAACGGTGAATACGATTACGAATACGATGAAAGTGAGCATGCCTATTCCGAAGATGAAAAAATCCTGCGGCCAGAACACCATGCCAAAGAGAATAAATTTTCGTTCGATGATGTTCAGCATCAGCAGCGGCCGATGCTGGTACTTCAAAAAAGGCAGTGTAAAAAAAACAACCAGGTACACGATACTGAACAGCGTGCGTTTATTATACAACTTCCCCTTCGGTTTCTTCGGGTAAATGAAGTTGCGTTTGCCTTCCCTGGTGATAGTGGCCACCGAATCGCGGAAGATATCCGTACCAGTGCTGAGCGTGTCGTGCATAATTTATTTTATCGGGGGTTTTACCGAAGAGGAATCGCTTGTTTCTTCAAACAGCTCGCCTTGTGACAGCTTGCCATTGGGTGGGTTGGTTCCCTTCAATGTTTTAATATAGCCGGCGAGGTTGTTGATTTCTTTCGGAGAATAATTCTTTTCCCATGCCTGCATGCCTTTGTCGGGATAGCCATGCTTGATAGATTGGTACACATCCGATATGCTTCCTTTGTGCAGCCAGTAATTGTCTGTCAGGTTTGGTCCGGCGCCACCTTCGCCCTGCTTGCCGTGGCAGGCCCAGCATACCGTGGTGAAGATCTCCTTGCCTGCTGCCAATCCGTTTGCATCCGGCATTTTGATATCGGCCTCATCTACCTTATCGGCGTTCTTTGCTTCATACAATTCTTTCGCCACGGCTGCATCGGCCATTTCTGCTATATATTCTTCATCAGGATCCTTACCATAACCGAGTACATGAAAATTGAACAGGTAGAGGAATGCAAATGCGATTGTTATTACAAAACCATATTTCCACCACGGCGGCAAAGAATTATCGAGTTCGCGGATGCCATCGTAGTCGTGATCAAGCAGTATGTCTTTTTCTTTTTCAACAGGCACAGCTTTGGTGAATAGTTTCTTATCCATTTTTGTCCACCATTTTTTAAAGGCGGCACTTTGAACCCCTTCTTTTTCCGGCATAAGTTCTGCGAGCATATTACGGATAAAAATAAGCAGCCCTATGATGACGAGTACTTCGGTGATCAGAACCGTCGTCATCAGCCAGAAAGCGGATGCATCCATCCCACCGTAGTTGGGCGTTACCTGCACAGCTTGCTGCGTAGGTGTTTGCTGTGCATGTGCCAAAGAAGATACAAGCATCAGGGCAATCAACGGCAGTACTTTCGAAGCACCTTGCTTTGTGTTTTTATCGAGTACCTGCCTGCTGAGGGATGATAAGATGTTGGCCATGCCCCAGATCACGAATACAAAAATTATTGCAACGACACCCATGAGTATCTCCAGTTGATTGTTTTCTGATACCACTTTTTTTGCAGCTTCCGTTTCCTGTGCGTAAACTGCGGTGAAGAAAAGCATTGGTAAAAACAATAAGAAGGGTTTTAGTATTTTATTAAGTTTCATAAAACATGGTTATAGTGTATATAAACTTTTTGGTGTTTTCTGAGTTGCGGGTTTATTAATAATTCTGATCGGTGCTTCTCTGATTTTTTTACGGTAGAGAATAGAGTAAAAGGAGTTTATGCAGAGGTGAAACATCTGCCTCTCTTTCCCTGCTGTCAAATTTTTTGCTTCGCCCCGAACTTCTTATTTTTCTAAAGGAATATTAGAAAGGATCTCTGTTTTATTTTTATCCATCTTTCGCACATAAACTAACAGCACCACGAAAAACAAAAAGAAGATCAACAGCGAGATCATCGGGTATATTTCCGCGTTCACCATTTTTTCTGTGTATTGCTGAATGAATTTGAACATCGTTTTATTTTTGATTGGTGGTTGAAATGTCTTTTCCTAATCGCTGGATGTAAGCGATGAGCGCAATCACTTCTTTTGCAGGTGAAATGCGGATGCTGTCGTTGCGAAGGTCATTTGTGATGAGCGTTGCCTGTTCCATCAGGTCGTGATTTGCAATCTGATCATATCCTTCAGGATAAGGCACCCCGAGTTTCTGCATTGCGCGGATCTTGGCAGGTGTTTCGGAAGTATCTGTATTTTGTTCCATCAGGAACAAATAAGATGGCATTACCGATCCCTCGCTCATGGAAGATGGTTCGCGGAAGTGGCGGAAGTGCCAGCCGTTGGAATTCTTGAGGTTTCCTGCGCCTTCACGCGCCAGGTCGGGGCCGGTTCGCTTGCTTCCCCATTGGAAAGGGTGGTCGTATACGAATTCGCCGGCTTTGGAATATTCGCCATATCTTTCGGTCTCGCTCCGGAACGGACGGATCATCTGGGAGTGGCAGGTGTAGCAACCTTCGCGGACATAAATATCGCGGCCCTGCAATTCAAGGGGCGTATACGGTTTGACGCTGCTGATGGTGGGTACGTTCGATTTGATCATGAACGTCGGCACCATTTCTATCAGTCCTCCAATCAATATCACAAGCAGGCTGAGGATCATTAACCGCACAGGTTTACGTTCGATCACACGGTGCCAGTGTTCGCCTGCATGACGGGCCTCTTTTATCAATGCGGGTGCTTCTGCGGCTTCATTGGCCACGAGTTTACCAGCCCTCACTGTTTTGTATATGTTATACAACATCACCAGTACACCCGCCAGGTATAATGTTCCGCCGAGTGAACGCATTGCGTAGAAAGGTTTCATATAGGTCACCGTTTCCAGGAACGTGTATTTCAGCTGACCGCCTTCTGTAAATTGTTTCCACATGCTGCTTTGCGTAAAACCTGCCCAATACATCGGTACTGCGTAAAAGATGATGCCGAGTGTGCCCAGCCAGAAATGGACATTGGCCATTTTTTTAGAATAAAGCGGGGTATTGAACAACCGCGGTATGAGCCAATATAAAATTCCGAACGTCATCATGCCGTTCCAACCGAGAGCGCCCACGTGAACGTGTGCAATGATCCAGTCGGTGTAGTGGCTGATGGCGCTTACACTTTTGAGCGACAGCATTGGCCCTTCAAATGTGGCCATGCCATAAGCGGTAACGGCTACCACCAGGAATTTTAAAATGACATCGTCACGAACACGATCCCAGGCGCCACGTAAAGTGAGCAGACCATTGATCATTCCGCCCCAACTTGGAAAGATGAGCATCACGGAAAATACTACGCCCAACGACTGCGCCCAGTTGGGCAACGCAGTATACAATAAGTGATGCGGACCAGCCCAGATATATAAAAAGATGAGTGACCAGAAATGGATGATGGAGAGTTTATAAGAATAGATCGGTCTGTTGGCCGCCTTGGGCAAATAATAATACATGAGGCCTAGGTAGGGTGTGGTAAGAAAAAATGCCACGGCATTGTGTCCGTACCACCATTGCACCAACGCGTCCTGCACGCCTGCATATAACGAGTAACTTTTTAGCCAGGTGTAAGGCAATTCTCCGGAACGAACCAGGTGCAGTACGGCCACTGTTACAAATGTGGCGATGTAGAACCAAATGGCCACGTACAGGTGTCGTTCGCGTCTTTTAATGATGGTGGCAAACATGTTCCAGCCAAATACTACCCAGATGATGGTGATGGCGAGATCTATCGGCCAGATAAGCTCTGCATATTCTGCTCCTTGTGAAAGTCCGACAGGCAGCGTGATAGCTGCTGCCACAATAATAAGTTGCCAGCCCCAGAAATGGATCCGGCTTAACTTGTCGCTCCACATCCGGGCCTTGCAGAGTCGTTGAAGCGAATAATATACGCCCATGAAGATACCGTTGCCTACAAATGCGAAGATCACGGCATTGGTATGCAGGGGGCGCAGGCGGCCGAAACTGCCGTATTGTGTAATATTGAGCGACGGAAAAACGAGTTGCAGCGCTACCCATAATCCGGCGAGCATTCCCACTGCGCCCCAGATCATGGTGGCGTAAGCGAAGTTCCTCACGGTTTTGTTGTCATAATAAAATTGTTCTGCCTGCATTGATGTTGGTTGTTTTGGTGATGTTTATTTGACATTTTGTGGATGATCATTGTCGAACAGCATACGGATAGGAGGAGTTTCGTTATCATCAAACTGGCCGCTGCGCACACTTCCCAGGAAGGCTGCGAGGAAGCAGCCCGCCACCAGTATACTTACGCCGATCAGTAAAAAAAGTACGCTCATTGTTGAATTATGAGGTTCAAAAATAAAAGGAGTGCTGGGCACACTGGCTGACGAAAAGGGGTGCGGCGCATGATTGTTGTCAGTTTTTGAGATATCAACTCAACAGCCGCCGTGCCGCTATGCGGGTGGTAATTGTTACAAAAAGCACAATGCTTACGCTGCTTAATGGCATCAGTATAGCCGCTACCAACGGTGAAAGGCGCCCCGCTACGGCAAATGATAATCCGCAGATATTATAAAGGATGGATAACACAAAACTTGCCACGATGGCCTTTTTTCCAAAGGCCGCGTAGCGAAGAAATTTATGTAAACGGGGTAACTGATCGCCTGATAAAATGCCATCGCAGGCGGGTGTAAATAAAGCTGAATCGTTGTTGACAGCAATGCCCGTATTTGCCGCCAGCAACGCCCCGGCATCGTTCAATCCATCGCCGGCCATCAATACTTTTTTCCCTTTTGCCTGCAGTTGACGTATATAATTAATCTTGTCTGAAGGCGATTGATTAAAACGGATCGCTACTTTGTGATGAAACAATTTTTTCAGCGCCTCCCGCTCGCGGTCATTGTCGCCGGAAAGGACGTGCAGATCGTAACCCGCAGCGAGCAGTTCCTTTGCCAGTTGCGAAATACCTTCGCGGTAGTAGTTGCCGATATGGAAGCACCCACGGATATGATCGTCAAACTTTACGTAAACTGTACTGCCGCCGGCCAACCGTTGTTTTCCACTTACTCCCACCATTTCGGCAGAGCCGATCATCACGTCCTGCGAAGCCATGCGTGCGCTGATGCCCTTGCCCGTGCGCTCGAAGAAATGTTCGGGCGAAGCCGGAATCTTTTCTACATCCAGTTCACCTGTGATCCTTTTGCTCAAAGGGTGCGTGGAGTAACCCGTCAATGTTTTTACAATACGCTGTTCATTCAGCGTTAACGGTTCGCCTTCGTAAAACAATCCGCCTGCAGACGGCGCTGTAAGCGTACCCGTCTTGTCAAATACGATCGTATCCACCATGGCCAGCGAATCGATTATTCCGGTATTTTTCAGGTAGAATTTTTTTCTGCCAAATATCCGCTGCATATTTCCGTATGTGAATGTGGCAGACAACAGCAGCGAGCAGGGGCAGGCGACAATGAGTACGGCCGTAACTGCCGGCAGGATCATCGCGGTATCGTTGACCCACCAATATATAGCAGCAGCGATGGCGACAGAAAACAAAGCAAGTGTGAAATACCTGCTCCACGGATGAATGAATGTTTCGACGCTACCATTTTTTGTTGCGGACGGACCGTTCCATAATTGCGTAATATAGCTTTGAGAAGTGGGTTTCTTTACTACCAGCCCGATGGTGCCGCCCATCTGTTTCCCGCCGGCATATACAAGTTCGCCCGGCTTTTTAGGTACAGCAGTTTGCTCGCCGCTGATAAAACCGTAATCCATCCGGCAGTCGCCTTCTATTAATACGGCATCTGCGGGAACCATTTCTTCGTTGCGGATGACGAGCCGGTCGCCGGGCCTGAGTTTAGTCGCCGGTACATTTTGCTCGGCACCATTTTTTATGATCGTTGCACCAAGCGGGAAATAAGAGCGATGATCGCGATCAAACGAGAGAGCCGCATAAGTTTTGTCCTGGAACCAGCGACCCGCCAGCATGAGAAAAATAATACCCGTTCCGGAATCCAGATAACCTGTTCCCGTTCCGCTGATGATCTCGTAATAGCTTCTGCCGAAGGTAACGGCCGTTGCCAGGGCAATCGGGGCATCGATACTCACAATCCCTTGTCGCAGGCTTTTGTATGCCGCGATAAAAAAAGTGCGTCCGCCTGTCAGCAACACCGGTATGGATAACACAAAACAGAGCCACGTGAATGTGTGCTTCAGCTCCGCATCGATTGCGCCACCGGAAAAGTAATCAGGGAAACTGAGCATCATGATGTTGGCAAAGCCAAAGCCGGCAATGCCGAGGTTGCGGATCTTCTTATGCGATAACGGATCGGTGCTTTTTTTTTGTCCGGAAGAAATATCATTCAGGTTGAGTGGTGGCTCATAGCCAACAAATGCCAATATTTCCACCACTTTTCGCAGTGAAATAATGTTGGGGTTGAAGGATATGAAAATCTTTTTCTGCTGAAAATCCGTGCGGGATGCGGTAATGCCGGCATCTATCCTATGCAGGTGTTCAAGCAGGTAGATGCATGATGCACAATGAATCTGCGGAAGATGAAAAGTGACGTTGCAGCTGTCGTCACTTTTAAATTGCAACAATTTTTCCTGCACCGAAAGGTCATCAAGGTAACCGTATTTTTCCGAGAGGAACTTTCCTTTTACTTTTATTCCGGGCATCTGGTCGAAGCTGTAATAGTTGCAAAGGCCGTTTTCCTCGAGCAGTTGGTATACCTGAAGACAGCCATTGCAGCAAAAGATCTTATCACCATAAGTAATAGCGGCCGAGGGACATACATCTCCGCAATGATAACAGGCTGTTTGCTGGCTCAAAAGGTTGATTATTTTTGCCAAAAATAAACCTGCTGTGCAGGATAGAATATGACGCTTGTCAGTCCCTGGCCTGATTCCCTTCATGTGCATCTGACGAGAGGGAATATATTTTCCGAAAATATGTTCAATTATTATTGTACTAAATCTTTCCAACACTTTGCAGAGCAGACAGCCGTAAGTATTTGGCATCAGTCGGGTAGCACATCATACAGGTATAAATAAAAGGCCCGGAGTTATTTTAGAAAAAATAAGTCCGGGCCTTTTATTTATCGAGGGAGCCGTTAATCTTTTTCGGCAGATGCATTGTAATTTACACTGCTTTCGGCAATCTGGGTCAACAGGCTGTCTGCTTCTTTTTCTTCTTCAAGTGTTTGCTGAAGCAAAGAAGCTACGTCGCTTAAACCGAGCGTGGTGGCCAATTGCGCGAGTCCTCCATAGGTGGCTATTTCATAATGTTCTACTTTTTGCCCCGCCAGGATCAATCCCACATCCCGGGTGGCCGTACCCTTTTCAGTTTCCTCGATGATTCCGCTTCCTTCTTCTGCAATACCGGCCATGGCATCGCACTTTTTTGCCTGGGGTTTTTTGCCGAGCAATCCGAACGCTTCTTCGAGCCGGCTGATATGCGTCTTTGTTGTTTCCAGGTGATCGGTAAAAGCTTTCCGCAATTCGCCCGAAGTAGCAGCTTTGGCCATTTTGGGTAATACTTTAGTAAGATGTTTCTCTGCCCAGTAGATATCTTTCATTTCGTCTTCAAAAAATTCTTTGAGCATGTTGTCGCCGGATGCCTTACCTTGTTTTTTTGCTCCTGATTCTACAGGAGTAGATTTTTTTGGCGCTGTTTTTTTTGATGCTGTTGCCATGTTGTTTGATTGTTGAATAATGAGTAATGCGCATCGTAAAACAAATTTGCCACCACGTTTTTCACGGCTGTAAAATATATTTTGGAAGGTAATATTCGAGCAATATCTTCCACAAACAAGTCTTCGGTTTTCAATATAAGGAAGGCTCAGCAGGAAAATGCCCGGGAATTTTTTTACGAAATGGAATTTTTACCACGTTACCGTGTAAAAAAATCCACCTGGTACCTGTTGCGGGTACCAGGTGGATTTACGTCTGTACAATCAGCAAAATTGCAGCCGGGCCATTCTTTTTGATAGCCTATATTAATTCAACATTATTACTCTTTGACGATCCTTGTATGTTGTACAACATCATTCACTACGTATTTCAGCAGGTAAATTCCGGCGGGCAGGCTTCCCATATCAAGTGTTATGGATTGCGAACTAACGTTTTGCCGGGCCACCAATTTGCCTTCCGCATTATATAGTAGTAATGTGCCTTTCTTTTGAAGTCCTCCCACAGAAACAATTCCATGTGCCGGATTAGGCGACACGGACAGCACATTGTTCGCAGCATTGGTAATGCGGAGAATATTGCTGTAAGTAAATTTGCCATCACGGTCGGTCATCTTCAACCTATAATAATATACCGGAACGGAAGCAACGATATTATCGGTATAGTGATACTGGTTGCGTGTTCCGAACATGGCCGGCACATTTTTTACTGCTTCAAAGTTAATGCCGTCGGTGCTTCTTTCAACGATGAATGCTTCGGTGTTGATTTCATTTTCGGTGTTCCACTGGAGATCGGTTTTATTTTCTCCTTGCACTTTGGTAGCGGTAAAGCCGGTAAGCCGCAAAGGCAAAACGATTGCACATATATTTGCAAACACCGTTGCCACTTCTGCCGGCGTAGAAGTGGTAGCTTTTAATGAAAGATATTTAATGGTGCCATCTTTGTCTTCGCAGGTAACGGCATTGTCGTCCCGGAAAAAAATGACAGGGGTTGTTGGCGTAGCAGGTGCATAATCACCGGTGGCATCATTGTAATCGGTTACAAATAATGCGCCGTTCACATATACATTCACCAGGTTGGTGGTAGCATCGCGTACGATAGATATCAGGTAGTATTTATTGGGCTCGAAGAATGGGCATGTACCCACGTTGCCGTTCGGGTAGAAGTTGAGGCAGGTTGCCAATATATACATGCCGCGATCGGTGGTGCTGTTTTTAAAATCGATGATCCGTTGATAGCCGCCGGCCAATGCATTGAATTCGAAAAATAAATGAATGGTATAAGATCCGGTGATGAACGAATTATTCGGATACGATAAACCCCCACCTTCATTGAAAGCAAAAACCTGTTCCGGCTGTGATCCGCAGAATCCCGAAGGAATGGTAAGCACCTGCGTGATATAGGAGCCGGGCGCCGCGCCGCAGGACAGTGTTTCGGTGAGCGCAGGACCAATGGATGAGGTTTCATTTAGACTGCCGCTGAACTGGTAAACGTGCGTCTGGGCATTTGCCGAAACAAAAAAGGAAAATACAAAAGCAGAAAGGAAAATTGATTTCATAATGTAAGTTTGTGTTGTACTTAAATATTTTGAATAGATGTAATGAGCCGACCGCAGATCGTTCCGTGGCGCCTGAAAATAAAATGCAAGTCTATCGAGGTAAAGGACATAGCGAATGCCCTTTTGCGCGGGTTCGGGAGGAGTATGAGGGTAATCTTTGTCCCTGCTTTCTTTATTGAAATGACCGTAAAGATATAAACTGCGCGGCCAAAATGGTTCAGTTTGCTGATTTTTTTTATCGACATGCGGAAAAATACGTTCCGGCACTATTGTAACGTATCCCTATTTTTTGCTATTGGTTACCATAAAAAGATTTCCATTATATCACGCGCCAATGGTGCCAACCGGTTTGCGGAGAAATGCTCTCAATAATAAATAGAATTTGCTTCCTGTCTTACCGGCAAACAAACGTTGGGCCTGGAAGACAGGAAAGCGTAGTGCTGACCAAAGTTGGATTGCACCACATAGTTGCCCCCTTCTTCCTGGTCTTTGTAGGAAACGATGGGAACCACGGAACCCAATTGTTCTTCCGTATAAATTCTCAATTTTGAATTTACCGGGTAAAGCATGGCAGGGTAGAAGAACGTGTCGTTCACTTCGCCGCCATATTTGTTGATAACGTTTGCGCCGTACTTTTTCGCATCTTCCACCAGTTCTGTAAGATAACCGGCTTTGCCTGGTTCCGGCAGCGGCGTGATCTTCACATCTTTTTCCCATGGTATGCCCCAGGTTTTGAGTTCACCGTTTATTAAGTATTGGCGTTGTTCTACAAAACTGTGGAGCTGCTATTCGGCAGAAATGCCCGCACGTTACGGAAAAATATTTTGCAGGATTGACATGAGTTTTATTTTCGGTTAAAATTAATTGTTTTATTTTATCGGTGGCTGATGTTATTGTTGGCTGAAACTGTTTACAAATAAAATGTCACGTCATGTTGAGCATGTCGAAGACAGTTTGCAGGGTATATTTCAGAACCTATTCGCACAACACATTATATTTATTGTTTACTTTGCTTCATGAAATTTATCCTGGTATCGTTGTTTTTGTTTTGTTCAAAGCAAATAACCATTCAAAATGGGCCATCAGATTGTAGCAGCGTGAAGAACGGCGTATTTGTTTTCTATCACGCGAAAAATAATGGCCGGTTCAAATTGATGCGAAAAAATAATATTCAAAAGGAGGTAGATCTTAATACCGGAAAAAGTTCGTTCTGGCGCGTCGACTGGACAAGCGAATGTCAATTTACCCTTGCATTTCAAAGCAAAGAAGAACCGTTCAGAGAAGGTGAACAGGAGTTTTTAAAATCTCATGTTGTAACTGTTGACATTCTTAAAGTAAGAAAAGAATATTATATTTTCAGGGCGGGAATTGAAGATTACCCGGCCAGTTATCTGCAGGATACGGCCTGGGTAAGCAGGTGATGTACAAAATTCAATGTCCCTTCCGTTCCGGAAAATCTACCTGAGAATGAATCCGTTCAATCTTTCTGGCCATACTTCTGCTTACTGCTCATTTCTGATCTCCTCGCTCGCCTGTGTTACGATACTATCGCCGGCGGATAGTTTTCCGAAGACCTCTGTTTTTTCATTTGCGGTACGCCCCTTTTGAACCGGCACCCAGATTGTTTTACCTTTTAATATTTTTATTACAAAGATTCCTTCTGCTGATGGCAGGATGGCGCTTTCCGGCACCACGAATACACTGTCTTTTGCAGGCAGTGGAATGGTAATTTCGGCCACCATGCCCGGGAACAATTTTTTGCCGGTGTTTTCAACATCCATTTCTATGCGTTGCGAACGAAGCCTGCTGTCGAGCGCGCCCGCCTGGCGCATGATCTTCGCAGAAAAATGTTCGCCGGGCAGGGAACGTACGGAAAAAGTGATCGTATCATTGTTGTTAAGGTAGGCATTGTATAATTCCGGTACCGATACAACCAGCCGTAGCTTGTGCTGTTCCTGCAATGTAAACAGCGGCAATTCCGAACCCTTACCCGACGGACCCACATAAGCGCCGGAACTTACATTGCGCGAAGTAATAACGCCACTGAAAGGCGCGCGTATCTCAAGATAGTTCCTGTTATCCGTGATCTCGCGATAGGCAGCTTTTGCCGCCTGCCATTGTGCGTTGTCGGATTGCTGTTTTGCAAGTGCCTGATCGAGATCATTAGGAGAAATAGTACCAGGCGTTTTGCTTGTTTCCAGTAAACGGTTATAGTTGGAACGACTCGCGATGTAGATAGCTTCCATCGCTTTCAGGCGCGATTCGGCACCGGATAACTGTGAAGTGATTTCCGGCGCTTCCATCGTTGCCAATAATTGCCCGGCCGTTACCTGCGTTCCAACGTCGGCATATAATTTCTTTACAAAACTGTTCACTTTAGCATAGAGGTCCACTTGCTGGTAGGCCACCAGTTCACCGGGCATGGTGAGGCTGGATGACAAGGATTGCTTATCCAGCAGGAAAGTGCCGATCGGCCGGGTTTCAGCAATGGCGGTGGTTCCGGGCTGTTTCTTTTCACCGGCCGAGCAACCCCAAATCACGGCGGTTATCAACAGCATAATCGCGCATATAAAGAGTGTACGGTTCGTTTTGGTTGTTTGCAATATTGACATGGGGCTATTTTTTTGAATCATATAATGAAGGAATATAGTGTTTGCTTTCTTTGTCTTCCGGGTCGAGCGATACAGATCTTGTAGGTGCTTTGCCCTGTACCCACGCGAATACCAATGGTAAAATAATCAGCACAGCAAAAGTGGAAGCAATCAATCCGCCGATCACCGCACGGCCCAACGGAGAAACCTGGTCGCCGCCTTCACCATGGCCGATCGCCATCGGTAACATACCTGCTACCATCGCAAGGCTCGTCATAATGATGGGGCGTATTCGCAGCGCAGCTGCTTCTTTTGCAGATATCAACGCGTCGTTGTTGTGTTTGCGGAGCTGTTCCGCATTTGTGATCAGCAGTACAGCATTGGCGATCGATACACCTACCGACATAATGATGCCCATGTATGATTGCAGGTTAAGGGTGGAGCCTGTGATGAACAATAAGATCAGTGATCCTAAAATTACGGCCGGCACCGTTGCCAATATTACAAGCGGTACTTTGAACGACTGAAAATTGGCCGACAGCATCAAAAATATCACTACGATGGCAACCAGCAGGCCGGATTGCAGGCTACTCAATGTTTCAGTAAGTACCGTACTCAAGCCGATCCTGTTGATAAACATCCCGCGCGGCAATTCACCGAGCGAGGCGATCACTTTATCTACATCTTTTGTGGCGCTGCCGAGATCTTTTTGGTTAAGGTTGGCGGTAACCGACATATAAGGCATGGCACCCAGGTTGTCGTTTTCACCATACGTGGTATCGGGTGTGATGGTGGCAACATCTCCGAGTACGGGCCTCGTGGCGTTTCGAAGGAGCGGTATCTCCTGTATATCGGCATCGGTTGTCATTTCGTTGAGCGGTACCTGTACCTGCACATTGTAGGAGAGACCGGCTTTTTCGTCGAGCCAGATATTTTTTTCAGTGTAACGCGATGACGACGTGGCCGCGATGAGCGACCGTGAAACATCATTCATGTCAACACCTACCTGTGCTGCTTTTACGCGGTCGATGTTGATGTTGAGCGCAGGATATTTTAATGATTGTGCGATCTGCACATCGCGCATATAATCGATGGCTTTTAGTTTGGTGACGAGCTTGTTGGCGTATTCTTCGTTCTGTTTTTTATTTTTTCCTGCGATGCGGATCTCAACAGGTGTTGGTGAACCCTGGCTCAGCACTTTGTCTGTTAATTCTATCGGCTCAAAAGAAAGTTTTACATCCGGCAGAATTTTCTTTATACGCATTCTCAGGCTGTCTTTGAATTCATCCATGTTTGCATGATAGTCTTTCAAACTTACCTGGAAAACAGCTTCATGCGGACCCGCCATAAAAAGATAGATCGGGCTCACGGAAAATTGCGAAGGATGCTGGCCGACGTACACGGATGTGATGGCAATGTGTTCAGGTCCTACCATGTTCTTTAGTTCTTCTAAAACCGACAATACTTTCTGCTCCGTTCTTTCAATACGCGTTCCTTCGGGGGTGCGAAGGCGCAGCTGGAACTGGCTGGAATTTACTTTTGGCAATACGTCGCGGCCAATGCTGCTGAGCAACAGGATCGCCAGCCCGGTAATGATTACAAGATAAGCTAGCACCAATGGTTTCCGGTAAGGAAGTATCCGTGAAATGAAGCGGAGGAAACGGTTCCGGAACTTTTCAAAACGGCCGATCTTTCCGTCGTTATTGAAGTCTTCTCTTTCCACCAATATTTTTTTCTGGTCAAACGTATCTTCTTCAGATTCTTTTGTAAGTCCGGATGCTGCAAATACTTCTGCATCAGAAATTTCGGATCCTGTTTTTTTATTGCTTTTGGATGGATGGATCTTCATCAGCCAGTTGGCCATTACCGGCACAAATGTTTGCGACAGCAAAAAGGAAATTACCATTGAAAATCCAATGGCCAGGGCCAACGGCAAAAACAAAGCGCCTGGAATTCCGGTCATAGTGAAGGCCGGAGCAAATACGGCCAGTATGCAAAACAAGATAAGCAATTTTGGGAATGCGATCTCTTTGCAAGCATCCCAGATGGCGAGCGCCTTGGGCTTGCCCATATCAAAATGCTGGTGGATATTTTCTATCGTCACCGTGCTTTCATCTACGAGAATTCCTATTGCAAGCGCCAGCCCGCTCAGTGACATGATGTTGATCGTTTGCCCGAATAATTTAAGAAACAATACGCCCGAAATAACAGACACCGGAATAGTGAGTATCACTATGAGCGCGGCGCGGCGATCGCCTAAAAACAGCAGCACCATCAACCCCGTCAGTAATGCACCGATAACCCCTTCACTTACCAGGCTTTTTACCGCATTGATTACATATACCGACTGGTCGAATTCATAAGAAAGTTTTACATCTTCCGGCAGCGTACTTTGTATCCGTGGGATGTTGGCCTTCAGGTTATTTACCACTTCCCAGGTAGATGCATCTGCTGATTTTGCGATGCTGATATATACAGATCTTTTTCCGTTGATGAGGGCGTAGCCGGCAGTTACATCGGCGCCGTCTTTTATAGTTGCCACATCGCGCAAATAAAGGTTCTGCACACCACCTTTGAACATCGGAATGTCTTCAAAATCCTTTACCTGTTTGATAGTATTGTTCGTAGGAGTGATATATTGTTTATCGCCGATGCGTACGCTCCCCGATGGCGCTGTCTGATTGTTGAGCCGGATTGCTTCCACTACCTGGTCGGGCGTTAGATTGTGGCTGCGCAAGGCTTCCGGGCTTACGTTGATCTCGATCGTACGTGGGTTGCCACCAAAGGGCGGGGGTGCCAGCAAACCGGGAATGGAAGTAAACGAGGCACGCACATATACATTTGCAAGGTCCTGCAACTGGTTGTTCGTTTTTGTTTTGCTGCTTAATACCAGTTGCCCCACCGGTAATGACGATGCATCGAAGCGGATGATGAAAGGAGGTTGCGTACCCGGGGGAAACGAAGCCTGTATCCTGTTCGACAACGAACTTAGTTCGGATGCAGCTTGTGCCATGTTCGTACCCTCATAATAAGTGAGCTTCATCAGCATAAGGCCCTGCACGTTCCTTGTTTCGATGCTCTTAATGCCATTTCCAAAAAGTAAAATGTTTACGTATTGTTTGGCAAAATAAGATTCCATCTGGTTTGGTGTGTAACCACCAAAAGGATGTGCAATGTAGATAACCGGCATGTTCATCTGCGGCAGGATGTCTATCTTGATATCGCGCATGGCGCTGATGCCGAAAAACAGCAAGCCTGCTACCAGTACGAGTATCGAGATCGGTTTGCGAAGTGCGGCTTTGATTAAATTCATTCGATAAAGTTTCGGGGTTTAAGGTTTTGGTACTATGTTATCAATTATCAGAATTAGCGTGTTTACTATTAAAAGTAAACCTGGATCAAAAAATCGGGTTCCGTCTATGTTTCGACAAGCTCAACATGACAGAATGTAGAAAGTGCGATAAGATCTGCATTCTGCTCATGGTCGACAACCTGCCATTAAAGTATGCGGTCAGTCTGAGCCTGTCTAAGACGGTTTGCAGCGAAAAAAATTAAAATCCAACAGCACCCCCGTTCATTACTAATTATTTTACCTGATTTAAAAACAACATAAAATCTCCGTTTGCGGCAGCCTTGATAAGCAGCGATTGCCATACATTACTGAAGGCAATGTCGCGGTTCGCTTCTGCGCGGTTAAGCGAATACAATGTTTGGGTAACGTCGATAATGTTACTTAGTCCGTTTTTATATAATACCGATTTTTGCAAATACGCATCGCTGGCCGCCTTTAGCTGAACAGGTGCTTCATTGAATGCTGCGATAGCATTGGTTACTTTCATTTCTGCCAATGATTGCTGAGCGCTTAATTGAAGTGCGATCGTATTGTATTCTTCCTGCAATGCTTTTGAAGTGAAGGCCTGGGACCGCTCCTGTTCCCTGATTCGCAACAGGGAAGTAAGGTTCCAGGTAACGCCCACGCCGAACAGGTAATTGGTGCGTGAGGGCTTGATGCCATCTAAATAACTGTGCGTATAGGCAGTCTGGTCGGTTACATATTGCGATGAAAATCCGGAACCCCGCGTTTGCAATACGCCGAACAAAGAGAACGTTGGATATTTCAACGTTTTAATATACTTCAACTGCCGATCACTGATGGCGATGCGGCTCTTATAAAAATCAAGCAGCGGATGGGTAACGGCGATGGTGCCGGTGTAAGTGGCCGGCACTTGCGCGAGAAACGAACTGTCGAGTATAAAGTCGCGTTGCGGAACGCCCATTAGCATTGCAAGTTCACCGGCTCGTTCCTGTTCTGCATCTTTTGCCGCTATCAGTGCGCTTTTTGCATTGGATACCTCAGCGTTCGCGAAGGAAGAATCCACACCGGCGATCAGTCCATTCTTAGCTCTTGCAGTTACCACAAATTTGATGGTGTCTGCACGCAACAGGTTTCGTTCCTGCGAGCGGGTGATGCGTTGCGCCGCCAGTAAATTAAGATACGCCGAAGCTACTTTTATTTGCTGCTGAAAAATTTCCTGGGTTTCATCGGCCCTGTCTCTTGTAGCGAGGGCTTTGGCCGTATTCAACCTTTCTTTAACCCTGCCGAAGGCGAAAAAATCCCAGTTGATATTGCTGAGGTAAGTACCGCCGAAGCCCGCGTGCCAGTTCTGTGAGTTCAGCGCGGCACCAGACGATGCTACCCCGAAGCCACCCAGTCCATATGCCGGGCCGTTTTGCCCGTTGATGGTTCCGTAATCCTGTTGCAGGGAAATCACAAAATTGGGAAGCGCTTCTTTTTTTGTTTGCTGCACCACGGCATCGGCGGCGAGGGCGTAATTTGTTTTTACCTTAATAGATGGATAATTGTGCAAGGCACTGTCCACCGCGGCTTTCAGCGTCAGTGTTTGTCCAGCTGCAGTGGAAAAGGTTATTAGTCCGGGTAAAATACAGAGAAGATATAAATGATGCTTCATGAATGCTGTTTCTGCTGATGCATTAAAAATGCAAATCAACAACATCATCTTGAAGGAATTTTGAAGCGAAGTTCAAACATTGATGTTTTAACTCTATGGAACTGATTCTTCTGCTTCCTGTGTTGAAAGAAGGACCGATACGGAGCCAATGTGGGCGCATGTTTCGGAGAAACAGATGTGCAGGATATGCGTTCCTTTCTGATAGGTATACGAAATCGGGAAATTATGAATGTCGCAGATCTGTTTTACGATGGCGAGGCCGATGCCAATAGAACTGCTGCATTGATTTCCCTTTTTGAAACGATGAAACAATTCTTCCGTCGGAAGTTCGGGTTCAGGTCCGGTATTAGCAACGGTTAGGCTGTGATCGGTCAGCGTAACGCGGATGCTGCCGTTTGGAACATTGTGGCGGATAGCGTTGCTGACCAGGTTGTTCACCAGCAGGTTCCCAAGATCTTTGTGTAGCTGAATATGGATATCGCTGTTGATGCCGGTAGTGAGTGAAAGCGATTTCATCGTGATGAGTTCATCGTAATCTTTCAATGTTTCTGTCAGCAAATGCCGGAACGGCAACGGTTCTGTGGCTGTGTATTCGTTGTTCTCCATGCGTGCGAGCAAAATGAGCGAGCTGTTGATCCGCGATAATTTATTGAGCGAATTCTGTACGTCAGAGATCAGCATTGCCTGCTTGTCTGTAAGTTCGGATTCGCCCAGCAGATCCAGTTTTCCGCGCATGATTGCCACGGGCGTCTGTAGTTCGTGCGAAGCGTTTTCTGTAAATTCTTTCAGCGCGGCATATTCTTCAATGGCGCGGTTGGTCATGGATTCTACAAACTTATTGAGTTGTATAAACTCTTTTGTATTAGTAGGTGAAAGCCTGATAGGTTCCTGTTTCTTCACATTGAAATTTCCGATTGCCTTAATGGTGTCTTCGAAGGGCAACAACACCCACCTGGAAACCAGCCGTGCAGAAATAGCGATGAGAAAAATAATGAGCGCCCATTTCCATAAGATAGAAATTTCCAGCCCCGACAAGATCTGGTCTGCCTTGCTCACACAGGCATAACTCGTGATTTTATAATTTTTGTTATTGATCTGATAATACGAATTGGCGGTGATGGTAAGTTCCGGCTTTTTTGAAAGCGGGTCCAGGGTGTTTACCGATGTTAATGTAAATGTTTTTTCCGGCAGCGGACCATTGATCTCTTGCACGGCCACTTTGCGTCCCTGGACAACAGTATCGGTCAGGGTGCCGGACTGGATTTTTTCTGCGGTTAATTTATTTACCGTGCTTAAACGCCCGGTTGCGGCATTGTCGATCCTGCTGCTGATGTTGTAATAAGTGATGGCAGTGCCGATAATAGTGGTGCAAAGGGTGATGCAGAGAAACCAAAGGGTGAATTTGTTAATGAGTTTCATACGGAAGAATTGAATTTGTAACCGATGCCGTATACGGTGCCAATATAGTCTTTCCCTTTGGCCGAGGCTATTTTTTTTCGGAGATTTTTTACGTGCTGGTATACGAAATCAAAATTGGAAAGGT
>JAATFP010000109.1 GCA_015655125.1 Chitinophagales bacterium | reverse complement strand
TATGAAGTGCTTTTGGTAAGTTCTGAAACATTGTGATCATCATGGCATACTGCATACATGTTAGCAGTACTGCCACAAATAAAAAGGAGTGAAAAAATCACAACGTGGCCTCCTTTTTTATTAATATTTTCTTTCACTCTTATTCCTCCTTAATGTGAAAAAACACCCGCTGCAGGTTTAGTAACTATAGTGTACTACTTTTATCCCAAGTATAGTACAGTTTACTATGCTACACAACGGGTGTATCCAGGGTGTTATTACACCAATTAGTTTAGATCAAATGGTTTGAGGAGTTTATCTACTTACTCCATTTTACCCTTACCGTTATCCACTTCTACTTTTCCAAATACCCATCCTTCTACTTTTGATGGATCTACGCCTGCATCAATAAAAGGCTGGGGATTTAATACAAATACCATGTCCTTGTCATTTTTGTCCATATCTTTAGCCCATTCAAACATATTTCCATTTCCCAGTGCTATTCCGTAGTGGTCAAGCTGGGCATGATATCCGATAAGCTCTCTGTTGGTATCCACAATTTTCTGGAAAGTATCCTTTGCTGTTGTCTCACCGGAATAGGTAAATGCATCCTGGCTTAATTCATATGGCATTCTGATTTTTCCTGTAGCAGAATCATATACATATTCAGCAGTTGGTAGTTCTTCCGCTTTTAAGCCTGCATTAAGAAAAGGTGCTGCATCAAACTCTACTGCAGCATCAGGAACATTACTGCTGAAATCTTTACTCCACTCAAAATTTTCACCGGTAGGGGATACCAAAACCCATGAATTTTTATTTTCATCAAAGGTTACCTGTTCCCCCAGCTTATCTACCAGTGAATCAAAAGATGTTACTGCACTTTTACCGATTACATCGACGCTATCACATGCAGACAACATTGCTGCAAGGGTAAGGACGGATGCAAGTATAACTAATTTTTTTCTTATCATGAATTTCCTCCCTTGGATATAACAGAAGTTCTTTGATAAAAAATATTTTTCTGCCTTTCAAGATCGTGAAGAGCTTTTACCAGGTGTCGAAAATATTTAAAGGCTTTCAACCCGATGCAGTTATTGGTGTTGGCGGATATTCAAGTTTTCCTGTATTACGGTATGCGCAAACAAAGGGAATTCCTTCCTTTATTCATGAAAGCAACTCTTTCGCAGGAAAGACCAATATCATGTTGGGTAAAAAAGCCACGAAAATATTTACGGCTACGGAAAATATGCAGCAGTTTTTCCCAAAAGATAAAATTGTTGTTACAGGAAATCCTGTAAGAAAATCAATCGTTGACGGACACGTGAGTAAGGAAGAAGCATTACAGTTTTTTGGGTTGTCGATAAATAAAAAGGTAGTGTTGAGCATTGGTGGAAGTTTGGGTGCCCAAAGTATCAATGAGGCCATTGACAAGGATCTGGAGCAGTTTGAGAAAAACGGATTACAGCTGATCTGGCAAACCGGCAAGCCATATCTGGCCAGAGCGAAGGAGCGTGTAAACGGCAGAAGCGAAATTTTCGCCGCTGATTTTATTTCGCAAATGGAATATGCGTATGCCGCCGCAGATATTGTAATCAGCAGAAGCGGTGCCATGGCGATTGCGGAATTGTGTTTGGTAAAAAAGCCGGTGATATTTGTGCCGTATCCGTTCGCTGCGGAAGATCATCAAACGGCAAATGCAAAAGAATTGGTAAATAGGAACGCGGCATTGATGATTAGTAATAATTTGGCTCTGAATGAACTTGTTCCAACGGTGATAAAATTGTCGGAGAACGAGGAAATGCAAAATAATATGAAGCAGAATATTTCGCTCCTTGCTGTTGCAAATGCAGATGAAATCATTGCTACGCAAATTTTGAAAAGTATTAAATGAGGGAACTTAAAGATATATCATCTGTTTATTTTCTGGGCATCGGCGGCATTGGCATGAGTGCGCTGGCGCGTTATTTCAACGGCCGCCACATCAGGGTGAGCGGTTACGATAAAACGCCTACAGTGCTCACACGAAAACTGGAAGCAGAAGGTATCGCGATTCATTATGAAGAAAATATTGCGAAGCTTGACAAAGAAGCATCGATCGTAGTAATCACCCCTGCTGTTCCTAAAACGCATGCAGAACTGATTTATTATATCGACAACAATTATGAAGTGGTAAAGAGAAGCGATGTGTTGGGAATGATCACTAAAAATTCGTTTAACATCTGCGTTGCAGGCACACATGGAAAAACAACCACAAGTGCAATGGTGGCGCATATTTTAACAAACAGCAAATTTGGATGCAATGCATTTTTAGGAGGAATTGCTTCCAATTATGATACTAATTTTTGGGCGAATGAAAAAAATGTGAGCGTTGCGGAAGCAGATGAATACGATCGTAGTTTTTTGAAACTAACGCCTGATGTTGCCATCATAACGGCCATGGATGCGGACCACCTGGATATTTATGGAACAGAAAAAAACATGCAGGATGCCTTTATTGAGTTTACGGCGAAAATAAAAACAGGCGGCTTGCTCATTGTAAAAAAAGGATTACAACGTATCGATGAATTTGTATCGGATAATAAATTGACTTATTCGCTTGAAGATAAATCGGCCGATGTACATGCAAAAAATATCCGTATAGAAAACGGGAGTTATTTGTTTGATGCGGCGATAAAACATGAAGTAGTTGAAAATGTGGAATTGAATATGGGTGGTATGCACAACATCGAAAATGTGTTGGCTGCAATCACCGTTGCGAAGCATCTGGATATCAGTAATGAAAAAATAAAAGCGGCAGTCAGTTCTTTTAAAGGTGTGAAGCGCCGGTTTGAATACATCGTAAAAACGAGTGATCGTGTGATGGTGGACGATTATGCGCATCATCCGGAAGAATTGCGCGCGTTGATCAACGGTGCCGCCGCATTGTTTCCGGGCAAAAAAAGTACGGTTATTTTTCAGCCGCACTTGTTTAGTCGTACAAACGATCTGGCAGATGGATTTGCGGAAGTATTGAGCCTTGCCGACGAAACGATCCTGTTGCCTATTTATCCTGCACGGGAACTTCCGATGGAAGGCGTGACGAGCAGCATGATCCTTGACAGGATGACGAACAGGAAAAAGAGTGTTAAAGAAAAAGATGAATTGCTTGATTGGTTAAAACAAAACGATACGGAACTATTGATCACTGCTGGCGCAGGCGATATAGACACATTGGTGCAACCCATAAAAAATATTGTAATAAACAGGTCTTAAGCAAAAGCTTCGATGAGCATTAAAAAAACAGCTATTAAAAAAGTGTTGCTGACGATCCTTTGGGTAACCATCGGAGCAGGAACGGTTATATTGTCTGTAGCGGCGATGAAACGGCAGAGCACGCTGTTGTGCAAAGATGTGAAAGTTGATATTTCCGGTGTGAACAACAATTTTTTCATCGATAACAAAGATGTGCTGAGGATTATAGTCGATTACATTGGAAGGGAGCCGGAAGGAACGCCGGTAGCGGATTTTAATTTGAAACAAATCGAAGCAGCAATCGAAAGAGATGTTTGGGTGGATAATGCAGAATTATTTTTCGATCGCAACAACGTATTGCAGGTTGATGTGGATGAACGCGAACCGGTGGCGAGGGTTTTTACCAAAGGCAGTAACACATTTTACATTGATAGTGCGACGATGATGTTGCCGATCAGCGAAAAATTTTCTGCCCGGTTGCCTGTATTTACCGGCTTTCCCTCTGAAGCACGAGTGCTGCAACCGGCGGACAGTGCCTTGCTAAGGGATATTAAAAGAATCAGCATTGCCATTCAGAATGATAGTTTTTTGATGGCAATGATAGACCAGGTAGATATAATGCCTGACCGCACTTTTGAAATGACACCGAAGTTGGGTGATCAGCAAATTGTTTTTGGAGATGGGTCCGATATCGATGGTAAATTTAAAAAGTTAAAACTGTTTTATAAAACTGTGATCGGGAAATATGGGTGGGGACGTTACGGTGTAATAGATCTCGAATACAAAGATCAGGTGGTAGCAAAATTGCGCGGCAAGGAAGATGTGGTACAGGATTCGTTGCGCACATTACAACTGATGAACTATATGGCCGTCACCGCTGCCATACAAGCTGCGGATTCGTTAAAGATAGCCGCACCGGGAAATGATAATGTGCTGGTGGATGCCTCGCTTATCCAGCAATCTGTGGAGCGCGACGACGAAGGAATGGATGGCGAGGTTGAAGATGTGATAAAACCTTTGTCGGTACCAATGCCAAAAGTAATACCAGCAAAGGTTGTAAAGCCTGGTGCCAAACCGGCTGAAAAACCGGTGGCAGTTAGGCCAACGGCAAAACCTGTGGCGAAACCAGTTGTAAAACCTGTAGAAAAAAAGCCAGTCGTTGTTGCAAAGCCTGCAGTGAAAAAACCGGGAGATAAAAAGCCGGTACAAAAACCGAAAGCAGTGATGCCCAGGAATGATTATTGATATGCGGGGCAGAGCGCGGCCCAAATAGTGAAATCCTGTCAGCCTGAGTTGTCGAAGGCCATCAGTAAACTCAGGGCTGACATGGAATCAGATATGGATACTCTTAAATAATAAACATAGACAAACAAACACAAAACATACAAACACAAAACAACACTTTATGAATCACGAACAACCAGTAATTGTCGGTTTAGACATTGGTACAACAAAAATTGCTGCCATCGCCGGACGCAAGAATGAATTCGGCAAATTGGAGATACTCGGCTTCGGCAGAGCCAATAGCAATGGTGTGCAACATGGCATGGTGCTGAATATCGACCAGACCATTAAAGCCATTCAAACAGCTTTGGAGAATTGCTATGCATCGAACCCTAACCTGGAGATCGGCGAGGTATATGTTGGTATCGCCGGTCATCATATAAAAAGTCTGCAAACGCGCGGCGATATTGTGCGTCAGCAAAATGAGGAAGAGATCCGTCAGGAAGAGATCGACAAACTAATCGCTGATCAATACCGCACTTACATTCCGGCAGGTGATCAGATCATCGATGTTATTCCGCAGGAATTTACTGTAGATAATTTTCAGAATATTCCAAACCCGATCGGCTACAGCGGTGTGAAAGTAGGCGCAAACTTTCATATCATTACCGGCGATAAAAATGCGATCCGAAATATCAACCGCAGCGTTGATAAAGCCGGGTTAAAAACAAAAGATCTCGTATTGCAACCATTGGCCTCTGCTGCGGCTGTAATGTGCGATCAGGATCTGGAAGCGGGTGTGGCCATTGTTGATATCGGTGGTGGTACAACCGATCTTGCGGTTTTTTATGAAGGTATTTTAAAACATACGGCGGTTATTCCGTTCGGTGGTGAAAACATTACAAATGATATCAAAACCGGTTTGGGTGTTTTGAAAACGCAGGCCGAGCAAATGAAAATTCAATTCGGTAGCGCACTTGCTGACGAAGCGAAATCAAATGCGTTCATTACCATTCCTGGTTTGCGCGGCATGGCACCGAAAGAAATTTCTGTAAAGAATCTTGCGAGCATCATCCAGGCGCGCATGAGCGAGATCATGGATTTTGTGAGCTATCATCTGAAACAGGTAGGCCTTGATAACAGGATGTTGAATGGCGGTGTGATCCTTACTGGTGGCGGATCTCAGCTTAAGCACCTTTTACAGCTTACCGAATATGTAACGGGCCTGAATGCGCGGATCGGTTTTCCGAACGAGCATTTGAGCGGCGGCCATATCGAAGAGCTGGCGAAACCAATGTACAGTACTTGTATCGGCCTGATATTGAAAGGATACAATGATTATGAAAATAAGAACAAAACGTTCGAGCAGAATTTCATCAAGGTTGCGGGTAAAGATGTAAAAGTAGCGGCGGAAGAAGAAGTGATAACAGAAGATTTTGCAGCACCTGAAACCAGCCATCAGCCTGCTGTTCCGACGCCGAAGAAAAAAACCATCAAAGGTTTTATGGATGCGATGAAGAACAATCTGATCGAAATGTTCAAGGAAGAAGAAGACGCAAAATTTTAATTACAAATTGCGAATTACGGATCGAAAACAATAAATAACGCGCAACCCCGTAATTCGCAGCACATACTTACTAACACAACTTTAACCGGAATTGAAAAGAAATAAGAGAATTGTTTTAGATCAGAAAATCTCCCACATCATTTCAATCCCGCAAACTCACAGTTATGATTCAATTTGATTTGCCAAAAGACCAATCGTCCATCATCAAGGTTATTGGTGTGGGCGGTGGCGGAAGCAATGCTGTCAATCACATGTTTTCGCAAAATATCGAAGGCGTAGACTTTATTATATGCAATACGGATGCGCAGGCAGTTGCGTTGAGCAATGTCCCTAACAAGATTCAACTCGGGCCACACCTTACGCAAGGTTTGGGTGCGGGTGCTAATCCGATGATCGGCCGCCAGGCCACGGAAGAGAGCCTTGAAGAAATCAAGCGCATCCTGGAAGTAAATACAAAGATGGCGTTTATTACTGCCGGTATGGGCGGTGGTACCGGCACCGGCGGCGCGCCGATACTGGCGAAGATCTGTAAGGATCTTGGTATTCTTACAGTCGGTATCGTTACAACACCTTTTGCATACGAAGGGAAAAAACGCATCGCGCAGGCCGAAGAAGGTATCATGTTGCTCAAGAGTCATGTAGATACTTTGCTCGTGATCAGCAATGATAAATTGCGTCACCAGTTTGGAAACCTGAAGATGAAAGAGGCTTTTGCAAAAGCAGATAATGTGTTGGCCACTGCCGCAAAATGTATTACCGATGTGATCAACAGCACCGGTCAGATCAATGTGGATTTTGCTGATGTATGCACCGTGATGAGCAACGGCGGTGTGGCGATCCTGGGCAGTGCCTCTGCCGAAGGCGAAAACCGCGCATTCAATGCAATTGAAAATGCCCTGACATCCCCTCTGCTAAATGACAATGATATCCGTGGTGCGAAATGGATACTTATCAATATCAATTCCGCCGAGGGCGAACATGAGTTCACAATGGATGAAGTGGAAGTGATACAGAATTATTTGTTGAGCCAGGCAGGTGAAGATACAGATGTGATTCTTGGACTTGGATACGACAACACGCTTGGATCGCAAATCGGGATTACACTGATTGCTACAGGTTTTGAGCATAAGGACCCGTTTGCAAAAGAATCAACCGCAACGGTTGTTCCGGAAGCAAAAAATGAAAAGATCGTTATGTCTCTCGATATGCCTGTGCAGGTTCCGGTATCTAAGAAAATACAACCATCTTTACAATTTGATGAACCGGTAGCGGCAGAAAAAACGGAAGTGAAGGAGGAAGTAAAGGAAGAGATGAAAGAAGTGAAAGAAGTGGATCCTTTCATGCCAACGCTGGCGGAAACAGATACTTCAGTAGAAGTACCAAGTAAAAATACTGTGGAAAAAATTGAAGAGGCACCGGTATTTTTTGAGATATCTTCGGCTGCGGATCAGGTTCCGGTAGTTGAATTTGATCTCGATACCAGCATCCCTGTTCCTTCTCAAAAACCAACGCCGGCAAGTGCTGAAAGCAATACCGTTTCCCAGCCGGAAAACAATAGTTTAAATAAAGATGCTAGCAATAAAAGTTCCCTTTCGTCGGGGGGCTTTCTGGCCAAGCCTTCGCAGATTTATGCAGAGGTGAAACCGGAGATTTCGGAATCCAATTCGACCGAGGAACCACTACCATTGCAACTGAGCCTGCAGGCCGACGAACCTGCGGAAGAAATGCAGCTGGTAGTAAAAGAGTCCCAAAAAGCGGCGGAGGAACAGCCAGTTGTACAACAGACTCAGCCCATCATGATGTCCCCTGTTGAGGATCCTGCAATGCAGGACGAAACAGACGAACTCAGGCGCCGGGCTACGGAACGCATTGCGAAGCTGCGTAATTTGTCATTCAACATCAATGCAGCTGATCCTAACAATGAGTTTGAAACGGTCCCAGCTTACCTCCGTCGCAATATGGAAATTCATAACCAGATTGCAAACGTGGAAAATTTTTACAGCAACTATACTGTAAAATCAGACGATAACAACCAGGCTGAGATCAGCACCATCAACACTTTTTTAGACGGAAAAAAACCAGATTAGTCGTTGGCTTTGCGGCAGGATAATTTGCCGCAAAGCCTTCATCATATTTGAATAGTTCAACTATTCAACAAGAGTGTGTTTGTAATTACAGTTTGTATGTGGCCCCTTTCTTTTGGAAGGGGCTCTTTTTTAAAGTGCGTGGGCAGTTATTCTATCGTTTATAACTTTTTACCGCAGAGAAAAGAGAAAATGGAGTTTACGCAGAGATCTGAGTACGCTGCGTAAACGCTGCAGCCTTATTTCTCTGCGGTAAAAAAACGGGAACTTAGCTATTTATAAAACTTACTTCCAATATACTAACCCGCTACTCGTAACCCGTAACAAAAAGATTCCGCCGAAAAAAAATCTCCCTATTAAAAAAACTTTCACTACCTTAAAATATAGTAGCCAATCCTCCATTATGCTTAGTAAGAATGACGTATTAAAGCGAAAAATCATTAAACATTTATATTTTACAGAAACGCTTTCCTGCGCGGAACTGAGCAAGAAGATCAGTAAAAGCGTTCCGCTCACTACAAAGATTCTGAACGAGCTGATCGATGAGGATAAAGTTGTAGAAACAGGATTGGCTGCGTCCACGGGTGGAAGAAGGCCCCAGATGTATGCCGTAAAAAAAGAACTGCTTTATGTGGTAGCTGTTGCAATGGATCAGCTGATCACAAGAATCGTACTGCTTGATATGCGAAACACATATGTAAGTGAAGTACATAGTTTTGGCCTCACGCTTACCGACAATCCGAATGCACTGAAAGAACTGACGCGCCATATTAATGCATTTATACAGAATTGCCCGGTTCCCAAAAATAAAATCGCGGGTATTGGAATTGGTATGCCCGGATTAGTGGATGTAAATAAAGGAATCAACCTGCTGTTTTTAAAGCCCGAAAAAGGCACCAGTGTTGTTAATTACATACAATCAAAGATCGGTATCCCGGTTTTGATTGACAACGATTCTGCGCTTATTGCTTTAGCAGAACTTAAACTAGGAATTGCGCGCGGCAAACAGAATGTGATGGTACTCAATATCAGCTGGGGAATCGGACTCGGCATCATCATCAAAGGAGAATTGTTTAAAGGCGACAATGGGTTTGCCGGGGAATTCAGTCACATACCATTGTTCACCAATAACAAGCAATGCAGTTGTGGGAAGATCGGTTGCCTGCAAACAGAAACGTCGTTGCTCGTGGTTGCTGAAAAAGCAGTCGTTGGTTTAAAGCAGGGGCGTGTTTCAAAGTTGGCGGGCATTTCAACCGATAATGCTGAAGCGGCTGCAAGGTCGATCATGGAGTGTGCGGTAATGGGCGATGAATTTGCGCTCGAGTTGATCTCCGAATCGGCCTATAATATCGGCCGTGGTATAGCCGTGCTTATTCATTTACTGAATCCTGAAATGATCGTACTCAGCGGACGTGGGTCTGCGGCGGGAAGCATCTGGATCACGCCGATCCAACGTGGCATAGACGATCACAGCATCGCCACTATTGCAGAAAATGCCAAGATCAGGATCTCGTCATTGCGCTACGATGCAGAGCTGATCGGCGCTGCTGCGCTGGTAATGGATAAATATGATCTGTTGCCAATTTTGAATTAGTAGATTTTTGATCGCAGATTTATGTTTTCGCCTTCGGCGAATTGATTAAGGGATTACGCAGATTTTATTGCTTCGCAATTTTTGCCTTCGGCAAATTTTATGTGTCTTGAGGAGGCTGACCCGCGCAGCGGCCAATCTGCGTAATCCCTTAATCAATTTTCGCGCAGCGGAAGAAAAAAATCTGCGATAAAAAATATTTATCGGTGTGATGCTAAATCAGTGCTTCGTTTTTAAAGTGGTTTCAAATAATTTAAAAATACGTTTGTATTCATCTGTCCAGCTGCTCGGCTCTACAAATCCGTGATCTTCCATTGGGTAGGCAGCGAGTTCCCAATTGTCTTTTCCTAATTCTATTAAACGCTGACTTAATTTTACTGCATCCTGGAAATGTACATTTACATCTACCATTCCATGGCAGATCAACAGATTTCCTTTTAAGCCTTCTGCGAAATAAAATGGAGAGCTTCTTCTATAGGCAAGGCTATCTGTTGCCGGCTCATTCAGGATATTTGATGTATAACCGTGATTATAGTTTGCCCAATCCGTCACCGGGCGCAAAGCTGCACCCGATGCGAATACATCCGGTGCGGTAAACAATGCCATTAATGTAATAAAGCCGCCATAAGAACCGCCGTACAAGCCAATGTGTTTCGGATCAACACTGTAATTTTTTACCAGGAAATTTGCGGCATCTACATTGTCAGAAAGATCTTTTCCGCCCATGTGCCTGTAAATGCCGGTCCGCCACCCACGGCCATAACCTGAACTTGCGCGGTAGTCGACATCCATCACATAATACCCGTTTTGCGCCAGCATGTTATTGAACATATATTCCCGGAAATAGCTGCTCCACCATTTATGGGCATTTTGAAGATAACCTGCACCATGCACAAATAGAACAGCCGGTTTTGCCGGATCCGGGCGATCAGGCTTGTATAATCGTGCATAGACTGTTGCACCATCCCTTGCCGTAAATGTTACCAGTTCCGGTTCTTTGAAGGCATAGTTTTTAAACTCATCGCTTTGTGCTTTGTTAGTTACCTGCTTTGCAACGGCGCCTGGTTTATTTTGCTGTAAATATAGTTCCCAGGGCTTGTTGGAGTACGAATAAATGATAGCTACCTGCGTTTCATCGGGTGAAATATATACCTGGTTGGCACCCGTCATCGATGTGATGCGTTCTTTTCTGCCATCGGCAATTGATAGCCGATACAACTGCTGCTCTCCCGGATGAACTTCATTGGTAACGATATAAAAATATTTTTTATCCGCAGAAAGTTGTGCAGACTGCACCTCGTATTTTCCGTTTGTAATCGGATGCGAAACGTTTGTAACCGCACAATATACATATAGATGCGAATAACCGGTTGCTTCAGATTGGAACCAGCAATGCGTGTTATCTATCCAGCCGGTGTTTCCGGTATTTATACCGGGGCCGGCTATCCAGGCGTCATCGTGCTGGCGATCGACGGTTTTCAATTGTTTGGAAGCAGTATCCCACAACATCAGCCACCTGTCTTTATTATCCTCTGCGCGGATATCAAGCAATGCATATTTTCCATCCGGCGACCAGGAAGGACCAAAGAAAGTGACATTTCTTTTTGCGGCGCTTTTGGTCCGTGCGTCAAATTGTTTCGGATAATCTTTTACAAATTCGGGAATGTCTTTAATACCCGGAATGGAGTCGGTTTTCACCTCATACACACTATCGGCAATACGATCGTACACAAAAAAATCCGAAGATGTTTGTATGGCACCTACTTTTGTTCGGCCGTTTATATCATTTGTGAAACCATTTTCTGTTACATAGTCGGGGATGATGGTTGCTTTGCTATTGCCCGGCTTTGACAAGCGATAGGTGATGAAACGACCGTCGGGACTAATGTTCAAGGCCTGCAGGTTTTTGTCTTCCAATGCGGTGACGCGCAATTCTTTTTGTTTGGTGTTTTTTATATACTCATCTGCGGCATCTCTTTTTTCTTTTCGCCAGCGCAACACTTCAAAATATTTCAGTTGATCGTTCTTCAGCCAATCTTCCTGGGTATTGATGACAGAGCGATTTCCCCGGCCGCCCGTTACATTTACTTCGTTGCGAATATTGGTAAGTTGCGTCGTTTCGCCACTGGAAATGTCCCATGCATATAGATTCTGACTGCGGGTATAAACAACTTTCGTTGCGCCAAAACTAAAAACGGGATTGAATTCAAAGTCATTTGTTTTTGTAATGCGTTTTGTACGCTTCGATTTCATATCCGTATAAAATATGTCGGCATCCTTTGCATATACATAAGCGGTTCGTGCAGGGTTGTAAACCAGGTTGTCAGCATCCATTAATTCCTGCTTCTGGTTTATAGAAGCTTTTAAAGGTGCCGGATTGTTTTTAGTGATGAAATAAAGAGAATCTGAAATGGTATTTTCCGGGTTCCATGAAAAAAACAGTGTGTTGCCGTCTTTATCCCAAAAAGCGTTCGATGGCGAAGTGCCGATCCATTTTGGATCGCGCATGATCTTTTCAACTGTGAGCTTTTGCTGCGCCGAGGTATTCATAGCGTATAAAAAAGCCATCAACATGAAGCAATATTTTGGCATAAGATTAGTTTTATGTATAAATATATTGAGAAACAAAAAGGAAAATGCGCCGTTTGTATATAAATTGGTGTAAAACCAGTTCTGCGGCGGTAATTTATTTGGGTTGTCAACCTATCCGGTTGACAACCGGTTGGGAGGTCAACCGGATAGGTTGACAACCCAAAATACTTCCTTCCTGTATTAATTTTCAATTTACATTTGTGTAGCCTTTACACAAATCAAGGCAATTACAGAAAATATTTTTTCGTGGGAAAACACATTAATAAAGTAACTGCAGTAGGTTTGCTGGTTGCATTAGGGATCATCTACGGCGATATCGGTACTTCTCCTTTATACGTTTTTAACTCCATTATAAAAGGCAGGGTCGTTAATGAAGAACTCATCTTCGGAACGCTTTCACTCATCATCTGGACACTGACTTTACAAACTACCATAAAATACGTAACACTTGTTCTTCGTGCGGACAACCGCGGCGAAGGTGGCATCTTTGCATTGTTCGCATTGGTTCGTCGCCGGCGCAAGTGGCTGGTGATCCCGGCTATGATCGGCGGCGCCGCCTTACTCGCAGATGGTATCATCACTCCGCCCGTAACCATTACATCGGCAATTGAAGGATTAAAAGAACTTCCGCAATTTCACAGTATCGGTACGGAAACCGTTATTTATATCGTATTAGGAATTCTCACGCTTTTCTTTTTCTCACAACAATTTGGCACCCATGGAATTGGCCGTTTGTTTGGACCCGTGATGACGCTATGGTTCCTGATGTTGGCCGTGCTGGGACTTGTGCATATTTCCGATGATTTTAAAATACTGCAGGCATTTAATCCATATCATGCCATTCATTTCCTGGTAAATTATAAAGAAGGGTTCTGGTTGCTTGGCGCCGTATTTCTCTGTACCACAGGCGCGGAAGCCCTTTACAGCGATTTGGGGCATTGCGGCAGGGGCAATATCCGGACGTCGTGGGTGTTTGTAAAAATTTGTTTGCTGCTAAATTATTTCGGACAAGGTGCGAGTTTGCTTCACACCCAATCAGGAAAACTCATGACTGCCGCAGCTATAGAAGCGGGTGGCATCAATGCATTTTATGATATGATGCCGGAATGGTTCATCGTTCCCGGGGTCATCATTGCCACCACTGCGGCCATCATAGCCAGCCAGGCGATGGTGACGGGTTCATTTTCTTTGATCAACGAAGCCATCCGTTTGAACCTCTGGCCCAAAATGAAAATCAATTATCCTTCAGAAGCGAAGGGGCAAATTTATATTCCCGGTATCAACACAATGCTGTTTTTCGGTTGCGTAGGCGTGGTGCTCTATTTCAGGGAATCATCCAGAATGGAGGCTGCTTATGGCCTGGCAATCATCACCACGATGGTAATGACCACTATTTTGTTCGCAAATTATCTTGTATTACACCGCGTTCGTCCTGCGCTCATTTATATTTTCCTCATTCTTTATTTTGTTGTGGAAGGAGCGTTCCTGATCGCATTAATGGATAAATTCAAACATGGGGGGTATATCACACTGATCATCGGCTTCGTCATGTTTATCGTGATGTACGTTTGGTATCGGGCAAGAAAGATCAAAAACAGGTACGTAGAATTTATCCGCGTGGAAGAATACGTGCCGAAGCTGGAAGAACTGAGCAACGATACTACCGTTCCTAAATATGCAACGCATCTTGTTTATTTAACAAGTGCCAACAATCCGAAGGAAATTGAACACAAGATCATCTACAGTATCTTAAGCGGCAAGCCCAAACGTGCGGACATCTATTGGTTCGTACATGTGGATACTTTGGATGATCCGTACACAAGCGAATATTCCGTGGAACATATCATTCCAAACGATATCATTCGTGTGGAATTCAGGCTGGGCTTCAGAATTGCGCCGCGACTGAATCTCATGTTCAAAAAAGTGGTGGAAGATCTTGTGGCAAACCGCGAAGTGAATATCATGAGCCGTTATGAAAGTCAGCAGCGCAACAACATGCGTGGCGACTTCCAGTTTATCGTGATGGAAAAGTTCCTTAGCCAGGACAATGAACTGCCTTTCTTCGAACATCTGATCATGAAAATTTATTTCTGGCTGAAAGAATTAAGCGTAAGCGAAGAAAAAGGATTTGGTTTGGAACAAAGTAATGTTGCGATAGAAAAATTCCCGCTTGTTGTGGCACCTGTAAGTAAATTGAAAATGACACGCATCTATGATCATGATGAAGAAGAACCCGATGCAGCTGATTATAAATACTGATCCCGATGAATTCAATCGATGCGGCATCGCTGCATAAAAAATTATCTGCGCACGAAGACATTCTTTTGATCGATGTTCGCGAGCCATGTGAGCACGAACTATTCAATATCGGCGGTATTTCTATTCCGATGAATTCTATCTTCGATCATCTCGGATTGATCGGCAAAAATAAACCAGTCATATTATATTGTGAAAAGGGTATCCGCAGCATGCTGGCAATACAGCGGCTTTCAGAACGTTTTGGCTACACGAATCTTATCAATCTTTCCGGCGGCATGAGTGCGTGGAAACTGTACGTAAACCTGTAAGGTTTGTAAAACCTTGCAGGTTTAACTATCTTCGGAAAAATACTCCGTTATTGAGTCCAACCTTACTTTATATTATCATCGGCTACGCATTATTGATCGCTGTGGTATATTTCGTGCAGGAGCGTTTTATCTTCAAGCCTGAAAAATTACAACAGGATTTTCAATACAAATATGATGCACCTTTCAGGGAGCTTTTTTTTGATGTGGAGCCTGGGGTGCGTATCAACGGATTGCATTTTATGGTGGAGCAACCTCTGGGACTGATTCTTTATTTTCACGGCAACAGCAGAAGTATAAAAGGTTGGGCAAAATATGCGAAAGATTTTTTTCGATACAAATATGATGTAGTATTAGTGGATTACCGCGGCTTCGGAAAAAGTACCGGAAAGCGTACCGAAAAAGATATGCTGAATGATATGCAGTTTGTATACCGAACATTGGCAGGGCAATATAGCGAACAACATTTAATTGTTTACGGAAGAAGCCTTGGGAGCGGATTTGCAGCGAAAGTTGCGAGCGATAATAAACCCCGTTACCTGATTTTAGATGCGCCTTATTTTAGTTTTAAAAAAGTAGTGGAACGGTTTTTGCCGATCTTGCCACTACGATTATTGTTGCGTTTTCAATTGAGGACAGATATATGGATCACGGAAGTTTTGTGTCATACATATATCATTCATGGCACCAAAGATTGGTTGATCCCGATCAGCAACAGTGAAAAATTGCAGGCGCTTAATCCGAAGCGTATCACACTCATCAGGATAAAAGGGGGCGGACACAACAACCTGCCGATGTTCAATGAATATCACAACATCATCAGGGATATTTTGCAGGCATAAGAAAATAAAACATGGCAATCAACAAAAGAAAAATATTCCGGTGGCTGAAGGTTTTCATCATTGTCTATTGTGGCATCGGTATCGCAATTTATTATCTCCAGGACAAGATATTGTTTCATCCGGAACCGCTGGCCCGATCCCACATTTTTAAATTCAACGTTCCTTTTGAAGAAGTAGATGTTCCTCTCAATAAAGAAGATACAATGAATATGGTGAAGTTTCTTCCGGGTACCAGACAGCCGCGCGGTGTAGTGATCTACTTTCATGGCAACAAAGAAAATCTGGAACGATATGCACCGTTTGCAGATGTATTTACCAAAAATGGCTACGAAGTATGGATGCCCGATTATCCCGGCTTCGGAAAAAGTACCGGAAAACTTACAGAAGAAAAATTGTATGCGCAGGCAATGCAGGTACAAAAGCTTGCCATGACGCGTTATCACAGCGATAGCATTATCATCTACGGTAAGTCGCTGGGTTCCGGAATTGCTGCATATGCAAGCGTTGGGAGCCGCAATAAGTTGCTCATTCTGGAAACGCCGTATTCAAGCATTCCGGATATTTTTGGATGTTACGCATTTATGTATCCTGTAAACAGGATGATTACTTATAAGATTCCGGCTAAAGAATATCTGCCGGACATTCATGTTCCGGTGATGATTTTTGCTGCGGCAGATGATTGGGTAATTCCCTATCGCTGCGCATCGAAGTTGAAAAAGTTCCTTAAACCCGGAGATCGCTTTCTCACAATTCCGGGTACCGGCCACAACTCTCTAAACAAGCACCAGCAATACTATCGCGCCATCGACAGTCTGCTGAAATGATATTATCTGCGTTTTTATTTATATATTTAAAGGAAAATTACCAACCCATGTTCAAGTATTTATCCTCTTTCATTTACGTATTTTTTGTTTTTTGTTTTACGGTCCAATCCCAGGATCTGCGTTGGTCATTTGTAAATGAAGCGTCCGCTGTAAAATTAAATACCGGTCGTTGGGTAAAACCAAACAATTATAAAACGCTTACGCTCAGCTTTACAGATGCCAGAGTTTTTCTTGATTCGGCGCCAAAAGAATTTTCTGCAGATAGAAACAGCGGTCTCATTGTAAGTATTCCGTATCCTGATAACAGCCTTCGGAAATTCAGGATACAGGAAACAAAGCTGATGGAAGATGAACTTGCTATAAAATTTCCGGGCATTAAAAGCTTTGTAGGTAAAGGAATTGATGATCCATACGCAACGATCCGCCTGGATTATACTTACCAGGGGTTCCATGCATTTGTAAGAAGTCCGGAAGGAAATGTTTTCATCGATCCTTACGAACGCACAAACACGCAACTGTATGTGAGCTACTATTCACGTGATAATATTGATGTTGTAAAAGCTGATAATTTTGTCTGCAAAGTAGCCGAGGTTTTTACCCAGGATCTTGTAGCCGCCGGGACTTGTATTGGCACCCAGCTAAAAACATATCGCCTGGCACTTGCCTGTACCGGTGAATATGCCACTGCTGTGTGTGCGCCCAACGCACCAACATTGGAGGCCACGGCAAGTGCAATGGCAACGTCGGTAAACAGGGTCGTGGGCGTGTATGAAACAGAACTTGGCATTCGCATGGTGCTGGTGGCCAACAATAACCTGCTGATATATTTAGACGGTACTACCGATCCATATACCAACAATAATGGTTCGACGATGCTTGGGCAAAATCAAACAACTATTACCAATATCATCGGTAGCGCCAATTATGATATCGGCCACGTATTCAGTACAGGCGGGGGCGGAATTGCAGGCCTCGGAGTGGTTTGCCGCACTGCACAAAAGGCGCGCGGTGTTACCGGTTTGACAAACCCTGTAGGCGATAATTATGACATCGATTATGTAGCACACGAAATGGGACACCAGTTTGGGGGCAACCATACTTTCGAAAGTGAAACGAATAATTGTGGTGGCGGAAACAGGAACGATGCAACCGCTTACGAGGTAGGTAGCGGAACAACCATTATGGCATATGCCGGAATTTGCGGAACTGATAATACGCAACCACACAGCGACCCGTTCTTTCATACTGTTAGTTTTGATGAGATCATAACCTACACTACAACAGGATTGGGTAACAGTTGTCCCGTTGTATCAGAGACCGGCAACTTTGCGCCATCAGTAATCATGCCCACTAATAATCAGAAGATACCGAAATTGACTCCTTTTGTATTAACAGGAAACGGTTTTGATCCCGATGGAGATGCCATCACTTATAATTGGGAAGAATGGGACCTGAGCGCAGGCTCTGGTGGCACTACGTGGAACGGCGGTGCAACAAGCACAACTGCTCCGTTGTTCAAATCAAGGATCCCGCTGACGGTAGGCAGGCGTTATTTTCCTGCATTGCCTGTGATCCTTGCTGGGTATCCGGCAGCGCCAACTTCAAGCATGGGCGGATTGAAAGGAGAAACTTTACCATCAGTTGCAAGAACGATGAAATTCAGGCTCACGGTACGTGACAACCAACCGGGGGGCGGTGGTGTGGCAACCGGCGGTGACGGATGCAGCAGTACAGGTACTTTCAGCGTAACTGTTACTAATGATGGTCCGTTTTTGGTAACGAGTCCCAATACCGCTCTGGTGTGGACAGGAGGCGATACAAAAACCATTACCTGGGATGTAGCAAATACCAACAGTGTTTCCGGCATTAACTGCCAGAATGTAGATATCATCATGAGTACGGATGGCGGCTTGAATTTTAACACGGTCGTTTTGGCAAACACGCCGAATGATGGTAGCCAGAATATCATTGTGCCTTCCATCAATTCTACAACAGTAAGATTTATGGTGAAGGCAAATGGAAATGTATTTTTTGATATTTCCGATGTTGATCTTACCATTACAACGCCATTGCCGGTGTCGTTGATCGACTTTGTCGTAACTCCGGCCAATGAGTCGCTTCAGCTTACATGGGCAACTGCGCAGGAGCAAAACAATAAGGGGTTTGAAGTATTGCGTAGCGAAGGTGCATCCAGCAATTTTGTAAAGATCGGATTTGTAGATGGCGCTGGAAACAGCAGTTCGCGCAGCACCTACATTTTTAGTGATCATAATATTCGCAAGGGTGTTGAATATTTCTATCGCCTTCGCCAGTTGGATATCAACGATCGCTCTTCGTTTTCCGATATCAAAAAAGGCAGGTTGAATGAAGACGGAAAACTCTCGATGGTATTAAGTCCGAACCCTGTAGTAAACGATCTTGGCGTTTACCTGAACGGCCTGAATAAATCTGATTACATTGTTATACTTACGGATATTTCCGGCCGCGTTATCAGCACAACGAATCACAGAAATACGAACAGCAGCAATAATATAACGATCAATATGCAGAATCTTTCAAAAGGGGTATATGTCTTGAAGATGATCCAGGCAGGAAATGTGCTTACACAAAAGATCATGAAACAATAAACATAAAAGATTGCGGAAGATGTGCAGACAAAATTAAAGAAGCCGGTAACTGACCGGCTTCTTTAATTTCAGGTCATCGGGATTGCAACCACTTCTTCAATTCCGGGGCTGCCGGAGCAGGCATCATAGTTCTTTCAGACTCACACTTTTCTTCCCCACGCTCAACTGGTATTCGCCGCCGATTTTTAACGCATAATTTTCCTTTCCATGACTCACCGGAAAATGAAAGCAAACAGGATAGGTTGCTTCGCCGGCAATATCGGCTAATATTTCATAAATCGTTTTTCCAAACGGGCGTTCTGTATCTTTCATATCGGTGAAACCACCAAATACAAGCCCGGCGACCTTCCTGAGCTTTCCGCTTCTTTTCAAGTGATAAAGCATTCTGTCAGTACTGTAAAGATATTCGCCGATGTCTTCAATAAAAAGAATCTTTCCTTTCGTATCAAAATCAGATGCTGTACCGATCATGTTTGCCAGCAAAGTGAGATTGCCGCCGATCAGTTTGCCAGTGGCTTTGCCAACATGATTCAAATTACACGGAGCAATTTTGTAATTGTTTTTTTTGCCAGCTAAAATATTTTTCAATGAGCCGATGAATTCGTTTGCATAACCTTCGTCATTGAAAGCAGCCGCCATCGGCGCATGAAGCGAAGCGATATTGTACTTGGCCAGCAGATGGCAATGGATCACAGTGATATCACTGAAGCCGATGAGCCACTTCGGATTTTTCCTGAATTTTGTAAAATTCAATTGGTCTATGATACGGCCCGTTCCGTAACCGCCGCGGCCAAACAGGATGGCATGAATATTTTTGTCATCGAGCATAGCTTGCAATTCGTCCAGCCGTTCTTCATCCGTTCCGCTGAAATAACTGGTACTCGTGCTTCCCAGCGTTTTTCCCACCATCACATTATAACCCCAGCTTTGTAAAGTAGTTATGCAGGTTTCTGCTTTTTCGGCAGCCATATAGCCTGCGGGGCAGGTAATTCCAATGGTGTCGCCTTTTTTTAAATAAGGAGGAAAGATCATTTTTTGTTAAATTTACAGACCTCAAAATTAAACTATGAGATCTTCTTTACTCATTTTATTATTGTTATTCTATTTCCTTTTCGGTGAGATCCCAAATATGTACCGGCTCAGGAATGACACCCGGAACGGCACAGGCGGTTTGCGGAACGCTGATCTTTAACCAGCAATATTTACCTAGTTGTAGCGGCCCCGATATACCCAATAACAATGTTTGCCTGGACGCAGTAACCAGCGACAATTCAAACTGGTATAAATTTCACTGTTATAATGGTGGCACACTTGGTTTTCTGATCACACCAGGATCGGCATCGGATGATTATGATTGGGAACTTATGGACGTAACGGGCCGCGCCCCATCAGATGTTTATACGATGAATCTAATGGTATCTTTAAATATCAGTGGTGTAACCGGAGCCACAGGATGTACACCCGCAGGACTTTTGGATGTGAACTGCGCTGGTACGACCACATCGCGATTCAACAGAATGCCCACTTTAATTGCCGGCCATGATTATTTGCTGATGGTTACTAACTGGTCGGCATCTGGTACCGGTTATGGATTATCCTTTTCGGGAACAGCCGTGCTTGTAGATCCGGTTGCTATTCCTGCTATTACAAATGTGGCCGTTACAAACTGCGCGGCAGATCAGTTAAAAATAACTTTTTCAGAAGATATACTTTGCAGCAGCATTACCCCCACCGGAAGTGAATTCAGTATCACAAACGGAACAAATGTAATCAGCGGAATCGTATCCCAATGTAGTTCTTCCAGTTCGGTTACCGAACTTACCATCAACCTGCAGGCGCCATTGTTGCCCGGCACCCATAATCTGGTTGTAGCAAATGGTTCTGATGGAAATACCTTCAAAAATGTTTGCCTGCGCGATCTTTTACCTGCTTCAATTCCATTCAATGTAGCGGCGCAACCTGCACAAGCGATCACGGGTGTTACCTTTTCCGGGTGTGCGCCCAATGTATTTGATGTTACATTTGCAAGACCCATCCGCTGCGCGAGTATCACTTCTACCGGCAGCGAATTTTCTGTTACACCCGGAACACCTGTTATTACAGGTGCCGCAACAGTTTGTACGGGTTCGCCGGCCTACACAAAAGTTGTCCGGTTGACTTTGCAAAATCCTCTGCCATTTGGAAATTATCAACTGGCAATAAATAATGGAACCGATGGCAATACTTTGATAGACACCTGCGGGATCGGCCTCACAGCGGGTTATAATTTCCCGTTGGTGATTCCGCAAAATACGGTCGCGCCAATTATCCAGTCCGTTGTTTTTGACGAGTGCCACCCTGATAAAATTGTTTTAAACTTTGACAAGGTATTTAGCTGCGCATCGGTTTCTGCGAATGGAAGCGAGTTTTCTGTAACCCCGGGAACGCATATCATCAGTGCAAGCGCAACGAATTGCGGTTCCAATAGCTATTGTAACCAGATCACGTTGACGCTTCAAAATCCTTTAACAGCCGGTAATTTCAATATTGTTATAGGAAACGGATCTGATGGAAATACTATTTCAGATACCTGCTACGCATTTATCGCGGCAGCATATTCAAAAGCATTTGTAACAACCCAGGCACCTCTGCCTGCCGTCAGCAACGTTCTTTTTTCCGGCTGCGCACCGAAGACATTCCAGGTGAAATTGTCAAAACCGGTTTTCTGTAATACGATCACCGCTTCCGGAAGTGAATTCTCCATTACTCCCGGCAATCCCGCCATCGCAAATGTGCAATTTGTTTGTGCGCCGGGCGGATATACGGATATCATCAATGTTACGTTGCAAGATCAATTGCCTTACGGAAATTACCAGCTTGTGGTGAGCAATGGTTCCGATGGCGGAACATTGACAGATACCTGTAGTGCCGTAATGCCTGCTGGCTATACGTTTCCATTGGTGATACCACAATCGACCATCGCGCCTGTAATTCAGTCGGTCGCTTTTGATGAATGCAAACCTTTCCAGGTGAAAGTGGCCTTTGATAAGCCGGTAAGATGTGCATCATTAAGTGCAGATGGCAGTGATTTCAATATTGCTCCGGGCGGTTTAAATGTGATTGCGGCATCCGCGCAATGCACAAACGGGTATACTTACCAGGCAACTTTAACATTATCCGGAAATTTGCCGGCGGGTAACTTTAGTGTAAACATAAAAAACGGTAGCGATGGAAATACCTTGTCGGACACTTGTTTCTCTTTCATACCTGTAAATGCAACCCGGACGTTCATCGCTAGTCAGGCACCAAGGCCTGTCTTCGATTCAGTACAATTTGATAAATGCACACCTTCTCAGGTAAAAATTTTTTACAGCCATCCATTGTTTTGTAATTCCTTCTCTGCAGATGGAGCACAATGGACCGTAACAGGTCCCACTCCGGTTACCGTCGTTTCTGCCGCCGGCGACCCATCTACTTGTGGCACAGGTTACAGTAATTGGATCATTATCAATTTCAGCGCCCCGATAAATAATTTTGGAACCTATGTTTTACATAACCTCACAGCAGGTGGATTAACATTAACGGATACCTGCTATGCAACGCAAAATCCGGCAAATACTATTTCCTTCAATGTACTCGGAAAACCTTCCGCAACCTTTAATGACCAGGTAAAATTTGGTTGCGTAATGGATACACTTGTATTGTCGCATTCCGGCGGGTCCGGTATCAATTCATGGCAGTGGACGTTTAGTGACGGAACCACTGCCAGCGGACAAAATGTTTCGCATACTTTTCCGGTGTCTACCATTACGGCCACTGTTAAATTAATTGTTTCAAACGGGTTATGTAACGACACGTTGCAACGCAGCTATCCGCTCAATAATGCATTTGAACCTAAGTTTACGATCGATCCTGTTGATACTGTTTGCCGCGAAAGGCCGATCACCTTTACGAATCAATCTACCGGAGGCAACCTGCAATATTTATGGCAGTTCGGCGACAACTCCACTTTTGCCGGTGTAACACCGCCACCGCATAGCTATGCAAACAGCAACAACTATACGATAAGTCTGATCCTCACAAATAATTATGGCTGCAAGGATACTGCCACCAGGCAGATATTCATCACGCCCTCGCCAACCGTTTCATTTGCGACATTGAATACGCAATATTGTGCCGGCGATGTTGTACAGCTACTTGGAAGTGTTACCGGCAACATCAGCAGTTATACATGGGACAACGGCAACAATTTAACTTTTACCGACACAAATAAAGTAAGTTTTTCTTACCCTAATGAAAGAAGCTACACCGTCACCTTGCTTGCTCACGACAGGTTTTGCGATGATGTTTCTGCAACTGCATCTACGCAGATTTATGCAATTCCGGTTGTAAATCTTGGCGATGATATCACCTTATGCCCCGGCCTTACGATGGAGATAGGCGTCGCTGCAAGAGCGGGCTACACTTACCTTTGGAGCAATGGCGCAACAATTTCGCATATTATAACAGCACCTGTTTCAAATACATATAGACTGACAGTTGATAATCATACCTGCAAAAGTTTTGACGAAATATTTGTGCATGTACTTGATAATTGCCTGATCAAAGTTGCGGGCGCATTTACGCCCAACAATGATGGATTAAATGATGAGTTGAAAGCGATCAATGCAGATCTTGCCACTAATTTCCTGTTGCGTGTTTACAATCGTTTTGGCCAGTTACTATACAGTTCTACCAATCCGCGACAGGGCTGGGACGGCCGGCAAAAAGGACAGCCTGCCGAAGGCGGAACATATATCTGGCAATTAAATTACGTGGATCCGGTTTCGCACAAAGCGGTTTATCAAAAAGGAACAAGTGTTTTGATCCGGTAGAAAATCGGGTAATAACCAACAATGAACAACTAATAATTTACGTGCTGTGCTAAAAATAAACCTGAATGAAAATCCGTATTCTATTTATGTTTCGGCAAGCTCAACATGACAGGACGCGGTAGATGAGATAAAACCTGCATACCTATGTTTTTTGGCAAACTCAACATGATAAGTACTGTCAGTCTGAGCTTGCCGAAGACGGTTTGCCGGGCAACGTGTGTAAACGGAATTGTTAATTACTACTTATTAATTCCCCAAACTATCATCTCATCTCAGTTAATGTGCATTCTTTTCCCACTATCAATTCATGCATCAACCCGCATTTCAGTGCATAATTATTTTTCTGATGTCCAACCGGAAAATCAAAGCAAACGGGATAGCGATATTTTGACACCTTATCAAGAACGATCTTTTCCAATGTTTGCCCAAACTCTTCCCCCACATCATCCTTTTTTACTTTAAAGCCACCAACGATCAACCCTTTCAGTTCCGCGAGTTTGCCGCTTCTTTGCAGGTTCCAGAACATGCGGTCGATGCTGTACAAATATTCGCCAGTGTCTTCAACAAACAAGATTTTGTTTGTTGTTACAAGATTACTTTTGCTTCCGGCTAATGTTTCAATTGTTTTCAGGTTTCCGCCCACTAAAATTCCTCTTGCCGAACCGTTAATGTTAATGGCATTGGAAGGGAGATTGTAAATCATTGGTATGCCGGTTAAACATTTGCTGATGCTTTCGATGGTTTCTTTTTGCATCGGTTCTGCAGCATCCCAATCGGCCGGGAAACTGTTACACATTTTGGAATGCAGCGTTGCGATATGGAAATTGCTGGTAATATGCGCGTGCAAAACGGTGATGTCGCTGAACCCGATGAGCCATTTCGGATTTTTCCTGAAAACGGAGAAGTCGATACTATCTATTATTCTTACCGCGCCATAGCCGCCGCGCGCACACATGATGGCTTTTAATTGACGGTCATCAAGCATTTGTTGAAGGTCTTGCAATCGTTCAGCGTCTGTTCCGCCAAAAGTAAAATCGCGTTTTCCGATAGTGCTTCCGAGCCTGATTTTAAAGCCCCATTCCTGCATTTTTTTTATTGCGGGCTGAACATCTTCCAGTGTTATATAACCTGCTGGCGACGTGATCCCGATCATATCACCAGGTTTTAAATACCCGGGAACAATGAAATCTTTTGCCGGCTCATCCATATTTTTTGCCAATGCAGAGAAGGAAAGTGCCGTAGGCAGGATGCCGGCAATAAAGTTTTTCCGTTTCATCTTTCTAATGTACAGTTATTATGATAAAGAAATTTCCGGTTCAACTAATAATTTCAAACTATTTAGCCAACTCTTTTCCGTGGAATCTGGTATCAGAACTTTTTTGAGGAAAGTAGACAACCAGTCTTTAAGGGTAATGAAGGTTTTCCGGATGCCACCAAAGTGCCGGCTTTTTAGTTGGGTTTGCTCGTTGACGCCAATTAAGGTATTTTTGCGAAAATATTCAGGTTAAATAAACGGAAGTATCCGCTTACATCCGTTTGTAATCGGATACTATCCGTAAATAAACCGTAGAAACGAATAAATACATGACAGATCCTAAACGATATTTGATCACCAGCGCCCTTCCGTATGCCAATGGCCCGAAGCATATCGGCCATCTTGCAGGCGCCTATTTACCTGCAGATACTTACGTACGTTATTTGCGTGCGCAGCAAAAAGATGTAGTATATGTGTGTGGAAGCGATGAACATGGTGCCGCCATTACCATACAGGCAATGAAAGAAAAGACGACCCCGCGCGAGATTGTAGATAAGTACCACGAGATGCTGAAAAACAATATGGCCGATTTGGGAATTTCCTTTGATATCTATCACCGCACTTCCGCGCCGATCCATCATGAAACCGCGCAGGAATTTTTTACTGTGTTGAACGACAAGGGCGATCTTCAGATAAAAGAAACCGAACAATATTTTGATGAAGAAGCCAATACTTTTTTGGCTGACCGGTATATTGTCGGAACCTGTCCCGTTTGCGCCAATCCGAATGCTTACGGCGATCAATGTGAAAGATGCGGTACTTCATTGAGTCCTGAGCAACTCATCAATCCACACAGTACTTTAAGCGGCAAACCGCCGATAAAAAAATCCACTACGCACTGGTATCTTCCCCTGGATAAACATGAAGATTTTTTGCGGAAATGGATCCTTGAAGATCATAAAGCCGACTGGAAGCCGAATGTGCTTGGACAGTGCAAAAGCTGGCTGGATATGGGTTTGCAGCCACGTGCCGTTACCCGGGATCTTGATTGGGGAATTGCCGTACCTGTTGAAGGCGCCGAAGGTAAAGTTTTGTATGTATGGTTTGATGCACCGATCGGTTATATCAGTGCCACTAAGCAATGGGCGCTTGACAATGGGAAAGACTGGAAGTCTTATTGGTATGATAAAAACACCAAACTGGTACACTTCATTGGAAAAGATAACATCGTTTTTCACAGTATCATTTTTCCCGTAATGTTGAAGTTGCATGGAAATATTTTGCCCGATAATGTACCGAGCAATGAGTTCATGAATCTGGAAGGTGATAAGATGAGTACCAGTAGGGGCTGGAGCATCGAAATGGATGATTATATCAACGACTTTGTAAAGGCAGAAAACGGCGGCGATCAGATGGTGGATGCACTTCGGTATTATTTGACTGCTATCGCGCCCGAAACAAAAGACAGTGAATTTACATGGAAAGGCTTCCAGGAAGCTGTGAATGGTGAACTGGTAGCCGTTTTCGGAAATTTCGTCAACCGCGCATTTGTGCTGATGCATAAATTATGTGGCGGAAAAGTACCTCCGTTTCACAACGATATCGTCGATGAAAAAGACCGGCAATTATTGTCTGACATCGGTTCGGCAAAAGAAAATGTTCAGCAGCTTATTGAATCATATAAATTCCGGGATGCCTTGTATGAAGTAATTGACCTTGCAAGAAAAGGAAATCGTTACATGCAGGAAAAAGAACCCTGGATTGTTGCAAAGAGAGTAGATGAGACAGGTCAACCTACTGCTGAAGCGCAACAGGTCATTGATAATTGTCTGCATATTTGCCTGCAGCTTACGGCAAACCTGGCAATCTTCATCAATCCTTTTCTACCATTTGCAGCGAAGAAAATGACGTATATGATGAAGGTGGTAGACAAGATGCTGGATTGGGAAAATGGGGGTAAGACAAAATTATTAAGTGTGGGGTATTCCCTTCGTGCGCCCGAATTGCTGTTTAGAAAAATTGAAGATGCGGAGGTTTTGGCGCAGGTTGAGAAATTAAAAATCAAAAGCAAAAAGATAAAAGAAATGACAACAGCCAATGAGCAACCAACATCTGAACCAGTAAAAGAAGTTGCGATTAAAGAAATAATTCAGTTTGATGATTTTGCGAAGGTCGATTTAAAAGTCGGAACTATTGTTTCTGCAGAAAAAGTGGAAAAGGCCGACAAACTTTTAAAGTTAGAAGTTGATCTTGGTTTTGAAACACGAACCATCGTGAGTGGAATCGCCCTTCATTTTTCACCGGAGGCCATAGTGGGAAAGCAAGTGACAGTGGTAACAAACCTCGCACCACGTAAAATGCGTGGAATTGAAAGCAACGGTATGATATTGATGGCGGAAGATGCGGATGGAAAATTACAATTTGTGAACCCGGATGTCGTAGTGGTCAACGGAAGCGGAGTGAGTTAGTGAATGGCCGATAGTAAAATCTCTAAAAGCTTTTCGGTTTTCGAAAAGCTTTTTAATTTGGGGAGATTTTGCCAACCTCTAATAGCTAAACTCCTCAGGCTGTTTTCGACAATGCTTTGATAATGGCTTCTGCATTCGATTTTACATTCAGCTTTCTGTAGATCGTTTTTATTTGTGTCCGGATCGTCTCCACACTTTTAAATAATTCTGCGGCGATTTTTTTATAACTGTAACCTTTCACTAATAATTCGAGCACTTCTTTTTCTTTTGTGGTCAGCATCAGCAATTCATCGTTGGTACTCATATTGTGTTTTGGGAAATGCTTTAATATTTTACTTGCGATTGCTGGTGTTAATGGAGAACCGCCATTGATCACATCTTTCACAGACTCTATGATTTTTTCGCCGCTGCTGCTTTTCAAAATGTAGCCATTTGCTCCGAGGCAAATCGCATTAAGTACTTTGTCATTTTCTTCAAATACGGTGAACATCAATACCCTGGCATCCGGGTTTTTTTGTTTAAGGATCGAAAGGCCTGTAAGTCCGTTCACTTCCGGCATGTCTATATCCATAATTACAAGGTCTGGCGAGTGTTCCGAGTAGATGCGGTCGATTCCTTTTGCATTTTCATACGTGCCGCAAACATCGATCTGGTCATCGGATCGCAGCACTTCGCAAAGGCTTTGTTGTACAAGAAAATTGTCTTCAAAAATGATTACTTTCAACTGACTTTTTTTTAAATGTAGTTTGTTTTATATTCTGTTAAAATAACCCGTCAGGGTTATTTTATATTTTCATCGTAATGATCCATTTTGTACCTTTTGCAGGAGTTGCCACCAGGTCTGCAAATCCTTTGTGCCTTTGCGTGCGCAATTGAATGTTGTTCAAGCCGTTTCCTGTCCGTTCATTTTTTATATCAAAACTTTGTCCGTCATCTTCTGCAACAATCATCAGCATGTTATCTGCAGAGGAAAGAGCCAGCCTGAAAGTCTTTGCCATACTGTATTTTGCTGCATTGCTGATGATCTCTTTACAGATAAGATATGCATCTTTTCGTGTTTCCATGTCTATTTTTTTTGTAAACAAAGTGGGCGCAACCGTAAGCGTATAATCCGTTTCATTTTCGTCGAAAGCATCGTTCATAAACTGTTGAAGTCTGTTGGCAAGTTTTTCCAATGTGTCATTCCCGGGGTTGATGCTCCAAACGATATCGCTCATATTCTGTATCATTTGCCTGGAAGTGTCTTCAACTTTGTCGGCTAATTTTGCAGCATCTTCCGGATTTGAAATAATTTTTTTCTTCAGAACGGTATTCATCAAAGTGATGCTGCTTAACGCGGTTCCGATATCATCATGCAAATCTTTCCCGATCCTTTGTCGTGTGCGTTCGATAGCAAGTAGTTTCGAAATTCTGATATTGTATAAATAGTACAATAGTACCACCACAGCCAATAGCCCACTTATTCTGAACCACCAGCTTTGCCACCAGGGAGTCTGTATTTTTACTTCAAGGCGATTAAAAGCCGCTATCATACCGGTTTTCCGGTTAACGGCCCGTACCTCAAAATCATATTTTCCGGCCGGTAAATTAAAGAACAATGCTTTATTGATCGCACCGGCCTTTACCCATTCATTTTTAAAATTCAACAATCTGTATTCGTACGAAAATCCAGCTTCATCGAGAAGATCCAGTAACCGGTAATCGATCTGGATCGAATTTTGACTAAATCGCAGGGAGACCCTGTTACTGCTGTCAAAATTTATTTTCTGGTCGTTTGCCAGCAACTGTGTGATGAGCAACGGTGCCGTGTGTTTGAAAATAGTACCGTTGGTGTTCATTACCTGGATATAATTGCGGCCGCCAATATACAAGTTCTCTCCACTAATAATGATGCCACCGCGAACAATATTGTCTACAAGTCCATCGTTTCCGCTGTAGGTTTTGATTGATTTGTTGTTGATATTAATCTCCGCAACGCAACCTTCGCTTCCCGCATATACCATGCTGTCGCCATCATATGCTATCTGTAGCAAGCTACTGCTACACAAACCATCTTTTTCTTTGTAAATCCTAATCGAATTTTTTGTAGCATCAAGATGTATAAGGCCTTCAACAGATGTGGCCCACACATTGTTATATTTATCAACGATCAAACGCAAGGGAACGAGGCTGGTTTTTGTGCTGCTGTCGAGATATACTTTCCATTCTTTCAATTGACGATTTGCCGGATTATATTTTACAATTGAATGATTGTTGAGAATGATCCAAAGAACACCTTTCTCAGCTGCTTTTATATAAAACATGTCTTCTTTCAATAGTGGCTGAGAAGTGTCTGCAAAAGAAAAATAGCTGGTTTTTTTATTGTATTTCCATAGGCCTGTACTTGTGGCGAACCAAAGCATTTCGTTGTTGTCCTCCGTTCCTTCATAAATCTGAAGTTTTTCTGCGCTGCGGCTTTTGAACTGCTGAATGTCGAGTATTTTTTTGGAAGAACCATCTTCATTTAAAATAGAAATTCCTTCAAGGCTGCTGTACCAAATGGTTCCATCTCGACCAGCGTACAACCAGTCTATAAATTTCTGCTTGTACCTTTTTTCAGGATCGGCAGATAAATTTTTCAGAGAAAAGATTTGCCGCGAATTGATATAATCGTATTTAATGATCCCATTGTCTTTAGTACTTAGTAAGATCTGCCCGGGATTTTTTTTGTCTTTTAAAATATATTCATATTGATATCTGTTGAAATTTTTTCCATCATAAGGTTCAACATAAAATGTTTCCAGCCGTTGGTTGCGGAGATTGAAATAACTCAATCCATCAGTAGTGCTTACCCAACATGTTTGGTCGGCATCAAAATTAATTGAAGCGGAAATGTTATTGGAGATGATACTTCCGGCACGCGCGTCGTTTCTTGTGTAAAATCTTACAAAAGAGAATGTTCGTTTATCAAATAATCCAAGACCAAGCGTTTTTGTTCCTACCCAAAGGAAATAATCGTCCTTAACATCCTGCGCAACCGCAGTTACGGCGTACGACTGCCGGTAGTTTTCTGCAGAATAATATTGAATAGTACCGTCATCTTTATTGAACCGCGCAAGGCCTCCACTGCTGTACATTCCGAGCCAGAGAAAATTTCTGTCATCAACAATGGATCCAGCTTCTACCGGTTCTACGTTATTTAATCTTCCGGGCAATACGGGATATTTTTTTACAATGCCGCTTCGCAAATTGTAGGCGTACAGTGATGGGTAATTTGAAAACCATAGCCAGCCTTCCTTGTCTTCAGCAAAATGATAGATGCCGTATTTTTTTGCAAGCGAGCTATCTTTTTCTGTTTCTATAAGTGTTGCCTTTAGGGTTTTGCTGCTGACGCACAAAAGATAATTTCCCTGCCCTGAATAAATGTTGCCGTCTGAGGCATAATACAGGTGTGAAATCCGGTCCACTTTATTCTTGAATGCAGTAAGGTCTATATTGGTGAAGTGTGCTGTTTTTTTATTGAAGAAAAATATCTTGGTTTCGCTGCTCATCCACAAACGATTTTGGTCATCTTCAGTGATATAGCGGACAGAATTTACAGGGGTGGTATTACTTTGATTTTTATTGTAATCGTATAAAGTCACATTTGAGCCATCATAGCAATTCAACCCGTTTGAAGTGGCGATCCAAAGAAATCCCTGCTTATCGCGGTAGGTACTCCAGATGCTGTTCTTGCTAAGGCCCTGTTGCTGGGTAAGTTTCCGGAAAAAAATATTGGCCGGGGGCTGACCGGCTGCCGTAGCATAAAACGAGGTGATAAGAATAGTATAGAAAATTTGTTTAAGCATAGTTGAAGTGGCTCGGCTATAAATATATGGTAAATGGATGTCATTTAACAGCTACCCCGTATTGCAGAAATATTTCCACAGCTATTTTTATCCATTTGCAAACGGTTGTTATATGAATATATTCATTTGTAAACGGATAGCTTGCGTATTAACCGAAGCTGATTTTTCCTTTAACCGAGTTTGGTCGGCTATTTGCCTTAATCAGGGAAAATATAAATATGAAAAAGATAATAATGTCACTCGCAATCATATTTGCTTTTGTGGCTAATCTCTCTGCGCAACAAATCGATTATACACTCGTTCCATATCGGAGCGGTGATAAATGGGGATATGCTTCTCCCGATAAAAATGTAGTGATAGCGCCTAAATACGACGAAGTGGGTTGGTTCTCGGAAGGGTTGGCGGCTGTAAAAGCTGGCAGTAAATGGGGCTATATCAACAAAGCGGGACAGCTCGTCATTCCCGCGAAATATACGGTTGCCAAGTCATTCCGTAAAGGCTATTTGCCCAATGCAAAAAACGATGGGGGTGATTCAGTTCTGTTCGCCGGTGCATCTGTTCAGGCCAGCGGTTATGAAATATGTATCAACTCAAAAGGTATAACGTTGCCGAAGTGTCCGGCTATTCCTGATAATTCGGTAGCAGAAAACCGTGTTCCTATTGAAAGCATTACCACGAAAAAAACGTATTCATTACCTAACAATGACGGTCTTTTTGACAAGATCGAAAATGATTATAAAGTAGAGGGAAGCGACGAAACATATTACATTGCACAAAAAGGCAGTTTGTATGGTGTGTTCAACAGCAAGTTTGAAATGATCGTTCCATTTGAATACAGCAATATTAAATTGCTTCGTTCCGGAAACAATCAGTATCTGAGCGTCACAAAAAATGGAATGACCGGTCTTTTTTCAACGAAGGGCGAGTCTATCGTACCTGCTGAAAATACAAATCTGACAGTAGTGAACGGCAATAACAATACGCAATACGTAATTGTTCAGCACGATGGAAAGACTTATGTGAAAGACACTAAAAACAATGACATTATTTCTAAAGGGTACGCAGACATTATTTACGACGATGGTGGTTTTGTGGTAACCGGTGACAATACGCTGAAAGGGTACTATTTCCTCAACAATACTTATATACAGCCAAAATATACAGAAGTAAAAATGATGCCCGGTGGTCAATATCTGCAGGTGCGTACTTTTGCTGGAAAAACAGGGTATATTAACCCTGCCGGAAATGAATATTTTGTAGAATGATTGCAATCAGAGGCAAGCAAGTGAACAGCCCCGCAGCGATGCGGGGCATTCCTATTTATAGAACGATCAAAAATAAAAACAGTAAGCCGGCGAACGCACGGGAAATATTCAATAGTAAACAGTAAATTTTGTGTATTTGTGCGAAACGACTAACTTCGGTTTTTTAAAAATAGTTGTTTAACTAACTAATTTTCGATCATGTCAAAAAGAACTATAAAAAAAGTTGCCGTTCTAGGAAGTGGAGTAATGGGGAGCCGTATCGCCGCACATTTTGCCGGCATTGGTTTACAGGTATTGTTGCTGGATATCGCGCCCAAGGATCTTGCGGCCGACGCAAAACCTGCGGAGCGTAATAAGATCGTAAACGATGCGCTTGCGGCTGCGGCGAAGTCAAATCCTTCACCACTTTACACGAAAGATGTGTTGAAACGCATCACTACCGGCAATTTTACCGACAATATGAAAGATGTCGCCGGCGCAGACTGGATCATTGAAGTAGTGGTGGAAAGGCTGGATATAAAACAATCCGTATTTACAGAAGTGGAAAAATTCCGCAAACCCGGTACGCTTATCACTTCCAATACTTCGGGCATTCCGATACACATGATGGCCGAAGGAAGAAGCGAAGATTTTAAGAAACATTTTTGCGGAACGCATTTTTTTAATCCGCCTAGGTATCTGCGTTTACTGGAAATTATCCCCACGCCGTTTACCGATCCGGAAGTAGTGGATTTCCTGATGAATTATGGCGATCTGTATCTTGGCAAAACAACTGTTCTTGCGAAAGATACGCCGGCATTTATAGCAAATCGTGTGGGCGTTTTTGGCATGATGGCCATTATGAACGCAATGGAAAAACTACAATTGGGTATCGATGAGATCGATGCATTAACCGGTCCTGTTATTGGACGTCCAAAATCTGCCACCTTTCGAACGGCAGATGTTGTAGGCATCGATACACTGGTGAAAGTGGCGAAAGGTGTATATGAAAATTGTCCGGATGATGAAGCAAAGGACATTTTCAATATTCCTTCCTGGCTCAGTAAGATGATCGAAAATAACTGGCTCGGCGACAAGACCGGCCAGGGTTTCTTTAAAAAAGTAAAAAGCGCCGATGGCGAAAAAGATATCCAGGTGCTGAATCTGCAGACATTGGAATACGAACCGAGGTCAAAACCAAAGTTTGCGACGCTTGAAACTGCGAAGCCAATAGAGGACCTCAATAGCAGGCTGAAAGCGCTGGTGGCCGGTACCGACAAGGCAGGTGAATTTTACCGGCAGTTTCATTATGCGTTATTTTCTTATATCAGTCACCGCATTCCGGAGATCAGCAATGAATTGTATCGCGTAGACGATGGTATGATGGCCGGCTTCGGCTGGGAGATCGGGGCATTTGAAAGTTGGGACGTTTTGGGCGTTGCCAAAACCGTAGAAGCCATGAAGGGAGCAGGTTTCGCCGTGGCGGCATGGGTGGAAGAAATGCTTGCAAAAGGAAACAAGACTTTTTATAAAGTGGAGAATGGAAAGCGCTTGGCCTATGATGTCAGTTCCGGTCAATACAAGCCGTTGCCGGGTGGTGAGGCCTTCCTGGTGATGAAGAATTTTGCGAATGAAACCATCTGGAAAAACAGCGCCTGCCGCGCATATCACCTGGGCGATGATGTAGTGGGATTAGAATGGTACACTAAAATGAACAGCATTGGCGGTGAAGTGTTGGAAGGAATACAGAAAGCAATCTCGATTTCAGAAGATAAATACAAAGGATTGGTGATCGCCAATGAAGGTGCCAACTTCAGCGCGGGTGCCAATGTGGGTATGATCTTCATGCTGGCGATCGAACAGGATTATGATGAGATCGACATGGCGATCCGTATGTTTCAAAACACGATGATGCGCGTTCGCTATTCTTCTATTCCGGTGGTGCTTGCACCGCACGGACTGGCGCTGGGTGGCGGTTGTGAAATCTGTCTTCATGCGGATAAAGTAATTGCTGCTGCCGAAACTTACACGGGCCTGGTGGAAGTGGGCATCGGCGTTATTCCCGGCGGCGGCGGTACAAAAGAATTTGTTTTGCGCGCCGCAGATGAGATGCATCCCGGTGAACCGGAAACCATCACATTACAAAACCGCTTCCTGAATATTGCTACCGCAAAAGTGGCGACATCGGCTTTTGAAGCTTTCGATATGGGTATCTATAGGAAAGGATTGGACGAAGTGAGTATCAATATCGGCCGCCGCATTGCGGAAGCAAAAAAAGCAGTGATCAATATGTACGACGATGGGTATACGATGCCCGTTCAACGTACTGATATCAAGGTGCTGGGCCGGTCCGGGCTTGGCGCCATGTATGCCGGGATCAATGGAATGCACCGCGGAAAATATGCAACCGATCACGATGTAACAGTAGCAAAGAAACTTGCGTATGTGATGTGTGGCGGCGATCTGAGCGAACAAACATTGGTAAGCGAACAATACCTGCTCGACCTCGAAAGAGAGGCGTTCCTTAGCCTGACGGCCGAAAAGAAAACGCTGGAACGAATTCAGAGCATTCTTAAAACCGGAAAGCCGCTCAGGAATTGACAATACAAAATTGAATGTTCAAGGTTGAATGTTCAGGATTAGCAATGGTTAAGTTAGTTGGCTATTTAAAGTTGAAGGCTTAACTTTCAACCATCAACCTTGAATATTCAATTTTAAAATTTGTCGATGAAAAAGCTCTTGTTGCTTCCCGCACTTTTTATTGGTATGGCTGTCTTTGCGCAGCAAAAAATGCTCACCATGCAGGATGCAATGGTGAATGCACGAACAACGCTGGCACCCGAAAACCTTCGCCAGCTGCAATTTATCAAAGGCACGGATGATTATATCTATCTTAAAAAGATAGATGGAAAGGATATTTTTGTTCGAGGGAATTTTAAAAGCAAAGAAGAAACACCCTTTCTTACACTGTCGCAATTCAATCAGCGTTTGCGTGCCGGAACACTCGACACCGTGGCTGCTTTTCCGCCGATCCAATTCAACAACGATAATTGGGTGGTGAGCCTGAAAGGAACGAAATATTCTTTCAGCAACACTTCTGATGAATATAAAGTGGTGGTCCAAAAATGGCTGGGCGCAAAAGAAAATGCCGATCAGAGCAGCGACGGCTATACGGCTTATCTCGACAATTTTAATTTATATGTTGCCAGAAACGACTCAGCAAAAAAATTGACGGACGATGGTTCTGAAAACATCGTATACGCCTCAAGCGTTCACCAGAGCGAGTTTGGAATTACCAAAGGGACTTTCTGGAGCAACAATGGGAAGTCGCTAGCCTTTTATCGCATGGATCAGACGATGGTGCCAAATTACCCGATCATCGACTGGACCACGATTCCCGCAAAAGTGATCAATGTGAAATATCCGATGGCCGGCGACAGCAGTCATCATGTGACGGTGGGCGTATATAACACAACTACCGAACAAACAACCTGGCTGAAAACAGGCGAACCGAAAGAGCAGTTTCTCACCAACATTGCCTGGAGCCCGGATGATAAATATATTTTTATTGCGGTATTGAATCGTCGGCAAAATCATATGTGGTTGAATCAATATGATGCAACTTCTGGTGATTTTGTAAAAACGTTGTTTGAAGAAACAGATGCAAAATATACCGAGCCGCTGGTGCCGGTGTTGTTCTTAAAAAATGATCCCACGAAATTCATCTGGCAAAGTCGCCGTGATGGGTGGAACCAATTGTATTTGTATGATGTATCTGGCAAACTTGTCCGCCAACTTACCGCCGGTCAATGGGAGGTGCTGGAAGTAAAGGGCCTTGATGCAAAAGGCGAAAATATTTTTTACGTTTCCAGACAGGAATCGCCGATCACAAAAAATCTTTATTCTGTGAATATAAGATCGCTGAAGACCACGCGGATAACGGCTGAAAGCGGAGTTCATAATACCAGCATCAGCAGCGATGGAAATTACGTGATCGATAATTACAGCACCACAACAGATCCCAGGACCGTTCAGCTTATCGATGTTAAAACCGGCAAAACAAAATTGCTAGTGCAATCTTCCGATCCTCTGGCATCTTACGCAAGAGGGAACATGAATATCTTCACTATCAAAAATAAGGAAGGTACCGACCTTTATTGCCGCATGTATACACCGGTGAATTTTGACAGCACGAAAAAATACCCGGCAGTTGTGTATTGGTACGGCGGTCCGCACGCGCAATTGATCCTCAATAGCTGGAACGGAGGTGCCAGCGACTATTGGTTCCAATACATGGCCGAAAGAGGGTACGTTATCTTTACAATCTACACCCGCGGCAGTGCCAGCAGGGGTAAGGTTTTCGAACAGGTTATTCATCGTCATACCGGCGAACCGCAAATGGAAGATATGATGACGGCCATTGTTTTTTTAAACGCGAAGTCTTTCATCGACACCAAGCGTATGGGGCTGTTTGGCTGGAGTTATGGCGGATTTATGACGACCGATTTTTTACTGCATCATCCCGGCATCTTTAAAGCGGGCGTAGCCGGCGGTCCGGTGATGAATTGGCGCATGTATGAAATTATGTATGGCGAAAGATATATGGACATGCCGCAGGAAAATCCGGAAGGTTATGCCGCAACGGATCTTACCAGTCAAGCAGTAAAGTTGAAAGATAAGTTGCTCCTCATTCACGGTTTGCAGGATCCGGTGGTGTTACAACAACATTCTGTTAACTTTGTGAAAGCCGCCGTGGATGCGGGTGTTCAGGTAGATTATATGATCTATCCCGGACATGAACACAATGTGCTTGGAAAAGATCGCGCACATCTTTATCAAAAAGTGACCGACTATTTTGACCTTTATTTAAAATAATTTGTCATGGGAATCATGGAACTCGATGAAACCGCCGGCCGGCTGATTTTGCATGCCTCCGTATTTTTATATGGCGATGCAGCCACGGCTGCACTTGCGGCCAATATTGCAAATGACATTGCCATGCATTGGAACGAATCACATGCGGTTGTTCAAAGGCAAGGACGAACATACGAGATTATATTCAACATTGTGGGTGAACATGCGCCGAACCTGGTTCCTGAAGATGTTTATAGCAACGAAAATGCTTCCCTTAATTTTTATCGCGTGGAAGAATATGTACACGGCGATATTTCATTTGTAGACGGAATCAACAGCAATACCGGTTATTTCAAATTACAAAACCTGTTGAATAATTCCACAACGGCTGCGCATGAATTCGGTCATTCCCTCGGACTCGATCACCCCGAAATGCTGGATATTCGCGGTACCGGTGCACCTGGCATCATGTATCCGCGCGGAACCATCACGGATCCTGAATTTCAATATGATCCGACAGCGGCTCCCGGAGCGGTTGGCGGAACGATGAACCCATTTTTCAGGAAAGTTTCGCAACATGATGTAGATGGCCTGCGGTTACACAAACTGCGGTTCAACGAACACGGCTATGCCATGGTGGGAGATTTTTCGTCTGTGTGGCACGACCGTCACTGGCAACCTTAATTTGCCTTTTATAATTTATTTTCAAAACGGCAACCATAAAAACATTTATCTTGGACAATATTAATTTTGTACAAAAATGAGCATATTAACGGTTGATAAGCTTTCAAAAAATTATGGCTACTTAAAGGCACTGAACGAAGTGAGTTTTATCGTTCCCGGCGGCAGCGTTTTCGGAATATTGGGACCTAATGGAAGTGGCAAAACCACGTTGCTGGGAATTGTAATGAATGTGCTCAATGCTACCAGCTGTACTTTTTTGTGGGGACTTAAAGTAGAAACACCGGACAGTGTTCGCAAACAAATGGGAACATTGCTCGAAACGCCCAATTTTTATCATTACCTGAGCGCCGAAGATAATTTACGGATATCGGCAAGGATAAAGGGCCGCAGCGAAGACGACATTGAAAGGGTTTTGCGTATCGTAAATTTATACGAACGTCGCCAATCCAAATTCAATACATTTTCTTTGGGAATGAAACAGCGATTGGCCATCGCGTCCGCATTGCTGGGCGATCCGGATGTATTGGTATTTGACGAGCCTACCAACGGCCTGGATCCTGCGGGAATAGCAGAAATAAGGGAGCTGATTAAAGAACTTCACAAGCGCGGCAAAACGATCATCATGGCAAGTCATATCCTGGATGAAGTGGAGAAAGTTTGTACGCATGTTGCTATTATTCAAAAAGGGGTACTTAAAAAAGTGGGTTCAGTTAATGAGATCCTTGAAAGTTCAACGGCCGGTGTGGAAGTGGCGAAAGTGACGGTAGAACTGGCCGCCGCAGACCTTCAAAAGTTGATTGAAATACTGAAAATGAATCCGGCAGTGGAAAGTCTTCAACCAAATGGAGAAGAAGTGCAGTTAATCTGTTCGAAAGATATCAATGGAGCGGAGCTGAATAAATTCTGTTTCGATCATGGAATTGTACTCACAAAATTATTGATAAAACGAACTTCCCTGGAAACGAAATTCCTGGAAATCACCGGTAAAAAAAGCGATAAGTGAGTTGCGTGTTTAGGGTTCAGCGGTTAAGTAAAGCCGTATCCGACTCTAAACTTCAGGCTTCGGCTGCTAGCCTCTAAACACTAACTTTTAAACTATTTATATGTTGAATCTTTTTAAAATAGAATGGCTCAAATTAAAAACCTACAGAACATTCTGGATCCTGTTTGGTGGTTTTCTGGTTTCTTATCCGTTGGCGTTCTTTTTTTCCGCGAGCAAGTACAATGAATTTACCTCAGCCAAATCAGGGATGGAAGGCAGAATGATCGATGCATTGATTGATACGCCTTATGTTTTTCCAAAGATATGGCACACGGCAAGCTGGTTTGGCGGACTCTTTTTTATCCTTGTTGGAATGTTGTTTATTTTGCTCATCACCAACGAGGTTCAATACAGAACGCATCGCCAGAACATCATCGACGGCTGGAGCCGCATGGATTTTCTAAAAGCCAAATTTTCGCTGCTGATATTTTTTGTTGCGATCTCTACGGTACTGGTTTTTCTTTCTGCCCTTGCCGTTGGCTTGTATTATTCACCTTCGGCTTCCGATATTTTCAGGTCGGTTCATTTTATAGGTTATTATGCATTGATGGCAACCTTGTATCTCATGGTCGCCTTCCTGATCGCGATACTTGTGAAGCGGACGGGACTTGCCATCATCATTTATTTTGCGGTGGTATTTATTGTAGACAATATTTTGTGGGCAAGTTTTACTTTCCAGGGAAGCCAGATCGGTTATTTCATGCCGCTGGATGCTGCGGATTCATTGGTGTCAAATCCTTTTAATCCGAAAGCTTTCAATATGCGTACGGTACCCGATTATTCGCTGATTATCGCATCTGTTACCTACATCGTTATTTACGGGTACATCGTGATCAGTTATTTCAGAAAATCTGATCTTAAAACGTAGAAGATTATTTTTTTGCGAGATCGTTCAGTGCCGCATCAAGCCCCGGATACAAAAAAGTAAACCCTGCCTCTTTTATTTTGCTGCAACTCACTGTTGTACTTTTAAGTACTTCGATGCTGCGTTTTCCCATCATGATATTTAATACAAATGCGGGAACATATACAGAAATGAAGAATTTCCCTTTCAGCGCTTCACCGATCTTCATCATCAGTGTTTTGTTTGTGACCGGTGAAGGCGCGACGGCATTGTAACTTCCGCTCAGCGATGGATGTTGTACAGCGTGAAGGAATATTCTGCATACGTCATCGATATGTATCCAGCTCACCATTTGTTTTCCGTTTCCGAGAATAGTGGCAAAGCCAAATTTTACGGGCTTCACAAATTCGGCGTATGCGCCGCCGACGGCACTTAGCAAAATACCGATCCTGATTTTGCAAACACGGATGCCCAGGTCTTCTGCGGTAGAAATGCTTTCTTCCCAAAGGCGGCAGGTTTCGCCAAGAAAACCAGGATCTGGTTTATCGTCTTCCGTAAAACTTTTTCCGGGAATTCTATCTTCGCCGTACCAACCTATGGCCGACGCGCTCACAATAGTTTTTACACGATGCGGATTGTTGCGAAGCGTTTCTATCACAAGCCGCGCGCTTTCTGTGCGGCTATCGACGATCTCTTTTTTGTAGGCTTCGGTCCATTTTTTTTCTACCACACCGGCGCCCGCAAGATGAATGACATGATCGGCTCTCTGAACGGCTGCCAGATCGATCGTTCTGTTCTTCACGTCCCATAAAGCATAGCTCACCCATTCGTCGTTCGTCCTGTCTTTCAGACTGCGCGTTAGTATGATACTGTGATAACCATTGTCTTTCAAAAGCTGTATGAGCGCGTTTCCGAGTAATCCGGTTCCGCCGGTGATGAGTATTGTTTGCATGTATAGTAGTTAAGGGTTCAAGGATTAAAATTCGGAGTTAATTCAATTCAGATACAAAGCTATCGGGCATTGAGTATTAAATTGGCAAAACTTTGAACCTTCTACCTTGAACCTTGAACATTTTTATCCGTAAATTTATGCAAAATCGATTGAACCATTAGTATCAGCATATTGGTCACCGGCTGTCGAAAACCAAACACCATAACAGATGAAACGAATCTTTCTTTTTGCCACTTTTCTTATGCTTTCAGCAGCTTCTTTCGCTCAGCGAGTCACTTATTCTGATATCGTTCGGGAAGATAACCGCAATATGAATTTTGAGATATTGGGAAATTTTGGCGGAAAATATCTTGTGTATAAAAATATCAACCGCAAACACCGGCTCGCCATTTATTCGAATGATATGGTACTGGAGAATACGATTAAACTGGATTTTATTTCTGAGAAAACCTTCAATGTCGACTTCATCACTTACCCGGATTATTTCCTTGTTTTTTTTCAATATCAAAAAGGAAACTACATTTATTGCAACGCAGCAAAAATGGATGGTTCGGGCAACATGATCGGCGACGAAATGTATCTTGATACTGCGAAAATTAGCTTCCTGGCAGACAACAAGATCTATTATCTGAACAACAGCGAAGACAAACAAAAGATTCTTTTGTACAAGATGATGCGCAAAAATGATAAACTCACGCTGTCTACGTCCCTTTTTAATTCGGAACTTAGGAAAACAGACAGCACAGTGAATATATTTGATTATGATGATCGCCGGGAAACCTACGGCGATCTGGAGATTGACAATGAAGGCACATTTTTTTACACGCGCCAATCAAATAAGAACCGTTCCGATTATATCAGTAAACTGGAGATCGCTTATCATAAGCCGAATTCAGATGGTTTTTTTACGAAAGATATCCCGCTCGATGAAAAAAAGATCATGGATGTAAATTTCAAGATCGATAACCAGAATAAATTAATCTTCATCAATTCATTTGTTTACAAAAAAAATATTGCTAATGTGGAAGGCTTGCTGACGGCCGTTTTCAATAAAGACGATCTGCAGGAAAAACAACGGGCATACAATATTTTTGATGACAGCTTGCGCAGCCGCCTTACCAACACGCTCGACTGGCGCGCAGCATATAATAATTTTTATATTAAAAGCATCGTACTTAAAAAAGACAGCGGATTGCTGATCACGATGGAAGATTTTTATTCGCAGAACCGCGGCTTCAATAACCGATGGAACCGTTCTTATTATGATCCGTATTATTATTCTTCTCCTTACTATTACCGCTTTCAACGAAACAGTTATTATAACAGCTACTATTGGAACGATCCTTTCCGCAACACAGAACGCGACATGGTATACAATTATAATGACGTGATGATATTCAACTTCAGCAAAGACCTTACCATGAAGTGGAGCAATATCATTAATAAAAAGCAATCTGATGTGGAAACCGACAACTTCCTGTCTTTCGCCACGATCAATATGGGCAGCGAAATCCATTACCTGTTTGTGGACAAAAACAAGCAGGTGATCAATGATTTTGCGCTCCAGCCGGATGGCGAAATAAAACGTTATGCGACCATCAAGAGCGGCGAAAAAGGGTATACATTCATGCCGAGGTTACTTAAGCAGGTAAGTTCAAGGCAGGTAATCGTGCCGTGCCTGTTCCGGAATTTCGTGGGATTTGCGAAGATCGATTTTAATTGAGAGCCGGATCACAGATTTTTTTTCATGCCCGGGCATACCGGCATATCTCAGCGTCCGGTGATCTTTGTTGCCGGATTTATGTAATCTTTGCGCAACCTTAAGAAGCAGGATTATTATCGGCCGATCTTCGAATCAATTTAAAATCTGCGATTCGTTTTTATTGCTTTCTGCTATTTATTATTCACTTTTGTAATAAATTTTTTCAATTTCGTTATTGTGATAGCAACCTTCAAAGCAAACAATCCTTACAACAATTTTCTACTTTTCGTGTACGGACTTGTCCTTAAGTTTGCCATCTTTCTGCACCCGGAAGTTCCGAAGGCACAGGTATCTGCTGGTGTTTTGTATAATTATTTTTTGCAATTGATCCGTCCGGCAGGAGCGTCCTCGCCGATTATCTACAGTATCATTGGTTTTGTTTTATTATACATACAAGCCATCAGTTTTAATACCGTGGTTAATTCACAGCGAATGCTGCAACGGCCAAACTACCTTGTAGGGATGAGTTACCTGCTGGTAACTTCCCTTTTTGCAGACTGGTTCTGCCTGTCGGCTCCTCTTATAGTTAATACATTCCTGATCTGGGTTTGGTCGCAACTTTGTTTCCTTCACAATCATTCTTCGCCAAAGACGGCTATATTCAATATCGGATTGACGATTGGTGTTTGTACTTTTTTTTATTACCCCAGCATTTTATTTGCCTTGCTGGCATTGGTAGGACTGGCTATCGCGCGTCCTTTCAAACTTCCGGAGTGGTTAATGGCGCTCGTAGGTATTGGTACTCCTTTTTACTTCTTTGGTGCATGGTTATTTCTCACGGACAAATGGAAGACTTACCGGCTACCGCAGACGGGGCTGATGTTACCCACTTTTTATGAATCGGGATGGACGCTGGCCGCCATCATTTTGTTGCTGATAACGGGTTTGATCGGAATTGTTTTCATACAAAACAACCTTCGTCGACAGGTGGTGCAGACCCGAAAGAGCTGGCAGCTTGTTTATTTGTACCTAATTGTTGCGGCGGGAATTCCTTTTTTGAATATTGTTCCTGGCTTTAATTACTGGATATTGACGGCAGTTCCGCTGTCTCTAATTATGGCTGCAGCCTTCTTTTACCCTGAAAAAAAGTGGGTGCCGTTGTTTCTTCATTGGGCGATGGTGGCGATGGTGGTGGTGGTGAGCTATTTTGTACGATAAATGGGTTGACATCCCAATGGGATGTCAACCCATTTATCGTACATTTGCACTTCTTCAAGCTAAAATTCTATATTATGAAATTTGGTGTGGTTGTTTTTCCGGGTTCCAATTGCGATAGGGACATGATCGGCGCACTTCAACATGATCTCAACCAGGATGTTGTTCCGCTCTGGCACAAAGACAAAGATCTAAGCTTGTTCTCCACCGAAGATTGTATCGTTTTACCAGGAGGTTTCAGTTATGGCGATTACCTCCGTTGCGGCGCCATCGCCCGTTTTAGCCCGATGATGAAAAGCGTCATCGATTTTGCCAACAATGGTGGCAAGGTACTCGGAGTTTGCAACGGCTTCCAGATATTGTGCGAAAGCGGCTTGTTGCCCGGCGTATTGCTTCGCAACGCAAAACAACAGTTCGTTTGTAAAAACGTTTTCATTAAAGAAGAAAAAGGAAATGCTACACTGAAAATCCCCGTTGCCCACGGCGAAGGAAGATATTTTGCCAGCAACGATGTATTGTCAACCCTTACTTCTAATAACCAGATTTTATATCGTTACTGCGATGCGGCAGGCAATGTAAATGCCGAAAGCAATCCAAATGGTGCCACCAATAACATAGCCGGTATCTGCAATAAAAACAGAAACGTATTTGGCATGATGCCGCATCCGGAACGCGCCTGCAGTGATATTTTGAACAATGTAGACGGCAAAACCGTTTTCAACTCATTGTTTGCGCTTTCATAAGAAGATAATTAACAAAGTTTAACAGCCTTCCAACAGCCGCTGAAATATCTTTGCCATAAATTAAAAACCTCAACGATGAAAAGATTTTCACTCACGCTTGCCTTTGTTTTTAGCATCATCGCTGGCGCTTTTGCGCAGATCGAAAACCCGGTAACCTGGAACTACACTGCAAAAAAAATAGCTGATAAAACATATGAAATACAATTAACTGCCGGGATTGCCCCAGGCTGGCACTTATATGCACAAGACGCGGGGGAAGGACCGGTTCCGACAGCTTTTACTTTTGCGAAAAACCCACTGGTAACAGCTGATGGAAAAGTGAAAGAAGATGGGAAACTTATTAAAGAATACGATGCAAATTTTCATTCCGTATTGAAATTCTATACAACGAAAGTTACATTTAAACAAATGGTGAAAGTAAAAACTGCCGCTGCCACAGTGGTAAACGGTACGGTTGAATTTATGGTATGCAATGATAAAAAATGTCTTCCGCCAAAAGAAATTCCGTTTAGTGTAAAGCTTGGCGGTAAATAATTTTTAATTTTATCCTTCTATCCCGATTTTATCGGGATTTTTTTTAAACATTTTTTATGGCGAAGGTTAAATGGTTATCGGCGGTCCTGTTTTTTCTGATTGGTTTTTCAGCGAACTCAATTGCGCAGGATAGTTCGCATGTGAAATGGCAGGTGACTGCAAAAAAGAAAGCAGAAGGCAAATATGATCTGTCCGTTTCCGGAAGTATCGACAAGGGTTGGTATATCTATCCTAAAATGGAAATGGAAGAACTGGAAGGCATTGTTTTAAATGATGAGGACAGCGCTACTACTTTCATCCAGGTTGCATCTTTCAGTAAGCAAATTATTATTAAGGACGGTGTGTTTGAAAAAAACGTAGATGCGTTTGCTTCCTCGGTACAGTTTAACCAGGTCGTTTCTATCACTGGTCAGGTTCCGGCTGTTTTAAAATTCACGATCAGTTATGATATCGCCGATGGCAAAACATTTCTTCATCATGATGATCCGCTTGCTGCAAACCTGGAAGGGGGTGTTGCTGTTGCGGCAAATGCCAACCGCATTTTGATCCCGGCAATAAATCTCGATAAGCCGCTCACGGATTGTGGTGCAAACGGCAGCGCCGCTGCACCCGGGTCAAAGGGATTACTTTCATTATTCATACTTGGTTTTTTAGGCGGATTAGTGGCTTTGCTTACGCCATGCGTGTTTCCAATGATACCATTAACAGTAACTTTCTTTACAAAAAAAGCAACGAGCCGCAAAGCCGGTATCACTAATGCTTTCCTCTATGGCTTTTTTATTTTCATGATCTATGTATTGCTGAGCCTGCCGTTTCATTTTCTTGATCACAACAATCCGGAGATACTCAATAATATCTCTACCAATCCATATCTCAATATTGCGTTTTTTGTGATCTTCATCGTTTTCGCACTTTCTTTTTTCGGGTTGTTCGAGATCACCTTGCCGAGCAGCATCTCCAATAGTACAGATAGTAAAGCTGGTGCGGGTAACATTGCAGGGATCTTCTTTATGGCACTCACGCTGGCACTGGTATCGTTTTCCTGCACGGGCCCGATACTCGGTTCGCTTCTGGCAGGTTCGCTTTCTGCCGATGGTGGAGCAATGCAGCTTACTGCGGGTATGGGCGGCTTCGGACTGGCGCTGGCGCTGCCTTTTGCATTGTTTGCTCTCTTCCCTAACTGGCTCAAATCATTGCCGAAGTCGGGCGGATGGCTCACTTCCGTAAAGATCGTGCTGGCATTTATCGAGCTCGGACTTGCATTCAAATTCTTATCAAATGCCGATCTTGTAATGCATTGGGGCTTGTTAAAACGCGAGGTGTTTATCGGTATCTGGGTATTGGTGACCGCTGCATTGGCATTATATCTTTTTGGCGTGATCAGGTTTAAGCATGATTCTCCGAAAACGAAATTACCTCCGGTACGCGTTTTATTAGGGTTGATCGCCGTAACCGCAACGCTTTATCTTATTCCGGGTTTGACAAATACGAAGTATGCTAACCTTAAACTGATCAGTGGATTTCCGCCACCGCTTTACAATAGTATTTATAAAAGCGGCCATGATTGCGTACTCGATCTGAATTGCTCGCGCGATTATGAAGCCGGATTAAAGATGGCGCGCGAACAACATAAGCCCATATTACTCGACTTCACCGGCTATGCCTGCGTAAATTGCCGTCGCATGGAAGAAAATGTATGGAGCGATCCGGAGGTATATAAACTCATGAAAGAAAACTTTATCGTCATCTCCCTATATGTTGACGATAAAAAGAAATTACCTTCCGCCGAACAATTTACTTATAAAACAAAGGAAGGTGCAGATAAGCAGATTATCACGATAGGCGACAAATGGGCAACTTTCGAAACAGAAAATTTCAAGAACAATGCGCAACCTTTGTATGCTGTCTTAAATACCGATGAAGTGTTATTATCTCATCCTGTTGGCTACACTCCATCAAAATCCGAATACCTGGCATGGTTGCAATGCGGGGTAGATGCTTTTGAGAAGAAATAGAAATAGTGTAGGAATTGGAAGACATCGCAAACAATAGCGGTTGCAGACTGGCTGGTTGTGACCTGCAAGATCGTAGTTTAAAAATTATCTGAATTACCTGCGAAAACCATGGCAGTCCATTGCAAAAAAAACTCCGCAAGACAGATCTGCGGAGTTTTTAGTTGGTTCTCTTTGGGGATGTGGAACCTATATCTTACAAAGCAATTTGCTTTTCAGTCATCATTTTGCGAAGGTTGATCAAACCATATCTCATTCTTCCTAATGCAGTGTTGATGCTGCAGTCGGTTAAGGTAGAAATTTCTTTGAAACTCAGGTCGGCGTAATGACGCATGATAATCACTTCACGCTGATCTTCAGGTAACATATCAATCATCTTTCTTACTTTCTCGTGTGTTTGTTCAGCCATCATACGCTGGTCAACACCTGCTTCGGAAAAATTTAACACTTCAAAAATATCGCGGTCATCGCTGGTTTTGATGGCCGGGCTGCGTTTTACTTTCCTGAAATGATCCACACAAAGATTGTGCGCAATACGCATTGCCCATGGAAGAAACTTCCCTTCGTCTGTATAACGGCCACCTTTTAAAGTGTCGATAATCCGGATGAAAACGTCCTGGAAAATGTCTTCTGCTAAGTATTTGTCTTTTACAAGCAAATAAATGGAAGTAAAGATCTTGTCTTTGTAGCGCGTTACAAGAGTTGAAAGAGCATTTGAATCGCCATCCATGTAAAGGTGTACGAGCTGCTGGTCAGTGAGGTTGTTTAGAAATTTCATAACTTCTACGGTTTTTGTTGGTTATTGGACAATTTGGTTTGTTTGTTCCAACTAGAAGAGAATGCACGTAGAAGTCTGTTAGATAGGCTTTATCGGCTTTTCACTTTAATTGGATATTGGAAGTGTGAAATTAGGAATTAAATTTAATCCGCCAAATTTTTTTATATATTTTTTAAAAATATGTTTGTAAAAAACTACTTTTTTGCAATAAATCATTAAAAATGAGCGTTATGCGAAATTAATTTTTTTGTAAAAATTTATTACAACTTCTGCAAAAGAATATTTTCTCATGATCCGGATCATTTCAAATGTTAAAAAAAGTGTTTAAAAATTTGCCTTTTTCACCTTGGCACGAATTTCTTCATCAAGACAGATTTCTTTCCGGCAAGACGTCTTTACAATGCCGATGAATTATGTGATCAGATAAAATAATTTAGCTGCATTTCCGTCCTCCTCCAAAAAACAAAAAGCTAAAAAATGTAGCAAAATCCGTAACTTTGTTTACATCATATGCAAGCAAAAACCTCCTCCAAAAAAAAGGCTGCAACTCCTGCGGTTTCCGATCATAACGATATTTTTATCAAAGGTGCAAGGGTTCATAATCTGAAGAATGTGGATGTAGCGATACCGCGCAATAAACTTATCGTTGTTACAGGCGTTTCAGGTTCAGGAAAATCATCGCTGACCATCGATACCTTATTTGCCGAAGGACAAAGAAGATATGCAGAAAGTCTGAGCGCTTACGCGCGCCAGTTTATGCAACGCATGAATAAGCCTGATGTTGATTATATAAAAGGTTTGTGTCCGGCGATCGCCATCGAGCAAAAAGTGATTACGCGCACGCCAAGAAGTACGGTAGGCAGCATGACTGAAATTTACGATTACCTGCGTTTGTTGTTTGCGCGCGCCGGTAAAACCATCTCGCCGGTGAGCGGACGCGAGGTAAAAAAGGATGACGTAACCGATGTCATCAAAGCGATCAATGAATGTGCGGAAGGCGATAAAATTTTGATCCTGGCAGCATTTAAAAATCACGCGAACCGCGACAATAAAGAAGAGCTGAATATTTTATTGCAGAAAGGATTTTCACGTTTGTATAGTAAAGGTGAAATTTTACGGATAGAAGATCTGCTGGAAGCCAAAAGCATAAAGCTTGCTGCAAATACTTTTATTTTAGTGGATAGGATCGTGAAAAAAGATTTTGACGAGGACGATCTGCATCGGCTCGGAGACTCGGTCGGTACTGCGTTTTACGAAGGCGAAGGTGTGATGGAACTCGAGATCAATGAAAAAAAGGTGCTTCCTTTCAGCAACAAATTTGAACTCGACGGCATTCAGTTTGAAGAACCCGTTCCGAACTTATTTTCGTTCAACAATCCATTCGGCGCATGTCCAACTTGCGAAGGATTTTCGATGATCCTTGGAATAGACCCTGATCTGATCATTCCGGATAAAAGACTGAGTTTGTACGAAGGCGCTGTTGCGCCGTGGAAGGGAGAAAAACTGGGTGAGTGGAAAGAAGCATTCATTCGCGCGGCGAAAAGGTTCGACTTTCCGATCCATAAGCCGATCATGGATCTTACGAAAAAACAACTGGACGATCTCTGGAAAGGAAATAGTTATGCAAATGGCATCAACGATTTTTTTAAAGAGGTAGAACAAAATTTATACAAGGTTCAATACCGTGTTTTATTGAGCCGCTATCGCGGAAGAACCTTGTGTCCGGAATGCGAAGGATATCGCTTGCGCAAAGAAGCGTTGTACGTAAAAGTAGGTGGCTTACATATTGGCCGGTTGTGTGAAATGCCTGTAAAAGATCTGCAGGTTTGGTTCAGGGATTTAAAGCTTGGTAAATTTGACGAACAAATCGCGAAAAGAATTTTACTCGAGATCAACACCCGCATCAAAACCTTAATGGACGTGGGTTTGGGCTATCTTACTTTAAACCGCCTTGCTAATTCATTGAGTGGCGGTGAAAGTCAGCGCATACAATTGACGCGGAGCCTTGGCAGTAACCTTACCAATTCGTTATACATTTTAGATGAACCCAGCATCGGCCTTCACAGCCGCGATACGGAAAGGCTGATCGGTGTTTTAAAAGAACTGCGTAATCTTGGAAATACGGTCGTGGTAGTAGAACACGACGAAATGATGATGCGCGAAGCCGATCACATCATCGACATGGGGCCGCTTGCAAGTCACCTGGGTGGTGAAGTAATTGCTGAAGGGAATTACAACGAGATCGTTGCCAACCCGGAAAGTCTTACCGGGAAATATTTATCCGGAAAATTATCCATCGATCCACCCAAAAACGTTCGCAAATGGACACGCAGTATTACGGTGGAAGGTGCCAGCCAACATAACCTGAAAAACATCACCGTAAAATTCCCTTTGAATATTTTATGCGCCATCAGTGGTGTGAGTGGAAGCGGAAAAACAACATTAATCAAACAAATTCTCTATCCTGCCTTGCAAAAACTGAAAGGCGAAGGGACAGATAAGCCAGGCTTGTTTCGTGGATTGAAAGGCGATGTGGAGCACCTGAGCCAGGTTGAAATGGTGGACCAGAATCCGATTGGAAAATCAAGTCGCAGCAACCCCGTTACTTACATAAAAGCATACGACGAGATCCGCGACCTGTTTGCAAAACAACCGTTGAGTAAGATGCGTGGTTTTTTGCCGAAACATTTTTCTTTCAACGTAGATGCGGGAAGATGTGATGCCTGCAAAGGTGAAGGCGAACAAATTGTGGAAATGCAGTTCCTCGCAGATGTACACCTGGTGTGCGATGTATGCAATGGGAAAAAATTCAAGGAGGAAGTGCTGGAGGTGAAATACCAGGAAAAAAATATCCATGATATTTTAGAAATGAGCGTGGATGAATCGATTGAATTTTTCAGCAAGGATAAAAAACTTGGTGCAGACGTGGCCAAAAGAATTCAGCCGCTGAGCGATGTAGGGTTGGGGTATGTCAAGCTTGGTCAATCGTCCAACACGTTAAGTGGTGGCGAGGCACAGCGCGTGAAACTTGCATCGTTTTTAGGAAAAGGAAAAGCACAGGGACATATTTTATTCATCTTCGATGAACCAACGACTGGTCTTCATTTTAACGATATCAAAAAATTACTTACGTCTTTCAATGCATTGATCGAGCAAGGTCATTCTATCTTCGTGATTGAACACAATACTGATGTGTTGAAGTGCGCTGATTGGATCATTGATCTCGGTCCCGAAGCGGGTGATGCCGGCGGCAACCTGGTGTTTGAAGGAAAGCCTGCGGATCTCAAAAAGGTGAAGGAAAGTTATACAGGAAGGTTTTTATAATCGGCAAGTCGCGAAGGGACGAAGGCGCATGAAGTTTTTTGCTGCGGAGTTTAATGGAGTTGTTGTACAGAAAACTTCGTGAAACTTTCAACTTAATAGTTAAAAGAAATTATCTTCCCAACAAGAACGCTTTCAAGCTTTCATAATCACTTTCCATCAATACACTCTTTTTTCTCAGTTTTAATTGCACTTCTACAATTTCCGGAATAGAAACCTTCGTTCCTATCACCGGTTCCACCACATCGTAAAACTTTACCGGGTGCGCCGTTTCAACGACCAGGCCTTTTTCGTTCGGGTGATTTCGCAGGTATTCATTCAACGCAAAATAACCCACTGCGCCATGAGGGTCGAGTAAATAGCCTTCTTCTTCAAACACCATTTTGATAGTTGTTTTTGTTTCTTCATCGGAAACTGTTGCGCCGGATAAATTATTTTTCAGTTCATCTGTTTTTCCCGAAAATATTTCCATGATGCGAACGAAATTACTGGGGTTGCCCACATCCATTGCATTTGAAATAGTGGCTACCGCTTTTTTGGGAATGTAATTATTGGAACGTAAAAATTCCGGTACTACGTCGTTCGCATTGCATGCGGCAATGAAGTGTTTTACCGGCAAGCCGGATGCATGTGCCAAAATTCCCGCACAGATATTTCCAAAATTGCCGCTCGGTACCGAAATTACAGGTGGATTTTTTTTGTCGGCCCATTGCCTGTAAGCGAAGAAATAATAAAATTGTTGTGGCAGCCAACGCGCCACGTTGATGGAATTTGCAGATGTTAAAAATATTTTGCCCGTCAGTTCGTCATCCATGAACGCTTCTTTCACCATCTGTTGACAATCGTCGAAAGTGCCTTTTATTTCCAGCGCATGGATATTTTTTCCCAGCGTCGTCAATTGTTTTTCCTGCACGCTGCTCACTTTCCCTGACGGATATAAAATGATCACGTCTACATTCGGAACATCATAAAAGCCGTTGGCAACCGCGCCGCCGGTATCCCCGGAAGTAGCGACCAACACCGTTACCTTTTTATTTTCTTCGCGAACAAAATAACTCAGGCACCTGCTCATGAAACGGGCACCAATGTCTTTGAAAGCCAATGTTGGTCCGTGATACAGTTCGAGAGAAGAAATGTTCTCTGTAACAGCGACAAGCGGAATAGAAAAATTGATTGTTTCGGAAACGATCTTTTTCAACACTTCTTCCGGGATCGTGTCGCCAACATAAGGCCGGATCACTTCAAGTGCAATATCCTCATTTGAATATTGATCAATGTTATCAATGATTTCTTTTGGCAGCTGCGGAATGTACTCAGGAAAATACAACCCCTTATCGGGTGCCTGGCCGTTAACGGTAGCTTCTTTAAAATCTACTTTTGATGCGTTGTTACTGGTGCTGAAATATTTCATATTATTTTGTAAAACCTGCAACGTTTTTAAAGACCTTACGGGTTTATTTTTACGCCTTCATTATTAATCGTTGTTACATAAGTATAAAATGGCAGGTCGATCTTGGTATAAATTTCCTGCATTTCCGTTTCTACTTTTTTTGCTGTTGCTTCTTCTTTGCTTAGCATGAAAATGGATGGCCCCGAACCGGAAATTCCGCCGCCCAATGCGCCTGCAATCTTGCTTCGGTTTTTAACTTCATCAAAAGCCGGGATGAGTATGCTTCTCACAGGTTCGATGATCACGTCTTCCAGGCTGCGCCCTATGAGTTCCATATCGTTTTGCATGAAGCCAGCCACCAGTCCGGCGATGTTTCCCCATTGACGGATCGCATCTTTCAGCAACACTTCCTTTCTCAATATCTGCCGCGCATCGGCCGTCTTCACTTCGATCTGCGGATGCACCACCGTTACAAACAATTCCGGCACCGGGATGCTTACAATATCCAGTGGAAAAATACTGCGGATCAGCGTTACGCCACCGTAAATGCAGGGCGCCACGTTGTCGGCATGTTTAACACCGGAAGCAACTTTTTCTCCGGTCATTGCAAAGCGGACAAGATCTGGTTTGCTGAAAACATTTCCCAACAAATGATTGGCCGCCACTACTGCGCCGGCCGCGCTTGCCGCGCTGGAACCCAGTCCGCTTCCGGGTTTGATGTTTTTGTTGATCATAACTTCGAAGCCGATGCCTGCATTGAGTTCGCCGATCATTTCTACCAAAGGGGCGCCGGCTGTATTTAACATCGGATCAGTCGGAAGCGGATATCCGTCGGTACTATGAATGATTACTTTTTGTTCATCCAGCAAATGAACTTCCATAGTATCGTATGGCGCGTTGAGGCACATGCCCAGCACGTCGAATCCGCAAACGAGATTGGCCACGGTGGCCGGAGACCGGACAGTTATTTTTTTTATTATGTTCAACTTTTCAAGTTTATATTTTAATAAGAAATGAAATTTATTTTATCAAGTATATTGACTTTCGGCTTTTAAACATGTTTTCGTATGTACTTCTTATTTCAAATTCCTTATTTTGTCGCCCTTATAATATCCGCAAAAATTCCCGATGCCGTTACATCCGCACCTGCGCCCGCGCCTTTTATCACCAACGGCTGATCAACATACCTGTCTGTGTGAAATAAAACAATATTGTCTTTACCATACAAATGATAAAAGTCATGCTGCGGATCGATGTGTTGTAAACCTACGGATGCTCTTCCATTGTTATAACCGGCGACAAATTTTAATTTACAACCTGCATTCACGGCGTCGTCGAATATTTTTTTGAAATGCGCCTCATGCTTTTCCATAGAGTCATAAAAATCTTCCACGCTTCCCTGCATGCATTCTTCCGGCATGAAAGAATTGTTTTCGATGTCATCCATTTCAACCTCCTTTCCACTTTCGCGTACGAGGATCATGATTTTTCGCATAACATCTTTTCCGCCGAGATCGAGGCGCGGATCAGGCTCGGTATAACCCTCATCCTGCGCCTGTTTTACAACAGAAGCAAAACTTTTTTTACCATCGTAATTATTAAATACGAAGTTGAGCGTTCCGCTTAATACGGCCTGCATCTTGTGAATGCTGTCGCCGCTGCGCATCAGATCATTCAATGTGCCGATGATAGGCAAGCTCGCACCAACGTTTGTTTCAAATAAAAACTGTGCATTGTATTCGGTGGCGAGTTCTTTTATCTTTTTGTAATATCCGTAAGAAGATGAGCAGGCGATTTTATTGCATGCCACCACCGCAATTGTTTTTTCGAGCAGGCTGTCGTAACAACCGGCCACCTTTTCGTTTGCTGTTACGTCGGCAAAAACCATGTTGCGGAGATTCTTTTTTCTGATGGCATCGATGTAATCTCCGGTGGAAGCTTCCGTTCCATGCTGCAATGCATCCTGCCAGTTTTCGAGGTTGATGCCTTCTTCATTCATCACGAATTTTTTACTGTTGGCAACACCAACAATTTTTATTTTCAACCGTAGTTTATCGAGCAAATATTGTTGTTGTTTTTGAATTTGTGCCAGTAATCTTCCACCAACATTTCCAACGCCTGCCAGGAATACATTCACTTCTTTAATGTCCGTTTCGAAGAATGCTTCATGAATAACGTTGATCGCTTTTTTTACATCGTTGCTGCTTATAACGGTTGATATATTTCTCTCTGATGAGCCTTGTGAAATGGCGCGGACATTGATCCCGTTCTTTCCGAGCGCATTGAACAGCCGGCCGCTGATGCCGGTGTGATTCTTCATCCGGTCGCCTACTAATGCAACAATCGACAGGTTTGTTTCCACGATCAACGGCTGCACCCGTTTACCTGCGATTTCATATTCAAAGGCAATATCAATTACTTTTTTGGCGGTGTGTGCATTCTCTTCGTTGATGCCAACCGTGATGGAATGTTCGGAAGAACTTTGCGTGATGAGGATCACATTGATCTTTTCGCTTGCAAGTGCGGCAAACAATCTTCGTGAAAAACCAGGAATGCCAACCATGCCGCTTCCTTCAAGACTGATCAATGCGATCTTGCTGATGCTGGAAATGCCGGTGATGGCAGTATCTGATTTGGAGTAAAGATCCTGCTGAATGACCGTTCCGGTATCTTGCGGGGCAAAAGTATTTTTGATCCACACACTGATGCCTTTGTTCATCACCGGCTGAATGGTGGGCGGGTAAATCACTTTCGCACCGAAATGGGAAAGTTCCATCGCTTCCTGGTAAGATATCTGCGGGATAATCTTTGCGTTGCTTACCAGTCGCGGATCGGCGGTCATCATTCCGGATACATCTGTCCATATTTCAAAATTGGACACGTTGAGTGCAGCAGCAAAAATAGCCGCAGTATAATCTGATCCGCCACGGCCCAGGGTTGTCTGGATACCTTCTTCATTGGATGCGATAAACCCGGGAGCGAGAAAAAGCGATGCGGCATTTTCTGAAAAATATTCATGGATATTTTTATTGGTAGCTTCAAAATCAACAGCCGCATTTCCAAAGCCGGAATCTGTAACGATCAATGATCTTGAATCGATCCATTGAACCGGTGTGTTGTTTGTATTTAACGCTGCGGCGATAATTCGTGAAGAAAGCAATTCGCCATAACTTACGATGCGGTCTTTGGTGCGTGCAGATAGTTCCTTCAGCAAAAATATTCCGTTCAGAATGTCTTCGATCTCGTTGCACTGTGTTTTTACAAAACTCAGCACACTGCTTTGATTGGTAACGAGGATAAGGTCGCGCACAGCGGTGAGGTGCCGCTGTTCAATTTCGTGGATCTTTTCTTTGTAGCTTTCGTTACCGGAAGCGGCCAGTTCGCTGCAATGCAGCAACAGGTCCGTGATACCTCCCAATGCAGAAACCACTGCCACCGTTTTGTCGGCTTTATTTTTTTCTTTTATTACTGCAATGACCCTTTTTATATTTTCTGCATTGGCCACAGAACTTCCGCCAAATTTTAATACCTGCATATTGAATGTTTAATTGAAATTGATTGATAGAACAAACCTTGTAAAGTGATAGCTGATGCCCGATTGGTGATATGAAGAAGTGCAACCCTTAGCGGGTTGTGATAGTAGCTGTAGTGTTAAAAACTACTTTTTGTGAAGGTTCGGTATTGTTTGTCGATTGTAACATCGGCACTAATGTAAGAAAATGTTTTGTATTAAAATGCAAGGGCGTTAAAACTTTTGAGATTTTCTAAGAGACGACCGAACAGCTAAATTGGAACACCCTCCGGGCCGGAGCATTAACACATAATAAAAAAGCCCGCGAAAAACGCAGGCTCTTAAAATTATTTTACTCCATCGGTGGCCGGTCGTCCGTTGTCGGCTGCTAGCGCAACCTGTTGCTATCCGCAATGATCTTACTATCCCGCCTGATCCCAAGCATCGCCAATATCAGAAAGATCAGCACCAACGGCTGAAAAACCGACCACAACGCAAACGTATTATAAGGTGAATTGATAAAAATCGTTTTGGTGTAATGATAATATAAATAGGTGAGGCCAAGTTGTAACACTACCGCCGCCAAAACCATCCTGGTCTGCGTTTTCCTGTTTTTGTATATAAAAATAGCGATCAATGCAAGCAGTCCGACGGTGATGGTTAACACCTGGAAACCCAGGTTCTCCGTGCCTTTCAGCGTATATTGTAATTCGCCGGAAACGTTTACGCCGCTGTAAAAGGGCAATGTTAATCCTGCAAAAGCAAGCACCGAAGCAAGCAGCAACCAAATACTTTGTATTCTTTGTATCATATTATTTTTATTGAATGTTGTACAAGCCTTCGGCAAGCTCAGGCTGACAACTGTTATTTGTTACCCTAGTTCAGGATACAGCGGAAATTGTGCCATAAACGAAAACACTTCTTCTTTTACAGCAGCGATCACTGATTCATCATCGATGTTCATCAGCACTTTGTCGATCATATCCACTACTGTCTGCATGTGTTCTTCTTTCATGCCCCGGGTGGTGATTGCCGGAACGCCAACACGGATACCACTGGTAACGAAAGGGCTTTTGTCATCGTAGGGAACAGCATTCTTATTGAGTGTAATGTGTGCTTTGTCTAACGTTTCCTGTGCCTTTTTGCCGCTGATATTTTTATTACGAAGATCGATCAGCATCAGGTGATTGTCGGTACCGCCGCTGATGATGTTATAATCTTTTGCAACGAAGGCTTTAGCCATCGCCTGCGCATTTTTTTGAACCTGTATGATGTAAGTGGTGTATTCATCGGTAAGTAATTCACCAAATGCCACTGCTTTTGCAGCAATCACATGTTCGAGCGGACCGCCCTGTGTGCCTGGGAAAACTGCCATATCGATGAGATTGCTCATCATGCGGATATTGCCTTTTGGATCTTTGGAGCCGAATGGATTTTCAAAATCCTTTTTCATAAGGATAATTCCGCCACGCGGTCCGCGCAATGTTTTATGCGTGGTGCTGGTTACAAAATGGCAATGATCAAACGGCGAACTGAGTAAGCCTTTTGCGATCAGCCCTGCGGGATGCGCCATGTCGCACATTACAAAAGCACCAATCTCATCGGCAACTTTGCGGATACGTGAATAATCAATGTCGCGGCTATAAGCAGAGGCGCCGGCGATGATCAGCTTTGGTTTTTCGGCACGTGCCTTTTCTTCAAGCATTTCGTAATCGATGAGGCCGGTATCTTTTTTAACGGTATAAAAATGCGCCTGATACAATTTGCCTGAAAAATTTACAGGAGAACCGTGTGTAAGATGTCCACCCATACTCAGGTCCAGGCCGAGAATCTTGTCGCCTGGTTGCAGGATCGCCAGCATCAGGGCGGCATTTGCCTGTGCACCGCTGTGCGGCTGAACGTTTGCATATTCGCAGCTGAACACTTCTTTGATACGGTCAATGGCCAATTGTTCGATCTGGTCCACGATTTCGCAGCCGCCATAATAGCGTCGGCCGGGATAACCTTCTGCATACTTGTTGGTAAGCGATGTTCCCATTGCCTGTATAACCTGAAGGCTGGTGAAATTTTCGCTGGCGATAAGCTCAATTCCTTTTCGCTGGCGGTCGAGTTCTTTATCTATCAGGTCAAAAATCACGCTGTCTTTTTGCATGGCATATTTTTTTATAGCGCAAATATAAGCAGGAGCTTCTTTTTTATCCAAAGTTTTAAATAATGTCTAATTAAAATGAGGAGCGCTTTGCGTTTATCTAAAATGTATTACTTTCACTTTTGAAGCAATGATGTTTTCGGGGAGATGCAAGAGAAATAAGTAAAATGTTTTTAATTTATTCCCGTCTTCCCGGCTAAACACCCCTTGCTTTTTTACAAGTGTGAGAATTATATTGTAAACCAAAGTCTCCGTGGTAACGGGCGCGTTTATAAATGAAGGCTATCATACCGGTTGCGGGGGCAGGAACAAAGCTTCGCCCGCATACATACACACAACCAAAAGCATTGATTCCCCTTGCAGGGAAAACTATACTCAGCATTATCGTTGACCAGCTTCGTGATGCCGGCATCACCGATTTCATTTTCATAATCGGCTATCTTGGTGAAAAAATCCAGGATTACGTGATCAGTAATTACCCTGAACTGAACTGCTATTTCGTTACCCAGAGTGAGCGGCAGGGTACAGGACATGCCATCGATCTTACAAAAGAAATAGTGGGCGAAGACGAGGTACTCATTGTTTTGGGCGATACGATCGCAGAATACGACGTACAGGAAATGCTCAAAACCCCTTTTTCAATGCTGGGTGTAAAAAAAGTGGATGATCCCCGAAATTTCGGCGTAGCCGAAATGGAAGATGGCAGCTTTTTCATCAGCCGCGTAGTGGAAAAACCCGCCATCCCAAAGAGCAATATGGCACTTGTGGGCGTATATAAAATAAAAGAAACGGCGATTCTTTTCAGTTGTCTGAAAAAAATCCAGGACAACAAGATCCGCAGCTACGACGAATTTAATCTCACAGATGCGTTGGAATGCATGATTCAGCAGGGTGCGAGGTTCCAGGCCTTTAAGGTACAGAATTGGTTTGATTGCGGAAAAAAGGAATCGTTGCTGGCATCCAATGCCATCCTGTTGAAAAAATTCGGCGGCAATGTGAAAACCTCGGAAGATTATTCCAATACCATAATTATTCCCCCCGTAAGTATCGGCGCGGGTTGCGTGATCCAGAATTCTGTGATCGGCCCCAACGTCGCCGTCGGCGATCATACGATCATCAACCACGTGATCATAAAGGATTCCATCGTGGGGGCCTATTCTAATTTGTATGAGATTGTTTTAAATAATTCACTCATTGGCAGCGATGCGGAAGTGAAAGGCGTGAGCCGTAATTTAAACATTGGTGATAATACGGCGATTGATCTTGGTGGAAGCCGGGGATAATTTAGAAGTTTAGCGATTAGAGGTTAGATTGCATTCGGAATTCAAATCTACTTTAAGTCTGCCTGAATTGATAAATGTATGGTCCTTACGCTGCAACTAACTATGATCGCTAAACTTCTAAACTTGCCTGATGCTTGCGACAAACTCCCATAAAATAACTCAACTCTTTAACATTGAGATTCCCATCATCCAGGCTGGAATGATCTGGGCGAGCGGATGGCGGCTTGCCAGCGCAGTGAGCAACGCCGGCGGACTCGGAATGCTGGGCGCAGGAAGCATGTATCCCGAAGTACTGAAAGAGCATATTCAAAAGTGCAAAGCGGCTACGAACAAGCCCTTTGCGGTCAATGTTCCATTATTATATCCGGCTATCGATCGGCATATCCAGGCAATCATCGACGAAAAGGTGCCTGTCGTTTTCAGCAGCGCGGGTAATCCCAAAATCTATACATCTGTTTTACAACAGCACGGTATCAAAGTGGTACACGTTGTAAGCAGTTCAAAATTTGCGTTAAAGGCACAGGATGCGGGATGTGATGCAGTTGTAGCTGAAGGCTTCGAAGCCGGCGGCCACAATGGCCGTGAGGAGACGACCAGTTTTGTATTGATCCCCGCTGTTCGGGAAACTGTTTCCATTCCGGTGATCGCCGCCGGTGGTATCGCCACCGGCAGGCAAATGGCTGCAGCAATGATGCTCGGCGCAGATGGCGTGCAAATCGGCAGCCGGTTCATCGCCAGTCCGGAAGCATCCTGTCATGACAATTTCAAAAACAGCATCTTGCAGGCAAAAGAAGGGGATACCGTACTCACCTTAAAACAACTCACGCCTGTGAGGCTCATTAAAAATAAATTTTACAGCGAAGTGCAGCAAGCAGAGGCACGGAACGCGTCGCCGGAAGATTTGCAAAATCTGCTCGGGCGCGGGCGGGCAAAGAAAGGCATGTTTGAGGGCGACCTTGACGAGGGAGAACTGGAAATAGGGCAGGTGAGCAGTCTTATAAGATCCATCAAACCTGCTGCCGATATCGTTCGCGAGATTTGGGGTGAATACAATGAACTGCTGCGGATTGCACACAAATAATACAGTATATTTGCCCCAATTAAAAATTTTAAATTAACCCATTACTCAAATGCAAAGCGGAATCTTAAGATTTATACACAGGTTTTTTATGGTCATCTCATTGGTGATTTTGGGTTTTGTGGCCTATTGCCAGCCGCCTGTGGAGATTCCCAATGTTCAGAATCCAAATGAACTTAACCCCAGTCAGATTAACCCGCAAAATATGTCCAATACACAGTTGCGGAGTCTGCTGAGCGATGCCAACAGCAAAAAAGGTTCGGATAAAAATGCTGACCTCAACCGGAAAAATAACAAAGTGGATCAGGACAGCGTGCTGAAAGACAATATCAAACACAATGCTTACAGCCCGGAAAAAACCTTCGGAGAAGGTGCTTTCGAAGGAGCGGCATCCATGGATATTTCGGAGCTTTCCACTCCGCCGCTGGATTATCCCTTGGGCGTGGGCGATCATGTTATCGTAGCGCTTTGGGGTGGCGCGGAATTCCAGGAAAGCTATATCGTTGCGCGGGACGGTGCCATTTTCCCGCAGGGGTTGGGTAAGATCAATGTAGCCGGCCTTACTTTTGAAAATGCACGTGCGATTATTTATTCTCGATTCCGCTCGGTGTCGCCGGCGGGAACCAATATTTCCATCACAATCGGCCAGCCGCGCAGCATCAACGTGAATGTTGTGGGCGAAGTAAAAGAACCGGGCATTCAAACCGTATCGGCATTCACCAATGCCTTTTCATTGATAGCGCGCGCAGGCGGTACCACGCAATTCGGGAACCTGAGAAATATCCAGATAAAAAGGGCGGGCGTTGTGATAGACGAATTGGACGTTTATAAATACCTTACCACGGGGGATTTTGGTAAACATATTTACCTCCAGAACAATGATTTCATCATTGTTGGCTTTTATGAAAAGAAAGTATTGGCAACGGGGCAGTTCAAGCGCCCTATGTTTTACCAGTTAAGAAAAGATGAAGGCGTGAAAGCCTTGCTTAAATATAGTGGTGGTTTAAATCCGGATGCGCTTGCCTCTAATCTGAAAGTCATTCGTTCTGAAGATGAACAGCAGAAGCAACGAGATGTAAACGCCAATGCGATCCTCAAACTGGATGGGCAGGATTTTTTACTGGAAGATGGTGACATTGTGAAAGTTGATCTTATCAAACCCGGAATCGCCAATAAGGTGGAAGTGCGCGGCGAAATCACTTATCCTGATGTATATGAGCTGCGCAAAGGCGACCGTTTGTTTGACATCATCAACCGTGCCGGTGGGGTTACACGAAATACTTACCTGCCACGCGCTTATATATTCCGCGGCGCAGGCGATTCCACCAACCTGCAATCCGACAGGCTGGAGATCGATCTTTCTGGTGTGCAAAAAAACGACCTCAATAGCAGCAGCAATGTATTGTTGCAGCCCAATGACATCATCCAGCTTTTTGCACAAAGCGAATTTGGCGATCCGCAATATGTGGAAATATTCGGCGAAGTGCGCAAAGAAGGAAAGGTGCGCAAATACGGCGGAATGACGTTGCAGGATCTGATTTATTTATCGGGCGGTATCAAGCAATCTGCTGAATACGGGCGACTTGAAATTTCAAGTATTGTAGATATCGATTCGGCGAAGCAAGCCATCAAGCCTACGCGCACCATTGTAAAATCATATGCTATTCCACCCGATCTTCAGCTGGATTCTGCTTCATCGCAGGTAAAGCTCAAACCTTACGATCAGGTGTTTGTAAGAAAAAATCCGAATTTTGAATTACAACAAAATATCAAGTTGAGCGGACTGGTGAAATATCCCGGCCTTTATTCGCGACTGAATAAATACGAACGGTTGTCATCCTACCTTGCAAGGGCAGGTGGTTTGAAAGACAATGCCAATCTTTCCGGCGCAGTATTGATGCGTAGAAAAACAGATCTGTTGCGCGAAAGCGTGGTGCAGAGGCCCGATATAGATACGGCCGGGCTTGGCGCCAAAGCGATTGACTCCGTGCTGAACGCAAAAATAAAAATGCAGGATGAGCCGGTAAGTATAGACCTGTATAAAGCATTGAAATACAAAAACTCTAAATATGATATTGTACTTCAGGAGAATGATGAGGTATTCGTGCCGGAGATCAATCCTTTTGTAAGCGTGCAGGGAAGCGTACAGGCGCCGCTTAAAATTGCATTTGACAAAGAGCATACAAATCTTCTTTATTATATTGACAAGGCGGGCGGTTTCGGGGTTCGTCCGTGGCGCAAGCGCGTATTTGTAACCTATGCGAACGGTCGCAGCCGCCGTACCAAAAACTTCTTATTCTTCAATTTCTACCCGCATGTAGAAGAAGGATCGGTAGTAGTAGTGCCGGTAAAACCTAAAGGGCAAGAGATCGGCGACCTTGCAAAATCAATCATCGTAGCTGCCATACCCGTGGTGTTGACTGCCGTTATTTTGAAAAATATCAATTAAATCCTGTAACGCGTGACATCGATCGAACTTGTAAGAAAAATAGTCAGAAGGCTTGGAAAATTAAAGCTGCTGGTGCTTGTTACAGGCCTGGTCGGCGGCGCAGCAATGTATATCTATGCAAAAAAAAAGCCGGTCATTTATACTGCCAAAGCATCCGTATTTCCTTTGACGGCATCTACTGAAAATTCCGCCACCAGCACCTTGATCAGCACTCTTACGGGCAATGATGCTCCCAAAAGCTTCAGCCAGGAAGCTTCTATCAATATCGTAGAACTCGCTACAAGCCGCTCTACCCGAGAAGCTGTGGCGATGGAAAGGATACCTCAACTTGGTAACCGCCGCATTGCTGAAGTATTGGTTGAAAATACTTACGGCGATAAAAAAAAGCTTACGGATACTGTACTTCGGGCCGTAGGTGCAGAGATCATCAAAAATGGGATGACGGCTAAAATCAATAAGAACGGCATCCTGGAAATCACTTTCAGCAGCACTGACAAAGACATCATTTCGCCGATCAGCTACGTGCTTATCGATAAGATATCTCAATTCTATAAAGACCTGAAAGTAAAGAAAGCGCGTTTCGACTACGACTTTACGGTACGTAAACTGGATTCGCTGCAACAGGTGTTGGATGAATACGACAGGCAGGCAATTCATATGGCAAACACGACCTTGTTTGTTCCGGAAGAAAAGATCGAATACACCATACCCAAAGAGAACCTGATCAACGACAAGGGGCGTGTGGTCCGTCAGCGCGATGCCGCCGCCAATAACCGTGAAGAGGCCCTCTGGCGATGGCAAAAAGTAACACCGATTATTGAAACGCTGGACAAGCCCGATCCGCCTTTTGAAGAAAAAAGAACCTCGGGATCAATATATGCGATCATTGGTTTCATCATGGGCTGCGTACTCGGCATCTTTTTGCTGATCAGCGATATCCTGTACAAATATGTGAATGCTGAAATTAATAATGCCGTATTTGGCGATGAAAAAGCCCAATTGGAAAAAGAGGCGGCTTCGGTGACGAGTACGACAGCTTAATGGATAATTAATAGTTGATAATTTTTTATACATTAAAATGCCTGCTAAAGTAGCAGGCATTTTAATTAGGAGGAACTATTAATTGTTCATTATGTATTGCTTCTAAATGCCCATTTCATCATTTCCTTCCAGCTTGGTTTTTTGCCATACATTAAAATTCCCGTGCGGTAGATCTTTCCGGTGAGCCATGTTAATAAAAGAAAACATGCAACGAGAAGCAACATAGAAGTGGCAACCTGCCATACCGGAATACTGTAAGTGATCCTTCCCATCATCACGATCGGTGAAGTGAGCGGAAACAAACTGCCAAATACAGCAAGCGAACTATTGGGATCATTCACTGCCTTGCTCATGATCACAAAGCCAAGGATGATCGGCATCAGGATGGGAAACATCAATTGTTGCGCTTCCTGCTGATCTTCACTTACAACGCTGCCTACCGCTGCAAATAACGACGCGTAAGTGAGATAGCCGCCTACGAAATAAACGAGGAAATACAATATAATTCTACCCACGGGCAAAGAAGAGAGTCCCTGCATGATTCCCGATAAAATAGTCGTATCAGGCGCTAGCATCGGGAAGACCTGCGAGATGCCGAATATCAGCAATATCCAGATAGCAAATTGTGTTAAGCCAACTGCACCGATGCCGATAATCTTGCCCATCATCAATTCAAAAGGTTTTACAGAACTTACCACTACCTCCGCAATGCGGTTGGTTTTTTCTTCCGTTACGCCGCGCATTACCTGCGTGCCGTAAATGATCATCATCATATATATCAGGATTCCGCAACCGTAAGACACACCGTATGCTACATATATGTTTCCTTTCTTGCCGCCATCTTTGGTATCGATCGTAGTTTCGATCTTTACATCGGATTTGATCTGTTGATATTTCGCAGGGTCAATTCCGGAAGCCGACAATCGCTTTGCTTCAATATTTTGGTCGATGATGTTCCGGATTGCCTCGGTGGTTGCAAAGCTCACGGTAGACTCGCTATGGAGAACGATTCCATGTGGTGTATCGAGATTTACTTTCGGAATATACAAGAACGCCTCATATCCCTGCGCCTGGTATTTTTTTACAAACGATGTTTCACTTTCATTTTTGATGATCGTGTAGTCTTTATTGTTGGCTGCTTTAGAATCCGCCAGCAATCCTGATTGATCTACAACCGCAATCTTTTGTTTTTCTGTGCTGCCTTTTGCTCCGATGGCGATAATCACCGCATAAAAAGCGATGATGACGGCAGGCACAAGGATCGTGGTTATCAGGAAAGATTTCTTTTTAACCCTCGTGAAATATTCGCGGCCAATGATTAAACCGATCTTGCTCATATTGTTGAAATAAGTTGTTAGGAGATTTGTTGAAATTGTCTTGCCGCATCCGTTCCTTCCACCAGCCTGATGAAAATATCATTCAGCGAAGGCATTACTTCATTAAAAGAATTGATGGCGACATTTTTATGGAGAAAATATTGCAGCACGTCGTTTGGTGTGGTATCATACATAAGCTTCAGTAATATTCTGTCGGGCTGATGTTTCACCACCTCAAAAATATGTGTCATCAGGTGCTCGGCAAGTGTTGCTGCGCCTAATTCATATATGTTTTCCTTAAATTCCTGTTTTACGCTTTTGATAGTACCGTCGAGTATCTTTTTCCCTTTGTTAAGCAAAATGATGTGGTCGCAGATTTCTTCCACCTGTTCCATCCTGTGCGTGCTGAAGATGATGGTACTGCCATTCTTCGCCAGTTTGAATATTTCATCTTTGATGAGATTTGCATTCACCGGATCAAGGCCGCTGAAAGGTTCATCCAGAATGATCAGTGAAGGTTCGTGCAAGACGGTGGTTACGAACTGTAATTTCTGACTCATGCCTTTGCTCAGATCTTCCACTTTTTTGTTCCACCAGCTTTGCATTTCAAATTTTGCGAACCATTCCTTTACTTTTTCGGTGGCTTGTGTTTTGCTCAAACCCTTTAACCTTGCAAGGTAAATGGCCTGTTCGCCAATCTTCATTTTTTTATATAAGCCACGCTCTTCGGGCATGTAGCCGATGTTGCCCGCATCTTCCAATGCCCGGAAAGGTTTTCCCTGGAAATTTATCTCACCGCTGTCCTGGTAAAAAATTCCGGTAATCATCCGCAACAGACTTGTCTTGCCCGCCCCATTGGGGCCAAGCAATCCGAAGATGCTGCCTTTTTCAATCGTAAAACTGATGTCGTCCACCGCTTTTTGCGTAGCGAAATATTTCTTTACGTTCTTTACTTCCAGTAAGTTCATGTTGTAAATGGTTATGGTATAAAGTTAGATGCTTTGAAAGATAATTTGTTACAAAAAGTTTTGGGCTTATGGTTTTGATCGTTCGGCGAGACTTATCTAAGCATGTCAATTGAAAGGGAACAAACAATCGCCTGTTGTTTTTCCAGGAAAAGCGGGATTGCCTCGTTTCTGGCAATGACGGGAAAAGAAAGAGCGGCAGGAATTAACGGGAACCCATGATCCCTAAAAATCATAATTTGCATCCATGAACATTCTTGCCAGGAAATTATCGTTTTGTATATTTTGCACGATTGTATTCCTCTGCGGTTTGATTTCCTGTGAGCAGGAATCATCACCGCCGCGAGCGGTAAACCGTTCCATCTTATTTCTCGAAATCAATTTTCAATCCTTCGGATTTTAAAATGACACGAGTTGAAAAATTAGGGATCAATACTCTTTATCTGAAATTTTTTGATGTGGACCGGAACGCTCAAACCCGCCCGCCATCACCGGCGGCGCAAATAAGGATTAAAGACAAAGTATACCTTCAACAAAAAAATTTGTGAAAGAATACAACAATACTGATTTTTACAAGGAAGCAATGACCAGTTGTAGTTACCTGCGGGATTTTGTTCAAAAAAAATAATGATCATCCGGACAAATTATTGTTTCAAAAATCTGCAGATGAAATATTTAAAAGTCTTATATATACAGGTGCTGATCGGTATTATTGCAGGCATAGCGGCAGGGTATTATTTCCCGTCTTTGTCCCCGGTGGCAAAATTGATCAGCGAAACATTTATCAACATGATCCGCATGGTGATCGCACCGATCATTTTCTTCACCATCGTTCTGGGGATTGCCGGTGCCGCAGATCTAAAAAAAGCAGGCCGCATCGGGGGAAAGGCGATCATCTATTTCGAGATCGTTACAACGATGGCGCTCATCATCGGGTTGGTGGCGGCCAATCTGATTCGCCCCGGTGCCGGCGTAGAACATAATTCGCTTTCTGCCGGGCAGGTGGCACAATACAGCACACAGGCCAAAGAACATAACTGGGGCGAATTCATCAGCCATATCGTGCCTTCCAATATCTTCGATTCTTTTGCCAAGGGTGATATCATCCAGATACTTTTTTTCGCCATCCTGTTTGCAATCGGTTTAAAATGGATGGGAAACAAGGGAACTTCGTTGCTGGTGAATTTTGAAAAGATGAACCAGGTGTTGTTCAATATCATGAAGATCGTGATGAAATTGAGTCCCATCGGTGCTTTTGGAGGAATGGCTTTCACCATCGGCAAATTCGGATTTGATAGCCTGCGCTCACTCGGCGCATTGCTGCTCACTTTTTATCTGACAGGAATAGTATTCATCTTTGTTGTCCTCAATATCATTGCGTGGTACAATAAATTCAGTTTGTGGAAATTGCTTGGCTATGTAAAAGAGGAGATCCTGATTATTCTTGGCAGTAGCAGCAGTGAAACGGCTTTGCCGTCTGTGATGAAAAAACTGGAAGACGCCGGCTGTGAAAAAGAAGTGGTTGGCCTGGTAATTCCGACAGGCTACAGTTTTAATCTCGATGGCACAACCATTTATCTGAGTATGAGCGTTATTTTTCTTGCGCAGGTGTTTAATATCGATCTTTCTTTGGGACAGCAGCTAACGATCATCGGCATTTTGCTCATTACCAGCAAGGGGGCCGCAGGCGTTACCGGTAGTGGTTTTATTGTGCTGGCTTCTACATTAACGGCATTGAAAGTAATTCCGCTGGAAGGCCTGGCCCTGCTCATCGGCGTAGACAGGTTTATGAGCGAGGGTCGTGCGATTGTAAATTTTATCGGCAACACCGTGGCGACCATTATTATCGCAAAAAGCGAAAAGGCATTGGATGAATCTGTGTACAGGAAGGTTGTAGAGAATCAGTCTTGAACGTTTCAAGAACCGGCAACACATGCTGAGTTTAAGGAATTAGTGATTAGAATTTTAGTGGAACCCGGAAGTCAAGATACCGTCGTTCCTTCTTTCTTCTAATTCTTTAGGCGCTGCCTGGCTGCTAAACTCTAAACTCTAAACCTATCTTTGCCGCATGAAAGTTGTTATCCAGAGAGTTACTTCCGCGTCAGTTACCATCGATCAGAAAATAAAGTCTTCCATTCAATCGGGATTGCTTGTGCTTGTTGGCATTGAAGATGCCGATGCTGAGCCCGACATTAGCTGGCTCAGCAATAAGATTGTCAACCTGCGCATTTTTGATGACATAAACAAGGTTCCCAACATTTCTGTAAAAGAAAACAACGGTGATATTTTATTGATCAGCCAGTTTACGCTATATGCCGCAACAAAAAAAGGCAATCGGCCGAGTTACCTGAAAGCAAGCAAGGCCGGTGTTGCCGTGCCATTGTATGAAAAACTTATTCATCAACTGGAAACGGATCTCGGCAAAAAAATATTCACCGGGGAATTTGGAGCGGATATGAAAGTGACACTGCTCAACGATGGACCGGTGACGATCATTATTGATAGTAAAAACAGAGAATGACGATGGACAACGGTCGGTGGTCGGTGGTCGGT
>JAATFP010000053.1 GCA_015655125.1 Chitinophagales bacterium | reverse complement strand
TTTGTTGTGTAAGAACTAAGTTAATGAAAGTTTTGAAAGCAAATCACAACCAAAAGAGTTTAACAAAACAATACCAAGAGTTGTGTAAGAACTAAGTTAATGAAAGTTTTGAAAGCAAATCACAACTGACGCTCCTCGTGGGTATTTAGCTCACAAGTTGTGTAAGAACTAAGTTAATGAAAGTTTTGAAAGCAAATCACAACGGATGGCGGTATGCGATTATCTCTAACGCAGTTGTGTAAGAACTAAGTTAATGAAAGTTTTGAAAGCAAATCACAACCTTTGCGTTGCGCGGTGATCATTGATTTAGTTGTGTAAGAACTAAGTTAATGAAAGTTTTGAAAGCAAATCACAACTTTTTCGTGTGTATCGTTTGCGCTGGATGAGTTGTGTAAGAACTAAGTTAATGAAAGTTTTGAAAGCAAATCACAACTCGCCGACGAAGTGAAAGCGTATACGAAAAGTTGTGTAAGAACTAAGTTAATGAAAGTTTTGAAAGCAAATCACAACTTTTACCCGCAGTGTACGACCGCCCAGTGCGTTGTGTAAGAACTAAGTTAATGAAAGTTTTGAAAGCAAATCACAACGGTTGTTAAACTTTTTTGTAGTTCATTTTCGTTGTGTAAGAACTAAGTTAATGAAAGTTTTGAAAGCAAATCACAACACTCCTTGTGCGGTGTAATCTCTGTCCAATGTTGTGTAAGAACTAAGTTAATGAAAGTTTTGAAAGCAAATCATCACTAAGGCCGCGGAGTGATCAGCATTATAATGTTCTGTAAGAACTAAGTTGCACTTGCTAATATTTAATCGGTACCGTCTCATAAATTGCAGTTGATAACATTTGATCCGACAGGTTGCACCTTCCTATGTCGACAATGCTGTTTTGCATCGGCTTTTTTCTTAATTTAGCCACACCAAAACAGCATTCACTAAGTTCGTTTGAATCGAAATTTTGAGTCACTTCGCAAAGCTGCCAAAACGTTATGGACAAATTCGCAAATGACATATAACGGAAACAAACATCAACCCTTTTAATTTAAACCGGCAAATATGGATAAATCAAAAAAAGCAATCGCTGCTGAAGAAATTTTTGTTACTTATTTAAATAGTCCTTCCAATGCAATTAATTCAAAAGAAGAACAGGAAGCGTTTAAGTGGTTGAATAAAATTCCTGAAGGGACCGATCACGAAATTGCAAGAAAAGTTATGAAAAAAATGGGAAGCCTCCATGTTTTCCGATACGCTGGAAATATAAATTTTGAATATCTGGCAGATTTGAAGGATATTTTAAAGGACCTTCTTTCAGACGCAATTCAAAGTACGCTAATGATCAATTGCCTCTATTATTCATTGCAAAACAATAATACACCGGAATCATACAGTGCTTTTTGTGAAACAGCGATTTTTTTACAATATGTTGATAAGTTTCAGCAACCGGTAAAAAAGGCTGAGCAATTAGCGAAATCAGATAAATTTATTACAGCTGCTGTAATTAAAGATATTGAATTTGCACTTACCAATATAGATTTCAGATTAAGGGATCAAAGGGCCCTGGGTCCATTTGTTTATGTTTTATCAAAATCAAATTCGAATCAATGTGAAAACATGGTATTGTTTCAGGATAAAGACAAACAAAAATTTGATCGGTTGTTCAAGCTAAAGATTATCAAACTTGCTTTAGACACAAATAAAACACTTCCAAATGTACTGCCCGCCTGCAATTTAGTTGATGAAACACTGAAAACTCTTAAAAAGTGACGATTGCATTATTCAACAAAAATATCATACAATAGTTGGGCAAAATGCCTGGGGTCCGCTTACATATACACTTTTTAGTTCTTAGGGTATTGAAAGGTGCATACAAAATTAAAGAACCTGCAATGCTCCAAACATTCCCGGTAAATGAAAAGTAATTTACACCCGGTTGAATTTGACTAAAAACCAAATGCACCATTCCCCCTTTCAGGTGAAAAATATCATTCTGATACGAGGGAGTTGGCAGAAATGCTTATGTGGCATGCGTGCTGCCAGGCACTAAAATTTCCTCTGCAAAAAGTTCCGGATAAAACTAAATATCACATGCCTCTGGTCCTAATTTCTGCCATTTATTTCCCATCATTGTGTCCCGAAGCCATTTTTATTGTACATTAGCGTTGTGTACAAAATACACAGTAATTAAATCGATTGCTATGTCAACAAACCTTTTCGGCAACAAGCCGAAACTTTCCCTGGCGCAGATCATAAACATGAGCGTAGGATTCTTCGGCATCCAGTTTGGATGGGATCTTCAACGGGCCAACATGGGACGTATCTACGAAAATCTTGGTGCCGATCCGGATAAGGTTCCCATACTATTTCTCGCAGCGCCACTTACAGGTTTGCTTGTTCAACCAATCATAGGATATTTAAGTGACCGGACATGGCACCCGAAATGGGGAAGACGCCGGCCATATTTCATGTTAGGCGCCATCATCAGCTCGATTGCGCTTTTGTTCATGCCGCATAGCAGCACCATCTGGATGGCCGCAGGCCTGTTGTGGATACTGGATGTATTCGGCAACATCGCCATGGAACCCTTTCGTGCGTTTGTTACAGATAAATTGCCCGATTCACAGGTAAACCGCGGCTTCGTAATGCAGAGTCTCATGATCGGACTTGGCGGAAGCGTGGCATCTTCGCTGCCGTGGCTGATGAAAAACGTTTTTCACTTTACCAATACGGCCAACAAAGGTGAGATACCGGAAAATGTAAAAATATCATTTTATCTCGGTGCCTTCTTCTTTCTTGCGGCCGTACTATACACTGTTTTTACGACAAAAGAATATCCGCCGGCAGATACTGGTTTCAAAGAAAAAGTAAAAGAATCAAACAAAGGCTTTGGAGGCGGCGCTACAGAAATATGGCACGCATTGATGAACATGCCGAAACGAATGAAGATCATTTCACTCGTGCAGTTTTTTACATGGCCGGGGCTTTTCCTGATGTGGTTCTATTACACAACCGCCGTTGCCGTAAATGTTTTCGGAGGAAAGGATGCCAGCGACCCTGTATATGCTGCAGGGGCCGATTTTGGAAGTCTGACACTCGCCTATTACAGTGTGATCACTTTTTTTTTCGCGTTTATACTGCCATCGATTGCGGACAAGCTTGGACGAAAATTGACACATGCCGTTTGCCTGCTTTGCGGTGCCGCCGGGTTGATCAGCGTGGCTTTTGTGCATGATAAATATATGTTGTATGTATGCATGACCGGCATCGGCATTGCATGGTCAAGCATCCTGTCGATGCCATACGCAATGTTGAGCGGCGTTCTGCCACGAGATAAAGTTGGTATCTACATGGGTATCTTCAATTTCTTCATTGTACTTCCCGAGATCATTGCGTCGCTTGGCTTTGGCTGGCTAATGAAAAATGTTTTGCACAACGACCGGTTACTGGCAGTGCAGATCGGGGGCGTACTCATGATCATCGCAGCCGTGATCTGTTATGTCTTCATCAACGAAAAACAAAATAATATAAACGATGAAGCATTGGCAGCGAAACTTGAAATTGAAAATGAACGATCTGTTTAATGAATAATTAGCTTCTAAAGAAAATCACATGCAAATAAAAAAAATAATTGCAACAATATTCTTCTTCGCAGCAATTCTGACCGCTACCGCGCAAACAACCACCCTCTACCCCACCAACTGGTGGATCAACATGAAGTGGAACAAAGTGCAGATACTCGTTCACGGGAGCGGTGAAAAATTCAATTCACAAAATGTAACGATCAGCTACCCGGGCGTAACGCTCACAAAAGTGAGCCGCCTGGACAACCCGAATTATTACGCACTCGATGTAAACATTGCCGCGACTGCAAAACCGGGGATCGTTAAAATAAATTTTACCGGCAATGGTAAAACAACTACAGTCGAATGGCCGCTTAACAAACGTAGGGATGGCAACGGTAAAAAATTTGCACAGGGCGTCACTTCATCAGACCTCGTTTATTTGCTCATGCCCGATCGTTTCAGCAATGGCGATGAAAGCAACGACCGCATTGCCGGAATGCGCGACCAGTCACTCAACAGGGATTCGATGTACGACCGCCACGGTGGCGACTTACAGGGTGTGATCAATCACCTGGATTATTTGCAGGATATGGGTGTAACCACCGTATGGATGACGCCCGTTCTGGAGAACGATATGCCCAACCGCACCGAACATGGCTACGCTATCACCGATCATTACAAAGTAGATCCGCGTTTTGGCGGTAACGATGCGTATAAAAAATTAAGCGACGCTGTTCATCAACGCGGAATGAAACTGATACAGGATGCTGTATACAATCACGTTGGTCTTTATCATTTCACGGTGGTGGATAAACCCACAAAAGACTGGTTGCACGAATGGCCTTCATACACGCAAACAACTTACAAAGATCAGGTGCTGTTTGATCCTTACGCGGCACCGTCGCAGGTAAAACAAATGAGCGACGGCTGGTTTACCCAGCAAATGCCCGACATGAATCAAAGTAATCCATATGTGGCGAATTTCCTGATCCAAAATGCAATCTGGAGCGTAGAAGAATTTGGCGTGGATGGCTGGCGCATCGATACCTACATCTACAACGACCTGCCCTTCATGAATCGTTGCAACAAAGCATTAACAGATGAATATCCCTGCATCACGATGTTTGGAGAAACATGGGTACATGGTGTTCCAAATCAAAGTTATTTTTGCCAGAACAATGTAAATACATCATTTAAAAGCAACCTGCAGGCAACAACTGATTTCCAGTTGCTGTTCTATGGAATCCAGGTGGCAATGAACGAAAAATTCGGCTGGACCGAAGGCGTAAATAAATTATACACCACCGCTGCGCAGGATTTTCTATACAAAGATCCTATGCGACAGGTGATATTCCTCGACAACCACGACCTGCCCCGCTTTTACTCTGTGGTAAAAGAAGACATGCAGAAATATAAAATGGCACTATCGTGGCTGCTCACTTTTCGTGGCGTGCCACAAATGTATTACGGCATGGAAGATGGCATGACGGGTTTCACCAATCCCGACGGGCTCGTTCGTTCCGACTTTGCCGGCGGCTGGAAAAATGATCCTTCGAACAAATTCACTGCGGCAGGAAGAACAAAAAAGGAAGACAGTATTTTCGTTCATATTAAAACGCTGGCGAATTTCCGCAAAGGATCTTCTGCCATCAAAACCGGGAAAATAATGCAGTACACACCTGACGACGGACTGTATGTTTATTTCCGATACGATGCCAACCAGACCGTGATGTGTGCCATGAACACCGGCGACAACGATAAAGAAATCGATCTTGATAAACAATATACAGAAAGAACTGCGGGCTTTAAGGGTGCCATCGATATTCTGAACGGCGTATTGCGCGGGAAGAAATTTAAAGTGCCTGCGAAGGAAATGTATGTGCTGGAGTTGAAAAAGTGAATAAAGAATGGCGAATAATAAAATCTTCCTATACTTTTTGACTTCAGGCTGCGATATATTTATTTAAGGCTTGGAGGGTGCCGCAGAAAAAAGTGGATATCTTCTATCGCTTGTATCATTTAATGTGTTAGATTTACACATTAAATTAACTTGCTGATGAAAAGTATCTCGATTGCCATCGTATGCCTGCTTATGCTGGGCACCGTAAACGCCCAACGTTTATTAAGCTGGGCACCCGAATTCCCTACAGACGCTTCCACCCTGACTTTTACAATTGATTGCACCAAAGGCAACCAGGGATTAAAAGATTATCAAAGCGGAAACTCCGCCAATGTATATGTGCATGTAGGCGTTATCACTAACCTGAGTACCGGGCCGACTGACTGGAAGTATACAAAGTTCAGCTGGGGAACCGCCGATGCCGCGGCTCATGCTACGCCGCTGGGCAATAATAAATATTCTTATACCATCACCAACATCCGCACTTTTTTTGGCGTACCGGCAGGTGAAACCATCAAAAAAGTAACGGTAATTTTCAGGAGCGCCGATGGTAATTTAAAACAGGTGAATTCCGATGGAAGCGATATGTATATCCCAGTATACGACCCAACTGAATTTGGTGTGCGGCTGAACCTTCCGCCATTTGAACCAAGATATGTTCCGTGGGTAGAACCCATCACAGCAACCGTAGGTTCTACGTTGAACATCGCGGGCGTAAGTTCGGCCAACGCAGCACTGGCACTCACTTTGAACGGCAACAACATCGGTTCTGCAACCAACGCAACCAGCATTACTGCTACTCCGCAGATAACGACTTCATGCGAACAAAAAGTAATCCTTACCGGCAACAACGGAACAACCACCGTAAAAGATTCTTTCAGCTTTTATATCAACCCTGTAGTGAACGTTGCTGCATTGCCGGCCGGCATGCAGGAAGGCATCAATTATGGCAGTGATAATACTTCTGCAACCCTGGTGTTATACGCACCCAATAAAACCAGCGTGTTGCTGATCGGCGATTTTAATAACTGGACAGCTACCTGCTCCAATCAGATGAACAAAACACCGGATGGCAATTATTGGTGGATCACTTTAACTAGCCTGGTACCCGGAACGGAATACGGTTATCAATATCTTGTTGACAATACCATCCGCATCGCAGATCCGTATGCGCAAAAGATACTGGAAAGTGACGACCAATATATCAACAACGTTACTTATCCAAACCTGAAGCCTTATCCGACGGGGCTTACAACAGGATCGGTGAGCGTTTTGCAAACCGCAGAACCGCAATATACCTGGCAATCGACCTCCTATGTAAAGCCTGATAAAAAGAACCTGATGATCTATGAATTGCTTATCCGCGATTTTACCGCAGAACACAGCTACCAATCTTTGATCGATTCTTTTCAATATTTCAAGAACGTCGGCATCAATGCGATCGAACTTATGCCGATCAACGAATTTACCGGCAATGAAAGCTGGGGCTATAACCCGACTTTTTATTTTGCGCCGGATAAATATTACGGAACGAAAAACAAGCTAAAGGAATTCATCGATAAATGTCACCAAAACAATATTGCAGTGATCCTGGATGTGGTGTACAATCAATGTGACAATGGTGCGCCGCAGGCAAAATTATATTGGGACGCGGCCAACAGCCGTCCCGCTGCGAACAACCCGTGGCTCAATACCACTGCACCGCATCCGTATAGTGTGTTCAACGATTTCAATCACACATCAACGGCCACACAGTATCTTGTACAACGCGCCTTAAATTTTTGGGTGGATGAATATAAAGTTGATGGTTATCGTTTGGATCTTGCAAAAGGATTTACACAAACCGTTTCCAATACAACAACGGTTGAAAACTACGACGCATCGAGGCTCGCAAACCTGAACAGGTATTACGATGGCACCATCGCGGCACATCCGGATACTTATATGATCCTCGAGTTTTTGGGAACACTTCCTTGCCAGGAAGAGCAGGAATATGCGGCACACGGATTTATGCTATGGGGCAACAATAACGCGCGTTACAACCAATGCACCATGGGTTATACCGACAACTCTGATATTTCTCCGGTCGTTTACAGCAGTACCTTTAAAGCTTACAACAATCCTGCGGAAGTTGGCTACATGGAAAGTCATGATGAAGAAAGAACCATGTACAAAAATCTTCAGTTTGGAAATATCAACGGCTCTTACAATGTAAAAAATCTCAATACTGCACTGGCGCGCGAAGAAGCAGCTGCAACAATATTCTTCACTGTTCCCGGGCCAAAAATGATCTGGCAGTTTGAAGAAAGGGGTTATGATCTTTCTTTGGCATTTGGTGGCTCCAATGTGGCCAACAAACCCCCGCATTGGGAATACATGCAGGATCCGAATCGCAGGCACCTATATGATACTTACAAGAGCATCATCGACCTGCGTTTGAATAACCCGGCAATCTTCAACAATACTACGTTCACGTATGATTTTAATGATAATGGCGGGCTGGTAAAAATATTCCAGATCGCTGACCCCGCAACAAGTGGAAGAAAAGTGACTGTAATCGCAAACATGGATGTGCTGCCGCAAACAAGAACGGTAACCTTTCAATCTGCCGGCGATTGGACGAACTACATCAGTAACGGGGCAGGTACAGGTGTAAATGGCGCTACCAATGCAAATTTCACATTAACTGCAGCTTCGCAAAGCATTACCCTGCAGCCGGGAGAATACCATATTTATCTTTCGGCACTGCCATGTGCAACCGCAGCACCAACGGTAACCACCCCCGTAACATATTGCCAGAACGCCACGGCCACAGCACTTACTGCAACAGGCACCACTTTAATGTGGTACACAACTGCAACGGGCGGAACAGGGTCTGCAACAGCACCAACACCATCCACAACAACCGTTGGCAGTACCACTTATTACGTAAGTCAGAATACCGGTTGTGAAGGCGCACGTGCGGCGATCATTGTAAACATTACCGCATTGCCCACGGCACCAACGGCTTCTTCCCCCGTAAACTATTGCCTTAATGCAGTTGCAACACCGCTTACCGCAACAGGAACAAATTTATTGTGGTACAATGCAGCAACAGGTGGCACCGGTTCTTCCACCGCACCAACGCCATCAACCACCGTTATCGGAAGTACGATATATTACGTGAGCCAGACCACCGGCTCTTGTGAGGGTCCTCGTACCGCTATCACAGTAAACATCACTGCCGGAACACCTGCGCCAACTGTTTCAACACCCGTAACTTATTGCCTGAATGCAACTGCAACGCCATTAACTGCAACGGGTACTAGCCTCTTATGGTACGCAGCGGCAACTGGCGGATCGGGTTCTGCAACGGCACCAACGCCACTTACCAATACAACAGGCAGCACCTCTTATTATGTGAGCCAGACGCAAAGTTGCGGTGAAAGTCCACGCGCACAAATAGTTGTCACAATATTGGCCACCCCTGCTGCGCCGGTAGTAACATCGCCGGTAACATATTGCCAGAATTCAACGGCAACAGCGTTGACCGCAACGGGAACAAACCTGCTCTGGTACACATCGGCAACGGGCGGAACAGGTTCTGCAACCGCGCCAACGCCATCTACTGCAACTGCGGGATCGGTAACTTATTATGTAGCTCAAAAACCGGCAACTTGTGAAAGCGACCGTGCAGCCATCATTGTAAATATTACGGCAACTCCTGCAGCTCCTGCCGTAACTGCAACCGTGGCTTATTGCCAGAACGCGGCCGCAACGGCGCTATCAGCAACAGGAACAAATCTATTATGGTATACAACGGCAACTGGCGGCTCAGGTTCCACAACCGCACCCACACCGTCTACATCAACTGCCGGCACAACAACTTTCTATGTTTCGCAAACACCAGGCAATTGCGAGAGCCCGCGTGCTGACATAACAGTTACCGTCAATGCATTACCTGCTGCACCGGTTGTTACAACACCGGTTAACTATTGTCAGAATACGGCCGCCACTGCTTTAACGGCAACCGGGAACACCTTGCTTTGGTACAACACCGCAACCGGCGGCACTGGTTCTTCAACGGCACCGCTTCCATCAACCTCAACTCCCGGAACCGTTTCTTATTACGTGTCACAAAGCAACAGTTGCGGCGAGGGCACACGCGCAAAGATCGATGTGATCACGAACCCCACGCCATCGGCCCCGTCTGGATTAAATGCCACAGTATCGTCCAACACTTCGGCCGTATTGACCTGGAACGGCCAGGCCGGAAATTTTTACACCGTTGAATACCAGGCTGCCGGTGCTTCTACATGGATCTCGGCAGGTTCGGGTATCGGTACAACTTCCATTACCGTCACAGGACTTGCGCAGGGGACTAACTACACCTGGCGCGTAAGTGCCAATTGCAGTGCGGCAAACAGCGGCACATATACTCAGGCAACGTTTGCAACCAATGCCCGCAACAATGATATCAGCAATGTCCGCAACGGAATCGGCATCAAAATCTCGCCTAATCCTGTTACAGGTGCCGCCGTGGTAGACTACAGCCTGAGTGGTTACGGTAAAATGTCCATGATGGTGATCGACTCAAAAGGTAGCGTGGTAAGAACAATCATGGAAAAATCACAGATCGCCGGCCAATATTATTACAACATCACCAATGAATTAAATAGCCTGGCTGCGGGAACATATTTCCTGCGGGTGCAGCAGAATAAGAAGAGCAACTACGTTTCATTTGTAAAACAGTAACCCAACTATTTAAAGTAATGACAGATATAGAAACCAAATTATCAAATAGCGAGAAAACCATTCTCACTATTCAATCCGAAGTGCAGAACACGAACCGCATAGCATTGTCTGTAGACTGCGTAATTTTCGGTTTTGATGAAAATAAACTCAAAGTATTGCTTATCCGAAGCGATCTTAAAAAATACAAGGGGAAATGGTCGCTGTTGGGCGATCTTATTCAACCTGCAGAAGATCTGGACAAATCTGCATACCGGATTTTGCAACAACGAACAGGCCTCGACGATATTTATCTCGAGCAGGTGCATACGTTTGGCGAAATCAAACGTCACCCGGCGGGCCGCGTAATTACGGTTGCATATTACTCGCTCATAAATGTGCAGCACCACAAACTGAAAATCTATGATAATGAACTGCATTGGCACGACGTGAAGAACGTGACCGATCTTGCCTTCGATCACCAGGAAATATTTGATACGTGCTATAAACGATTACAAAAAAGGATACTCGAACATCCGTTGGGTTTCAATCTTTTGCCAAAAAAATTCTCGTTACGCGAATTGCAGAACCTATACGAATCGATCCTCGATGTAAAAATGGACCGACGCAATTTTCGCAAGAAATTCTTCTCCATGGATCTGCTCACCGACCTGAATGAAATGGAGCAGGACGTTCCACATCGGCCGGGTAAACTTTACCAGTTCAATTTCAAGAAATACGAGAAGAAAAAGAAAACCTGGATAGGTATCGATTTTTAGCGAAGTCCGGTCGGCCTGAGCTCACTTTTCACTCAGCCTCAGCTTTCTTTTCAGTCAGCCTGAGCTTGTCGAGGGCCGCTTTCGACAAGCTCAGGCTGACTGAAAAAATAGAATTTACCGGAATTTTTAACGCTGATTTTTTAGACAAAAATGCAGCTATTTGCCGGTTTAGGCGCTCTTTTCCGCGAAAGGAACCCGGTTTCGGATTTTTAAAAAAAATAGTGGATAATTTCTTTAACATTTTATTAATATGTAATAAAATCTCTTTAATATTGTGTACTTTTTACACATCGCTTATTGTGTAAAAAGTACACGCTTGTCTTCCTTAATAAAAACGAATGATTGCATTATGAAAAAAACAACGACAATTACCAAAATTGTGACTGTTGCTATGCTGTTTTTGCTGAGTTCAATAACAGTGTTTGCGCAAAAGACTGTTACCGGCAGGGTAACAAATTCCAAAGACGGCAGTGCCGTTTCCAATGCTACCGTTACCATTAAAGGTACGGGCACTTCCACTCAAACGACTTCCGACGGAAGTTTTTCCATCATCGCTCCATCAAACAATTCCACCCTGGTGATTTCATCTGTGGGCTTCACAACCCAGGAACTGAAAGCCTCAGTGGAAAGTTTTAATGTGAGCCTTTCGGAAAGCGTTCAAAAGCTGGAAGATGTAGTAGTGGTAGCATATGGATCCAGGAAAAAAAGTGACCTCACCGGCGCGGTGAGTTCTGTTTCTTCAAAAGATTTTCAGAAAGGGAACATCGTTTCTTCCGAACAGCTCATCCAGGGTAAAGTATCCGGTGTGCAGATCGTAAGTGGCGGCGGGGCCCCGGGAAGTGGCAGCCAGATCCGCATACGCGGTGCGTCTTCCCTCAATGCAAGCAACGACCCGCTGATCGTGATCGATGGCGTGCCGGTTGAAGGCAACAGCATCAACGGCGGCGGTAACCTGCTCAACTCCATCAATCCGAATGACATCGAATCCATCTCTGTTTTGAAAGATGCATCTGCTACCGCGTTGTACGGGTCGAGAGCTACCAATGGTGTGATCATCATCACTACCAAAAAAGGTACGCGCGGCAAAGTGCGTTTCAATTTCAACACCATGGTTTCCATGGCTAAAGTGACCGACAAAGTGGATGTATTCACCGGTGACGAAATCAGGAGCATCGTTAACGCAGAAGGGAACCAGGCTTATATTGCAAAACTTGGTACAGCCAATACAAACTGGCAGGATCTTATTTACCAGACTGCCATGGGTTATGACAATAACCTCAGCGCAAGCGGTATGATCGCAAAAGTATTGCCATTCCGCATTTCCGGTGGTTATCTCGACCAGGAAGGTATCCTGCTCACAGATAAATTCAAAAGGGCTACTGTTGGGCTGAACCTTGCACCCAAATTATTCTCGGATCATTTGTCGTTGAATTTTAACCTTAAATACGGTAATACAAAATACCATCACGCCGATGGCGGAGCAGTAGGTGCAGCGGCATCTTTCGATCCGACACAGGATATCTATTCTGCCAATAAATATGGTGGCTATTTCGAATGGCTAAACCCTGACGGGAGCCCTGTAGGAAACAACGGTAACGCAGGTAACCCTAACCCACTTTCATTGTTGAAATTCCGAAACAATAACGAAACCATCAACAGGCTGATCACCAACCTGCAGGTATATTACAAGTTCCATTTCTTCCCCGACCTGCACTTCCTTGCCAACGTGGGCGTAGATGCAACCAACCAGGATGGCAATGACAATATCGATTCTATTCTGGTTACCAACCAAAGTACCAAAGGAAGATATTCTCCTTATAAACAAAAGAAGAGCAACGTGCTGCTGGAAACTTCCCTGTTTTATACAAAAGAACTTCCAGACATTAAAAGTAAGCTGGATTTCTTAGTGGGGCATAGTTATCAGGCATTTGAAACAAAAGTGTACAACTACAGATCTTATAATCAGTTGGGCGACACTTTGGTGGGTACAACAGTTCCTGAATTTGCAACAGACAAACCGCAAAACAGAATCGAATCCTACTTCGGCCGTTTGAACTATACTTATAATGATAAGTATTTGTTGACCGCAACATTGCGTCGCGATGCAAGTTCAAGATTTTCTAAGGACAACCGCGTAGGTTATTTCCCTTCTCTTGCATTGGCATGGAAACTGAAAGACGAATTTTTCAAATCAACGCCCGCCGTATCTGATCTGAAACTTCGTTTCGGTATCGGCACCACCGGCCAGCAGGATGGAATCGGCAACTACGGTTATATCGCGCGTTATGCTTTGAGTACCTCTTCTGCACAATACCAGTTTGGCAACCAGTTCTACTATTTCTACCGTCCGGCTCCTTATTACCCGGACCTGAAATGGGAAACTACTACCACTACCAACCTTGGTCTTGATTTCGGTTTCCTGAAGAACCGGATCACCGGTTCGATCGAAATCTACCAGAAAAAAACAAAGGACCTGTTGAGCGTTGTTGACCAGGCTCCTTTGCAAAATTTTGATATCAGCCTGCTGAGAAATATCGGTGACCTTAAAAACAAGGGAATTGAGTTTACAGTGAATACTGTTCCGGTTAAAACAAGGGACTTCCAATGGGATCTTGGTTTCAACATCACTGCGCAGGAAACAGAAATCACTAAATTAACCGCACGTAATATTCCCGATTACCCGGGATTGGATGTAAGCGGAATTTCCGGCGGTACGGGTAACAACATCGGCAAACATCAGATCGGTTACGCTCCATATGTATATTATATGTCGCAACAGGTATATGATGTCTCCGGCCGCCCGATTGAAGGGTTGTATGAAGACATCAACAGAGACGGAACCGCAAACGACCGGTATTACTATTCAAAAAATCCTGCGCCAACCATGTTGTTTGGTTTTACTACCAACTTCAGCTACCAGAAATGGAACCTTGGGTTGGCGGCGCATGGCAGTTACAATAACTACATGTACAACAACTATGCTTCGCGCACAGGCGCTTTGAATGCTATTTTAAATGGTTCTGTCATTGCCAACGGTTCAAGAGATTACCTCAATACAGGATTCCGCAACCCGCAATATTTCTCTGATTATTATCTTCAGAATGCTTCTTTCCTCCGTTTGGATAATATCAATATAGGCTACACTGTGGGAAAGATCATCAATGGAAAAGCAAATCTGCGTCTGGCGGGAAGTGTTCAAAATGTATTCGTGATCACGAAATATGATGGACTGGACCCTGAAGTTTCAGGTTCTACGGGTGTAGACAATACAATTTACCCTCGTCCACGTATATTCTCATTGAGCGCAAATCTTGACTTTTAATTTTAATCTGAAAACATTGTTATATGAAAAATAATTTTTTAAACTCGATTGCCGCCCTGGCGCTGATAACAGCCGTTTTCAGCTCCTGTGCAAAGAAGCTCGACCTGCTTCCACAAAACGATCTTATACCGGAAAAAGTGTATGCAACGCCGGACGGATATAAAGGCGTTCTTGCCAAAATTTACGGAGGCCTTGCAATTGGCGGTAACAACGGCCCCGCAGGCAGTCCGGATATTTCCGGTGGCCTTGATGAAGGCTCCCAGATCGCTTTCATCCGCCCGTTCATCAACTGCCAGGAATTGCCTACGGATGAAGCCGTGTGTTTCTGGAACGATCAGACCATCAAGACCTATCATTCCCTTAATTTCACCAGCGCCGATCCGTTCCTGAAAGGAATGTATGCGCGTCCGCTGTGGAACGTTACCCTGGTGAATGAATATCTTCGTGAATCGACGCCTGAAAAACTGGCCTCAAGAAATATCACCGGTGCCGATGCCGATGCCATCACCGCGTCTAGGGCGGAGGTTCGCTTCATGCGCGCATTTAATTACTGGGTGATGATGGACCTTTTTGGAAAATCATCTTTTGCCACAGAAGATTATGGTGTTGCATCCGACGATTTACCAGGTGAGATCAGTAGAAAAGATCTTTTTACCTACATCATGAGCGAGCTGAATGCGATCGATGGTGACATGCTTCCTGCAAAAACTGCGGAATACGGCCGCGTTGATCAGTCGGCAAACTGGGCACTCAGGGCGCGTATTTATCTCAATGCAAATATATATACCGGCACGGCCTCTCCCGCATATTACGACTCTGCCATCATCTACGCACAGAAAGTGATCAGCGCCGGCTATAGCCTCAACAATGTTCAGGTGAAAACCTTTTCCGGCTACCAGCAATTATTCATGGCCGATAACGATAAGAGAACGAATGAAATTATCTGGGCCATCAATTGCGACGGCGTAAAAACAACGGGATATGGCAATACCACTTTCCTGATAAATGCACCTGCCGGTGATGATAAATCAACGTATGTTTATAACGCAGGCGGTGCCGGCTGGAAAGGATATGTTGCTACATCGGGGCTTGCTAACCTATTCCAGGACCTTTCGGGTTCTACAGATAGAAGGGCGTTGTTTACCACTTCTCTTTATGGAACCAGCAGCACGCAAATACAGATTCCACAATTGCTCAACGCCAGTGAAGCTAACTTCGGTGACGCCAGCAGCGGTCTGCACATCGCAAAATGGAGAAACGTTCGTTCCGACAGTCTGGAGATACACGACGTAACAAGCAGAACTTTTGCCGATGTTGATTTCCCTGTCTTCCGGCTGGCCGAAATGTACCTGATTTATGCAGAAGCTACCCTGCGTGGCGGAAACGGCAATGCAGCAACAGCGCTTAATTACATCAACGATATCCGTACACGTGCCTACAATGGCAACACGGCTGGCAATATCACTTCCGCACAGCTTACATTGCCCTTCATCCTCGATGAAAGAGGCAGGGAGTTGTATTGGGAAGGACATCGTCGCACGGATCTGATCCGTTACGGTTTGCTCACTACAGGCACTTATTTGTGGCCATGGAAAGGTGGCGTATCCGGCGGTACGGCTGTGGATGCGAAGTACAACCTGTTTCCGATCCCGTCAAGTGTGCTGAATGCAAATTCAAATCTAACGCAAAACCCAGGGTTTAATTAATCATACAAAAACATTCAATATGAAACAGTTTTTAAAATTCATGTTGTTTTCTTCTTTCATTGCATTAGTTATCACATCCTGCAAAAAAGATGAAAATAAAGTAATCTACGAAGACGGAACCGCGCCCGTTGCTTCCTCTTCGATCTCCGGCAGCGTAGTGTTGCTCAAACCAAATAAAGATAATCCGCTGGTTCAATTCACCTGGACTAATCCTGAATACCGCATGAACACAGGTGTAAACTCGCAGGATGTTTATTATGCCGTTCAGGTACAGAAAGCAGGTGGTACCACCTGGGCAACCGGAGCCAGCACCAGAGCGGATCTTTTCAAAAACTACACCGTTGGTGAAATGAACGATTTCCTTACCAAGGCAGTAGAAAGCGGGGGCCTGGGAATTGATCCCGAAGTGGCAACCGATATCAACATCCGCGTGAAATCATACATGGGTGTAGAATCTGCGACAAATGCCACCAACCTGTATTCAAATGTGATGAAGTTGAATGTGACCGCATATTCTGTTGATCCGGATCTTTGGATCACCGGCGATGCTACCCCAAGCGGTTGGGTAAACAACCCTCCCGCCGAACAAAAATTCACGTACAGCAGACCAAACAATAACTTTACGCTGGAGATCACTCTTCCATCAAACCAATCACTGGAAGGATATAAGTTCCTCACCGTTTCGGGTCAGTGGCAACCACAATGGGGAGGCGCCCCTGCAACCGGCGGAACGATCGTGGAAAATCCGGGAACAGGTAGCGACCCCGCAGCTATCAAACCCCCTGCTGTTGCAGGATTATACAGGCTGACGGTGAGTCTCGTAAACAAAACTCTCACAGTAGTTAAACTGTAACATTCATTGCTTAAACAAACTATTATGAAAAATATATTTCGTTCACTTTCAACTCTGGCAATATTCGCATTGCTGTTTTCGGCCTGCGAAAAAGTTGATGACCTGCCGGTATATACAGAAGGAACCGATAATACCTTATCCAGTTCCAAAACGACGGTGACGTTAACCGCTGGAGACATCAACAATGATGCTATCAGCTTTTCATGGACCGATCCTAATTTCGCAACCGATTCCACGAATGTGAAATATGTACTGGAATTTGCGCCTGCCGGAACCAACTTCGCAGATTCAAAATCCATCACCGTCACCAGCGTAAGAACCGTTTCCGTAAGTGGCGTTACCTTGAACAACATGCTCATCGGCTGGGGAGTGGCTTTCGGCGATTCCAAAGAACTTGATGTAAGGTTGCATTCAAGCTATGTAAACAACAATGATCTCAAAAGTTCAAATACTATTAAAGTAACGGCTACGCCTGTTGGTCTGCCTTTTGTTTTAACTACCAGCAGCAACGGGCCCATTGCTGCCACAATCGCTACCAAAGACGACGTGGGCGCTACCTTTTCATGGGTAAAACCTGCATACGACTATAGTATTACCTATACCATTGAATATGACAGCACGGGTAAGAATTTTTCAAACGTGCATACAATTGCAGGCGGTGACAACATCGTTTCAAAAGACATTACAAAAGGAACTTTCAACGCCGCAGCTAAAACAGTTGGCATTGCAACCGGCGTTACCGGTTCGGTAGATTTCAGGATCAAAGCAACCATCGCAACTACAAACCAGGTTTCTTATTCAAATGCAGTAAGCGTACAAGTTACGCCCGCAGACCTGATCATATTCATGTATATGCCGGGAGATTATCAAGGCTGGAGCCCTGAAGTGGCCCCCAAAATTGCATCATCTGATGGCGTTAATTTTGAAGGATATGTAAATGTTCCGGCAGGTGGTTCGGGTGAATTTAAAATCACGTCTGCACCAGACTGGAGCCATACAAACTATGGCGGTAACGCAACTACTCTAAGTACTTCAGGCGGAAACCTCGTTTGGCCAAACGGAACAGGTACTTATTACAAAGTGAACGTAAATCTTTCTACACTTGCCTGGTCCGCCACCCAGATCACTACATGGGGTGTTATTGGTGATGCAACGCCGGGTGGCTGGGACAATTCAACCGCGCTCACCTACGATGTATCTGCTAAAGTCTGGAAAGCAACCGTAACATTCGGCAGTGGCCAGTTCAAGTTCCGCGCAAACAATGGCTGGGATATTAACCTCGGCGGAAGCGCATCAGGATTGAATTATGGCGGCGACAACATCCCCGCACCGTCTGCGGGTCCGCACGTTGTAACACTCGACCTGAACAATCCGCCAAACTACACGTACACGATCAACTGATAAAAAAATAATCTTTAAAACAGTCCCGGTTTCGGGACTGTTTTTTTGTGCCGGCTCTTTTTCAAATTCTTGATAAAACGATATCTTTAAAAATATTTTCCAATCTCTAAAAACAACCGATGTTCCATCAACTTC
>JAATFP010000042.1 GCA_015655125.1 Chitinophagales bacterium | reverse complement strand
TATTTTTGTCTTGCAAAACAGCAGTTCTTTATCTACTTTTTAGTCCTCTTTAGCAGGCTTTTTTTTAGGACCTTTTTGAAATCGTTTTTTAGGGGGTCAATTTGAAATGGCGAGAGGGGGTCAGTTTAGCTGGGATTTACAATAGTGTATAACCTCGAATAATAGAAGCTATTTTTGAGAATGTTCTCGAAAATAGTAATGTAAAAAGCAAAGTTGGTATGCAAAAGACAGTTCTTCCTTTTATGATAAAGCTTCTTTTTACTATGTTTTTCGTATTCATTTTAAACTATTGCTGTCTTTCACAGGCATACAGTAGTTTTAATTGTAAGTTTTTAAATCAAATATTTAATTACATCGAACACCAGCACGCAGAGAGGCTTAAAGCTCTAAAAAAGATAGGCGGCGTGGTTGAATATTCTCATGGCAGAAAAAATAATAAGTATATAAAATAAATCCGGGTTGAGCGACAGTTCATTCAACTCAATAGTCAAAAAATACGATTTGCTAAATTTGGTAGATGATCCACTGGTAAATCGATGGTATAAAAGGAATATAATAGTGGATACGCTAAATTTTTTCCCTAATAATTGTGCATGTTTAATAAATATTAACAAAAGTGATTCTGTTAGTTACGAAATTTCTAACAAGTGGGTTATCAATAAAGCTATACCAAAGGATACGCAGTTAATCAGATTGGCGAATATTTACATAGAGAAAGGTATGTTAGTAATTGTCTTAAACAGCAATCGTTCGCCATATTACTTTGGTTATTTCTATTTTGATTTATCAAATAATATGAAACCTGAATTAAAAAAAATTAAATGGCTTCAGCCTCAATATGATATTGATGATTTTTGACCATGCAACTCAAACCATGAGGGTAGTGTATCAAATGTGTGGGATCTATTTTGGAGGTATTGATTTTATTGGGGTCTTTAAAAAATAAAATCATTTTTTAAAGTTAACCGGATAGGCATAGTGTAAGATCTCTGAATTTTAGGAGCTTAAATTGGCTGTAATGCAATAATTCGTTACTAAGTGAAAGGGGCTATCAATGTAATAGCCCTTTTTCTATTTTTAACTATCCTTATGAATCATACAAAGACAAAAGTAAAGGCCGTTATTTAACATTCAATTACTCACACATGATGATACTTTTCATTTTTGATGATCGTACATGCCCTGTAAACCTGCTCTGCTAAAATAAACCTCACCAGCTGATGAGGAAATACCAGTGGCGAAAGGCTCCACTTGTAGTTTGCCCGCTGCAATACCTCGCCGCTCACACCAAATGCGCCGCCGATCAGGAAAACAATGTTTCTGGTACTTTCATTTGCGCGCTGTTGCAACAATGCCGCCACGCCTTCGCTATTGAGTAATTTTCCTCTTTCATCCAACACAATCAGATAATCCTCTTTTTTTAGTTGTGAAATGATTGCTTCGCCTTCTTTTATTTTGAGATCGCTTTCACTTAAAGAGGCTGCATTTTTGGGAGCCGGAATCAGCTGCCAGTAAACGGGAAAATAATTGGCAATTCGTTTGGTAAAAAGTTCAATACCCTCCTTAACATAACTCTCGTGTTGTTTTCCCACACTCCAGAATTGCAGTTTCATGCGCTTTTTATTTTTATCTGATTGTTGGTGCAAAGTTTGATGAACCGATAGGGTGCAAAATAACAAGAGTTTTAACCTGCACCGTAATAAACCTGAAAATTAAAGTAAATTCATGCAAACAAACAGCCACCCGGGATTGAAAAAACTGCTCCGCTATACTTTTAAGGTATTTAAAGTGCTGCTCTTGCTGCTCATTATTTTGTTTGCCGTTGTTTATATTTATGTATCTGTCAACAAAAAGAAGATCATCGCCGAAGTAACTGCCGAGATCGGCAAGAAGATCAATGGAACAGTAAATATCAAAGACGTAAAACTGAATTTCTTTAAAAATTTCCCCAAAGTTGCAGTCGAGCTCAATGATGTAAGCGTTGCCGACACCATGTATGCCGTACACAAACACCTATTTTTTGAAAGCAGGGAAGTTTATCTCACTTTGAGCATTACCAAACTTATCAAAAAAGAAACACCTATAAACGGTATCCGGATAGTAAACGGAAGTATCTATATGTATACGGATACAAACGGATATACCAACAAGTACCTGTTAAAGCCAAAAACATCTGCACCGCCAGCCGGAACCCGGGCAACTGCAAAAGAAAATGAATTGAAATCGGTAAAGCTGGATAATTTCCGCATCATTATCGACGACAGGCAAAAAGAAAAACTGCATGATCTCACGGTAGAAAACCTTGATGTAAAACTCCAAGACAGCGCCAACGGTACCCGGTTTGATGCCGACGCCGATATTCTTGTTAACAGTCTTGCATTCAACCTTCAGAAAGGAAGCTTTTTAAAAGGGAAAACCTTCAGAAGCAGCCTCCTGATGAACTATGATAAGAAAACAAAAATACTCCGGTTCGATAACGTGAATGTTAAACTTGCCGGCCAGCCCTTTAATCTCTCCGGAAGTTTTGATTTGGGCGATGATGATCCACAGTTTGTTTTAAAACTTAATACAAAAAAAGCCTCTTATGATGAGATCAGGATGTTGCTTCCGCAAAAGATCTCCAATTCGCTCGGCATTGTTCAACTGGACAAAAAACTGGATGCAGATGCTTTTATTGCGGGACCTCTGCATGGTGGTGAACCATTGCTGCAGGTTAATTTTTCCGTTGATAGAACAAAACTGGCCACGCCATTCATGGATTTTGAGGAAGCAACATTTAAAGGTTTTTTTACAAATGAGGTGGTGAAGGGATTGCCGCGCAAGGATCCGAATTCAAAGATCCAGATCACCGGCTTTTCTGCGGAATGGCACGGGCTGCCCATGAAAGCCGGCATGATAGAGATACTTGATCTGAAAACACCGCAGCTAACCGCAGATCTTTCTGCAAATTTTGAGCTCTCAAAATTAAATGAACTTGCGGGCAGCGGTGCAATTCAATTCAGGTCGGGTATGGGTTCCGTGCAACTCAAATATCAGGGTCCGATGCAACGGAACAATAATACCAACTCGTTTCTTGACGGAACCATGAGCTTTAAAAATGGCAATATTTTATACGCGCCACGAGGTGTTGAGATGAAAAATGTCAATGGTTCGCTTGTCTTTAAAAATTCAGATCTTTTCATACAAAATATACAGACAGATGTGCTTGGCAATAATATCCTGATGAATGGAACCGCTAAAAACCTGCTGACACTCATTAATACAGAACCTGGAAAAGTAAATATAGACTGGAACATTTATTCACCGTCGCTCAACCTCGGATCATTCATTTATCTGCTGAAGGCTCGTGGAAAATCTAATTCCGGCGGAAACGGCAAACAAAAAATTGCGCAGGCATCTGATAAGATCGATAAAGCACTGGAACAGGGAAACCTTCATGTAAACCTGAAAACGCCACAATTGGTTTACAAAAAATTTATTGCAAATAATGTTGCGGCTGATATCTCCTTGTTGCAGGATCAATATATTATCAACAACGTGAGTATGAACCATGCCGGCGGAAATCTCAACCTGAAAGGCGCGGTGATCGGGCAGTCTGGCGGTATCAACAAAGCGAACCTGAATGTAAACATGTCGAACGTGAATGTTACAAAACTATTTACTGCGTTTGATAATTTTGGCCAGGATGGTATTACAGCGCAGAGCCTCGAAGGCACATTGAATACTAAACTAACCGCGTCTATGCTCATAAAGGATGATGGCAGGTTATTGCCGTCCAGCATCGAGAGTGTGATCGACTTTTCATTAAAGAACGGTGCACTCAACAATTATGAGCCGGTGAAAAAGCTGCAGAATATACTGTTCAAGAACCGTGATTTTGAAAATATCCGTTTCGCGGAACTTAAAGACAGGCTGGTGGTACACAACCAGGACATTACCATCAACAGGATGGAGATAGAGTCGAGTATCCTGACCATGTTTGTGGAAGGCGTATTCAGCAACCGTGGAAAAACGGACATCAGCATACAGGTTCCGCTCAGCAATCTCAAAAAAAGAAAAGCAGGCTACGTTCCTGAAAATGTAGGTTCCGATGCCAGGGGAGGACGCAGTATTTTTATTCGTGGACAACCCGGGCCGGATGGTAATATCAAATTTAAACTCGACCTCTTCAAGCGATATCAAAAAGATAAAGCGGGAAATGTAAGTACGGATCCAACATAACATGATGTTGATACTGCCGTCAGCCCGACGTTGTAAAAGGCTTCATATATTGTTGGCTCTGCTGCCTTCAGCAAGTTCAGGAAGGCAGATTTTTCATAAATGTATCATTACTAAACCACCGGATAGTTTGCGAGATGAAGAAAATTTTTTAATGCTCCCGGTCTTCTACTATATAATTCGCTATTTATCAGCTGTTACAGTTAAAAAAATAGAATTAAACAGATGTTTAATTCTAAAATAAAATGATACATTTGCGTTTTCAAAGTGTTTTTGGTTGGAAAATGGCCGGATACGTTCGTATCAGTTTTAAAGGCCGGTATTCAGATAATATACACTATGATGGCGGAACATGATTGCGCCGCTTCTTCGATGCCAGCCTTGGAAAAAAAATACATGCCGATCCGTAACATTGATACTGACCGCAATTAAATTAAGATCAAATTGAAAGTAATGAGGGACAAACAAGACAAGAAGATTTCCTTCGCATTAAAGCAGCCGTTCAAGAGGAGTTTGCTTGCAACAGCTGCGGTAGTTTTTGCATCGATGTTATTTGCATCGCAGGCAGCCAATGCACAGACCGCATCGCAGGATAGCTTACTTTCCGAAGTAACATTGAAGGCTGCAGTGAGTTATGCCATCAAAAATCAACCACGTGTTCAACAGGCACTTCTGGATGAAGCCATCACCGAATCCAATGTTCGCAGCAAACTGGCCGACTGGTACCCGCAGGTAAATTTTGGGTACAGCCTGCAGCACAATTTTTTGTTGCAAACAAGTGTGATTGGCGGAAATGCCATCAAATTGGGCGTAGACAATACTTCGGGCGCACAATTCACAGCTTCGCAGGCTATTTTCAACCGCGATGTTTTGCTGGCACGCAGAACAAAAGGCGATGTGATACTGCAAAGCAGGCAAAATACGGAAAGCAATAAGATCGATCTTGCCGTGAATGTAACGAAAGCATTTTACGACGTATTGGCCACCACACAACAAATAAAAGTGGCCTCGGAAAATATCGTGCGGGTAGAAAGAAGCCTGAAGGACGCTACCGCACAATATAATGCAGGTATTACGGATAAAATTGATTACAAACGTGCCACAATCACATTAAACAACCTGAAGGCTTCCAAAAAGAGCAATGAAGAACTTGTGAAAGCGAAAATCGAATACCTGAAATCATTGATGGCCTATCCGGAGTCCGGTACACTTAACATCGTGTATGACAGCGCTTCGATGGAAGGTGAGATCATTCTTGATACCTTACAGGCTCCCGACTATAAATCACGGATAGAATATAAGATATTGGAAACGCAACAGAATTTATTAAAGGCAAATGTAGCATATAACAAATGGGCATACCTCCCATCTGTTTCTGTAAATGGCGCTTATAATTTCAACTTTCAGAACAATGACTTTGGTAAGTTGTACAACACAAACTATCCAAACTCCTTTGCTGCGTTAACTTTAGCTGTGCCCATCTTCCAGGGCGGAAAAAGAAAGGCAAATATTAAAACTGCCGAACTTCAGTTGAACCGTAACAACTATGATATCCTCGCTTTGAAAAATACGGTGAATGCACAATATTCACAGGCATTGGCGGTGTATCAAAGCAGCCTGGAAAATTATCTCGCCTTGAAACAAAATGTGGCGCTTGCCCAGGAAGTATACGATGTTATCAATCTTCAATACCGGAACGGTATCAAAACATACCTGGAAGTGATTACTGCAGAAACAGATCTCCGTACCTCGCAGATCAATTATTTCAATTCATTGTACCAGGTGCTGGCCAGCAAAACGGATGTGTTGAAAGCGCTCGGACAAATCACTTATTAAGAACAAAAAGTTACAATAAAAAAATATGAACCATCATTTCTCAAAACAACTGGTAAGATTTACAGGGCTGGCATCAATAGCGTTAATGTCCGCCTGTGGAAATAATAATACAACACCTCCGGCACCGCCACCACCGCAGGTTTCGATAGAGCCTGTAAGGCAAACGGACGCGGTTTACTACGATGAATATCCTGCAACGATCACCGCACTGAACCAGGTGGAACTGCGCCCCCAGGTGAGCGGATTTATTACCGGTGTTCATTTTGAAGACGGGGCAAAAGTGCGCAAGGGGCAATTGCTGTATTCGGTAGATGCGCAGCTGTATTCTGCAAATTATCAGCAGGCAGTGGCCAATCTCCAGGTGGTGGAAGCCAATGTGGTAAAAGCACAGAAAGATGCTAACCGCTATCATGAACTCGATAAAGCGGATGCTGTTGCAAAGCAACTGGTAGATAATGCAGATGCCGCCCTGCAGGTGGCCCAGCGCCAGGCTGCGGCAGCAAGAGCCAATATCCAGGCGGTTTCCACAAGTGTTCGTTATACAAAAGTTTTTGCTCCCTTCGATGGGGTCATCGGCATTTCGCTGGTGAAAGTAGGCGCAGCAGTAACGGCCGGGCAAACGTTGCTTAACACGGTTTCAGGAAACGGTGAACTGGCGGTTGATTTCAACGTGGAACAAAAAGATATCTTTCGCTTCGCAAACCTGCTGAACGGAAAACAAAGCGCAACGGACTCCACTTTTACACTTGCATTCGAAGGAGATGTATATCCCCAGCCTGGCAAACTGGTGCTGATAGATCGCGCGGTAAATCCGCAAACTGGAACGATCAAAGCAAGGCTTGTTTTTCCAAACAAAGATAATTTGCTGAAAGCCGGTATGAACGGTACCGTTCGTATCAAGAACAGCTCTTCGGCACAGTCGCTTGTTATTCCATACAAAGCAGTGATCGAACAATTGGGCGAGTACTTTGTATACGTTCCGGGCGACAGCAATAAAGTGTCGCAACGAAAAGTGGTGTTGGGTAAACAACTTGGATCGGATATCATTGTGAAAGATGGCTTGCAGGCTAATGACAAGGTTGTAACCCAGGGTGTGCAGAATTTACGCGAAGGCGTTAAAGTGACAATTGGCGCACCTGCGCCTGCGGCAACTACCGGCGCTTCCGCTCCGAAGAAATAGGTTTTAATATATTACCACAGCTGTGGTACAAAGAACATAAATAATGATAGCAGAAACTTTTATAAAGAAGCCGGTTACAGCCATCGTAATATCTGTGGTGATCGTACTCGTCGGATTTATTGCAATGACCGTATTACCGGTAGCACAATACCCCAATATTACACCGCCAACCGTGACGGTGACGGGAAATTTTACGGGGGCTGACGCCCAGACGGTGGAGCAGACGACTACCACAGCAATTGAAACGCAGATCAATGGTACGCCTGGCATGACGTACATGAGTTCCAATAGCACGAGCAGCGGCCAGAGCAGCATTAACGTAAATTTCGATATCGGTACAGACGTAAACATCGCTGCGCTCGATGTGCAAAACAGGGTGAGTGTTGCGCAGCCAACATTACCGGATGCCGTAAAGCGTTTGGGACTTACTGTTAGAAAGCGTAACCCAAGTATAATGGTTGCCCTGGCTTTGTATTCACCAAACGGAACCCATGATGCGACCTTTATTGGAAACTATGCAAACATTTACCTCAAAGACGCGTTGCAACGCGTACCTGGCGTGGGTGATATTGTTTCGCGTGCCGATGATTTCGGGATGCGTATATGGCTAAATCCGGAAAAGCTTGCTGCGCTCGAAATGACCACTTCGGATGTATTGGCAGCGTTGTCAGAACAAAATCTGCAGGTAGCGGCCGGTACCATCGGTGGCAACCCGCAGCCTAATGTGCAGAGTTTCGAATACAGCGTTCTTACCAACAGCCGTATCAATACAAAGGAGCAATTTGAAAATATCATCGTTCGTACCAGGCCGGAAACGGGAACGATCGTTTACATGAAAGATGTTGCCCGCATTGAATTGGGCAAATTTGATTACGGAAGTAATGCCTATGTAGACGGCAAGCCAGCTGCATTCGTATTGATTTACCAGGCGCCCGGTGCCAACGCGCTTAATACGTACGATGGTATCATGAAGGCCCTGTCCGAAATTAAAAAAACGTTCCCGAAAGATATCGATTACGCAATGCCGTTAGAAACCGTTACCGTTGTAAAGGTTTCTATCAATGAAGTATTGCACACGTTGATCGAAGCATTGATACTGGTGGTAGTGGTAGTGTTTCTCTTCCTTCAAAACTGGCGCGCAACATTGATTCCCGTGCTGGCCATCCCTGTTTCGCTCATCGGCACATTCATCTTTTTTATACCGTTTGGATTTACGATCAACACGCTTACGTTATTCGCCTTCGTATTAGCCATCGGTATAGTGGTGGATGATGCCATCGTGGTGGTGGAGGCGGTTCAGCACTATATCGATCATCAAAAATTGTCGCCCAAAGAAGCTACGCGTAAAGCAATGCGTGATATCTCCGGTCCGGTAATAGCCATCGCATTGATCCTCGCGGCGGTATTCGTGCCGGTAGGATTTATTCCGGGTATCGTGGGAAGATTGTATCAGCAGTTTGCCATAACCATTGCGGTTTCGGTAATGATCTCCGCCTTTGTGGCGCTGTCGCTTACGCCGGCTTTGTGCAGCATTATGCTTCGCCCATCCAAGGAAGAAACCGCCAGGAAAAATCTTCTCGAAAAATTCTTCGCATGGTTCAACCGCGGCTTTGGTAAAATGAACCGTTCTTACACACGCGGCGTGGCCAAATGGATCCGCGCCACGCCAATCGTTCTGGTGATGCTGGTGTGCTTATTTGTAGGATTGTTCTTTATGTTCAAAAGCAAACCATCCGGGTTCATTCCTTCGGAAGATGAAGGTCGCCTGTACGTCACCTACGAGATGCCCGAAGCCGCATCTACCAACAGAAGTAAGGCGATGCTGCTGGATATCATGACCCGTGTGCAGAAAGTGCCGGGCGTTCGCACAGTGGGCGGCCTTGCAGGCCTGAACATCATCAGCTTTTCCAACAAATCCAACGTTGGTACAATGTTCGTGAACCTTCAACCGTGGGACGACCGGAAGTCGAAGGACCTGCAATTGCAGAGCATCATCGCCAACATCCAAAAAGCAACGGCTGATATCAAAGAAGCAAGGATATTGCCCATTGCGCCACCGGCCATTCCGGGCCTTGGACAAACGGCTGGTTTTACCTTTGAACTACAACAAACTACGAGTACCGATAATATCCAGCAGTTTGAAGCAGTGGCAAGAAAGTTCCTGGCAGAATTGAACCAGCGTAAAGAGATCGGAATGGCCTACACTTTCTTTACCACGCATACACCCAGCTACCAGGTGGATGTAGATAAGGAACAGGCAAAGAAAATGGGAGTAAATGTGGCTGATGTTTACGCCACTATGAGTACCCTGCTCGGAAGCAGCTACGTAAACGATTTTAACCTGTACGGAAGAAACTTCCGTGTAATGGCCCAGGCGGACAGTACGTATCGTTCCAATATCAGCGAGCTGGGAAAATATTATGTGCGCAACAGTGCCGGTAATATGATCCCGCTTAACACGCTTGTTACCACAAAAGTGGTGGAAAGTCCGTCACTGATATCACATTACAATATATATCGTAACATCGAGATCAACGGTTCTCCGAAACCGGGCTACAGTAGCGGGCAGGCCATCGACGCTTTGCGTGAGGTAGCCTCGCATTCATTGCCTACGGGCTATGGTTACGAATTCAGCGGATTAAGTCGTGAGGAAATAGCAGCAGGCGATAGCACGGTCATCATCTTCGCCATTTCGCTTGTTTTCGTGTTTCTGTTCCTTGCGGCGCTGTACGAAAGCTGGTCGATACCGTTTTCTGTGTTGTTCGCGGTTCCAATCGGGGCATTCGGTTCGATCCTTACCTTGTTGTTGCTGCCCAAACTCACCAACAATGTGTATGCACAGATCGGGTTGATTACATTGATCGGCCTTGCAGCAAAGAATGCGATCCTGATCGTAGAGTTTGCTAAAGAAAGGGTGGACCATGGGGTAGATATTATTCCTGCCACGTTGCAGGCAGTAAACCTCCGTTTGCGCCCGATCGTTATGACGTCTCTTGCATTTATCCTTGGCGTATTGCCTTTGGCATTTGCATCGGGGGCCGCTGCGGAATCGCGCAAAACCATTGGCTGGACAGTATTTGGCGGCATGTTATCGGCCACCACGCTTGCTATCTTTGTGGTGCCGGTTTTATTTGTGCTGATTACAAAGATTTCTTATGGCAAAAAGATAAAGAAACTGATGGAAGAGAAGAAGGCCATAGATGAGGTAGATCAGAAGATAGCAGACGCAGGAGTTTAGATAATTAAGAATGAAAAATTAAGAATGAAGGTCCTTCCATATTGGAAGGACCTTTCAATTTAAGTGAAGCAATCTCATTTTTGTCTCCGGACCCGAACCCGGGCATGGAATTCTTCGTTCCCTGCAATTGGCTGGAAATAAGTTGCACCGGGGAGGTTGAGCTGAAGCTGAAGTATTTTGTTTTTCTTAACTGGCAAAATCGCCCATCCATGACAACATAACATTCATAAAATTAATTGCACGCTATTTGTGCAACAAAGCATACAAAAATCAACTTATATGCAATACAATAAATTAACCCCCGAAGAAGAATACGTGATTGTGAGGAAAGGAACCGAAATGCCGTTTACCGGCGAATATGAAAAAAACAAGCTGCCCGGCACGTATGTTTGCAGGCGTTGCAATGCGCCATTGTATAAATCAGAAGACAAGTTTGATTCACACTGTGGCTGGCCGAGTTTTGATGATGAGATTTCCGGTGCAGTAAAACGAGTTCCGGATGCAGACGGAAGAAGGGTAGAGATCGTATGCGCCAATTGTGACGCGCATCTCGGCCATGTTTTTGAAGGCGAACGCTTTACCCCGAAAAATACACGTCATTGCGTAAATTCGATCTCGATGAAATTTATTCCAGCTTAAAAAATTAAATATATGAGTACAGTAAGAGCAATATTTGCCTCCGGATGTTTCTGGGGCACGGAATTTTACCTTAAGAAAGCCGATGGTGTCATTTCGACTGCACCGGGATATATCGGCGGAACCCTGGATAATCCAACCTATAAGGATGTGTGTACCGGCCGTACCGGCCACGCAGAAGCCGTGGAAGTGATCTATGATCCTGCCCGAATATCTTATCGCGACCTGGCGAAATTATTCTTCGAAACGCACGACCCCGGGCAGAAAGATGGCCAGGGACCCGACATCGGCCCACAATACCGGTCTGGTATTTTCTATCTAAATGATGAACAGAAACAGGTTGCAGAAGAACTGATCAGTGAGTTGAAAGGCAAAGGTTATGCGGTGGTAACGGAAGTGACAAAAGCAATCACATTTTTCCCTGCCGAAACTTATCATCATGATTACTATGGTAAAAAC
>JAATFP010000051.1 GCA_015655125.1 Chitinophagales bacterium | reverse complement strand
GCTGTCCGAGGCGTTCCAGTGAATGGCTTCCGGCACTTTATTAGGATCCAGTAAAATATCTATATTAATAGAAGATTTCTGCATATGGGTGTAATTTTTCGCAAAGTTAATGATTTAGCTTCCACTTTGAAACCGGATCGCCGCGCGGAGGTCAGCGGCGGCTTTTTGAGCGCTATAACGCTGTAGCAAGACTTCGCCGGCGGCAATAACTGATTTTTTCAATGCTTCATCTTTGTATAGCAACAACATTTTTTCTGCAACTGAAGCTTCAGTCATCTCGCAATAAACTACCGCATCCGAAAAATTTATCCTCAGATCCTCCATACCCGGTACGATAGCCGGCACTTCGCATTGCATGGCATTTAAGCAGATATTTTCGCCGGTGCAAAATTTTGGCAGGTATATAAGAGTATGAGCGGCAGCGATTATTTTCGCCGTTTGTTCGGGATCATGCATCGGGATCAACTTTACTTCTTCGCGGAATTTATACAAGCGAAGTTCAGCACCTACGTTTTCCCGCTCAACGTTATCCAGCAACAATATCATCTGCATGCTTGATTTCTGCCATTTTTTAAAGATGGAAAAAGCCTTCAATGCAATTTTAATATATTGTTTTGTATTATCCGAAACATAGAAAATAAAGTAATCGCTACCCGAAGCAAACTCATTTGTCAGCAGTTCTTTTTCCTCCCACGAAACTGCTTTATACTGATCTTCCAGTCCATGGTAAATGGTGAGGTTTTTTGGTGCAGCGGCGGGATATTTTTCAGTGATCGCTGCTGCGATATATTTTTCCGTTGTAAAAATTCCGGCGGACTTTTTCGCGAAGCGCTGAAAATATTTAAGAATAAACCTTCTGAATGGATTTGGCAATGGTTGTAAAAAAAGAATGTCCTGTAAAAACAGGAATTGCGGCACTTTCGTGCGCAGGCTTAATACGGCGGAATTGCTGATGAATACTGCTGCATCATATCTTTTGAGCAACGTCGGTAATTTGAAGTTGTACCAATAATATAGTGAAAGGCTGTTGCGTATGGCCGGACTTACCACGACAGGCGTAATATTTTTTTCTTCAGCAAATTCAATTGTAAAATTTTCGTCAGTAAAAACGATAAAATGATCATCAGGATGAGCGACCGCTGATAAACGAAGGCTTTGTGCCAGATAATGATGAGTAGTGGAAACAATGTGAGCGGCTATAGTCATGTGGAGTATAAAAACACAGATTTAATTCGATTAAATGATTACGTTGAATTTTGTCTGAATCAGGATTGTCGGGATCGAGGGGATTGCGATGGCGAAGGTGTGTTCACTTTGATTTTACCTGAGTATCCGGCAAATTTTTTATCCTGTAATTCCGTATTTAATTTGCCGAAGGCAGAATATAAATACGGAAATCAATTTTCAATTAAAATCAGTGCTTCTATTTCAGCAATTTTACTTTCACCGTTTCGATCCTGTTTCCGCTGACGCTCAAAATGTCGAATTCGTATTTGCCAACGATGATTCGCTGCTTCTGTTTCGGGATTGATTCGTTGTGCTGAATGATATAACCCGACAGCGTTTCGGCGCCTTCGTTATCGGTAAACTTGAGGCCGTATTTTTCTGCGATATGATCCAGTTCCAGCCTTCCGCTGAAAATATATTCGTTCTCTGCCAGTTGTTTTTCAACAAATTCATCCACTTCGTCGTATTCGTCTTTTATTTCACCGAAGATTTCTTCCAGCAGATCTTCCATGGTAACGATGCCTGCGGTGCCGCCAAATTCGTCAATCACCCACGCGATGCTTTTTCGCTCCTTGGTAAATTTATTCATCAGGTCGGTGGCGCTCATACTTTCCGGAACAGTTGGTATAGGGAGCAATATTTCTGAGATATTGACAGGGTTTTTAAACAGGTCGAGCTGGTGAATGTAACCGTTGATGGAATCGATGTTACCGTCGCATACCAAAAGTTTGCTCAGGTGTGTTTCGATGAATTTATTTTTTACAGCATCCATCGACGAATTGACATCGATGCTTACTACTTCTTTTCTTGGCACGAGGCATTCACGCAATTTTGTTTCGGAAAGTGACAGGGCATTTTCGAATAGTTCCTTGTTGAGTTCGGAGGTTTCATCTTCGTGCGCGCCTTTGTTCTGTTGGTAATAATGTTCCAGGTCCATTTTACTGAACAATTCTTTTTTCTCTTTGATTTTTACATTAAGAACAACTTTCAGCATCCATTCGGAAACAGTTACAAAAAATGAAGCGACGGATGCAAACAGCCAGTAAAAGAACTGGATAATGTAAGTGACGATACCGTTGGAAAGGATACTATGGTTTTTTGCGCGGAAAAATGCTTTGCTTATGGATTCGGTGAGCATTAAAAACACAGTTGCAAAAATTACCCCGATGAGCAACTTTAGGTAAACCACCGGATTTTCCGCCAGATTTGGAAATTTCCGCATGATATATTTTCCAAAAAAATCAAGCCGGGTGCCGATGATTAAACTGTAAACAACAAGGGCGAGATTGTAGCCGATCAGAACAGTGCCGATAAATTTTGTGGGATGTTCGGCAAGCATGCCCCAGGCTCTTCCACTATGCGTGCCTTGCTTTTTATTAAGCTCGATCGATAGCTTATTTATCGAAATAAATGCAATTTCAATACCGGCAAAAAAGCCGATAAGAAGCAATAGCCCGATAATTGCGATAAAAGCAGTGATAAAATCCATATTATAAAATTAAGCAATCCTTTGCAAGGTCAGGATGATAAAATGGGTTAATTAAAATTAAGCCTTAATCGGATTTTTTACCCTGGAAAACTTCCGCATTTAAAAAATTTCCTACAAGATCGTGCGCCAGGGCGCAGGCATTTTCGAGGTGATCATTTACGATCACTTCGTCAAAATGCCCCTTGAACGATATCTCGTAAGAGGCTTTGCTCACGCGGGCTTCCAGTGTGTCGGCGGTTTCCGTTCCCCTGCTTTCCAGGCGTTTACGAAGTTCATTCACAGAAGGTGGTTCTATAAAAATACTTAATGTATTGACCGGGTATTGCTGTTGTACGTGGATGGCACCCTTCACGTCGATATCCAGCACCGGCACCTGGTTATTTGCCCAGATGCGTTCCAGTTCCGATTTGAGCGTGCCGTAATATTTCCCTTCATACACCATTTCCCATTCTGCAAACTCCTTGTTTTTGATCTTTTGCTTGAAATCTTCCGGCGAAAGAAAATAATAATCCACTCCATGTTCTTCACTTGCACGGGCATTTCGCGTAGCCGCCGAAACCGAAAATGCCAGCTGCGGAAAATGCTGCATAAGGTACCGCGTGATGGATGTTTTGCCCGCCCCGGAAGGCGCGGTGATGATAAGGATCTTGTGATAAGGTGATGCCATGTGCAAAGAAAAGGAAGAAATACATAACGAAAAGACAGGAGACGGTTATTTTTTTATATTTGGCCAGGGCGTTGTCTATAGCAACCTTTTTGCATCGGGGGAAGTCATTATAAAAATATTATACTATATAAATTTGCATTTGCATAAACAATATTGTACCTTTTTTCCCTTTTCAATTATTAAAACTACCAAAAATGTCATTTAATTTAATCGATGCAGCAAAAGGCCTTGTCACTAATGAGTTAGTGGGAAAGGCAAGTTCTTATTTAGGTGAAAGCGAAGGCGGGGTGTCCAAAGCACTCAGTGGGATATTACCTGTTATCCTTAGCGGGTTTGCGGATAAATCTTCTACGCACGAAGGGGCTACAGCTATAGCAAATGCGGCCAAAGAAGCAAATAACTCCAGCTTTCCGGCAAGTCTCTCCGGCTTTTTCGGTGGAGACAATTCAAGCCTGTTAAACAAGGGCGCGGGTTTATTGAGCGGGTTATTCGGTGATAATAAATCAAGCCTGATCACCAGCCTGATCTCAAATTTTTCCGGTATCAAATCTTCTTCCGCTTCTTCTTTGTTAAGTCTGGCGGTACCTGCAGTGCTTGGTTTGCTGGGTAAACACGCTGCAGAAAACAATCTGAATACAAGCGGCATTGCTTCTCTCCTGAGTAGTCAAAAAAGCAACTTCGCAAGTGCATTGCCATCAGGTTTGAACCTGGGCGGCATTTTCTCCAATGCGCACAATAAAGTTGAAAATATAGCGCGCAGCGCCACTCATTATGCCGATCAAAAACCGGATAAATTAAGCGGAGGGTTGAAAATACTACTTCCTGTGTTGCTGCTTGCACTGTTGGCCGGAGCTATATTCTATTTCACCAAAGATGGATGTAATAAAAAGACAGGAGATGTTAATTCCACAGACACTATATCTGTGAATACAAATAGTGTAATTCCTGCCACCACTACGACTGTATTGGGTAAAATCGATACATTATCAGGTGATTTTATCTACGATCTTGGTGAAAATGTTGAGATAGAACTGCCAAACAACGTAGGTAAACTAACGGTAGGAAAGAACAGTACCGAATATAAACTTGTTCAGTTCCTGAATGATAAAACTGCTTTAATAGACACTGTAAAAGGCAACTGGTTTGAATTTACAAACGTGCGTTTTAAAACAGGAGGTTCGGAACTTACAGAAACTTCCACTGATCAATTGAAGAACCTTGTAGCTATCGCGAAAGCATATCCTGCTGCGCAATTTAAGATCGGTGGTTATACTGATAATTCCGGCGATAAGGAAAAGAATCTCGTGCTTTCTCAAAAAAGAGCCGATGTTGTGGCAGCTAAAGTAAAGGCATTGGGTGCTCCTGCATCTTCTGTCATAAGTGCTGTTGGATATGGCGTCGAATGGCCGATCGCAAGCAATGAAACGGCAGAAGGAAGGGCACAGAACAGAAGAGTAGCGGTAAATGTGAAAGCGAAATAATTGTGTATTGATATTTTTATGGCCTCCCGCTTTTTCGGGAGGCCTTTTTATTTTACTTTTTGTAATATCGTATGGCAGACAGATTTTAACTGGTCGTCCGAAACTTGTTCATTGAGCAAGTAAAACAAGAAATATATTAATAAAAGCAAAAGATAGTGCAGGAAAAATCACTGTCATTTTTCAGCTATGCCGGTTAATGAGTTGTTTTAATTTTTACGGATTATCTCTGCGCCCAGCGCCTTCAACCTTCCGTCGATATCCTGATAACCACGATCGATCTGATCGATGTTTTGGATAATGCTTTTTCCTTCAGCGCTTAATGCCGCAATCAGCAGAGCCACGCCGGCCCTGATGTCTGGGCTGCTCATGGTAATACCGCGCAATCGTTTTTCTCTTTCCAGGCCAATTACTACGGCACGATGAGGGTCGCATAAAATGATTTGTGCACCCATATCTATTAGTTTATCTACAAAAAACAACCGGCTCTCGAACATCTTCTGATGGATTAATACGCTGCCTCTTGCCTGAATCGCAGTGACCAGTACAATGCTGAGCAGGTCGGGGGTAAAGCCGGGCCATGGATGATCGTAAATGCTCAGCACGCCGCCGTCCAGAAATTTCTGGATCTCATAATATTCCTGCGCAGGCACATGAATATCGTCGTCATTAAAATGCATTTTGATGCCGAGTTGCTGAAATTTTTCTGGTATCACGCCGAGTTCCTTCAACGCAACATTTTTAATAACAATATCACTTTGTGTCATGGCGGCAAGCCCGATGAAACTGCCGATCTCGATCATATCCGGCAACATCGTATGTTCGGTTCCACTTAATTTTTCCACGCCGTTTATGACCAGCATATTGCTGCCTACACCTTGTATGGATGCACCCATGCGTATAAGCATTTTGCACAATTGCTGGATATAGGGTTCACATGCAGCATTATAGATTGTAGTGGTTCCTTCGGCTAACACGGAAGCCATCAGAATATTGGCGGTTCCGGTTACGCTCGGCTCGTCCAGCAGCATAAAAGTGCCTTTGAGTCCTTCGGTTTCCAGTTTAAAGAAACCGGTATTGTTATCGTAATTGAAAGCCGCACCCAGCTTTTCAAAACCGATGATGTGTGTATCGAGGCGACGGCGACCAATCTTATCGCCACCTGGTTTGGGTAAGTATGCTTTTTTAAAGCGCGCCAGCAAAGGGCCGGCCAGCATTACAGAGCCACGCAATTTGCCGCTTTTTTTATGGTAATCGTCGCTTTGAAGATATTCTACGTTTACATCGTCTGCCTGGAACGTGCAGGTATGTGGATCGATACGGTTGATCTTCACATTCATTTCGCCCAGTAATTCGATCAGCAGGTTTACATCGATGATGTTTGGGATGTTCCGGATCGTCACTTTGCCATCCGTCAGCAAAATTGCGCTGATGATCTGCAAAGCTTCATTCTTTGCGCCTTGCGGCGTAATCTCTCCTGAAAGCTTTTTCCCTCCCGTAACTTCAAAAATGCCCATGTGTTGTTTTTTATAATTAAGTGGCAAACGTATTAAAATTTAGTGAATGGGCAATGGGAGAATGAGTCTATGCTGAACGGGCAATAATGAAATCTTCAAGAAGCAAAATGAATCTGAACGATCTTTTACAACTTATCCGGTATAAAAAAATCTCCGCAAACGCGGAGATTCCAAATTATAAAATCTTTTTAGATAAACGATCCGGGGCCCCTAAACTTTTAAACTTAATATCGTTTTTTAAAGTTGCGGTTGTTGTTGTTTCGGTTGCCGCCATTATCCCGGCCACCGCCGTTATTATTGCGGTTGTTGTTATTATTATTGCGACCGTTGTTGTTATTTCTTCCACCGCCGCTGAAATTTTTGCGGTATTGGTTGCGGCCCGGTGTGGCATATTCATCCAGAGGGCGATTATCGGCCCGATGTTTTACGAAGGGCCGGTTATTGAATTCCAATTCACCTTTTGTGATGGAACTAAGTTCCTGTTGAATAGCATCGTCATGCATCAGTTCCTTGTGCCAATTGCTGTAAGTGAGTTTCATGTAGTAGGCAATGGCATTGGCGAATCCTTGTTTCTTTTCAGGATTTTCTTCTTTCAATGCTTTATCGATCACCACTTCAATATTTTTTCCAAGGTGATTGAAGCGTGGATATTTTTTAGGATAGGCGAGCCGCTCCGGTTTTGCCTTCAATGTTTCCCTTGTCGGTATCGGGTACGGGCTTTCTACATCGAGTGTAAAATCGCTGATGAGAAAAAGATGGTCCCATAATTTATGACGGAAATCTTCCACATTTTTAAGGTGCGGATTGAGGAAACCCATGAGTTCTATCACGGCATAAGCGTTGCGCTGACGCTCCTCTTTGTCTTCGATTGTAAGTAAGTATTCCACCATTTTTTGAATATGCCGGCCATATTCTTTCATGATCAGATGATTCCTGGTGGTATTGTACTCCATGTTCTCTACGTTCTTCATATGCTACAAATGTAAGGAAAGTGCGCTAAGGTTGACCACCTTACGCTAGTGTTTGCATTAAAATCTATTTAAATAACTGGTAACCTGAAAATTTTCAGGGTATTATAAAGGTAGTCAGCCTTTTAAGCGCCTACGGGAAACAATCAGATGGCAAACCAGCCATGCTCCAAATCCACCCACGATATCCGCCAGGCAGTCCAGCAGGCTGAAACTGCGGCCCGGAATGTAAAACAGCTGTAATAATTCGGTAATAAAACCAAACACAGCGGTACTCAACGCAATCTTAAGGCACCAATGCTGTTTGCTCCGGAGTGGTAAATCGGCTTTTGCCACGGGCAGCATAAACAATAAGGCAAGCATACCGAAGATGCCGCAGTGAATGAATTTGTCGAAACTGATCTCCCCGAACCAATCGCCTACTTCCGGCAGGTCTTCTCCTGGCGTACATACGAGGATGAGTACTATAAAAAACCAGGCTATGCCTGGTCTGAATTTTTTATTTGGAATTCCGAAAAAAAACGATTTACTGTCGCTCATAAAATCGTTTTAGCTAACCAATGCCGAATAGGCCGAAGCATCCATAAGTTTGGATATATCGTCAGGCGTATCAATGGTCATTTTGATCATCCAGCCCTCACCATACGGATCGCTGTTTACAAGTTCGGGGCGCGCTTCCAGTGCGGGATTTACTTCGATAACTGTTCCGGCCGCAGGCAAAAAAAGATCACTCACCGTCTTCACTGCTTCTACGGTACCAAAAACGTCTTCGGCAGCAAGCGCTTTTCCTTTTGTGCTGATATCTACGTAAACAATATCACCCAATTCATGCTGGGCGAATTCGGTAATGCCGATCGTTGCAACATTTCCTTCTAAAGAGATCCATTCGTGATCCTTCGTGTATTTCAGATTTTCGGGAAAATTCATATAATTTTTTTTATTCGATGATGGTGCAATTTAATGGATAATTTTATAATGGATGATGGATAATGTCCTCAAATCAAGGCAGAATTGAAAAACAACCTGATGTTTGACCCGAAAAAATTATCCATCGTCCATTATAAAATTGTTTATTATTTAATGATTTCAATTTTCATCCTGATATCCGTCAACGGCCTGTTATTAGGATCTCGCGGCGCACTAGCGATTTTTTCAATCACATCCAGCCCTTCCTCTGTTTCGCCAAAAACCGTGTATTGCCCATCCAGCCACGGTGTGCCGCCGATATTTTTATAAACACTTTTCTCGCCTTCCGTCATTTTCTTGCCAGTGCGTTGTTCGGCCATTGCTATTTCCTGATCGGTCAATTTTTTTCCTTGCACAAGATAAAACTGGCAGGCACTGCTTTTCTTTTCGGGATTACCATCTCGGGCTGCTGCGAGAACGCCTCTCTTGTGAAAATAGATCGGTAAAATCTCTGCAGTAATCCGTTCCATATTGTCGCCACCATTGCCGAGCAGGTCGCCGGCACCGGCATTTTTACTAAGGGGATCGCCGCCCTGGATCATAAATTCCGGGATGACACGGTGAAACATCAGGCTGTCGTAAAAACCCTCTTTTATCAACTTAACGAAATTATCACGATGCAGCGGCGTACTATCGTACAAGCGCACGATAATTACACCGGAGTCGGTGGTGATCTTTACGCGCGTGCCGGCGGCCTTGTGCGGGATCAGTTTTGGAGTGGCTTTTACACCTACAGCTGTTGACGCCACAGGTTTCTTTTTTACAGTTGAGGTCTTTTTAACGATCTTTTTTTGTGTCACCTGCGCGCTGCTGATCAGCGTTCCGAAAGAAAGCATTAAAAATAAGAATGTAAATTTTCTCTTCATATTTATATAAAATTTTGTGATTGAAAATATAGAAGCGCATGGTCCTTCAGAAAATTTTCCTGCTCGAAAGTGTTGTTTTCGGGCAATGCCTTCAGTTGTTTAAAATGCGGCCAGCCTTCTTCATCCAGCCCTTCGTTTAAATAGTAACCGCTGGGCGCGAGGATGGTACAGATGGCAATATGCATCAGGTCCTGTTTTTGTTCTTTGGAAAATTGCTGCGGCCCTTGCCCGAGTTCCTGAACGCCGATGAGCAGCAGCACACCATTCATATCCGGCTTGATACCAAATACTTCCTTGAGTTTTATCCGCAGCTTGAGCCAGCGGACCTGTAAATCTTCCTGCACGTGTTGCATACGCAAATGTATGAATTATGCATTTCCTTTTATCTTTGCGGCTCTTAAAGGATTTTTAAAAACTTAAACAACAGATGTTACAGATCAATTTTATCAAGCAGAATGCCGACCTGGTGAAGGAACGGCTTGCGGTAAAACACTTTGGCCAGATCGGCCTGGTGGACGAATTACTGCAAATGGATGAAGAACTTCGTAAACAACGACTCGCGTCCGAAAACCTGCAGGCATCTGTAAACTCCGCATCCAAAGAAATTTGTGCATTGATGGCAAAAGGCGAAAAGGAAGCAGCCGAAGAAAAAAAAGCGGCTGTTACGGCGTGGAAAGAAGAACAGTCGGGCATTAAAATATCGCTTCAGGCCCTGGAAGATGATTTCACTGCAAAGATATTGCAGCTCCCAAATCTCCCGCATACTTCTGTTCCACGGGGAAAAACACCGGAAGACAATGAAGTGGTGCTGGAAGGCGGCTCTATACCCACCCTGTTTGCGGATGCAAAACCGCATTGGGAGATCATTAAAGATTACGACCTCGTGGATTTTGAAACCGGTGCAAAGCTTGCCGGTAGCGGCTTCGCACTGTTTAAGGGAAAAGGTGCAAAATTGCAACGCGCGTTGATACAATACTTTTTGGATTACAATACCGCTGCAGGTTACACCGAATATGCGCCACCACTGATGGTAAATGAAGCGACCGCATACGGAACCGGGCAATTGCCAGACAAAGAAGGGCAAATGTATCATGTGACGGAAGACAAGTTATATCTTATCCCGACCGCAGAAGTGCCGGTGACGAATGTCTACGCCAATTCCATCATAAGGGAAAGCGATCTTCCTATTAAAATGACGGCCTATTCTTCCTGCTTTCGCAGGGAAGCGGGCAGCTTTGGCAGCGACGTGCGCGGACTAAATCGCCTTCACCAGTTTGAAAAAGTAGAAGTGATCCAGCTTGTAAAAGCGTCGCATAGTTACCAGACACTGGAAGAAATGGTAAACCATGTAGAACGTTTGTTGCAATTTTTGGAATTGCCTTATCGCATTCTGCGTTTGTGCGGCGGCGACATGAGCTTTACTTCTGCGCTTACTTATGATTTTGAAGTGTTCAGCGCAGCACAACAAAAGTGGCTGGAAGTGAGTTCAGTGAGCAACTTTGAAACGTTCCAGACTAACAGGATGAAAATCCGGTATAAAAATGAAGAAGGAAAAACAGAACTTGTGCATTCATTGAACGGCTCGTCTTTAGCGCTACCGCGCATCATTGCCGCTTTGCTGGAAAATAATCAAAGTGAAAACGGAATTCATGTTCCGAAGGCGCTGCAAAGGTATTTTGGTGCCGCGCTCATTGAGCGCTAGACCACCGGCGACGGACCACCGATGGAGAATGATAGTTTTTAGGGCCCGCTTTTTATAGCGGGCTCTTTATTTTCTATTGTGTTATAAAGAAGGATGCTTTTTTTCGTAAAATCTCAAAAAATTAAAAGCTTCATCCGTGGTCGGTCGTCGGTAGTCGGTCGTCGGTGGTCGGTCGTCGGTCGTTCAAAAGCGTTTCAACCGTATTTCCTCAATATCCAGCTGGTTCTGATGTTTCCTGATCTCGTCGTCATTATAGATTTTTTCCCTTCGCAAGGCCACGAGTTCTCTTCGCTGCGCTTCTAATATATGTGTGTAGATCTTTTTGTAAACGGCGCGTTCTGCCCTGTCTTCTGCTTCGTATTCCATCGAATTTAATCGTTCGATGATGTGAATGATGTTCGTTTCGAGTACCGTCCTTAAATTTCCTACCAATTTATTTTCACTGGCTTCCTTGCGGTAATTTTCATTGATTACGATCAATGCGGCATTGATAAGCCGGATACGGATCGCAGAATCCTGTTCTTCTTCCGGAATGTCTTCTTTTGGCGCCTCCATATTCATTCGTCTTATGATGGCAGGTAGCGAAAGTCCTTGTAAAACCAGAGTAACCAGTATTACGATAAATGTGATGAAGAGGATAAGATTCCTGTGCGGAAATGCTGTGCCATCGTTCAGCAGTAATGGAATATTGAGGGCAGCCGCCAATGAGACCACGCCGCGCATCCCGGCCCAGCCAACCACAAATGCACCATTGAACCCGGGGTTTGGCTCGCCGTCGCGAATGCTCTTAAATAAATACCTCGGGATGTAGGTGGCGGGAAAAACCCATAATAAACGGATGATGATCGCAGCAAGACTGATCACCAGGCCATAAAAAATAGCTTCTCCGATCGAATATCCATTCAGTCCGTTTATGATCACCGGCAATTGCAATCCTATCAAAATAAAAACCAATCCGTTTAAGATAAATACGATCGTGCTCCACACGCTGGTGGTTTGTAGCCTCGACTGGTGATTGAAAATCTCGTGAGAACGATACGATAAGAACAGTCCGCCCGTCACTACCGCCATTACGCCGGAATAATGAAAATGTTCTGCCGCGAGGTACATGATATAAGGCGCCATGATGGAAAGTGCCGTATCGATATCGGCTGTGGTAGGCAGATAACGATGAAACAAGTAGAAAATGAATGCGATGGCAAGCCCGATGATGATGCCCATGACCGTTACTACGAAAAAATTTCCCACTGCGCTGTTGAATGCAAACTGGCCGGTCATCACTGCCGCAAGGGCAAACCTGAAAACGATCAAACTCGACGCATCATTGATAAGGCTTTCACCTTCGAGAATGGTAACGATGCGTTTGGGTAACTTTATTCCTTTCAACACTGAAGTGGCAGCTACAGCATCCGGCGGTGAAATGATACCGCCCAACAGGAAGCCGAGCGCCAGTGTGAACCCTGGTATCATCGCAGAAGAAAGATAGGCGATGATCACCGACGTAAACACTACTAATCCGAATGCGAGCAGCAATATCGGCCGTTTTAATTTCCAGAAATCGTTCCACGACGTATACCATGCAGCTTCATAAAGAAGGGGCGGTAAAAATAGCAGGAACACGATTTCCGGACTTAAAGTTATATTGGGAATGCCCGGAATAAGACTGATCAGCAGCCCGCCGATCACAAGTAGGATGGGGTAGGAAATCTTCAGTTTTTGTCCGAGCATAGATAGCAGGAACACCAGGAACAGTAACGATAGGATCAATAAAAGACTTTCCTGCACCATATTTTGGTATTGATAAATGAATAAGCCCGTCTGAATAATTTCAGTAAAATGCAGCCAACCTGGACCTGTCGAAGGTAATACTTCTATTAAACTGCCTTCGACAAGCTCAGGCTGACAGTATGATTAATACCGTTTAAATGAATCCTTTGCCAACAAAATCAAAAATATCAAATTTCTTGGTACTGTGTTTTTAAAAACATTATTTTAGCGCATTAAAGTTTAAACAACAACGATATGAAATTCCTCCCTGCTATTTTTCTGCTTGCTTTGATCGTGAACGGCTGCGCTCCAAAAAATGTTCCCGCAGCTCCGGCAACACCAACGGCGGTTGAGGCGCCAAAGGCTCCGGATGAGGTAAAAATTGTAACGGCTACGGATCTAAAAAGCAGTCCGGAATCAATCGCAGGGGAGAAAATTTACGAAGCAAAATGTGGTCGTTGCCATGGACTTAAAAAAGTGGACGACTGGACCGCCGAAGAATGGGTGCCAATCATGAAGAGCATGGCGCCTAAATCCAGACTGGATTCTACCGAAAAAGCGAATGTTACCATATATGTGCAGTCGCATGCAAAAGGCGCATAGGCAATAAGGAAATAAATCGTCAAAGATCTTTTGTGGGCTCCCGGCCTACGAACTGGTGGTAGACAGCCCGGGAAATCACTTTTAATGCATTAAATGCCACACAGCCTGCAGATGTAACTTATCATTGTACGTTGGAAACGTCTTATTTTCCAGCGACTGACTGACATTGTCAATTATGTTGATATTTTCTGTTATGAAAATGAATATATAATGAGTTGGCCGGACGTTCCTGAGGCGAATATTGAGATAGCATTTACCGACGGTTCCCGAAAAAACATCCACGATTACCGAAAAGCCGGTGGCTTCGGACTGGCCCTCTTATACAGTTTTTTCGATCAGATGCGGCTCTCGCAATTCTGGGAAAGGCAATAATTATCCATCAACTTTTTATTCTGGCTTGTTTTTTGCTGAAATTAGGTAGCCTCTTATTTAAACGTTTCCAAAAACCGAGGGTCTCAGGCCCGCACTCCCACTTGATATTGTATGGCAGCAAACAATCGTTTAAAGAATCAACACCTGTTATGGCGCGCGGCATTTGGCCCAATGGCCGAAAATGCGGCCGATCTCGATACTTTTTCTTCAAAGAAATTGTGGTCGCTTTTGCTCAAAACTTCTTCCAGGCAACCCGACAAGATTGAAGTGGCTCAAAATCTCGTTGACGGAATGGTCAACGGCGTTCAGGGACTCGCAACAATGGATGCAGTAGCCAGGCAGGAAATGGCGCGTCGCCGCCGGATCGCATCGCAAGATGAATTAAAGAACCTGAATATATTGTGGCTCAATGAAATGATCAACAGTGAGGCGCAGCTCCGCGAAAAAATGAGTCTTTTCTGGCACGGACATTTTGCGTGCCGTGTGGTAAACAGTTATTTTCAGCAGGAATTATTGCACATCATCAGAACGAATGCCATCGGTAATTTCAGTGATCTTTTAAGGGACGTGAGCAAGTCGCCCTCCATGTTGCAGTTCCTCAATAATCAGCAGAACCGGAAAAGCCATCCCAACGAAAATTTTGCGCGGGAAGTGATGGAACTCTTTACAATGGGCCGCGGGAATTACACAGAAACGGATATTAAAGAAGCCGCGCGAGCCTTTACCGGCTGGGGGTTTGATGCACGGGGGCAATTTGTTTTTAGGCAAAATCAACATGATCCAGGCAGTAAAACATTCTTGGGCCAAACCGGTAATTTTACCGGCGACGATATTTTAGATATTTTGCTGCAACAAAAACAAACTGCCAATTACATTACAAAAAAAATTTACAAATATTTTGTAAATGAAAACGTAGATGAAGCAAAAGCTCAGTGGCTCGGCGCACGTTTCTATTCCAATAAATATGATATTCAAAAATTGCTGGAAGATATTTATACCAGTGATTGGTTTTACGAAGAGAAAAACATCGGATCAAAAATAAAATCTCCTGTGGAACTTATTGTTGGGATACGGAGATTCTTGCCGTTGGAGATGGATAATGATGCTGCGCAATTGTTATTTCAAAAAGTACTGGGGCAGGTATTATTTTATCCGCCAAATGTTGCAGGATGGCCCGGCGGCAGAAGCTGGATCGATAGCAGCACGTTGATGGTGCGGTTGCAGATGCCGCAGGTATTTGCAGCTAAAGAAAGCATCAACATCCGGCCTAAAACAGATGATGATGTGAACATGGGGCAGATGATAGACGACAATCTCCGCATCCGGAGGAACAAGATGTACGCCGATAAAGGCGGATCTGCTGATATCGACTGGTTGGTGGTTAACAAGATATTTGAAAAAACGCCGCGCGAAAATCTTGCGCAAAAGATCAGCGATACTTTACTTCAAACAAGCAGTCGTGTAAATAGTGCATTACTTGCAAAATACCTCAATGCGGAAAGCAGGGAAAATTATATTAAAAGTGCCGTGGTAAATCTGATGAGTACGCCGGAGTACCAACTATGTTAAATCTATGATGTATGATCTAT
>JAATFP010000060.1 GCA_015655125.1 Chitinophagales bacterium | reverse complement strand
TTGATCCTCCAGCTTCCCGGTTTGGAAATGATTACTTCAAATTCTTCCGTCTGGTAATGCACAACGGCATGAAACGGAAATTTTACACCATACAAAGTATAGCTGGAAGCTCTCGGCAGGGTAACTTTTTCTTCGCGTTCAAAAGTGCCGCCATCTTTGATATCTATATAAGTGATCACGGGTATTACCGGCTGTGTATTGGATCCGAGAGAATTGGCTTTGATCTGGTTCTCGGAAATGATGACGAGTTTTCCGCTCTGGCCGGCTTCTTCGTGTATTTCAACATTATACATTCCCTGGGATTTTTTTTCCAGCGAAGACGCGTTGAGATAATTTCCAATATACGTGTCGTTTTTCCAATAACCGAGTACCACGCTGTCTTCCGTGGCGCGTTTATAATGAAACTCACCCTTGCCATCTTTTACGCCTTTCTTAAAATTTCCTTTATAGTAATCGCCGTTTTTAAAGGTGTAGGTTCCTTCCCCTGCAGGATAACCGTTTTTGAAGTTGCCATCGTAGGTATCCGTTCCTTCAGCTTTTCCGATGCCGTTGGCTTTTTTGCTTTTGCAATCGCCGGAGTATTTTCCCTGCAATGCGGGAACAAGTACCTCACAATCCTGTGCAGAAAGGGTTGCCGAAAATAAAAGCCCCAGTGCAGATAAATAAAATGTTTTCACAGCATTTAAGTTTAGTTAAAAATATGGATGATGTATAATTTATGGATATGATCTATGATGTTTTTAGCTTTCTGCCAGCCTGAGTCTGTCGAGGGCGGGGTCCAAAAGCCATGCCTTCAGCAAGTTCAGGCTGACGTTGTTTATTGGATGATAATTAACATCCGAAAGCCTGAAAAAGATGGTCGGTTATACTTCAACGATCATACATTCGTTACATTTGAAAAATGAAATTAAAGTATTTCCTGCATAGTTTTATTATAACCTTTTTTTTTATAGGCGGCGCAACAACAGCCGCGCGCGCACAATATTTCCCCAAAAAAAATTACCCGCAGAATTATTTTCAATGGCCGGTAGATGCAAAAATCGGGCTGGCCGCCAATTTTGGCGAGTTGCGCCCTAACCATTATCACATGGGCCTGGATTGCCGCACGGATCAGAAAGAAAACCGGCCCGTGCTTGCTGCAGCCGATGGATACGTAGCTAAAATAAAGATCGAGCCTTTCGGTTTTGGAAGATGCATTTACATCAACCATCCAAATGGGCTCACCACTTTATATGCGCATCTCAACGACTTCAATGCCGCGATAGAAAAATACATCACCGACCAGCAGTATAAATTGCAGCAATGGGCCGTGTTTATTGATGTGCCGGCAAACCTGCTCAAGGTTTCCAAAGGCGACATGATTGCTTACAGCGGCAACACCGGCGGCTCTCAAGGCCGCATATGCATTTTGAGATACGCGATACGAAAACCGATAAAGTGCTGAATCCATTGCTGTTTGGGTTCCCTTTACAGGACAATATCGCGCCGGATCTGCTGCGCCTTGCAGTATACGACAGGCGCTACAGCACGTACGAACAATCACCTAAAATTTACCCGCTGAAAAAAATAAATGGTGTTTACACAGTTGCCGGCGGGAGCCTCAAGGTAAACACTGATAAAGTAAGTTTTGCCATTACAGCCTGGGATCGTTACACCGGCAGCACCAATCAGAATGGTATTTACGAAGCGGTATTGTACGATAACGCAAAAGCGATTTCCGGCTTCCAGATAGATGGCATTACCTACGATGAAACCCGCGCACTCAATGCTCACATCGATTACAAAACCCGCGCCGGTGGCGGGCCATGGCTGCAGCACCTGTCGCGCCTGCCTGGATATACGTGGGGCATTTACAAAACAGATGCAGGCAATGGGGTGGTCACTTTGTCAAACGAAGATCCGCACGATATAAAAGTGGATGTATCCGATGCCGGAGGCAATACTTCTACTATACAGTTTTCGTTGAGCCGTGGAGAAGTGAGTGAAAGGAACAACCCGGTTGTTGGCGTTAAAAAATTTCAACCGGGATTTATCAACATCTTCGAAAACAGCAGCGTGAGTTTTTACATGCCTGAAAATGCGGTCTACGATTCATTTACTTTTAAATATTCGGAAGCGCTTACTTCAGCGGGCATCGTGTATTCGTTGCACAATGCTACGGTACCGGTGAACGTAAATTTTCCGGTGAAGATAAAACGTGATTTTTCCGTTGGCGATACCGGCAAGATCGTAATGGAGCGGGAATATGGCGCAAAAAACGATTTTAAAAAAGCCGTCTATGAAAACGGCTGGTACAAAGCAAAATTCCGTGAGTTTGGCAATTTTCATCTGCTGATCGACAATGTTGCGCCAGTGATCGTAAGCAAGGGGTTGGTAAACGGAATGAATGCCGCAAAACTTACCCGCATCATTTTTACGGTAACGGATAACACCGAAGAGCTGAATAGCTTCAACGCCTATCTTGATGGAAAGTGGCTGCGGTTCAGCAATGACAAGGGCCGTAATTTCATTTACAAATTTGATGAAAGATGCGGCCCGGGTGAACATGAATTAAGAGTGGTGGCAGAGGATCAGGTGGGGAATAAGACGGAGAGGATATATAATTTTACACGATAGGGTTATCGCAGATTTTAATTGCTTCGCAATTGATCAGATGATTACGCAGATTGAGTTTCGCTAATATCTCCGCGATATTTTGCGAAGCAAAATCCAATCTGTGTAATCCTGTAATCACTTCACCGAAGGTGAAAATAAATCTGCGATCAAAAATAAAAACATCATCATGCTTACAGAAAACACCAAAGCGCCCGCATTCAAAGGGAAAGATCAGGATGGAAATACGATCTCGCTATCGGATTATAAAGGCAAAAAAATCGTGCTTTATTTTTACCCGGCAGATCTTACGCCCACCTGCACGGTACAGGCATGCAATCTCCGCGATAATTTCGGACTGCTCAAACACAAAGGTTTTGAAGTGCTGGGTATAAGTCCGGACGATGCGGTACAGCATAAAAGATTTGAAGTAAAATATGAGCTGCCTTTCCCGCTGATCGCGGATGTAAACCACGCGATCATTGATAAATACGGCGTTTGGGGCGAAAAGCAATTGTATGGAAGGAAGTACATGGGATTGCATCGCACTACTTTTTTGATCGATGAAAAAGGTGTGGTGCGGAAAGTGTTTTTGAAGCCTAAGAGTAAGCAGCATGCGGAAGAGATCATCAACGCGTGGGAGGCGTTGCGATGACCAATTAATAATTTTTTCGAATCGTTGCAAGTTGGCTATCGGGAAACTTTCTGGCGTCACAAGGGATTATTCATTATTCACTATTCATTATTAATTAAAAGTGCCTGCTGTTAGAATAAGAGAAAAGAGTTGGGTTGCCTGGATCGCTGCACGGAAACTCAATGCATCCGCTGTTGCAATCGTTATTGGCAGTACCATTCATTTGTGGAACACCACCAAAGAAAATTTTCTTGCAGATGAGTGTTGGATGAAGCATGAGCTTTGTCATGTCGATCAGTTTCGCAGATACGGATTCTTTAATTTTATTGTGCGGTATTTGTGGGAGAGTTATAAACATGGATATTACAACAACAGGTTTGAAGTGGAAGCGCGAGCGGCAGAAGCGCGGTAATTAATAGGTGCTTTTTTTGAGCACCAACGGCTAGTCATTGTAAAACTGCAAACGAGGGTAAATTTTTTTTAATTAATCACCCATTCTACTTCTCCAAAGTTGAAGGTGCGCTCAATGGCATCTTCTGTTACCAGTTGACCGAAGTCGTTCACTTTCTTAATGGTTGTAGAAAAACTTGCATTGTCTTTTTTCAACTTTACCGTTTTATTACGCAGATAAAGTACATCGTTGTAGTAGGCGATGGATTTTTGCAGGTCGACCTGTGTTATTTTTTCAAAACCTTTCAAAATGGCTTCATGAAGTCCGGCGGCCAGGTCGGCGGGATCATATTCCTTGCCGGTGATGAGACCCAGGGAAGTAACGTTCTTCAAGCCTTTTCCAAATTCAGCCTGGTTGATATTCAGCCCGATGCCTGCAACGGCCCATTTCCAGGTCTTATCGGCGAAAACGTTTTCAATCAGGATGCCCCCTGCCTTTCTGTCACGCCAGTAAATATCGTTTGGCCATTTGATAAAAATATCTGTTCCTGCCTTTGCAGAAAAAAAGCGGTGGACGAGTTCGGCCACTCTTACGTTGAGCAGGAAATGGTTGGCGGAAAAAATGCTTTCAGGCGTTAAAACAATGCTCAATGCTACGTTCTGACCGGGGCGGCTGTGCCAGGTGCGGCCGCGCTGCCCTTTTCCGGCCGTCTGGTCGCGGGCAAACCATGCAGAGCCGTGCTTCGCCAATCCTGCATGAACGGCTGCCATGGCATAGTTGTTGGTACTGTCGACACTGTCCAAAATGCTAAATAATTCAGTTTCCGGCATAATCCATCTTACGGGTAAAAAAGAAGTAGTACTTTTGAGATAAGATGCAAGCTAACTATTTTTAGCCTTGTCGTTCACGGGCAACCGTGAAAAATTATTTATCTAAAACGAATAAAGTTTGAACAATTTGACCGCATTAGAAAGTCGCAAAAAAAACACTTCTACCAGGCTGACAAGAAACAGCAAAATCTTCAAAACGATCATCAACGCTATTCACGAAAAAAAAGGAGAGAACATCGTTAGTCTCGACCTCCGGAAAATTCCGGAAGCTGTGGCAGATTTTTTCATCATCTGCCAGGCCAACAGCAATACGCAATTGAAGGCGATTGCAGATTTCGTGGAATTTGAAGTGAAAGAAAAGTGCGGAGAGAACGCCTACAAGCACGAAGGCCGCCAGGCCCAGCAGTGGATCCTGATCGATTATGTGAACGTAGTGGTTCATATCATGCTTCCGGAACCCCGTAAATTTTACCAGCTGGAAGAAATGTGGAGCGACGCACCCGCAATGGAACACAATGAAGAACCGTCAAAAGGCGTTTAAACCATAACTTTAAAACCCCGGAACCCGCTTACCCAAAAGAATTTAGAACGAACAACATATATGAGTCAACCAAACAGCAATAACAAAAAGATCGGCCCCGAGAATCCCCTTCCATCGGGTGAGGACCCACAGAAGAAAAGAGGCTTTCTGAATCTTTACTGGATATATGGAATCATCCTTTTGTCGATTATTTCTTACAGCCTTCTTCGTGGCGCTGGCAGCAGCGGCGTGGAGGTGAACCAGCAGGATTTTTACCAGATGGTAAAACAAGGAGATGTAGAAAAAATGAAGACCATCCGCAACAAGAAGATCGTCCGCGTATTTATACAAGCTGATAGCCTTAAAAATAAAGCAGCATCCTACGAAAAGATGCTGAACACCAAAGAAGATAACCGTAAGTATGAACTGGCCAAAAAAGCAGATCAGCCGCAGTTGTTTTTCTCTATCGTAGATGATGCCGTTTTTGCAAGGCAGATGGCTGACTTTTACCACGACAATCCGACCATCAAACAGGTTGCAGATATACCGGACAATGAAGGCGAGGCTTTCGGACAGATCGTAAACTTCATTCTGCCATTCCTGCTTATAGGATTGCTCATCGTAATGATGATGCGCAAAGTAGGCGGCCCCGGCGGCGGTGGCGGTCCGGGCGGAATTTTCAGCATCGGAAAATCAAAAGCTACGTTGTTTGACAAAGGTACCCGCGTAAACATCAACTTTGGGGATGTGGCCGGCCTTGATGAAGCAAAAGTGGAAGTAATGGAAATTGTGGATTTTCTTAAAAATCCGAAAAAATATACGGCGCTTGGTGGTAAGATACCAAAAGGTGCATTGCTCGTGGGGCCTCCGGGAACGGGTAAAACTTTATTGGCGAAAGCCGTTGCCGGGGAAGCGCAGGTTCCTTTCTTTAGCCTGAGCGGTAGTGATTTCGTGGAAATGTTTGTAGGCGTGGGCGCGAGCCGTGTGCGTGACTTGTTTAAACAGGCGCGTGAAAAAGCACCTTGTATCATCTTCATCGATGAGATCGATGCGATCGGTCGCGCAAGAGGCAAGAACGTGATGATGAGCAACGACGAACGCGAAAATACCTTGAACCAGCTACTCGTGGAAATGGATGGCTTCGGTACCGACCTGGGTATCATCATCCTGGCGGCTACCAACAGGCCGGATGTATTGGATGCGGCGTTGCTGCGCCCTGGCCGTTTCGACAGGCAGATCACGATCGATCGTCCTGATCTGGTCGGTCGCGAAGCTATCTTTAAAGTACATCTGATGCCGATCAAAATTTCCCAGACACTCGACATTCATAAGCTGGCAGAACAAACACCGGGCTTCGCGGGTGCCGATATCGCCAATGTTTGCAATGAAGCGGCACTGATAGCAGCAAGAAAGAACAAGGAAGCGGTAAACATGAGTGATTTCCAGGATGCGATCGATCGCGTGATCGGCGGACTTGAAAAGAAGAACAAGATCATTTCTCCGGAAGAAAAAGAGATCATCGCTTATCACGAAGCGGGCCACGCCATCTGCGGCTGGTACCTTGAACATGCTTATCCATTGTTGAAAGTAACAGTGGTTCCGCGTGGTTCTGCGGCACTCGGATATGCGCAGTACACACCGAAAGAGCAATACTTATATAATACCGATCAGTTGATGGACCAAATCTGTATGACATTGGGTGGCCGCGCAAGTGAAGATATATTCTTCAAAAAAATCAGCACCGGAGCCAGCAATGATTTGCAGCAGATCACGAAGATTGCGTACAGCATGATCACCACTTATGGGATGAATGAAAAAGTTGGTAACGTGAGCTTCTACGATCCCAACCAGGAAAATATGTTCACCAAACCATTCAGTGAAGAAACCGGCAAGATCATCGATGAAGAAGTGAGAAAGCTGATTGATGAAGCTTATGTGAAGACGAAAAATTTATTGACAGAGAAGAAAGGCGACGTAGAATTGCTGGCGAAAGAATTGTTGAAGAAAGAAGTATTGTTTAAAAGCGATGTGGAAGCGTTGATCGGAAAGCGTCCGTTTGAGGAAAAGAAATTGCTGGATGTTCAACCGGAAGATGCGACGAGTGAAACACCGTCAACGGATTTGCCGGAAGAATTAAAGAATCCACCGACAATCTAGCGAAACTTTGATCGCAGATTTGTTTTTTGCTGCCGCAAAATTGATTAAAGGATTACGCAGATTGGGTTTCGCTTCGGAAACGACGCGGAAATAGAAGCGAAAATTATGCAGATTCTTCGAACTAAGTTTTTGCCGAAGGCAAACATTGCAAAGCAATCAAATCTGCGTAATCCCTTAACCAATTGCGCAGCAAAAAATCTGCGATAAAAATTACGTGGTTAAAATCTTGATTAGTATGGCAATCTCCGTTGCGAAAGAAAATATGCTGAAAAAGATACGGCAGGCACTGAGTAATCCGGTGCCTTTGCCTTTTCCGCATAGCGAAGGCACGCAGTCGGTATACCTGCCTGCTACGGAAGATAATGCTGTTTTGTTTGCGGAAGAATTTACAAAGTTGCAGGGCAAATTCGCTTTTTGTGAAAATGAACCGGATCTGCAAGCCCAGTTACAGCAATTGTTCAAAGAAAAAGACTGGCAGAAAATATATTGCCGGGAGGATCATTTGGTTGACTTACTGGGTGATATTGCCGTAAAGCCTTACAATGAGCTGGTTTCATGCGACGTATCAGTCACGGGATGCGAGTTCCTGGTAGCGCGTACGGGTTCCATTGTATTGAGTGCGGCACAACAAAGCGGTCGTACCACAAGTGTTTACGCCCCTATTCATATATGTGTGGCGTACACTTCGCAAATGGTATTTGATGTAAAAGATGCATTGCAGGCGTTAAAAGAAAAATATGCGGAAAATTTTCCGTCATTTGTCACCTTTGCAAGCGGGCCGAGCCGCACGGCGGACATTGAAAAAACGCTGGTGACCGGGGTGCATGGCCCAAAAGAGGTTTTTTGTTTTTTAGTAGAAAGGTAGATGCGCGCCTGTGGCGCTACTTAATGGATAATTTTAATGGATAATGGATAATTCCTACATCCTAAAGAGCCTGGTAAATAGCTTATCACGGCGCTTGAAAATATTATCAATATCCATTATAAAATTTATCCATTAATAAGTAATTGTTTTTTATGACTTATCGATTGTTTGTTTACGGCTCTCTCCGCAGCGGGTTTCATAACCCGGCTTACGAATACCTTACGAAGTATTTCCATTTTTTGGGCGAAGCCGTAGTGAAAGGAAGATTGTATGATAATGGTTCTTACCCGGTTGCATTGCCAACAATGGATGAACATTATATCAATGGCGAGTTGTACGAACTCAACAACCCGGATGAATTTGGATGGGCCATCGAACAACTGGACGATTATGAAGGATTGAATGTTGATCCGGGCGAGACGGCACTATACAAGCGCGAACTTGTGGAGGCCTTTACCGGTGGAATACCCACGGATGCCTGGATATATTGGTACAATCGCGGTTCGGAAGATATGCCGGCAATTGAAACGGGAGATGTGTTGAAGTATTTGCAGGAGAAGAATAAGCCTTAAGGTCCAGGGTTGATGATTGATAGTTTCAATCACTCTGCTATTTATCAGACTTGCTCGAATTGACAAATCATCAACCATCAATTATCAACCATCAACATTCATTCTCTACCCCAAGCATGCCCGACAAAAAAATATACTTTCTTTCCGACTTTCACCTCGGCGCGCCGGATGCCGCCGCCAGCCTTGTTCGTGAAAAAAAGGTCATCCGTTTTCTAGATGAAATAAAGGCAGATGCAAAAGAAATTTTCATCGTGGGTGACTTGTTTGACTTTTGGTTTGAATACAAGAACGTTGTGCCGCGGGGCTACACAAGGATTTTAGGAAAACTTGCCGAGATCACCGATTCGGGTATTCCCATTCATTTTTTTGTGGGCAACCACGATATGTGGATGAAGGATTATTTTCAGAAAGAACTGAATATCCCCGTTTATTTTGAACCGATGGAGTTTGAATTCAGCAAAAAAAAATTCCTGATCGGCCATGGTGATGGGCTTGGTCCGGGCGACCATGGTTATAAGTTCATCAAAAAGATCTTCCGAAATCCGGTTTGTCAATGGTTGTTTGGGATCCTTCCGCCACAGATCGGTATCGGCCTGGCAAATTATTTCAGCAGGAAGAGCCGGGCGAAGACAGGCACCACCGAAGAAAAATTTTTGGGCGAAGAAAATGAATGGCTGATTATTTATTCGAAAGAAATTTTGCAAAAGCAACATTTTGATTTTTTCATCTTTGGCCACCGCCATTTACCCATCGATTTTAAATTGAGTGAAAGCAGCCAATATATCAACCTGGGAGACTGGATAAAATTTTTTACGTATGCTGTTTTTGACGGCAAAAAAGTATCTTTACAGACTTACGATAAATAAACGTAGGCACCTTCGACAAGCTCAGGCTGACAGAAACGAAGATGTTAAGACAAACTTGTAGAACCTGCATAAACGTGTTGCTTAAACTGTCAAGGTGAGCTTGTCGAACCTTAAAAATAAATAACCGATTTGAAAGTTTACTGTACATATTTCCTTGCGTTGTTGCTTGCTTGCGTTGCCACGGCCACCGGTAACGCCCAAACGCCTGTTGCGGATACAGTGATCAAATATCCTTTTCCGGCAAAAACAAATTCTTACTTTAAATATGTAAAGACAATTCCCGGCGATTACACTTCCATGGATGTGGATGTGCTGGATAATTTATATCTCATCACGGCCGGCAACCAGTTAAAAAAACTCAATTCAAATGGCGATAGCGTAGGCGTTTTTAATGACGTAAAGAAATATGGCAACCCGAGTTTTATCGATGTGAGCAATCCTTTGAAATTGCTGGTGTATTACCAGAATTATTCTACGGTTGTGATCCTCGACAGATTGCTGACACTGCGTAACAGCATCAATTTCCGCAAGGCGAATATTTTCAGCGTGCAAACACTGGCAACGTCGTACGACAATAATATCTGGCTTTTCGATCAACAGGATTTCAAACTAAAGAAGATTGACGATGATGGGAAGATGCTGCAGGAATCGACCGACTGGCGGCTGCTGATGGATGCCGTGCCATTGCCTGCGCAGATCATAGACCGCGATAATTACGTGTATCTTTATGATGAAGAAAAAGGTTTTTATGTATTTGATTATTATGGAACATATAAGAACAACCTGCCGTTTCTGCATTGGAAACATATTGCGATCTCTGGCAATAAACTGTACGGTTTTTTTGACGGCCGGCTTTACAGCTACGAGCTGAAAACAATGAATCTGAAAGATTACACCATTCCTTCTTTTTTTGAAAATTATTCGGATATCAAAACGATGAATGGTAAAGTGTATTTGCTGAAGAAAGATGGGGTGGAGATTTACACGGTGCTCTAATTAATAATTTAATAGTTTTTTAAAAGCAGTATAACTAAAGCTATTGCTAAAACTGCATTCGTTAAACATTATTAATTATCAACTATTAATTTCTACTTACGCTAAACATAAATATGGATTTTCTCGACAACATATATTTCGAAAATACCATTAAGAGCTACCTCATCGTGCTCGCCACGATCCTCTTTGTGCTGATCTTCAAACGGCTGCTATCGCGTTACATTGCCTCATTGATCTATCATATCATTAAGCGCCATTGGATAAATATAGACCGTAAACAGTTTGTGGAGTTGATCGTTAATCCGTTGAGTACTTTCATTGTCATCACCATTTCATTGATTGCCATAGATAAATTAAATTTTCCTGCGGCCTGGAACATCCGGATATATCATCGGCCAATCGACCTGTTGCTGGTTAAAACAGGCTACATCATTTTTATTGTTGCTTTTGTAAAACTCATCGTGAGCCTTGTGCATTTCATTTCGCTCATCCTCCAACAATCCAACACACTTGATAAGGAGCATAACCAGCTTATTATTTTCTTCCGTGATTTCTTTAAAGTGATCACCTATATAGCAGGGGTGCTGCTATTTTTAAAAGCTGTGATGAATGTGAACATAGGCGCATTGCTGGCAGGTTTGGGAATCGCTGGCGCAGCGCTGGCGCTGGCAGCAAAAGAAAGTATTGAAAACATCATCGCCTCATTCATCATATTTTTGGATAAGCCGTTCTTTACCGGCGACACTGTGAAAGTAAATGCATTTTCCGGAAAGATAGAAAGGATCGGCCTTCGCAGTACGCGCATCCGGACAAATGAGAAAACGTTGATCACGGTTCCAAACAAGCAGATGGTAGACAGTGTGGTAGACAATCTAAGTTTCCGCAGTTTCAGAAGGTCGGAAACAAAGCTGGAATTTTCGCAAAAGACAACGCCTTCGGCACTCAGCAATTTCATCGGCGAAGCAAAAAATATACTGGCGAAAAGAAAGGATCAACTTAGTTCTTATTCTGTACTTGCAACCGATTTCACGAAAAGCGGTATTACCATTACTACCGAGTTTTTTGCAACGCCCATTCCCCTGGATGATTTTAATAAGATAAAGGAAGGTATATTGATCGATTTGATGGGGTTGGTGCAGGAAGCGAAGATCGAACTGGCCACGTCGCAGAGCAGTATCAATATTTACAACAACGACGCGGGCGATGATGCACCTTCAAAGTCGAACTCGATTATTTAAGAATAAACACAGAGATTGTAGCGTAAAATGATTTCACTGAATGATTCGATTCGGGGAAAATGAAAATCCATATTAAGCAGTTTTTTCCAGCTGGGTTTACGGAACATTTCAAAGAAGATAATTAAGATCTGTGTTCCTATTTAAGTAATTCGGCCAGTTCTTCATCCCACTTTCCCGTTTTGCCATATTCTATTACGCGACCTACTTCTTTGCCATCCTTGAGTACGATGATAGTGGGGACATTGGTGATTTTAAAAGTTCCGGCCATGTTGCCCAGTGTTTGTTTGGATCGGTCCACGGCAAAAAAGCTGATGTCTTTATCGGCAATGCCGCTTTTTTCCTGGAGATTGAAAAATTTAGGCAGGATGAATTGCGTATCACTGCACCAAGTGCCGCCAAAAAGAAGGAACTGAAATTTCCCTTTGGCTGATTCCATCGCATTAAGTACGGCGGGGGAAGGCGCGTACGCGCTATGGTTGCCGGCGTACCAGCTAAAAGCGGGGTTGTTTTCCAATGCATATTTTGTGATGATGCCATTGAGGATCGTCACTTTTTGATTGTCAACACTGGAAGTGTATGGAGTTTGTGCGCCTGCTGCATGTGAAAAAGCAACAATTGTGAATATAAGCGAGTGTATTTTTTTCATGCAATAAAAATACGAAGGACGGGCGGGATTACTTTTACGATTTATGGAATGAGTGACATCCGTTGACATCTCCGGGATGTCAACTCAAAAAAGCCGGGTAAAACGCATTCCTGCCTCTGGATCCTGCGAGTTCCCCGGCAAAAAAATCCCGCCTCAGGCGGGATCATAAATTCGCTTTTATCTCGTTGAGGAAATCCTTCGTTTTCTTCAGGTTTTCAATTACCGAAAACGTGTCTTCTGCTGTCTTATTCTTTTTCAAAAACTCCTTTGCACCTTCAATGGTATATTTTTTTTCGCGCAGCAGATGATAAATCAATTGCAGGTTCTTAACGTCTTCCGGGCGGAAGTGGCGGTCTCCTTTGCCATTTTTCTTTGGCTTTAAAATATCGAATTCATTTTCCCAAAAACGAATCAATGAAATATTTACCTTGAACATTTCCGACACTGCCCCGATACTATAATACCTTTTTTCAAATAATACCGCATCTTCCGGAATCTCAATGAGGTCCGCCACTGTATTCATGTCGCTTAACTTCATGCGCCCCCGGGTAGATTTTCGTTCTTTAGCAACAGCCGTTTTTTCTTTCGGGTCGATAGAAAACTGTGGCGTTGGTGTGTCTTCCTTTGGTAGTTCATCTGATAAAAAATCAACGGTTGCATAGTTTGCTTCCAGCAATTTTTCGTCCAGCGGAGTTTCTTCAGGCACAAAGGGAGCAATGGTGATTTCGGTTTCCGGCTCTTCGATCGCCTCTTCCACTTTTTCCAGGGTAGGTTGGTTCTCTCCCAGTTCTTCTTTTGACTCTTCCTCTACTTCATAACTCACCACTTTTGGCGGCACCAGCACCCGTGGTTCTTCCGCTGCCGGTTGTGTTTTTTCTATTGATGAAACTTCCGGCGTTTTGTTCAATTCCTGCACAGGCGGGGCCTTTTCCGGAGTTGGTTCCGGGTTGCTGTCGAATAGATCAAATAAAGATGCCTGCTTGAGTGCCATATCGCAAAAATAATCAAAGATTGATCAGGATGTATGAGATTTTATCACAGATTTATTTTTCCCGCAAGCAGATGAAGTGATTATGCAGATTTTATTGCTCCGCAATTTTTGGCCTGCGTGAAATAAGTCTTCGCACCGTTTCGCGAAGCGAAACTCAATCTGCGTAATCCTTTAATCAATTACCGCGAAGCGGGAAGAAGAAATCTGCGATAAAAATTTCCGAATTAGTCTAAATCTGTGATGCTGCTTTAATCAAAACTCTTTGCGCTTCCCATCGCCGCCAGTTTCAGCAATTGATCATACTGCTCCGCGTTCAGATCGTTGTAAAAGAAATACACCGGATCTACGGGGTTGCCGTTGATATGTACTTCATAATGGCAATGCGGTCCGGTACTCGCACCTGTGCTGCCTACCCATCCTATCACTTCGCCGCGGGTAACTTTCTGTCCCTGCCGCGCCTTGATGCGGACCATGTGCATGTATACCGTTTCGTACCCGTATCCGTGGTTGATGATCACATGATTACCTGTGCCATTGCCAAAGCCGGCAGTGGTAACGGTTCCATCCCCGGTAGCATATATCGGGGTGCCTTCCGGCGCGGTAAAGTCGAGCCCGTTGTGCATTTTAGCAATACCATATATGGGGTGAATACGCATCCCGAAACCACTGGCGATTCGGTTAAGCTGCTTGTTGCTCACTGGCTGAATGGCCGGTATACTGGACAATTTTGATTCCTGGTTGTTGATGAGCTTTTCAATGCCTTTATAGCTGTTGAACTGGTAGCTGATGCGTGCTTCTATATTGTTCAATTGCGCCGGCAGATCTTTTCCCAACAGGTTATCGCTCATGCTGCTCACCTTATTCAGCTCGTTTTTTTTCTCGGTAAGCTTTGCGCGCGCACTGTCTGGTAGAGGGTTTGCTTCAAAAATAGAACGATATACTTCGTTGTCCCTTTTCTCCAGGCTCGCCATCTGGTCCTGTAAAGTTTTCACTTTGGCATTGAGTTCTTTGTAATTTTCCTGCACCAGTTCATACTTTTTCCTTGCCTCGATGTCTGTTGGTTTGAAATCAAAAAACCGGGTATACAGGTAAATAATGATGGCACAACTCACGATCAGCGCGCTGATAAAACCGAAAAACCGGAGCAATTTAACGCGCAACGGCGTGATCAGCTTTTCATAGCGAAGCGTGTGCGTATTATAATAGTATTTAATTTTTTTCATTACTCAAATCCGGTTTGTGGGCCGACTCGCCCTTTAGAGTATATCTTCGACAAGCTCAGATTGCCTGCTCCCTGAACCTGGACTAACAATGTTCTGTCATGTTGAGCCTGTCGAAACATAGAAAGACACTCAAAAGGGCTTTTAAAATCATGCTTTATGACTAAATTTGCCATTCGTAAAAATGACCAACTTAAATTGATACCCGGCCATATGAATTTTGCTATGCTGAACATTTCAATAATAATGCGTCAAAATCCGCATTTCAGCATCGGTTGAATTTTAGCCAAGTCTACAAATATAACCCCATATACAACTAAAAGCAACCCATTAATATAAATTATAACATGAAGACGGCAAATGAAATAAGACAAGGTTTTCTCGATTTTTTCAGATCAAAGGGACACATGATCGTTCCATCAGCGCCCATTGTTGTAAAGAACGACCCAACCCTGTTGTTCATTAATTCTGGCATGGCGCCGTTCAAGGATGCGTTTTTGGGAAACAAGCCAGCACCTGCATCGCGCGTAGCGGACACGCAAAAATGTTTGCGCGTAAGCGGCAAGCACAACGATCTTGAAGAAGTGGGCGTGGATACTTATCATCATACCATGTTTGAAATGCTCGGCAACTGGAGCTTTGGCGACTATTTTAAAAAAGATGCCATTGCCTGGAGTTGGGAGCTGCTCACCGATGTTTATGGAATTCCGAAAGAGCAATTGTACGTGACTGTTTTTGGCGGCGATGAAAAAGAAGGGCTGCCGATGGACCAGGAAGCACTTGATTTCTGGAAACAGCATATTGCAGAGGATCGCATTTTACATGGATCTAAAAAAGATAATTTCTGGGAGATGGGTGATACCGGCCCGTGCGGACCATGCTCTGAAATTCACGTGGATTGCCGCACAGCGGAAGAACGCGCAGATGGGAAAGGTGCCGACCTGGTGAATGCAGATCATCCGCAGGTGATCGAGATCTGGAACAATGTATTTATGCAGTTCAACCGCAGGAAAGACGGCTCGCTGGAACTTTTGCCTGCACAGCATGTAGACACCGGGATGGGTTTTGAAAGACTGGTGCGCGTGCTGCAAAGCAAGACCAGCAATTACGATACCGATGTCTTTACCGGCACGATTGCAGCGACAGAAAAGATCACGGGCAAGGTTTACACTTTTGGCGACGATAAAGAATCGATCGCGTTTCGCGTGCTGGCCGATCATATCCGCGCTATCGCATTCACCATTGCCGATGGGCAGCTGCCGTCCAATACCGGCGCGGGTTACGTGATACGTCGTATTCTGCGCCGTGCAGTACGCTATTATTATTCTTACCTGGATTACAAGCAACCGTTGATGCACCGGTTGCTGCCTGTTATTGCGGAGCAATTCAAATATGTTTTTCCGGAACTGGAACAGCAAAGAGATTTTGTGGCCAAAGTGATCAAGGAAGAAGAAGAAGGGTTTTTGCGTACGCTGGATAAAGGGTTGAAAAAAATGGATACCATCATTTCATCTGCTGCCAATAAAACGATTGGCGGCGCCGATGCATTTGAATTGCTCGATACTTATGGTTTCCCGATTGACTTAACGCGTTTGATTGCCTCGGAAAATAATTTATCTGTGGATGAAGCCGGCTTCGAAGCCGAAATGAAACAACAAAAAGATCGCTCACGTGCAGCAACGGCGCTGGATACAGAGGATTGGGTGATCGTAAACGAGGGTAATGGCAAAGGCTTTGTCGGTTATGAAAAACCGGAAGCAGATACAAAAGTATTGCGCTATCGCAAAGTATCGGGCAAAGGAAAAGTGCAATACCAGATCGTGTTGGAACAAACACCTTTTTATGCCGAAAGTGGCGGCCAGGTGGGCGATACAGGAAAATTTTTAATTAATAATGAAGAGTTAATAATTAATAATACAAAAAAGGAAAATGATCTGATCATTCATTTTACAGATAGCATTCCGGAAAACCTGCAAGGTGATCTGACGGCTTATGTAGACATCCGGAGAAGAAAAAACATTACGGTTCATCACAGTGTAACGCATCTCATGCATTCTGCGCTGCGACAGGTGTTGGGTGGTCATGTGGCTCAGAAAGGAAGCCTGGTGAACGATGAATACCTGCGTTTCGACTTTTCGCATTTTGCAAAGATGACGGATGAAGAAATTGCATCTGTAGAAAAGATCGTCAATGAAAAGATCCGCCAAAATATTCCGGTGGTAATCAAAAGCATGAGTAAAGAAGAAGCGATTGCGATGGGTGCCACCGCATTATTTGGTGAAAAATATGGCGATGTGGTTCGAGTGGTAGTGATGGATCCTGCATATTCAATTGAATTGTGCGGCGGTACGCACGTGGGCAGCACCGGCGAACTGGGTTATTTTAAAATTACCAGCGAAGCGGCAGTGGCAGCGGGCGTTCGTCGCATTGAAGCAGTGAGCGGCGAAGCGGCTGAGAAGATCGTGGCTGCTGCATTTGCCGAGATCAATACGATTCGCGGCCTGTTAAAAAATCAAAAGGACCTGCCGAAAGCATTGGAAAATCTGCAGGCAGAAAACAGCGTATTGGGCAAAAGAATTGAGGGCCTCGAGGCCCGTCAATTGGTAGTACTTCGTAATGAACTATTACAAAAAGACGAGATCATCAACAATGTTTCTTTTATCGGGCAAATAGTAGAAGTGCCGCATTCGGATGCGTTGAAGAAGATCTCCACCGATCTTAAAAATAATCTGCACGACCATTTGGTGGTATTGTGCGCCAACATCGGCGGCAAAGCCCATGTTGCGATCGGCATCAGTGAAACAGTAACGGTTGCAAAAAATCTTGATGCCGTTAAGATCATCAAAGATGTGGTAAGTCCGCTTATAAAGGGCGGCGGTGGCGGCCAGAAAATACTGGCCAGCGCAGGCGGCCAGGAAGTGGGGAATTTTGCGGAAGTGATCGCGCAAGTAAAGGCGTTGATATAATTTCTCTGTGCCGCCGTGTCTCCGTGGTTTGAACCACAGAAGTAAAGAGAAACAGAGAAACACAACGTTTGCCTTCGGCAAAAAAAATCGTATGCACATTATATTCGAAACACCGAGACTCATTTTACGCCGATTCACCGAAGCCGATGCGTCCCTGGTTTTATTTCTTAATTCTCAACATGAAGTGCTGAAATATCTTCACGAGCGCCCGCTCATCAATGAAGCGGATGCCGCAACAATTATCCGCACCGTCATTTTACCGCAATATCAAAATAATCTCGGCCGCTGGGCCATCCATGTAAAAGGCACGAATGAATTCATCGGCTGGTGCGGTTTAAAATACCGCCCCGAAATTGATGAAAACGATCTCGGTTACCGGCTATTGCCATCGGCTTGGGGAAAAGGCTATGCCACCGAAGCCGCCAAACACACGCTGGAATACGGTTTCAACGAATTGCAATTGGCGGTGATCACCGGTCGCGCGCATATTGAAAACATCGCTTCGCAAAAAGTGCTGGAAAAGATCGGTATGCAATTTATTAAAGAGGAAGTAGTGGATGATGGTCCGGTGAAAATGTATATTGCCGTGAGCTGAAGCTCCTGCTTCGGCTGTGCATTGAAGTTCCTGCTTCGATTTTTTTAATTTTACGCTTATATTTGATCCGAAGCGAAAGCTTCGGAAGATAGCCGAAACAGGAGTTTCGGCACATAGCCGGAGCAAGAGCTCCGGCGCACAACTGATACACATGATCAACTACAATCCCAAGGACTGGTTCAGTACCATTTTTCGCTTTCATAAGGCAGATACTTCGCGGAAGTTGTTTCCGCTTATTTTGGTGGTGAGTGCTTATTCTGCCATCATCGCTTACCTCGAAATTGAAGTCTTCCGATTGTCGGAAAAGAGTTTTTTAAGAAATATTCCGCTGATGCACACCTTGCTTGGTTTTGCAATCAGTATGCTACTCGTGTTCAGAACCAACACGGCGTACGATCGCTGGTGGGAAGGAAGGAAATTGTGGGGCGGATTGGTGAACAACAGTCGCAATCTTGCGATCAAACTTGCGTCTATTTTGCCGGAAGATGAGGTTGGTCAGCGCACTTTTTTCCGGAAGATCATTCCGGCATATGCGCATGCGTTGCAAACGCATTTACGATCCGAAGCCACGCGTACGGCACTTTTTGAAAAGGCGATTAAAAAGGGCCATTTGCAGGATATCGATACAGAAAAACATATTCCCAATCAGATAGCGGCGCGGATGTTCCGTCACATTAATAAATTATATAAGGACAACATTATCGATGGCAATCAACTCATCATACTCAATGCAGAGTTGCAGTCGTATACAGATATCTGCGGCGCCTGCGAGCGCATCAAGAATACGCCGATCCCTTTTTCCTACAGCGTTTTCATAAAAAAATTCATCTTCACTTATATCGTTACGCTGCCAATAGGCTATGTGTTTAACCTTGGCTATTATGTGATTCCCGTAGTGGCTTTTATTTTCTTTGTGCTCGCCAGTCTTGAATTGATTGCCGAAGAAATTGAAGATCCGTTTGGGGAAGATTATAATGATGTGCCAACGAAGTTGATCGCGGATAATATTGAGAAGCATGTAGGGGAGATTTTGTAGGTCTAGGTTTAAGGTTCAAACACTTGGCTATATTGCATACAACTTTGAAAATTGAGCCTTCCACCTTCAACTGATAACAATTTATGCAAACAGAAACACTCTTCTCCGAAACCCAACGTTTTAAGCAGATCTGGCTTTGGCTGCTCTTGCTGGGCATCAACGGAATGTTCATCTATGGTTTTGTGCAACAAATAATTCTGCACCACAACCACACATTTGGCGACAAGCCGATGTCCAATACCGGATTATCCATTGCCACGGGCATGACCATTTTATTGTCTGTCTTATTTTTAAATATGCGGCTCGATACGGCCATCAAAGGCGATGGGATTTATGTGCGTTTTTTCCCTTTTCAAATTATGATGCGGCACTACGATTGGACCGAATTGCAGCAATGTTATGTCCGCATTTATCATCCGCTACGCGAATACGGCGGTTGGGGATTGCGCGGTATCGGCAGCAACCGCGCGTTGAATGTTTCGGGGAACGAAGGTATTCAGTTGATTACAACACGCGGCGCGAAACTTCTGATCGGCACAAGGAAACCGGAAGAAGTGAATGCAGTTTTACAAAAGCTCGGACAATGGAAAGATGGCCGGTTGTGAGTTACGGGTGACGGGTTTTCCGTCGCCGGCGCTTCAATTTTAATGAACCGGCCCGCAGTACTTTACTGCAGAGAAATGAAATCATTGAACAAGAATAACCCGCAACCCGTAACTCGCAACTATTTCCGTAAATTTATTCAATGAAAAGAAACCTCTTTCTTGTAATCATTGCAATATTGATCAATCAGTCATTACCCGCACAATCTCCTGCGCAGAAATGGGCCGACAGTGTTTATAATTCCCTGAACAACGACCAGCGTATTGCCCAACTGATGGTCGTCCGTTTGTCTACTATCGACAGTAAAACAAAGACGATTACTTTTTTTGACGACCAGGTTTCAAAACTCATCAAAGATTATAATATCGGCGGCGTGTGCCTGTTCCAGGGAAGCCCGGTGAAGCAGGCAACAATCATCAACAACCTGCAGGCACAGGCAAAAACGCCACTGATGATGTGCATCGACGCAGAATGGGGCGTTGGCATGCGTATGACCGACAGCGTATTGCCATTGCCAAAACAAATGATGCTCGGCGCCATGAAAGATGCGACCATCGTTTATAAATATGGACAACTTGTTGCGGAACAATGCAAAAGAATCGGGCTGCAGGTAAATTACGCACCGGTAGTGGATGTGAACAACAATCCGAACAACCCGGTGATCAACGATCGCAGTTTCGGGGAAGATAAATACAAGGTGGCCGACTTCGGTGTGGCCTATATGAAAGGCATGCAGGACGCGGGCGTGATGGGGTGCGCCAAACATTTTCCCGGTCATGGCGACGTGGCGGTTGACTCGCATTACGACCTTCCTGTGATCAATAAATCAATTGTGCAGCTTGATTCCCTGGAACTTTATCCGTTCCGTAAAATATTTGCCGCCGGCGTTGGAAGTGTGATGGTGGCACATTTGTACATTCCGTCTATCGACAGCACGAAGAACCGAGCCACATCTTTGTCGCCAAAAAATATCAATGGGCTGATGCGCAATACGCTCGGTTACCAGGGGCTTACATTTACCGATGCATTGGAAATGCAGGGGGTAAAAAAATTCTTTCCCGATGGCGAAGCTTCGGTACAATCTATCATAGCGGGCAACGATATGCTTTGTTTGCCAGGCGATGTGCCGATGAGTATTGAAAAGATAAAAGCGGCGATTGATAAAAAACAGATCAGCTGGACAGATATTGAATTTCATTGTAAAAAAGTGTTGCTGGCAAAATATCAATATGGTCTTTCACAGCTGCAACCGATCAACACTGCCAATCTTACGGCGGATCTGAATGATAAGGTTCCGGCAATGCGCCGGCTCGTTGCGGAAAACGCCATAACGTTAGTAAATAAAAAAGATACCGTATTCTTTCCATTAACGATTTTCGCGAATAATAAAAAAACGGATGTTTTATATGTGGCCGTTGGTATCAACGCTGATAATGCGTTTGCAAAAAGAATGCGTGCCGACTACAATGCAGATGTGTTGTTTGCAACGGATGCGGCATCGGCGGCCGGAAAAGCGAAGGGCTATAAAAAGATCGTGATCGGCATTCATGGACTCAGTCGTTCGCCTTCAACAAACTTTGACCTTACACCTGCGGAGGTTTCTGTGGTGAAGCAATTGCAACTTCAACCGCAAACGATCACATTTTTATTTGGAAATGCTTACGCAGCAAAGAACTGGTGCGATGCTAAAAACCTGGTGGTTTGTTATGAAGACGATAGCATTGTTCAAAATACGGCCATCGATCTGCTGCAAGGGAAACTGGCATTTAAAGGCACATTGCCGGTAACCGTATGTAACAATCTTACATACGGCACAGGAGCAAGCACAGCCGTTTACAATCTGCCGGTAGACACTTTCAACCGATGGGGCGTAAATGAAAGCAAGCTGTACAAAATAGATTCCATTGCAAATGATGCGATCGTGAAAGGCGCCACGCCGGGCTGCGTGGTAATGGCGGTAAAAGACGGCCGCATCATTTACGAAAAAGCTTTTGGCAATTATACGTATGAAAATAAAGAACCTGTAACACTAGATGCAATATACGACATGGCTTCCGTAACCAAGATCTGCGCAACCACTCTTTGCGTGATGAGATTGTATGAAGAAGGCAAGCTTGATCTAAAGAAAACATTGGGCGATTATCTTCCCTGGACAAAAGGTACAGACAAAGCTTACCTGCTGATAGAGAAAATATTATTACACCAGGCAGGGCTGGTGGCTTATATTCCGTTTTACAAAGAAACCATCGACGTTCCAGGCTCGCCACCAAAGAATATTTACAGTTCAACAAAAAGTGATTCCTTTTCCATCACCGTGGCGAAGGATTTTTTTATGAGAACAACTTACCGCGATATGATGTACCAGAAAATTTTGTCCAGCCCGCTCGGTCTGCAAGACAAATATGTATACAGCGATAATGATTTTATTTTCCTGGGCCGCATCGTGGAGGCCATTACCGCCATGCCTTTGGAAGAATATGTGCGCAAGGAATTTTATTTACCCATGGGGCTCACAAGTATTGGTTTTAAGCCTTTGGAGCGGTTGCCATTTGCGCGTGTTGTGCCAACGGAATACGATTCTTCTTTCCGGAAACAATTGTTGCGCGGATTTGTACACGATCAGGGTGCGGCAATGTTTGGCGGTGTGGCCGGTCATGCAGGTTTATACAGCACGGCATATGATCTTGCGGCCATTATGCAGATGTTGCTGAATGGCGGAACGTTTAATGGAAGGCGCTATCTTCAAAAACAAACAATCGACCTGTTTACCGCATACCACAGTGATATAAGCCGCCGGGGCTATGGATTTGACAAGCCGGAAAAGGACAACGGAACACGTAAAGATCCATATCCCGCCTTATCCGCCTCATCGCAAACTTTTGGCCACACGGGCTTTACCGGAACCTGTGTGTGGGCAGATCCTGCAAAGAACCTCGTTTATATCTTTCTCAGCAATCGTGTTCATCCGGTGGTCAGCAACCTGTTGCTCAATATGAATGTTCGCCCGAAGATCCATGAAGTGCTGTATAGTGCAATATCAGAGTAATGTAAACAAATTATAAATTCTTTCCTTTTATAAACCTGACGAACTATCTTGCAGTTGAATTTTCAAATTCAATTATGATTAAATTACTACCGATCATCGCCGGGAGCGGTTTCTGCCTCTTGTTTTTTTCGTGCTCCGATACCTACAACGTTTGTGCTTCTTCGGTATATGTGGCAATGAACAGCAGTTTTTATTATGCTTCATCTCCGGATCCCATCACACCTGCTTCATTCTCTGTTTCAACCATTCACAATGCGCCCATTCTCAGTAATGTCACCGGTAAATCTTCTTTTGCAGTAGAGCTTGATGCTGCAAGCGATACCTTTAAATTTGTACTTACTTTGCCACCGGCAGTTTCGGATACAATCACAGTGGCATATACTTCGCAGACACATGTGATCTCTGCGGATTGCGGCAGCATCACCGTTCATACATTAAGCAGTGCCACCAGCACCAATCATACGGTAGATTCACTGAAAATTATCACACCATTGGTGAACAATATATCTGCACAAAACCTAAGGGTTTATCTGTGATCTTTGATGTATAATATTTTTAAGTTTGGCCAAGACTTTAAGATAGAAAAGCATCTGCAATTTTAATGATATCATACATCACAGATGGATATTGGTTTTGGTGTAAAATTCTTCCTGCGAAATCTCTTTTACTTCGCCGGGCGCCACGCCTTCGATATTCAGATCCTCCATATTTATTCTTATCAGCCGGAGGCAACGGTGTTTTACCGCCAGTACCATTTTTCGTACCTGGTGATACTTTCCTTCCGTTAACGTGATGAGCAACCAGGTATGGGGATAAATTTCGCGGCGATCGGTTGCATACGGATAGATACTTTCCGGACGGTTTACGATTTCGATAGAAGCGGGAACTGCAGTATGATATTGGCCACCCTTGATCCTTATCGGGATACCTTGTTTCAAAAGTTGGAAAGTTTCTGCCGTCATCTTATTCTGAACCATCACTAAATAAGTGCGGCGATGAGGGTGTTCACCCAAAAATATCTTGCGGGTTACCTTCTTATCCGTAGTAAGCAGCAGCAAGCCTTCACTTTCATTATCCAGTCGCCCGATAGCATGGGTACCTTCGGGAAATACAAAATCAAGGTCGCCAAGCAATGCAACTTTATGCGAACTCACAAATTGAGATACCATGTTGAACGGCTTGTTAAGAATGAAATACCGGTTCGCTTTCAATGGTTATACGATTATTTTATGGTGAAACCTACCCGCGTGTTGCTCTCATAAGTGTAAATAAAGACGAGGGCCGATCGTCTTTACAATATTAGCGGAAAGAATATAAACCGCAAAACAAACAAGCATATAGCATCTTTGGTCCGCAATTTATCGCAGGTAAAAACATTATTGCGAAACCGTAGGTTTTCTATTGCGCTGATTCTTCGTACAAACGAGCAGAAGTTGATGTAGCGAAATAGCTGTTTATGACAATTCTGATGTAGAAATGAAGTAGCAAAAGCGGCCGGTTCGAAATCATTTGCTGTTAGTTTTGAGGCCTCGATTGTATCACAAATTTTAAACAGCCATCATGAAGAAAAATGTACCATCTTTCTCCCTGCATGCCGTGAGGTATTGCCTGCTCTTAATCGCTATTGTTTTTTCCGGCTATGCCAATGCCCAGCAGGTACTGGTGTGGGAACAAAATTTCAACGGCAGCGTACTTGACACAACGACATGGACCTATGAAATAGGGGACGGTTGCGCAAGTGGCAACTGCGGTTGGGGCAACAACGAATTGGAGTATTACTCCAGGCGCCCCGAAAATGTTCGCCTTGAAAATGGCAACCTTATTATTGAAGCGCGCCGCGAATCTATGGGCGGCAAGCCTTTCACATCGGGGCGGATTAAAACACAGGGTCGAATGGCATTTAAGTACGGCTCGCTGGAAGCACGCATCAAAGTACCCAATGTGGCCAATGGACTCTGGCCTGCATTCTGGTTGCTGGGTGCAACCGGTGGCACATGGCCACACAACGGTGAAGTGGATATTCTTGAAATGGGGTTTGCCCAGGCCCTTGCAAACGGAACGGCACGCCGGACGTTAAGCTCTGCAACGCATTGGTGGACCGAAAATCCAGGCGGATACACCGGCCATGCCACCTACGCAAAAGATACTACGGTTGTGGCAAATCTCGATGACGATTACCATCTTTATAAGCTGGATTGGGACGCCAATTTTTTAGTGATATCGATCGATGGAACACCGTTTTATCGCATCGGCATCGCCGGTGGCAACGGACTTGATGCATTTCAAAAGCAACAATATATTGTTCTCAATCTCGCTGTTGGTGGTAACTATCCAGGCATTCCTACCGAAGCCGGTATAACGGCACCATTGCCTGCGCAAATGCAAGTGGATTACATTAAATTATATCAGGATATTACACATGGAGATGAAATTTTCCTTGCGCAAAACAACGCACCAGAAGGCGTATTTGGCATCTTTACCGAAACCACACCAAAGAATGACTCTGTTACATATGGTCTGGATGCGAACCTCTATTTATGGAACAACATCAGCAACATTACTCCTGCACCCGCGCCGTTTGAAGGAAATCAAAGCTGGAACTTTCATGCCAATGCAGGAACATGGTTCGGCCTGGGCGTAGCAAATGACACGCGCAATATGGTGAATTTTAAAAATGGTTCGCTGAAGTTCCAGATGAAAACGAGTTCCGGTGCCGTATTCAAAGTGGGCATCGCCACAGGCGGTGGTGAAGGATGGGTGAACTTTACCGGCAACGATTACGGTTTGGTGCGCGATGGGCAATGGCACCAGGTAACGATTCCGGTGAGCGCGTTTGGCGCCGTGGATCTTTATACGGTCAGCCAGCTGTTTATGCTTTCGGGCGATGCACCTGCAACTGCCTTTGATTTTTATCTCGATGATATTTATTACACCGGTGGTGTTGCGGCTAATCCTGCGCCAACAGTGAGCATCACTTCACCTGCGGCTAATGCGTTGTTTAATACACCGGCCAATGTTTCCATCACTGTAAATGCTGCTGATGTGAACGGAACCGTTACTAAAGTTGATTACTATGATAGCAGTAATTATCTCGGATCAAGTACTGTTGCACCATTCAATTTTACGTGGAACAATGCGCCGGAAGGAATTCATTTTCTAAAAGCAAAAGCAACGGATAATGATGGTACCACTACTACATCTGCTTTAGTGAAAGTATATGTAGCGGCGGCGGGTAACACAGCACCCGTAGTGAGCATTACTTCGCCAACAGCATCGTCGGTTTATACAAAACCAGCCAACGTGAATATTGCGGTAAACGCAACGGATGATGGTGTAATAGAAAAAGTAGAATTTTATAACGGCACAACTTTGCTGGGTACAGACAATACTGCACCATACACCTTCGCATGGACCGGAGTGGATATGGGCACGTACACCATCACTGCAAAAGCTTACGACAACGGGCAAAACAGCACTGTTTCTGCTCCCGTAACATTTACCGTTAATGATAACGTAATCACCGCAGATAAATATGGCATCTACAGCGAAGATCCCACGATCGTAGAAAAACTCACTTACGGCGTGGACGCTAATTTATATGTGTGGAACAGCCTGACCAATATTACCGGTGCTGCACCATTCGAAGGTTCACAGGTACTCGCATTTCATGCACCTGCGGCCAATTGGTTTGGGTTTGGCGTGGCCAATGATATCCGCAACCTTACGCATTTCGCAGATGGCTCGCTTAAGCTTCACATGAAAACAACTTATGCCGGATCATTTAAATTTTCCATTATCACCACTGCCGGCGAAGGGGCGGTTGTTTTTGCTGCCGGCGAGGAAAAACTGGGACTGGTACGCGACGGGCAATGGCACGAGATAACAATACCATTAAGTTTGTTTGGCGCAATCGATCTGAGTGTGGTATCGCAGGCATTTACGTTTGCGGGTGATGCCCCGGCTGCTGCAACGGATTTTTATTTTGACAATGTTTACTATACGATACAGGCACCCCCGAATTCGCTGCCGACAATAAGCATTACCAATCCGTTGAACAATGCAAAGATCTATCAACCCAATGCGGTGGCATTTACTGTAAATGCTCAGGATAGCGATGGCAGTATTACAAAAGTGAAATATTTTGAAGGGGCAAATCTGATCGGGACCTCCACAACGGCTCCATTCGGCTTCAACTGGAGCGCCCCCATCGGAAGCTTTGTGATCACAGCAAAGGCATTTGATAACCGCGGCGATTCTGTTATATCTGCCCCTGTCAATATTGAAGTGAAAGATGCCTCTACCCGTGGCCCGAATTTGTGCTTGCTAAAACCTGCATTTGCAACTACAGGAAACGCCGCGCTTGCGGTAGATGGCAATATCGGTACCAGGTGGGAAAGTGCATCCGCCGATCCGCAATCGATCGTGGTGAACATGGGTGCCAATTATAATGTTGACCAGGTGAAGATCACATGGGAAGGCGCATATGGAAAGGATTACGAGATACAAATATCAACGGATAGTTTGAACTGGACAACATTGAAGAACGTTACCGGCAACAGCACATTGATCAACGACTGGACGGGCCTGACAGGAAACGGAAAATACCTTCGTATACTCGGCACAGTAAGAGGAACTGTTTATGGATACTCTATCTGGGAACTGGAAGCGTGGGGCGACAATGTAATTGCAAACACGCCGCCAACGGTTTCCGTGACGGCACCAGCAGATAATTCGAGTTATATAGCGCCGGCAACCATCCCCTTGGCGGCAAATGCAAGCGATGCCGACGGCAGTATTTTAAAGGTGGAATTTTATAATGGCGCAACGTTGATCGGTACTGACTTTACAGCGCCATACACTTTTGACTGGACCAATGTTTCGCAAGGAAGTTATACTGTTACTGCAATAGCGTACGACAATCTTGGTGTGAGTACAATTTCTTCTGCGATTCATATAACAGTTACGCCGGATACGCGCGGACCGAATCTTTGCCTGTTGAAACCTGCCACTGCCTCCACCGGAAACGCGGCTGCTGCGGTAGATGGCAACATCGGTACGCGGTGGGAAAGTGCTTTCGCGGATCCGCAATGGATCACGGTTGATCTCGGCGCAATGTATAATATCAATGAAGTGAAGATCACCTGGGAAGGCGCTTACGCAGAAGATTATCTTGTTCAGCTATCGCCAACAAACAATGAAGATTGGACAACAGTCAAAACCGTAACCGGCAACAATGTCTTGATAAACGATCACACATCTTTATCCGGTTCCGGCCGTTACCTGCGCATTTACGGAACCAAACGCGGAACAATATATGGGTATTCCATCTGGGAACTGGAAGCCTACGGTTCACTATTTACGCTGCCCGTAACGGTTGCGGCAATCAGCGCACAAAGCGAGGCCAACACTGTAAGGGTGCAGTGGAACGTTCAAAATGAAACGGCTGTAAGGAGTTATATATTGGAAAGGTCGATTGACGGAGTTCGTTTCGCAGCGCTCCATACAATTGCCGCAAGAAATATTTCAACACCGCAGGAGTATGTTTCAGTGGATCAGGCACCCTTACAAGGCGTGAATTTTTATCGCGTAAAAATTACAGATATCGCCGGTAAGATAACTTATACCAACATCGTTAAATTAAATACTGCCGCCACAACCGCAGAAATGAACATCTTTCCTAATCCGGCAACAGGCAGGCGTTTCACGCTTAATCTTTCCGGAATGGAAAATGGTAAACATACTTTGTCAATGTATTCTGTAAATGGAAAGCTGTGTTACAGCCGCACGATCAATATCGCATCCGGCAATATTTCGCAACTCATTACATTGCCAGAGAGTTTTGCTGCAGGCAGTTACTATTTTGTGCTTACCGGAACTGATGGTAAGCGATACACGAAGACGGTTTTGATAAATTAAGAAAAAGTTAATCACGTTTCAAAACCCGGGCCGCCTGAAAGGGCGGCCCTTTGTGTATGTATTTTGGAGTTCCTGTAAATATTCTCGGGTCAAAAAAAATGAATATTCTCTCGCAACAGGATCCGCCCTTTGAAGTATTTTTTTTCTGAAAAATAATCATAAATGCCCCCCGTAAACACGCCTTTTGTAGTCAATTTTCTATAAAAAGGTACTAATACAACGTATTTTTACGACAACTATTGAGTTGTGCCGTAATAACCGACGCTGAAAAAAGGAGCATTATCACTCTTGTATGACGGTGGAAAGTGTTGCATCTTTGTATCAGAAGTTGATTGATATTAAAACATCAATCATTATCCAAAAATCCTGAATAAAGACCAACAACAAAGTTTATCCAATATCCAACAAAAAGATCATAAAATTCAGTATCGGTCAACTTCTATTTTTTATCCAATATCGTTCGAAAGAACCAACCAAACCAAATCCTGGCTTATGCTGCTAACCACAGCGATGATAGCGAAAAACCAGTAGTAAGAGGCGGAAGTCTCAGCCCCACAAGATGAAATTTTTAAAAAGATCCGGATATAAGTCCGGATCTTTTGTTTTAGCTGTCTTTGAAGTTGTAGCAGTTGCCTGGTACAAATAATTTATCTTAATGAGGCACTAACAGGGTCTTTCCGATCAATACATTTTGGGATTTCAACAGGACCGAAACTCATATTGTATTTTACTTTTGTTCGCCTTTTTCCAATTGTTTAGTGTTATTGCGGTTGAGATGCTGGGGGCTTGTAGATTGGTACAATAAGTAGATCGTTGACGATCTCATCATCCTGCATAAGACTCGTGCATGATTTTTCTAAAAAAGCCGTTCTTATCAAATAAAATACTGATATGGTAGCCTGGGCGCATCCATTGAAGCAATGTATCATCACCGATTGCCGATTGGGAATAGGGCGGACCAACGCGTTGGATCATGTTGTTCATATGCATACCCGTCATGTTGCCCATGTTGGAGAATTTTTTTGCAAACTTCCGGGAACCAGCCGCCGGGTCCGGATTTACAAGTACCAAGATTACGATGCCAATTATTAAAAGGATAACATAGAATGCTAGTTGCATAATTTCCTAGGTTGTAAAATTATAATTGTTTTATCAGTTCTTTCGCTTTCTCTACACTATATGCGCCTTCGATGGTATTTTTTTCAAACACCATAAAATAGTTAAACCCTTTGCCGGACAAACGCGCCCATTCGTTGCCCAACCTGCATTTTGCCTCACTGTCGGTATTGTCACGGTCGCCACCCTTTGTTTCAATGATGATTACTTTTCCGGAAGTGGTGCAGGCGATAAAATCCGGGTAATGATTGCTGCTGAACCCGTTAATGGCAAAGCCTTTGCCACGCCCGAGATTGCGGTGCCAGAACTGTATGTTGGAAAGCGATGAGATATCCGTAATAAAAGAAGCTTCAAAATTATTCATCGCGCCTTCTTTTTCGTACAAAGATTTACTGATAGAAGGCCCTGTTGATCCCGGTACGATTTGTTCGGGGAATTTCCAGATGTGTTCCGTTACAATATTTCCTGTTTTTACCCAGTCATTGAAGGTGCCTTCTGCATGGCGGTCGGCAAGCTGTCGTATCTTCTGCCTGATCCTGTCGGCATAAAAATATTTTCTAAAAAGCGCGTCATGAAGTTCATCCGTGGAGAATCGCTGCAGGATCCTTTCGATATATGTTCTGATATCCTGCTCAGCAATGGCCGGCATGTCGCCGATCTCTCTTAATATCTGGTGCGCAATGTCTGCCACCTGATTTTCTTCCGGCCTGTTAAGAATATGCTCCACAAGCGGGCGCGCGATGTTCCGGTCATCAACTTTTGTAAAGCGCGCATTATATTCGTTCGTGCCGATCTTATCTATATCCACTTTGTACAGATCCGAACTTTGAACGTCCAGATTTATTTTGGCATCTTCATTGCCCAGCTTAAAGTTTTTTAAAAGCGGTGCCTGATAGAGGTATACTTTAACATCGTCGTCGAAAATATTCTTATCGATCGAATGAAAGAATTGCGGCAACGCAATAGAGGAGGCAAGTTGTTTATTTGCCCCGGTGATCCTGTATCTCTTTACTTTATCGCCCATTTCTGAAAATATATTTTCGTCTGCCGGCTGCGTTTTTTGCTGCTCGATGACGGCCTCCATTTCCTTGTTTTTTTCTATCGCGATGGCCTCAATTTCGGTGATTGCCCTTGTATCTGCCGGCGATTCTTTATTGAATCGAATGCGCGGAAGCTCGATATCCTCAGTTTCTTCCTGGGCCCCGGGAAAGAGAAAATCGGCCAAAGGCTTTTCTGCGATCCGCTTCTTTTCTGATTCCGTCATCACATCTATTTCACGGTAATCTTTATCGCTAAATCCGCTTTCCTGCAGTGCCACCACAATCTTGTCCAGCGTTTCAATAAACTTCGCAGAAGCAGTCAGCACATACGAAATATTGAGCAACGGCTCAGTATGTTTTGTTACATAAGGTTGTCTCAACACTCTTCCCAGTATTTGCTCCACGTCCACTGCCGATGACTTATCAGCCAGCGAAGCCAGGATATATGCAAAAGGGCAGTCCCAGCCTTCTTTTAATGCGTTTACAGTAATAATATATCTTACCGGGCACGACCGGTCCATCAGGTCAACTCCCCGTAATTCGTCTTTCTCTGCGGTTTTGATCTTTATCTGATCGGCGGGAATTCCTATTCTCAACAACTGATCCTTAAGTTTTTCGAAAGTGGTATTATCTTCATTCGTTCTGGATTGCGCCTGAAATAAAACGATCGGGCGAATATATTTTCCGCCGTTTTTTTCCTGCTCCAATGCCAGTTGCTCCAGTTTTTGCTGCAGGTGCAGCGCGCTGGAAATAACATCAGTTTTGTCGTGATGATTGTAAACGATCACCGGTAATTTAACCATGTGCTCCTTTTTCAGTTCGATAGCGGGAACGAAGCTGATGATATTGGAATTTTCTTTCGGGGTGGCGGTCAGGTCAAGCACGAAAGATGGGTTAAGCGCGTTGAGCATTTCAACACTGAGCGTACTTTCTGCATTATGACTTTCATCGACCACCAATACGGGTTGCAGGCTCCTGATAACATTGATAAGTGCGGTTTCATCGGTGTCTTCCAGCACATGCAATGTGTTTTCATAACTGTTGCCAAAAGATGCAAGGCGGCTGTTATCCTGGTAAACCTTTCTGTCTTCTTTATTCTTTGCGCGAAGACTCGCAAAGTTCATTACGATAATGGAGAGTTGTTCCTTTACAATAGATGGATTGAAATTTGTTCCCATCAGCAGGTCCTTCTTCTCATATATTTCCACCCGGTTGTTAAAGAGGCTATTCAGTTTCCGGCGGTAAGGATGATCGGGGTTTCGAAGATTACCAACTGTCTGATCCAACAGGTTGCTCCATGGAACCAGCCAAACAACAACTTTAGGCACGCCGTCAGCGGCGGCATTAAAGATCGTCTTCAATGCATTGCAGGCAATGAATGTTTTGCCACCTGCGGTCGGAACTTTTATGCAAACACTCGCTGCGCCGTTAATGGTATTTTTATAAGGCTGCATGCCACTGCCTTCCAGCGCATTGAAAGGACCGATACGCTCTTCCCAGAATTTATTGAAGGCAACATCATACCTTTTATGTTCCCGGATATACCCCAGGTACGTTTCAAGGTCTTCGATCACTTTATGTTGATAGCTTTTTAATTCCATGTCAGAAACGCATTATGTCTTTTGACAACTTTTTAAAAACGATATTTTTTTTAATGATGTATTCTTCGGGAAGAAGACAATTGTTGGCGTAAAAAACATATTGGCCGGCGCGGATGGTGATCTTTGATAACGCGTCGAAATCAAGCGTAGTGTTGACGCCGGGTTGATAAAAGAAATAATAGGCGGTGTCATTCTTTTTTCCGAGAAAACCTAATCCTTCGTCTCCACTGTTTTTGTGATACCTGGTCCTCGTTTCGCAATACCATATATACTCGCGGATCTGCTCGATACCGGCACTTTCGTTAATGTCCTCTTTATGTTCACCGGTGAACAATTGTTCTCCCAGTTCGTAAAAACTAAATCCTGCATCTTGCTGGCCATTGCGGGCAAGTACCCGTTTCACCCTTTCTGCGGTGATGGTTCTGGCATATTCTTCCATTTCTATTAAAATAAATTTTCTGTTTCCACCGTCTTCCTTATTCAGCGTCAATACAGCATCTGCGGTAGTACCGGATCCGGCGAAAGAGTCGAGAATAATATCGTCACTATTGGTTGAGGTCATCAGCAACTCCTTGATAAGTTCGGGCGATTTAGGCTGCGGAAAATCATTTTTATTTAGCCCGGGGAACAATTCGCCAAAAGCTGCCTGTCCTTTTTCGGTGTAAAACCTGGGATCCTGCAATATGGAAAACAATTTTTTCTTTGCTCCCTCGCCCTCTGGATTTACTGCATAGCTTTTTCGATAAACCTTCCATCTATTTTTTGATTCGATGGCCACAAGCAGGTGATTGTCTTTTTCGGCGAGTTCCTTTCCCCATGTCCAGCAGCCTTCATAGCCATCAGGCCAGAGCGGTAGCAGTTCTATATAGTAAGTATCACTTTTTGTAGTGCAAACCTTTCCCGTTTTTGGATCGGCAAAAAAACTATAGAAAAGGTTTGGCCGGTTTACCTTATTGAATTCACGGTGTGTGTTCCTCAATTCCAGCAGCCTGTATTTTCCATATGCATCGGAAAATTTATATTCTTTCCCAACCAACGCTTCATCTTTGGTGATACTGAATGAATCTTTGGGCCTTGGCTTTTTGCTGTAAACGGTGATATATTCGTGATTGGTGCTGAAATATTTATCCTGGCTGCGTCCTTTTGGATTACATAATAATATGAGTTGCGCCACAAAATTATTTTCGCCGAAGATCTCATCCATGATGCAGCGAAGATTAACGGTTTCGTTTTCATCCAGAGAGATGAAGATAACGCCATCGTCGGCCAGTAACTTATGGAGCAACATAAGTCGCGGATACATCATGCACAACCATTTGTCGTGTCGTGTAAGATCTTCATTTTCTTTTCCCACTACACTTCCGAGCCATTTCCGGATCTTTTGGCTGTTTACGTTATCGTTGTATACCCAGTTCTCGTTTCCCGTGTTATAGGGAGGATCTATATAAACGCATTTGATGCGCCCTTCATATTCGGGTAACAATGCTTTTAGTGCTTCAAGGTTGTCGCCCTTGATGATCTTATTTTCGCTACTGTTTTTTGAATTGAAATCGTATAGATGCTCCAATACCCGGAAAGGCACATCAAGATGATGTGTGATAATCTTTTCCTTTCCGATCCAATTGAGCGTGGGCATTAAAATCTTCCTTTACGCTCAAAAGTATATTATTTAGAACAAAATATTCCAATTTAGATTTTAATGTTCTTTTTGTGAACATCGATCAGAGTGATCTTTTTCACCTTTGTCAAGTGATAGATAAAATCAGAACCCAGATCAAAAAAAGACGAGTGGAGAAGCGGCTTACCCAAAGCGATGTTGCTTTGGATCTGGGTATTACGCCTGGCGCCTATTCCAAGATTGAAAGCGGGCCCACTGAAATCTCCGTCACAAAGCTCGTAGAAATAGCAGACATCCTCGAAGTAAATATTACCTACTTTTTTGGCGACGATACTGCCATCAAAAAAGAAGCTGAAAGCATAAGCACCGGCAATTTCGCTTCCAAAAACGATATGGACAAATTAGTAACGGCCATCAATAAAATGAAGCAGGAAATTGCCGGGTTGAAATCTACACTGGAAGAGACGACGTCCAAAAAGAAGGGATAAAATCAATTAGAATTAAAAATTGGGGGAGCCTAAGTTTTTTAGAATTTAGTGGAGCGTTAAGGATTGGGGGAATTCTTAACTGATTAAAAAAAACTGTGTCCCCGTTTAATCCGTACCCCATGAAACTATCGGAACACAAGGCTTTTTTGTTATTATCATTTCTGTATTGCCCGCCAATTACACCCCGGTTACGTTCGTTTGCTAAAAATGCTGCGGATCAACTCCTGTCTACGTAATGTCCTTCATTATCGTTGCAACCGCCACTACGGGCAAAAAAATTGCGTAGCAATTAAATCTGCGGAATCATTTAATCAATTGCGCAGCAAAAAAATCTGCGATTCATTCTCTCTATCCTTAATCTTGTAAATCCTGATCTATTTCGTAAATTCGCCGTCGCAAACAAAAAAAATACTTTTTAAACGTAAAACTTAAATCAACAATGAGCTACATCGCATCCATCCATGCCCGCCAGATATTAGACAGTCGTGGTAATCCCACCATCGAAGTAGATGTATTGACAGAAAACGAAAGATTGGGCCGCGCCGCGGTGCCAAGCGGCGCCAGCACGGGGATACATGAAGCAGTGGAACTGAGAGACAATAATAAAAAATTATATGGTGGTAAGTCAGTACTTAAAGCCGTAAAAAATGTAAACAGCACCATCGCTGAAGCTTTGCTCGGCTGGGATGTAGCTGATCAGACCGGCATCGACGCTGCCATGATTGCACTCGACGGTACAGAAAACAAAGGCAAACTCGGTGCAAATGCGCTATTGGCCGTGAGCCTGGCCGTGGCCAAAGCCGCTGCCCTGGAAGCCAACCTTCCATTGTACCGCTATATCGGCGGCACCAATGCCAGGATCCTCCCGATCCCGATGATGAACATCCTTAATGGTGGCGCGCATGCAGATAACAAGATCGATTTCCAGGAATTTATGGTAATGCCCGTTGGCGCCAATACTTTCAGCGAAGGGCTGCAATGGGGCGTAGAGATTTTTCACGCACTGAAAACTGTTTTGAAGAAAAAAGGGTTCAGCACCAACGTAGGTGATGAAGGCGGCTTTGCGCCAAATATCCAGAGCAATGAAGAAGCGATCGAAACGGTGCTGGAAGCGATCAAGATCGCTGGTTTTAAAACCGGCAGCCAGATCGGCATCGCCATGGACGCCGCCAACAGCGAACTCTGGAATGCAAAAGAGAAGAAATACATCTTTCATAAAAGCGACGGCAAAAAAATGACCAGCGAACAACTGGTAGAATATTGGGCCAGCTGGGTGAAAAAATACCCGATCATTTCCATCGAAGATGGTATGGCCGAAGATGACTGGAAAGGCTGGAAACTTCTCACCGACACCGTAGGCGACAAATGCCAGCTGGTAGGCGACGATCTTTTTGTAACCAACGTAACACGTCTGGAGAGAGGTATTAAAGAAGAAACTGCAAACGGTTTGCTGGTAAAAGTAAACCAGATCGGTACGTTGACCGAAACCATCAATGCGGTAAGCATGGCGCAGCAAGCCGGGTATAACACTATTATGAGTCACCGCAGTGGTGAAACCGAAGACAGCACGATTGCCGACCTTGCGGTAGCGCTCAATTGCGGCCAGATCAAAACCGGTTCTGCAAGCCGCAGCGACCGTATGGCAAAATACAATCAATTGATTCGTATCGAAGAAGTACTTGGAACAAGCGCGATATATCCTAAGGGGAAGATCACTTTTGGAAAATAATTATTGATATTACCGCTTTTTTTATGAAAAGCAGCAGAAAAGCCACTATATTAGTGGCTTTTTTCAATATCACACCCTAACGAATGCCGCTTAATTTTTAATTTTTTATCAAAACAAACAAAACATGAAGAAGTTCTACGCCTCCCTAATGGCGGTAGCGTTTTTTGCGGTGCAAACGACCTTTGCACAAAACCTATCGGTTACTCCCGGTGGTAAAAAACCGTCCGGAGCAACCTCCAAAACACAAACTCCTGATCCGGCAACAAGGCCGGAAAAATGTGGGTTCAATTATGTAATGAGCCTCGCAAAATCAAAAGGCTTCAACGAAAACAGTTACGAAAATCAACTGCGGAATCTGGTTCAAAAACGTCTCGAACAAGGCGAGGGTCGTTTTACCGGAACGGTTACCATTCCGGTGATTTTTCACGTGATCTACAGAACGGCCGACGTACTTGGCGTAACCTCCGCCAACCTGGGTGCAACAAAATTTCAGGCGCAGGTTGATCAGCTTAACCTCGATTATGCCAATCTTTCAGGATCGGCCTATGGCGTTTCTGCCGATGTTCGCATCCGTTTTTGTATGGCAGTAGTGGATACTGCAGGTCGCCCCCTGGCAGAACCTGGTATCGATCGTATCAATGGTCAAACCCGTGGGTATGTAAATACCAACACCCAGAGTGAGGCGAACCTTATAAGCGCTTTTGACGGGACCATCAAGCCTGGTACGATCTGGGACCCGTTTTCATACTTCAACGTATGGACGGCGGCGATGAATACCAGCGGATTGTTAGGCTACGCTACTTTTCCTGGCTTGAGCACACTTGACGGCCTCGATGCCGGTGAAACAAATTCAAATGCCGGAGTGGTGATAGCATGGCAGAGCGTAGGTTCGGTTGCCAGCCCTGGAACAAGTTCGGCTTATGGATATGGCCGAACGCTTACACACGAGTCGGGACACTATTTTGGTCTTCGTCATATCTGGGGCGATGATACCTGTGGAAATGACTATTGTGCAGATACTCCGCCGCAGGATGATGCAACAACCGGTTGCCCTGCTACAGGAACACTTAACAATTGCACCCCTTCAGGTCCAAAGATGTTCGAAAACTATATGGATTACAGCAATGATGCATGTTTGAATACTTTTACGGCAAACCAGGCAACGCGTTGCCAGACAGTTATGGACAACAGCCCGAGAAGATTATCCCTGATCAATTCCAAAGCATGTCAGGCGCGTGCTGGAAACGCAATTGGCTTCATATATGCCGGTGAATACAGTGCAGCTGAAACCGGGAATGCCGGAAGCTGCCCGAACAGCAAATCTTATGCTTTCAGGATCTATCCTTCCGTTTCGGCAACCGGAGCAGCAACCGTAACTTTTACAACGACAGGCTCTACCGCAACTGTAAACAAGGATTTTACCATTTCCCCTGCATCAGTAACTTTCGCCGCCGGCGAAACAACAGCAAAAACCGTGATCGTTACGATTCTCGACGATCAGACCATTGAGTCTACGGAAAAAATCGTGATCGGGTATTCGATTACAGGTACGGGTGTTGTTGCAGGCCCAGACAAGCAAACGCTCACTATCAGCATTCTGGATGATGACGGCGGCTCGGTGATCGCAACCGACAATACGACTCCGCTTAAAACGGTGCTGAGTGAAAATTTTGATGCCGGCACAAATATTCCAACAGGCTGGACAACTGAAATATATGGTGACGGAATTAACACGCCAAACCAATGGGTTGTGAGTGCAAACGGCGGTACCGGAACAACTACCAATGCTGCGCATATCACATCGAATGTGGCAACCAAGCCGAACACCTATACTAATACAAGTATTTCAGATGCATATTTGTTTACACCATTGATCGATGCAACTGGTTTAAGCAACCTGAATCTCACTTTCAAATGGCGCTGCCGTGGTGAAGTTGGATATGATGCCGGTTATCTTGGCTACATTCCGGAGGGACAGGCACGTACCGCTGAAAATGTTATCTTTTTTAATATCACGTTCAATGGTCAGGCCGCAAATCCTACGGCTGTTACTTCCAGCCTGAATTTCCCATCGGATATGTATGGTAAGAAGTTCTACCTGGTATTCAACTGGTTTAATGACGAAACGATAGGCAATAGTCCCGCGTTCACGATCGACGATGTTGCATTCACCGGAAGGAACTTTACGGTTGCAACTACTACTGATGCTGACACATCTTTCCCTGTATTTTCTGCACAAACAGTAAATTTTTACAGCAAAAATACGGTGGCACCGAACGAAGGAAGGATCATAGCAACATTAGCTAATGCGAATACGGACATAGGCTGTATCACAGCAGCTGTACCGTATGCCGGAACAACTCTTGTACCCATCAACACAACAAATGGCGCATACCAGAGAAGTGAAAAAGTAATTACGCTTACGCCGTCGACCACAAACTCAACGGCTACTTACCAGGCGACGTTTTATTACACCACTGCTGAACTTGCCGTATGGGGAGCAAGTGTGCCCAATCTTAAGATAATGAAGGTTGCAGCCGGTGCAGATATCTTTGGTACACTTACACCAACTAATGCCGCTTTATTTACGCCAACGGTGGATGACCAGCGCGCAACGAAAGGATATGTATCTTATACCATCAATGCTACGGGAGGATTCTCCCAGTTCCTGCTGGTATCACCATTAACGATCCTTCCTGTACGTGAACTGAATTTTACCGCACATGCAAATACCGGCAACATCGGCCTTTCCTGGAGTACTTCGAGCGAACAAAACAACAAAGGTTTTGGCATCGAACGCAGCATCGACGGGATCAGTTATGACAAGATCGGCTTCGTAAATGGTGTTGTAAACAGCACCCGCACAACGACCTATTCTTACACAGATAATTTCGTTCAGCCGGATGTACTGTATTATTACAGGCTGCGCCAGACAGACGTGAATGACAACTTCATATTGTCTGAAATCCGGACCGCGAAAATCAAAGGTGGCAGGATCAGCGTAACGCTGAGTCCGAACCCAACCAGCGATAAAGTGAAGGTC
>JAATFP010000008.1 GCA_015655125.1 Chitinophagales bacterium | reverse complement strand
GTAGGCAAAACCACGATTGATCATTTGCCTGTAATTTATATCCACCTTACGCATAAAGTATGCGTCGGGAGCAACGGCGCTGGGCGATGCATTTATCGTATTTACAAAACGAAGATTACCACCGGTAGTGCTGGTAGTTAAAAAATAGGTGGAAGTATCCGTTTCTAGGCTATACTTATCGGCCAGCTGAAAATTTTCATCCTTGTATAGTCTTTTATCAGGTTTGCCGTCGTTAGACTGCCCCCAGAATTCGATGAAGTCTGATGCACCCAATGCTGCGTTGCTAACGGAGGTGTACAAACGCACCTGCTCGCCATTTCTCCAAAGCTGAAAGTTATCCGCATTCACGGCACCGAGCCCCATAGTTGCAAGGAGCGGCTGTGGAATACGAAAAACCGAATCTTTCGCAATCCTGAATTTGTAGTATGTTTTGCTGTAGTCTATCCAGCTATTGTTTAGCTGCGCCTTTGCGGAGAACGCCAGCAATAACAGGACAGGAATCAGTAATTTTTTCATCATTATAAAGATGTATTAAGATTAGTTTTCTTCTTTTTTCTTAAAGTTGATCGTGAGTGAAATCACGTGGGTAAACAACGGATTTGACTGGTTTGCAAGATTGGAAAACGCATAATCGAGCTGTACATTTTTTATCCTGAACCCTGCCCCGATGCTCGGTTGATAGATCCACACCTTTTTTTGGTTGGTGGTATCTTCATCTGCCAGGGCACGTTGAAAGTTGGTGATACCGCCGCGAACGAAGAACACATCTTTTATAGATGCTTCCAGGCCCAGATGAGGATCTGCACTCACCGGGTCGCTGCTGAGAATCGTGTTCCTTTTACCGTCGAATGTGACGTCTACATTGGCCTCCGCCATCAGTTTCACCGACTTGCTTATGTTGAAAGTATAACCGCCGCCAAGCACCAGCCGCGGTGCCGTGATTTCAGTTGATTTCACGGGGATATCATTTTTTGTGAGATACAACACTTCTTTTTCCTTTTCTGTAAATTTGAATGCCCATGCGTTGAAAGTGGTGGTAACATCGCGCGCCATTACGCCAACGTGCCATTTTTTGGCGCGGATCTGAAGCCCGGCATCCAACCCAAAGCCCCATGCAGTAGCAAACTTGCCCACCTTCCGGTAGATAACTTTTGCATTGGCGCCAAAACTGATATTGATATCGTCCGTCTGCTTTAAATTTTGCGCAAAGGAGAAAAGAAACGCATAGTCGGCAGAGGAAAATGTTTGAATATTATTATAGTTGATACTGCCATCAGGTTCCACCAGGAACAAAGTGTTCGGGATGTCATCCACAGCGAAACGCAGCAACGAAAAACCGATGGTACGCTTGTTGTCCTGCACCGGGATAGCGAGGGAAGCGTAATCGTATTTTGCTATCCCTGCAAAATATTCCGCGTGCATGATGGTGGCATTCGGATCGTTTTTGACGCCGGTTAATCCTGCGGGGTTCCAGTAACCGGCCGTGGCATCGCTTACGGAAGCCACCTGGGCATTGCCCATGGCAAGTCCGCGTGCGCCCGCACCGATATTCAGGAATTCGTTGGAATATTTCCTGAACTGAGAGTATCCTTTATTGGAAAAAAGCAGTGTCAGTAAGATAAAAGCAGTAAAGCTTTGTTTCATGATAGATTGATTGGTAATTGAGCCTGGATAACATCGCACCCTGATTAACGTATTTATACGTAACAAATTGTGCAGTTAGTCCGTATAAGATACTAATTTGACAGCCAAATTTAGGGATTTTAGCCCGTTCAAACGTAAATAAGTGCTGGTCAACGTTCCCCACATTTCCGGTCCTTTATAAAGAGCCGGAAATCACGGGAAACGTTGCCTCGCCCCGCAACCGGGTTGCGGAAGGAAGGTGCATGGCTGAAGGTTCGGGGTTTAAGGTTTATAGCCGTAAGCCGAACCGGGTCTGAACTTGCCGGACGACACCGAGGATATAATTAGCCCGCAGGTTTTTCAAAATGTACCTTTATTCTCTTTGAAGATTTCACTATTCACTATTCACTATTCACTATTTTTGCCATCCGATAAAAACCAAACGATGAACGCTTTTATAGAAGAACTACGCTGGCGCGGAATGATCCAGGATATCATGCCGGGAACGAAAGAACAGCTGAATAAGGAACTAACGAGCGCCTATATCGGTTTCGACCCTACGGCAGACAGCTTACATATCGGCAACCTGGTGCCTATCTTACTGCTCGTGCATTTGCAAAAAGCCGGACATAAGCCTTATGCGCTTGTTGGCGGTGCTACCGGAATGGTGGGTGATCCGAGCGGAAAAAGCGAAGAACGCAATATGCTCAGCGAAGAAGTGTTGCAAAAAAACCAGGCAGGTGTGAAAGCTCAATTAGAGAAATTTCTTGATTTTGACCCCGCAAAGGCAAATGCAGCAGTAATGGTGAACAATTACGATTGGTTCAAAAGCATCAGCTTCCTTGATTTCATCCGCGATGCCGGAAAACACATTACGGTCAATTATATGATGGCAAAAGACAGCGTAAAAAAAAGGCTGGAAAGTGCCAACGGAATGTCCTTCACAGAATTTACTTACCAGCTGGTGCAGGGATATGATTTTTACTGGCTGTACAAAAACAAAAATTGCAAACTGCAAATGGGCGGCAGCGACCAGTGGGGAAATATCGTCACAGGCACAGAACTCATCCGCAGGAAAGATGGCGGTGAAGCATTCGCATTTACTTGTCCGCTCATCAAAAAAGCCGACGGAACAAAATTCGGAAAATCTGAAGCGGGCAATGTGTGGCTCGACGCCGCCAAAACAACGCCATATCAATTTTACCAGTTTTGGTTCAATGCTTCAGATGAAGACGCAACAAACTGGATTAAAATATTTACATTTTTAGATAAGGCGGCAATCGACTTCCTGGTTGCAAAACATTCTGAGAATGCAGCTGCACGGGAATTACAAAAGACATTGGCCAGAGAGCTCACCGTTTTCGTCCATGGCGAAGAGGAATACCAGAAGGCCATCGCCACAACGGAAAAATTATTTGCCACACAAAATGCCTCTATCGAAAGTTTTTCCGAAGATGATCTCAACAATATTGAGGGAATAGAAAAGATTGATACCAGTAAGGCTGCATTGATCACAGGTATTGATATCACTACATTACTGGCCGAGGCAAATATTTTTCCAAGCAAAGGCGACGCAAGAAAAATGATCCTGGGCGGTGGCGTAAGCATTAACAAACAAAAGATCGACGACCCGAAATTTGTTGTAGATCATTCACAGTTGCTGTTCGATAAATTTATCCTGGTACAAAAAGGGAAAAAGAATACCTATTTGCTGAAAGCAAATTAATTAAGACTTAAAAAATTCTCAAACTAAAAGAGTCTGCGCTTTTCGCCAGACTCTTTTATATATCTTGAATTGCTAATTCTTAATGCCCGACTATTCCACATGTACCTGTTTCTTTACCACTGCGCCCTCTTCCACTTCCGGGATGAACTGTCTTTCGATCGCCTTATAACCGTTTCCTTTTTCGCAAAAATGCACTTTTAGATTTTCAATGCTGATCGGGCAACCGTCGGGGATATCTGCAATGTTGCTGTGGCCGATATCATGACCGTCAACAATGATTACCAACCCGCTCCCGATCGCTTCCATCGTATTGCCATCTTTGATCAGCATTCCGGTGTCTTCACCAAGTCCAACGCCGATGCACTGTGGATTGGAAGCTACGGCCTGCGCCAGTCTTCCGAAACGGCCACGTTTTTCGAAGTGCGAATCAAATATCACATCATCCATAAAGCCAAGACCCGTTGTAATCTTCACTTCACCTTTTAAATGCGCCTTCGTTGCATTGCCTTCGTAGATCATGGTATTGCTCATGGCCATGGCGCCTGCCGAAGTTCCTGCTACCAGAAAATCGGGCTCGTCGTTGAAACGCTGTAAGATCGTATTGAGAAATTGTGTACCGCCAAAGGTGCTGGTGAGCCGAAGCTGGTTGCCGCCGCTGAACATCACGGCGCCACAGTTTTTGATGCGTTCAAGATATTCGGGATTCATAGCGTCGGCGCGGTTGCGGATGTGCATGAGGCCAATATCGGTGCAGCCGATCTTGCCAAAGGCGTTCAGATAATTGTCGCCCACTTCATAAGGAATCATGCTGGCCGTGGTGATCACTTCGATCCTGGTATCCACTCCGCCCGTTTCTTCCACGATCCGGCGAAGAATGCCCAATTCAAAAAAATTCAGGTTATTGCGTTTTACTTGTCCGCTTTCGAGATCCGTTCCTTTATCTTCGGCACCGCCGATAGCCAGAAGCTTTCCTTTTGCAAATTGCATTTAAACCGTTTTGGTTACAACGCAAATTTAGGGTAATTCATGCTTGAGCGATGCTTTATAGTTATCAACTATTGTTAATTATGAATTCCACCGAGGTGCGGGGTGACGAGTTTATTTAATTTCAACAGGTAGTTTAATGAGCCTATACCCCACAATTTTTACCGCAACCTCTCCAAGTAGCTAACCCGATGCGAACTTTTTGATCCCGGCCACCAAAGTATCCAGATCCCGTAAACTGGTGTACACATTCGGTGTGATCCTTACGCCATTGATATTTTCATACGACACGCTCACCGTGTGAATATGATAATTTGTCCATAAAAAACCATCGAGTTCCACCGGCTTCTTCCCTTCGATACTGATCATTCCTATCGCGCCACCATATTCTTTTTTCATAGAAGTATGCAGCTTTACTTTAGGAACATCCTTCACTTTGTTCATCCAATAGTTCTTCAGGTAGAGCAATCTTTCTTCTTTTCTGTTGATACCGATCATTTCATGAAAGTCGATCGCTTTGTCAATGCATTGTTCAATAAAGAACGGCCTTGTACCGAGATTTTCAAACTTACGGATATCATCTTTTTGTTTGTCTTCCGCAGAAAAATGCGGCCATATTTTACCAACCTTATCTTTCTTCACATAAAGAAAACCTGTCCCGATCGGCGCCCCGAGCCATTTATGAAGGCTTGTTCCAAAATAATCGCAGTTAAGGTCCTTTATCAGAAAATCAAAATGAGCAAATGAATGAGCCCCGTCTATCAATACTTCTATGTTGCGTTTTTTTGCCTCCGCAGCAATTTTTTTTACCGGCATTTTTTGTCCGGTCCAGTTGATAAGATGCGTCAGTTGTACCAGTTTTGTGTTCGCGGTGAACACGTCGGTATATTTTTTTACAAGGTAATCGTCGTCTTCTGAAGGCAGTTGAAGATCCACCCAAATAAGCTTCAACCCCTCCCTTCGTTCGCGTTGCTTCCAGGCGTTCATCATGTGCGGGTAATCCTGCTTACAAAGCACGATCTCGTCGCCCGGTTTAAAATCCAGGCCGAAGATCACCGTTTCAAGCGCCTCGGAAGCATTACGCTGCAATGCAAGCTCTTCCGTTTCGCATCCTGCAAGTGCGGCAAGGCGCTGCCGCAAAGGCTCACGGCCGGTATCAACAATGCGCCACATGAAATAACTCGGACCGAGATTGCTCATATCGTAAGCCTGCTTCATGGCGTCGGCCACCGATTTTGGCGCCGGCGAAACACCGCCATTGTTAAGATTGATAAAATTGGGCGCAATGCTGTACGATTGCTGAATATAATACCAAAAGTCTTCATCAGCTGCCAGTTCCTGTGCGCTTTTATCGGCCACACGTGTAACGGCCGCAGAAAGATCGTTTGCCCACACCCGCTGAAAAATATTGGCTGCAACGGCCGATGCCGAAAGGATGGAAAGTTTGTTGAGGAAGGAACGGCGATTATCCATCTTTAAAAATAAGAAATAAGAAACAGAAAAATAAGAAAGTCGCAATACTTAGTGTTTAACCAATGAAGGTTTGGAATTTATTGAAGAGTTTTTTCTTTCTTATTTTATATTTCTTATTTTCTCATTTCTTATTTTAACTGCTTTTCGTTAATTTCCTTTTCTATTCCACCAAAACTGTCTTATTTATGAAAATTGTAGAAATCAAAGTTCTCAGGGGACCTAATTATTGGAGCGTGCGCAGGCCGAAGCTGATCCAGATGAGGCTCGACCTCCAGGAAATGGAGCAGCGGCCCACCAATACCATTCCGGGTTTCAGGGAAAGGCTGGAGAAAATGTTCCCGACCATGTATGAGCATCGCTGCAGCGAAGGCGTACCGGGCGGATTCTTTTCCCGCGTGGAGGAAGGCACATGGATGGGGCATGTAGTGGAACATATTGCCCTGGAGATGCAAACCCTCGCCGGAATGGACACCGGCTTCGGTCGCACCCGCGGCACTGGTGTAGACGGCGAATATTACGTATGCATCAGCTACACGGAAGAAGATGCGGGCGTTTATGCCGCCAAAGCGGCCGTTCGCGTAGCCGAAGCACTTACCAATGACGAATCTTACAACCTGGAAGAAGATATCATGAACCTTCGCGAAATCCGCGAGGATACAAGGCTCGGGCCAAGCACTGGTTCTATTGTTGAAGAAGCCGCTAAACGCGGGATCCCTTATATCCGGTTAAATAAAAGATCACTCGTACAACTCGGTTACGGCATTCACCAGAAACGTGTTCGTGCCACGATCGCCAGTACAACCGGCAACATCGCGGTGGACATTGCGTGTGATAAGGAAGAGACAAAAAATTTGCTTGAAGCCGCAGAAATTCCGGTTCCGGGTGGAACCGTTATCCGCAGCGAAGAAGGCTTGAAAGACGCCGTCGATAAGTATGGGTATCCGCTTGTGATCAAACCGATCGACGGCAATCATGGGAAAGGAAATACGACCAATATTACCACATGGGAACAGGCTGTAACAGCTTTGGAAGCCGCGCAATATTACGGCCGCAGTGTGATCTTGGAAAAATTCATCACCGGCTTTGACTTCCGGGTATTGGTGATCAATTACAAATTTGTTTGCGCCGCCCTGCGCACCCCCGCTTCGGTAACCGGCGATGGCGTGAGCACCATTCAACATCTGATAGACGAAACGAATAAGGATCCGCGCAGAGGTTACGGCCATGAGAAAGTACTCACGCAAATTACAGTGGATCAATTCACGCATAAGATCCTCGAAGAAAAAAATTATACGCTCGATACCATTCCCGCAAAAGGCGAGCTGGTGCTTGTAAAACCAACGGCTAATCTTTCCACCGGCGGCACAAGCACCGATGTGACCGACGAAGTTCACCCTGCAAATATTTTCATGTGTGAACGCATCGCGAAGATCATTGGCCTGGATATCTGCGGTATCGACATTATGGCGACCGACCTTCGTACGCCGGTGAGCGAAAACGGCGGCGCTATCCTGGAAGTGAATGCTGCCCCGGGTTTCCGAATGCATATTGATCCATCAGAAGGACTGGCACGCAACGTAGCCGAACCGGTGGTGGACATGCTTTTTCCAAAAGGCAGTATCGGCACCATTCCTATTATTGCCATTACCGGAACAAATGGTAAAACGACAACGACGCGGCTTACGGCCCATATCGCAAAAAGTGCCGGAAAAAAAGTTGGTTACACAACCAGTGACGGCGTATACATTCAAAACCAGCTGATGATGAAAGGCGACTGTACCGGCCCGATCAGTTCGCAATTCGTATTGAAAGATCCAACCGTAGATTTTGCCGTATTGGAATGCGCACGCGGCGGCATTTTAAAAAGCGGGCTGGCATTTCAGCAATGCGACGTGGCAATCGTAACGAATGTGGCTGCGGATCACATGGGATTGGGCGGCATCAACACGTTGGAACAAATGGCAAAAGTGAAAGCCGTGGTTCCTGAAACGGTTTCCAGGCGTGGCTATGCGGTTTTAAATGCTGACGACGACCTGGTATACGGGATGCGTGAAGGATTAAACTGCAATATTGCCCTGTTCAGCATGGATGAACATAATTCCCGTATAAAAAAACATTGTGCCAAAGGCGGACTGGCAGCGGTGTTCGAGAACGGCTACGTCAGCATTTTAAAAGGCACGTGGAAGATCCGCGTGATCCATGTGAAAGATGTGCCGATCACATTTGAAGGCAAAGCGATGCACAACGTGGCCAATTGCCTGCCGGCAGTGATGGCTTCTTACCTGTACCGCGATATAACGATTGAAGACATCCGTTCGGCGCTGTCATCTTTCTTGCCCTCATCCACTTTAACGCCAGGCAGATTGAATTTCTTTCATTTCAAAAACTTTACTTTCCTGGCAGATTTTGCCCACAACCCGCACGGATTGCGATTGCTCGGCGATTTCGTGAGCAAACTGGATTACAATAAAAAGATCGGGGTGATCAGTGGCACCGGCGACCGCCGTGACGAAGACATCCGTGAACTCGGTGAGATTTCGGCGGAGTATTTCAACGAGATCATCATCCGCTGCGACAAAAACCTGCGTGGCCGCACGGCTGATGAAATCATCAACCTGCTCAAAGAAGGCATCAACAAAGTGAATCCCAATATTCCAACCATAACGATCGAGAATGAAAATGAGGCGCTGGAATATATTTATGCGCATCAGCAACATGGCGCATTGTATACGATCATGTGTGATGTAGTGGCAGGCGCATTGGAAAAAATAAAGGAATTGAAAGACAGGGAGGACGCGGGCTGATGAATAATTTATAATGGATAATCTTAGGAAAACCGGTAACAGTAAACAGCAATCGTGCATCTAAAGCAAAGGCATTATCCGATATCGGTTATAAAATTACCCATTATTAGAGTTTTTTTTGGCCGCGTTTTCGCCTTCCCTTATTTTTGCACTCCTAAAACAAGTTTTGGGGTAAAATGGGTTATGGTGTAAAGGTAGCACAACAGATTTTGATTCTGTTTGTCTAGGTTCGAATCCTAGTAACCCAACCAGCGGGGACAAATCGGTCTTTTACTGATTTGTCCTTTTTTATTTTCGCTAAAACCCGCTCCCAGCTTGTATATCAGCTCAACCGCTTCGTTGAGTCGGGAGGTTCGGTAACCGATTTCATCAAAAGTGAGTTTTTCCCGTACATCGAACCTGTTATCTCCCTTTTACGTTTGGTATCAGACATGATGACCGCAAAACCTACAATTAACACTACAACCCATTCAATTTTTGGGAACGCCTGGTATCTAACATTCCCTGCCTCTTTGAACTCTGCAAGTACGTTTCGTATAGCTATTATTTTATTAATTTTACGCTTTACGTTAGATTGATTCAGCATGAGTCCCACACTATTAAATAAAGTAAATTATCATGAAGAATATCGCAGGGAACTCATTAAAAAGAGGTAAAGAAATTACAAATGATTATTTCGCATTCTTAGACAATCATCTCAACGATATTGTGGAAGGGAGAGTTACAAAAATGATGGAATTGAACCAGATTGCAAGTGCATTATTTGTTTCGCATACGCACCTCACAGACACTATTCAGCAGACCATGGGGCATCACCCTTGCCATTTTTATGATTTGAAGATTGCTGAACAAGCAAAAAAAATGCTCCTCACTACTACACATTCCATAGCAGATATTGCTAATACACTTACTTACGACCCTTCTAACTTTTCAAAGTTCTTCAAAAAATTTACAGGACAAACTCCTGGAGAATTCCGCAAACAGCATAAAAAATAAACCAGGCTTCAAAAGTTCCGAAAAGTTCACCATGATAAAGTTATTGGTGTAAATGACTTTTGCCATATTAATAATCTCAAAAAAAAAATTATGGCAAGAAATGATTTAAAAGGAAAAGTTGTTTTAATAGCTGGCGGAGGAAAAAATCTTGGTGGTTTATTAAGCAAGGATTTTGCTGCTAAAGGAGCAAAATTAGCCATACACTACAATAGCGAAGGTTCTAAAGCAGAAAGCGAAAAAACTTTAGCCGAAGTGCAGGCTTTGGGTGCAGAAGCATTCTTATTTCAGGGAGATTTGACCAAGGTTGAAAACGTAACCAGATTTTTTGATGAGGCCATTACAAAATTTGGCAGTATTGATGTAGCCATTAACACCGTGGGTATGGTATTGAAAAAACCTTTTGTGGAAACTACCGAAGCTGAATATGACACCATGTTCGGCATCAACTCAAAATCCGCTTATTTCTTTTTACAGGAGGCTGGCAAAAAAATAAATGACAACGGAAAAATCTGCACTATTGTTACTTCATTGCTGGCAGCTTATACAGGCTTGTACTCAACTTATGCAGGCGCAAAAGCACCCGTTGAACATTTTACAAGAGCAGCATCAAAGGAATTTGGCGGTCGTGGTATTTCTGTTACGGCAGTTGCACCTGGTCCAATGGATACACCTTTCTTTTATGGACAGGAAGCACCTGAAGCTGTAGCTTACCACAAATCTGCATCAGCCCTGGGTGGATTAACAGACATTAAAGACATCGCACCATTGATTGAGTTCTTAGTAACCGACGGTTGGTGGATAACAGGGCAAACCATTTTTGCCAATGGTGGTTACACAACCAGGTAAAATTAAACCAGCAAAAAGCCAGCAATGATACTATTGCTGGCTTTTGCTTTTGCATCACCATTTTATTTGCAAAGACGAATAAGTATCAGAATATTTTCAGCCAGCAAAAAGAGAGTTCTTTTAAACAGAAGCAACAAAAATTACGATTGGCGTATTGAGCAACTTAACAGAATGAAAAAAAATGTTGCCGGAAAATCAAGTTGAATTTTGCCAGGCTTAACACAACGATTTTGGCAAACCTCCATTGGAACAATTGTTTGAAACAACAGTACCATTGGGCTTAATAAAATACTACAAAGAAAACCTGCAAACGTTCATGCAGCCGGAGCAGGTAACAATTCTGTGTTAACCAAACCAATCTGCATTGCTGGATTGATAGTCTGCCTTTTGGTGGCGCAGGCATAAGTGGCATGGGCAACTATTACGGCAAAGCCGGCTTTAATGTATTGAGTAACACAAAAGCAATGTTGATAGGCAACCCCGATTTGGAGTTAGATGTATTTCCACCGCATGCCAATAAGGATATTGCAAAGAATTTAAGCGTATTTTCATAACGCAAAACTTAAAACTATGGCACTAAAAATCATCAATGCTGTACTCATTCTCTTTGCTGCCTATATGGGTACCAAACAAGGCTGGGCAATGCTAAGTGGCAAATCTGAAATGCTGGAAATGTTTGGCAAATGGAATATTGGTAAACAAGGTGTAATGATATTGGGCTTCTTTACATTGTTAAGTGTTGTGTTGATGGTTGTTCCTAAAACGTTTGTTTGGGGCAACTTTTTAATGGCGGCAGGTATTCTTTTGATCATCTGCTTTCATTTATTGGATAAAAATTTTAAAGGCGTTATGGCTGAATTGCCTTTCTTCCTTATGTCCTTAGTAATCATTTACCTGCAACATCCGCTTGCTAAAGCTAACTAAAATGAACAAAAACATCATCATTGTACTTGCGGCCCTTATGTGTATAGCACAAGCGGGTTGCGGACAAAAAATAAAAAATACAGCACAACAAAAACAAGTAATAATGGATACCGGTAAATTGACCAACGCAACAGCAAGAGCAGCTTTTGAGGCATGGCAAAAAGGCGATGCAAAAAGCTTTCTGTTACTCTTTACAACAGATGCCACATTGTACGACGATGGCAATCCACGAAATTTCCAAAGATTTATTAAAGATGCTTGCGGGCAGGAACGCTTTACGAGTATTGAAAAAGTTGAAAACAACGGCTTAGATATTTATGGTCGCTTTCATACAGAAAGCTGGGGCGATTTCAACACCTATTTCAAGTTTCATATTAATACCGAGGGGAAAATAGACCGTTTAGATATTGGTCAGGCTAAATAAAAATGAACAGGAAGACTATCCTTACAGAAGTTTAAATACGAATTATTACTTTTTGCATTAGTTCAGCATTTGTTTATCGGTATTTTTTTGACTGACCTGGATTTTTACACACGAGTTGTATGGCCTGTCAATATGCTGTTATTGGGGCTTGGAAGTATTTTTATGTTTACCGGTAAACACAGCTGGCGACATTGGTTCCGCAATATTCATTTCATTATTGTTCTGCTATTGCCAATTGGCATCCCATTTTTTAAAGATAACTCATACTATTTCACTTTCCTTAATATCAACTACGTAATATTCTTTTCTTTTTTATTTATAGAGCTATTGCACTTTTTAATAAAACCAGGTTATATCAACAGCGACATCATTACAGCAGCTGCATGCGGCTATTTTCTACTGATAGAAATTTCTGTTTTTTTACTGCAAACTTTGGAATATCAAAATCCTGAATCCTTTAAAGGAATTAACGCTTCGTCACCTGCCCATATTTTTATAGATTTGGTTTATTTCTGTTCCATCACTTTTACCAGTATCGGTTTTGGCGACATTACCCCCAGTCATCATATTGCCAAACTGATTACAGCATTCATAGGTATCGCAGGGCAGTTTTACACAGTGGTGCTGGTAGGTAGGTATTCTGCTAAGTAAGTTCACTTCAAAATCTAAAGACAAATAACTATGCACCTGGGTAAATCATACAAGCTAAACCATAGAATGCTTTGTCGTCTCCCCCCGTAAGGTAGAAACGTATTGCAGATAATGTGAAACATTGTTGCCATAATTCGGTTAATTTAAAGGATTTCTTTATTTTCATGTGAACTGGAAATACAAAAGGGCAACTGCGGCTGCGGTCATCAATAAAAGTGTGAGTCCCCCCAGGAAATTGGACAACTTACTGTTGGTGTTTTCCTTCATAATTTTTTTATTGTTCCCGATATGCATCACCATCGCAATGATCACCGGTGCCGTGAGACCGTAGAGTATCGCCGTATAAACCAGCGCCTGAATTGGGCTGATGCCAATGAAATTCAATAGCAGACCCACCAGCAGCGAAACCACAATGGAAACATAAAAAGGTTTTGCCTGCGGAAATTTTTTATCCAGACCTGCCTCCCATCCAAAAGTTTCTGCCAGCATATAAGCCTGTGACCCCGCCAATACCGGGATACCTAAAAAACCCGTACCAATGACACCAACAGCAAAAATCAGGTAAGCAAATCTTCCTACTAAAGGCTCAAGTGCTTTTGCAGCCTGGTATACCGTATCAACCTTGTGTATACCTGCTTTAAACAGCACACTGGCCGCAGTAAGGATAATAAAAAACATAACCAGGTTGGATAACAGCATGCCTATATTGACGTCTTTTTTCATGTTCCCCAGCACCTGTTTGTCTACGACTATTTTTAATTTACTATGTTTCAGATCTTCTGCTTCCATGGTTGCCTGCCAGAAAAATAAATAAGGAGAGATGGTTGTACCGAGGATAGCTACCAGGATGGAAAGAAATTCTTTATCCAGTTTTATGGTTGGTATAAAAGTGTTACGCGCTATTTGCCCCCAATCTTGCGTTATCATAAATGGAACAGCTATATATAACAAAAGGGAAAGACAAAGCCATTTTAAAATGGCTGCAATCTTTTGATAAGGAAACCGAATGATAACTATCATTAATATAGAGGTAAATATCACGCTGAATATACTGGCAGGCACCTTGGGAAAGAGCATATTACCTACGGCCCCCATTCCCTGTATATCGGCACCGATATTGAGTGTTATCGCCGGGAAACTAAACAGCAACATCAGGTATAGAATGGGCCTGGGGTAATGCTTCCTTAAAGCTACCGTAAGGCCCTCCGTGGTCACCAGGCCTATCCTCGCACACATGCCCTGAATAGCTGCCATCAGCGGGAAAGTTAGCAGCGCTGTCCACAAGGTGGCATAACCGAATTGTGCACCGGTTTGCGTATAGGTGGCTATTCCCGAAGGATCGTCATCGCTGGCACCGGTAACCAGGCCCGGTCCGAGAATTTTGAGGGTCTTTTTAATTCTGGCTGAAAAACCGGTCTTTTCTTTCATCTGTTATTTTATTTAGTTTCGGCCTGCGGCAAATAATAAAAGTCAAAAATGCAATGTAACCAGCTTGATTACTGTAACTACCGGCAACGGCAGCCCGCATTGTAAAATTCAACATACTGCGAATAAATAATAAAGTGTTGGTAACGTAAGGCACTTTCATTTGATGTATTACCGGTAAATAACACCGGTGATATATGAAGCTACTATTATTTTGCCAAGCGCTGTTATACATCAAAAAAACATTTTGATTTAAAATGAACTACCTTGAACCCAAACCTGCAATCTTATGCAAGCATTAGTATATCATGGACCCGGCAAGAAAAGCTGGGAAGAAAAACCTACGCCTGCCATCATCGAATCCTCAGACGCTATTATTAAAATTTTAAAAACGACTATCTGCGGCACCGATCTTCATATCCTCAAAGGAGATGTGCCGGAAGTAACAGATGGCCGCATATTGGGGCATGAAGGAGTGGGCGTAGTGGAAGAGGTTGGAAGTGCCGTAACCGGTTTTAAAAAAGGCGACCATGTTTTGATATCCTGTATCACTTCCTGCGGCAAATGCAGCTACTGCAGAAAACAGATGTATTCCCATTGTGAAAAAGGTGGCTGGATCTTAGGTCATCTTATAGATGGCACACAGGCTGAATATGTAAGAATACCTTTTGCCGATACCAGCCTCTATCATATTCCCCCGGGAACGGATGAAGAAGCGCTGGTGATGCTAAGCGATATTTTACCTACCGCTTTTGAATGTGGCGTAGTTAACGGCAAAGTGAAACCCGGCGATACCGTGGCCATCATTGGCGCCGGGCCTATAGGCCTGGCTGTGCTGATCACCGCACAGTTCTATACACCTGCGGATATTATTATGATCGATATTGACGACAACCGGTTAAATGTTGCAAAAACTTTTGGCGCTACCCATACTTACAACAGCAGCAGGGAAAATGTTGCAGAAAAAATAATGACGCTCACCGGGCAACAGGGTGTAGACGTGGCCATCGAGGCAGTTGGCGTTCCGGCAACTTTTGAACTCTGCCAGTCCATCATTGCACCGGGTGGACATATCGCAAATGTAGGCGTACATGGCAAAGCAGTGGCGCTTCATCTTGAGACCCTGTGGTCAAAAAACATTTCAATCACCACCAGGCTCGTGGATACCGTGAGTACTGAACTGTTATTAAAAAACGTTATTTCAAAAAAAATAGATCCATCAAAACTGATCACGCATCATTTTGCATTAAAAGATATCGTGAATGCCTACAACACATTTGAACATGCAGCGGATGAAAAAACATTAAAGGTCATTTTAACGAACGAATAATTTTATTCCTTTAATATTTTGGGCCACAAAAATATTTTATAAAATGCAACCGGCTCGTAAAATTACTTCTCTGGATAATTTCTGGAACCTTAAAAAAGAAGATGTTCTAAAAGAGCTTTCCTGTGCCGAAAACGGACTGACTTCACCGGAAGCCGCCATCCGTTTAAAACAGTTTGGCCCGAATACATTTAAAACAAGCTCCCGTTCCTCATCCCTCGTTCTTTTCCTGCTACAGTTTAAGAGTCCGATTACGCTTATCCTTATCGCGGCAGCGGTACTATCAATGACTTTGGGCGATTTTACAGATGCCTGCATTATACTGTTTATTATACTCGTAAGCAGTATGCTTGGCTTCTGGCAGGAAAAAGGAGCTGACAGCGCCGTTACTGCACTATTAAAAATGGTGCAGATAAAATGTAAGCTCGTAAGAGACGGAACGGCAGCAGAAACAGCTGTTGAAAACGTGGTGCCGGGCGACCTGATCCTTTTATCCGCAGGCGATGTGATTCCGGGCGACAGCCTGTTAATAGAATCAAGTGAACTTTTTATAGACGAGGCGGCATTCACCGGAGAAACCTACCCCGTTGAAAAGAATACCGGCATCATTAGTGCCGATGCGCCACTGTCAAAAAGAAGCAATACACTTTTTATGGGTTCCCATGTAATCAGCGGAAAGGCAAAAGCGCTGGTAATAAAAACAGGAAAACAAACGGAATTCGGTAAGATATCCGGAAGGCTCGCTACCAAAATTCCTGAAACCGACTTTGAAAAAGGTATCCGTCGCTTTGGGTATATGCTGATGGAAATTACCCTTGTGCTTGTTATCATCATCTTTGCGATCAATGTATTTCTGAATAAGCCAGTACTGGATTCTTTTTTATTTTCTCTTGCATTGGCCGTAGGCCTTACGCCGCAGTTGCTACCTGCCATTATAAGCGTAAATCTTTCTTTGGGCGCAAGAGCAATGGCCACAATGCAGGTGATTGTAAAAAGGCTTTCGTCGATAGAGAATTTTGGCAGCATGAATATTCTCTGTTCGGATAAAACGGGCACCATCACAGAAGGAAAGGTAACCTTAAAAGACACTTTGGATATCGAAGGAAACCATTCTGCCAAAACACTACGGTTTGCAGGATTAAACGCATCCATGCAGCAGGGGTTTACCAACCCCATAGATGAGGCCATTTGTTTAAATTATAATGCAGGGAACGACGGATTTATTGTTCAGTCAGAAATACCGTACGATTTTATCAGGAAGCGCTTAACCGTTCAGGTAAAAAATGATACGGATAATTTCGCTATCACAAAAGGCGCCCTTAACTCCATACTTGATATTTGCGATACGGCTGAAACAGCTACGGGCGAGCTGATCTCCATGAAGGACCGGCTCGATTCTATCAATGATGAATATATAAAGTTAAGCGGTGAAGGCTATCGTGTATTGGGCGTTGCCTATAAAAAAGCCAGCGGAGAAAAGGATTTTACCCGGCAAGAGGAAATCAATATGATCTTCCTTGGATTCATTACTTTTTTTGATCCTCCCAAAAAAAATGTTCAGCAAACGATTGATAACCTGCACAGGTTAGGTGTAAAGCTTAAATTGATCACCGGCGATAATGAGCTTGTGGCAAACAATCTTGCAAAGCAGATCGGGATGGCAGATGCAGTGATATTGACCGGCCCTCAAATGAGAAAAATGAGCGACACGGCATTATTACAGCAGGCCCCGCATACAGATATTTTTGCGGAGATAGACCCCAATCAAAAAGAACGTATCATCGTATTCTTAAAAAAATCCGGTAATGTAGTCGGGTTCATGGGCGATGGTATCAATGATGCACCGGCATTACATGCAGCCGATGTAGGCGTATCTGTGGATACTGCAGTAGATGTTGCCAAGGAAGCGGCAGACATTGTACTATTGACCCAGGACCTGGATGTATTGGTTACCGGAATTGTAGCCGGCCGCAAAACTTTTGCAAATACCATGAAATATATTTTTATGGCCACCAGCGCCAACTTTGGCAATATGTTCAGCATGGCCGGCGCTTCTTTGTTCCTTCCGTTTCTTCCGCTGTTACCCAAACAGATATTGCTTACAAACCTGCTGACAGATTTCCCTGAAATGACCATTGCGGCCGACCGTGTGGATGCAGTTGCTGTTGATAAACCACATCACTGGGATATAAAATTCATTCAGCGCTTCATGATAGTTTTTGGATTGCTGAGTTCGATCTATGATTTCCTCACTTTTGGAGCATTGCTTTACGTGATGAAGGCAGATGAACGGATTTTTCAAACCGGATGGTTTACAGAATCGGTTATTTCCGCAACATTGATCGTATTAGTAGTAAGAACAAGGCTACCATTTTTCAAAAGTCCGCCCGGGAAATATTTAACCATCGCAACCGGCCTCGTTGTTTTATTTGTGCTTGCTCTTCCTTTTATGCCGTTTGCCGGCTTGCTTGGCTTCGTTCAGTTGCCGCCCATGTTCTACGCATGGATGTTACTTATTATCATAGCATATATTTTTTCTGCTGAAATTGCCAAGCATTGGTTCTATCGCAGGTTGCAGAACAAACCCTGACCAATGCCGATATCAGAGATTGTTGAAACGCCGCATTTTATATTCAGCAAATCAGCTAATCACTTGCCTGGGTTCCATTTCCAGTTTACAATTTCCGGCATGTCTTCGCCGTGTACTTCGATATATGCTTTGTGGTCCAGTAATTTGTTGTGTATGTATTGTTTTACATAGGCAGACGAGGAACCCAGTTGCGGAAGCCTGTCTATTACATCGTTTACAAGGTGGAACCTGTCAAGGTCATTCAATACCACCATATCAAAAGGAGTAGTGGTGGTACCTTCTCCTTTATAGCCGCGTACGTGCAGGTTTTTATGATTTGTTCTCCTGTAGGTGAGCCGGTGTATCAGTAGCGGGTAGCCATGAAAAGCAAAAATGACAGGTTTGTCCTTTGTAAACAAATTGTCAAAATCCCGGTCTTTCAATCCATGCGGATGTTCACTTTCGGGTTGCAGCGTCATCAGGTCTACAATATTTACCACTCTAATTTTTAATGCAGGAAAATGTTCTCTCAGAATCTGTACGGCAGCAATGGTTTCCAATGTAGGTACATCACCTGCGCATGCCATCACTACATCGGGTTCGCTGCCTTTGTCATTGCTCGCCCATTCCCATATCCCGAGGCCCGCAGTGCAATGTTTTATGGCTGTTTCCATATCAAGCCATTGCATTTCGGGTTGTTTGCCGGCTACAATAACATTGATATAATCGCGGCTTTTCAGGCAGTGGTCCGTTACGGATAAAAGGGTATTCGCATCTGGTGGTAAATAGATGCGGATGATATCGGCTGTTTTATTGGCTACAATATCCAGGAAGCCAGGATCCTGGTGACTGTTGCCATTATGGTCCTGGCGCCATACGTGCGAGGTCAGCAGATAATTGAGAGAAGCGATCGGGCGGCGCCATTTTATTTTACGGGATACTTTAAGCCATTTGGCATGTTGGTTAAACATGGAATCAACAATGTGTATAAATGCCTCATAACACGAGAACAAGCCGTGCCTTCCCGTCAGCAGGTAGCCTTCCAGCCAACCCTGGCATAAATGTTCGCTCAGCACTTCCATCACCCTTCCGTCTGGTGAAATATGATCATCCGTTTTCAATATCTCGGCCACAGAGGTACGTTCCGTAATTTCGAAAAGGCGCGTGAGCCTGTTGGAAGCCGTTTCATCAGGGCCAAATATGCGGAAATTTCTTTTTTCCCAATTCTCCTGCATGATATCTCTCAGAAATGCTCCCATGATCAGGGTGGCTTCTGCCCGAACGGTACCCGGCTTATCTACTTTTACAAAATGCTTTTTGAAATCAGGTATTTTAAGATCATGCAAAAGGAGGCCTCCATTTGCATTCGGATTTGCCCCCATGCGCCGGGTGCCTGTTGGAACAAGTTCTGCTAAGCCGGAATTTAATTTTCCCTGCTCATCAAATAACTCTTCAGGTCCGTAGCTTTTCATCCACTGCTCCAGTATTTTTACATGTCCCGGTTTTGTGGCCAGTTCGGCCAACGGCACCTGGTGGGAGCGCCATGTTCCTTCCACCTGCAGTCCATCCACTTTTGCCGGACCGGTCCATCCTTTGGGGGTACGTAAAATGATCATCGGCCAGCGCGGCCGTTTGGTAAACCCATTTGTTCTGATGTCGTTTTGTATTTGCCTGATTTCGGCAATTACCGTATCGAGGGTAGTGGCCATTAATTCATGCATTTCTTCGGGTACATCCCCTTCCACAAAATAAGGCCGGTATCCATACCCGCTAAAAAGCTGCTCCAGTTCATCTTTGGGTATCCTTGAAAGAATGGTAGGATTAGCAATTTTGTAGCCGTTCAGATGAAGTATAGGCAATACCGCCCCATCATGCACCGGGTTTAAAAACTTATTGGAGTGCCAGCCCGCAGCCAGGGCGCCCGTTTCCGCTTCGCCGTCGCCCACTACGCAAGTCGCGATCAGATGTGGATTATCAAAAACGGCGCCATATGCATGTACCAGTGAATAGCCCAGTTCACCACCTTCGTGAATGGAGCCAGGTGTTTCCGGTGCCACATGGCTGGGTATGCCGCCAGGAAAAGAAAATTGTTTGAATAGTTTTTTCATACCTTCCTCGTCTTCCGTAATAGCCGGGTAAAGTTCGCTGTAAGTTCCTTCAAGATATGTGTTGGCAACCATTCCCGGGCCACCGTGTCCGGGACCGGTAACATAGATCATATCCAGGTCGAGCGCTTTTATAACGCGGTTGAGATGAACATAAATAAAATTCAGTCCCGGGGTGGTTCCCCAATGGCCCAGCAAACGCGGTTTGATGTGTTCCAGCGTTAAAGGCTTTTTCAGCAGCGCATTGTCATACAGGTATATCTGCCCGACAGATAAATAATTAGCGGCGCGCCAATAACCATTCATTTTCCGAAGCAATTCAGTTGTTAGTGTTTTATCTCCCACTGCTTTTGTCATTGGTTCCATAATATTGTTTTTTTATTATTGATCCGTTACGTCATAAACCGCCCTCGCCATCATCAACTGCTCATTTGTATTGATCACCCTCACTTGTACCCGGCTCTTAGCGGAGGAGATGACAGCATCATTGTTATCGTTTCTTTTTTCGTCCAGTTCGATACCTAAAAATTGCAGCCCTTCGCAGATACCGGCCCGCACTTCGGCGGAATGCTCGCCAATACCGCCGGAAAATACCAGCGTATCCAGTCCGTTTAGCACTGCGGCAAATGAACCAATCCATTTTTTGGCCTGGTAACAAAACAAGTCAACTGCTTCCCCCGCGCGCGAATCGGTGGCCCTTGCCTTCAACAGGTTGCGCATATCAGAACTCGTTTCTGAAATACCGAGCAGGCCCGATTGGTGATGGATAAGTTTATTGAATTGCTGCGGAGTAAATTTCTGAACCTCCATGAAATACCATGCCACGCCGGGATCAAGATCTCCCGTACGTGTGGCCATTGTAAGCCCGGAAGCCGGTGTAAAACCCATACTGGTATCCATACTACTCCGTTTATATACGGCACTCAGACTTGCACCGTTTCCAAGATGCGCCAGTATAACCTTGCCCCCGGCGCGTTCCCTTCCTTCCAAATTCTCCAGTTCCTCCATCAAATAAGCAAATGAAATTCCATGAAAACCATATCGCTGAATTCCCATTGCAGCAAACTTTCTCGGAATAGGCAATAGCTTTGCAATAGCGGGCATCGACGCATGAAAAGAAGTATCAAAGCAGGCCACCTGCACCATTTCAGGATATCTGTCGACGCATCTTTCTATCAGTTCAATTTCTAATGGTAAATGTTCGGGATCGTAAACACTGATAGCCTTTAATTCTTTTATCAATTCAGGTGTTACGCATTGCGGCGATGTATACTTTATCCCGTATACTACGCGGTGGCCGATTGCCTTTACCATACCGAAGGCCCTTTGCGCTTCCAGCCATTGAAACAGGTAGCTGATAACATCGCTGCGGTTTTGGATGTTTATGTGAATTTCTTTTCCTTTCTTATTTGAGCCATCTGTAAAATTCAGCCATGTATTTTTGGTGCCGATATTTTCTATCGCACCTTTAAAAACTTCATTCAATTTTTCCTCCCTGCGGTATAAAGCAAATTTTAGGCTGGATGACCCCGCATTGAGCGTTAATACACTATCTCCTGCTGTTGCCATAAATCAAATTGTGTTCCTGTAAGCTAAGCATATAATCTGAAACAGCATTCATATATCGAATCGAGGCATGTTGATCACCATAACGTACTGAAAAAGAATGATACATTTAAATATTGATACATTTTGAAAATCCTGACAACTGTTGGTCAGGGTAAAAGAGTGACCTCTCTTTACGCAGCTCCCGACAATGTAATTTACAAACAATTGATCAGCCGGAACTTTTTCTCAACAATAGCTCTTGATTATTTTATAAATTTGTCCGGTTACAAAAATATTTCCCTAATCAGTTACCGGTTAAAATATCTTCGCTTCGTTTCAACGCCCCTTTAAACGACGCCGTAACATTTGCCTTGCCCACCTGGAAAAGCAAACGCGCTTTATCCAGTTCAGCCATTACTCCGTTGTTTTCCACTTCAGAAAGTATAAGCTTTGTGCCTTTCCCTTTTAGTTCTTTACATATATCCTTCAGCGTTTTAATTCCAGTTGCATCAATGAAGGGCACCTGCCGCATGCGAATGATAAGGACACCTGGCTTGTTTTCAATGAACTGCATAGCTTCTTTGAATTTATAAACAGCCCCAAAAAAAAGTGGTCCCGTAATTTCAAAAACTTCCACGCCGGCTGGGAGAATATAACTTTCAGGCGAATTGGTCCGTTCTTTTGTTTTATCAGCTGTTTCATGTTCCATAACATTAACGCTGCTAAACTTTATCATGGTATGCATAAACAGGAATGCCGCCATTACCATGCCGATCTCTATAGCAGCCGTTAGATCAACCAGTATGGTAAGAAAAAAAGTAACCAGCAAAATTGCTATGTCTGTTTTGGGTCCTTTCAAAACAGCACGAAAACTTTCCCATTCGCTCATATGATAAGCCACCACCACCAATATTCCGGCCAGTGTGGGCATAGGTATCAAAGCGGCCTGCCTGCCGATAAGCAACATGATCAACAATAAAGTCAATGCATGAACAATTCCTGCAACCGGTGTTCGGCCGCCGCTTTTTATATTGGTGGCGGTACGTGCAATTGCGCCGGTGGCGGGGATACCGCCAAAGATCGAAGAGAAGATATTGGCAGCACCCTGGGCAACCAGTTCCATGTTGGATTTATGATGACCGCCGGTCATACCATCGGCTACTACGGCTGATAAGAGTGATTCTATGGCACCTAGCAATGCTATTGTAAAAGCAGGCTGAACGAGGTGCTGGATAGTGGTAAGATCAAGGTGGGGAAAGGATGGTGCCGGCAATGATGAAGGGATATTTCCAAAGCGGCTGCCAATAGTTTCCACAGGCAGGTGCAGCGATTGCATCACAGCAGTGGTGACCAGTATGGCAACCAACGAACCTGGTATCCTTCGGGTAACCTTCGGCCATAAAACAATAATTAATACGGTTGCCATTGCAATGAGCAATGCATACCAGTTCACGGCATGAAAATTAGTAAAATAAGTTTTCCACTTTTGTATAAAATCAGCCGGAGGATTGGCTATTTTCAAGCCAAAGAAATCCTTCATTTCGGAAGAAAAAATAATGACGGCTATGCCACTCGTAAAGCCAACGATGAGGGGATAAGGAATAAATTTTATAACGGCCCCAATCCTGGCCAGGCCCATGATGATAAGCAGTACACCCGCCATAAAAGTGGCGATGATGAGTCCATTGACGCCATAAACCTGCACAATGCCGTAAACGATCACGATGAATGCGCCGGTGGGGCCACCGATCTGTACCCTGCTACCGCCAAGTGCGGAAATAATAAACCCTGCAATCACTGCTGTATATAAGCCTTTTTCAGGCGAAACCCCCGATGCAATGGCAAACGCAATCGCCAGCGGCAATGCAACGATACCTACGATAAGGCCGGCAAGTGCATCTTTGGCAAACTGCTGCCGGTTATAAGTTTTAAGTGTTTCAAAAATGACCGGCTTAAACATCTGATATTATTTATGCTGTTGCTTTTTCAAGTTCCTTCTTTAACCGGTAGAAATATACCCTTGCAATTTTTATATTGCTCCATTGCTGTGCATTTTTATTCATGGGGTCAAACTGCTCAAGTTCAACAGAGATGTTCTCTATAAAATTTGCAAGCGCATCGCCGCTAATCTTATGTTGGTGCAGGCCGCGAAGCGCTGCATCAATAAATCGTTTCACTTCTTCCCGGGAGGCAGCAAATAAAATGGAATTAACTAATCTTACCCTGTATTCTTCTAATGATAACGGCATGGTTACTTTATTTAATTTAAAATTCTTTCCTCTATTAATAAGTTGTTCCTTCAGGATCTGATTTGCTCCGCAACCCGGCTTCGGACCGCCAGCCTGCATCATAACTGACAAAAAAAGACAACCACACCGCGCGGCTCAACCGCATGAAATAAGGCTGAAAGACCAGCATCAATATAATGTTGGTACCCAACCACCAGAAGATACGGTTATCTCCTATTGATATCCCTACAAGCACCCACCAGGCCACAAACGTTGAAACAGAAAAAGCCACCGTGATGGCATAACTCACATAACCTGTACCGTAATAAAAACCCTGCTCAAGTTCTGTTTTCTGTCCGCATACGGGACAGTTTTTATTCATCTTCATAAAAGTTTTCAAACGGTAAGAACTACTGTCACAAAATAATGCTCCCTCCCGGCAACGCGGGCATTTATGGTTCAGCATTGCCCACAAATAATTATGCGTTTTTATTTTACTTTTTTCATCTTTCATCTTTACAATTTATTACCGCCGATCCTTACGTTCATTTACTTACCAAACGCCAGCATGCATCCGGTTTTAAATTTTCACCCAGAATTTTAACAGCCCATCCATCTCCATACCCACAACATGATAATCGGGAGGCATTTCATCTTCCAGGCTGTGAAAGGCAGCCAGCCTGGTGCCTGACGGCTTTTGCGCCAGCTGCCGGTATAAATACCTGTTGTAATAATTATATAATTCACCGGAATAATCAATGCTGTCGTCGATCCTGTTTAGTTCCGCTAAATTTTCATAGAAGGCATTGTAGAAATAAAAATGATCATAATGACTGAAGTCGGTTTGCGTAAAGTTGCCGTTTATGAAGGAAGCGTTTTTCAACTGAAGGATTTCCTTTGCCGCTTCTGCATGACCGATCAGGTTCTTTCGCTGTTCAATACCTGTGTAAAAAGCGTTTGGCTGATAGTATGCCGCAGCAAGGCAAAACTTACCTACTCCGCTGCCGATATCAAGGATGCGCACTTTGTCGCCCGTTGCTAAAAAAGCTGCTGCCTTCCTTGCCACTCCCAACGGTGTCCAGTGCCGCCGGGCCAGCAGCTGCATAGGCAATGGATATAGCTGGTTAAATTGGTTATCGGTAGCGAACCAATCTTCCATCCGCGTGCATTTTTCAAGTAAAGGCATAATGATCGTTATAACGTTGAAAGTAATTTTATCTGGTGATCTTTCTCTTTTCTATTTGCATGCTGTATTTTTTGTGCAGCAATAAACCGTTTCTTTCATGGGGCTTCGACGGCGTGATCAATACCATCCAGCCGGTGCTTTCAGCAAAATCCAGCAATATGTTCAGGTTCCCGGTTAAAAGTTTTTCATTGACCTGCAGTATTTTTCCATCAACGGGCATATGGGCCGCCACAACGTAATCATTGTACTTTATGGTGGCAATTACTTCTCCCTTTTTTTTAAAGCCGGATGGATCCCTGAAATTGACTTCCTGGATCTGCTTGAAGCCCGTGAGCTTAAAACTGCAAATACCGGCATAGGCTACCGCCCCCTGGAAATCGATCCACTCATAGTCATCGGTATAATACATATTCGTAAATTTTTCTCCTGATGATGCAAAGCTACTCGGCATACATAAGCTCTGCGGTAAACCTTATCAATCCAAAATGTGCATTTTATCAATTTTTAAAAGGGTAAATTTGCAGTTATGAGCATCAAAGGTATTTTCCCGATAGACAAATGGGATTTTAAAAGTGAATCTGTTTTTGCAGAACTGCCTTTGGCTGACCTGGAAATGCTTACGTCCAACAAAACCGAACAGATCTACAAAAAAGGAGAGATCATATTCCGGGAAGGCGCTTTTCCTTCCGGCATCTTTTACATCAGTGAGGGAAAAGTAAAAAAATATAAAGTAGATAAAGATGGAAAGGAGCAGATCATTTATGTTGCTAACACAGGCGAACTTCTGGGATATCATGCCGTGCTTGCGGAGGACCGTTACCCGGATTTTGCAGCAGCCCTGGAAGAAAGCAGGATCGCCTTTATCCCCAAAGAAGATTTCCTGGCTACCTTATCGCAATCCGAAGTCCTGGGCCGACGCCTGTTAAAAACGTTGAGTCATGAATTTGCTGTGCTGGCAAACAGCCTCACTTTGTTTGGACAAAAATCTGTGCGGGAAAGACTCGCACTTCAACTGGTCGTTCTCAGGGAAAAATACAAAGTGAACTTTGAGCCCGGCATGCCGGTGGAAATAAATATGAGCAGGGATGACCTTGCCAGCCTTGTGGGAACGGTAAGGGAGAATGTAGTAAGGGTGCTGGGTGAATTTAAGGAACAGAAAATACTGCAAACCAGGGGCAGGAAAATTATTATTATAGATGTTTCCGGACTTATTGGTATCGCAGACTATAAATAAATACTTGAAACAAACTCATTCCCGGGCTTCCTGTAAAAATAAATATACATACCACGTCCATCCGTACTTGTTTCTATATCTTTTGAAGTAACAATAAAGTTTATCTAATCGCCGGTTACAGGAGCGTTGTTTATTTTAACATCATATTAGCCATTTCAATATTTTAAATATCACCCTAAACATATTACTTTTACGCTTTCAAATGAAACCAGCAGTTACATTCGTTTTAGCTTTACTCTGTTCCCTTTTCTCCGGGTGTGGATATGCTCACCCTGCTTCTCAGGCGGCCAAACTGCGTTCTTCCCTTCAAATTATTCAATCTTCACCCGGTAATACCGCCGAAGACGGATATGTTTTGCACACCGATTTTGTTGCAGACGATGCCGCAGGTATTTCTTTCCTGGAAGATGACGACTCCGATGATCTGAACGAACAGTGTTTCACCGAACGTGCATTCAAAGCATTTTACCACGTTTTTACTTCCGGCAATCACACCATGGTTGTGTGTCCCTTGCCGGCTACCGGCGAATACTGCCAGGTTGTATCCACCCGCAAATTTATCCTGCAGCGGGTTTTAAGGATTTGATTAAAGCTTATAAGGTTAAATTTTTTAGGTATTAGCATTTAGCTTCCGCATGAACTCAGGAAAGCCGACATGCCGATTTACACCGTAATACCTCATCCCCATATATTTTTTAAATACCTCATCTAAAAACATGAACAAAACGTTGTTGTTTGTTGGCTTGTGCGCCATCGTGTGCTACTCCGGTTGCAAACCAAAACAAGAAGAAAAAGAAGAAGCGGCAAAATATACTGTCACTTCGCCACTGAAAGTGGACACCATTTTTACAAAAGAATATGTATCCCAGATCAAGTCTGTGCGCAACATTGAAATACGCGCCCAGGAAAAAGGCTTCCTCGAAAATATTTATGTGGATGAGGGCCAGTATGTAAAAGCCGGACAACTGCTTTTCCGCATCATGCCTAAAATATACGAAGCCGAATTATTGAAATCACAAGCCGAAGCGAAAGCTTCCGAAATCGAACTGGATAATACAAAGATTTTGGCCGATAAAAATATCGTGTCAAAAAACGAACTGGCGATGGCACATGCAAAGCTCGATCAGGCAAATGCCGAAGTAGCGCTCGCCAAACTGCATCTTTCCTTCACCGAAATCCGCGCCCCGTTTGACGGAACGATCGACCGGCTTCCGCTCAAACAAGGAAGTCTTGTGGACGAAAGTGAATTGCTCACCACGCTTTCAGACAACCAACAGGTGTTTGCTTACTTCAACGTTTCCGAGCCGGAATACCTGGATTACAAAGCGCATCTGAAGGATAAGAACAGTACTGCCGTGACCCTGTTACTGGCAAACGGGCAGCCGCTGCAGTACAAAGGCGCTGTTGAAACCATCGAAAGCGAATTCAACAGTGAAACCGGTAACATTGCATTTCGCGCAAAATTTCCTAATCCCGATGGATTGTTGAAACATGGTGAAACCGGCAAGGTACAAATGACCGTTCCGCTCAACAACGCATTGGTGATCCCGCAAAAAGCCACGTATGAGATCCAGGACAAGATTTATGTATTTGTGGTAGACAACAATGGTGTGGTAAAATCCCGCAACATTACGATTGCGGGTGAAATGCCCGACCTGTATGTCGTTTCCGGCGGCCTCGCCGAAAACGACCGCATCATGCTCGAAGGCGTACAGAATGTGAAAGACGACAGCAAGATTGTTCCGGTATTTATTGCACCACGAGAAGTGGTTTCAAATCTGCGGTTGAAAGCGGAATAATGGCAAGGCTTCGACAAGCTCAGCCTGACAGATACAACCGTCATCCTGAGCTTGTCGAAGGACGGACTAACTAAAAAACAACAACTATGTTTAATAAATTTATACACAGGCCGGTACTGTCCATCGTTATCTCGCTCATCATTGTTTTTATGGGCGCGCTGGCGATGAGCAGTCTGCCGGTTACACAGTTCCCGTCCATCTCGCCGCCAAAAGTGAATGTGACCGCGGATTATCCCGGTGCCAACGGCGAGCTGATGACAAAGGCGGTACTCATCCCGCTGGAAAGAGCCATCAATGGTATTCCCGGAATGAAATACATGGCATCCGATGCCGGTAATGATGGCGAAGCATCCATACAAGTGGTATTCAATCTCGGTACCGATCCAAACGTAGCAGCTGTGCAGGTTCAGAACCGCGTTGCTTCCGTGGTAAACAAACTTCCGCCTATCGTAGTGCGCGAAGGTGTGAAGATCACGCGGGAGGAATCGAACATGTTGCTTTACATCAACCTGTTTAGTAATGATCCGAAAATGGATCAGAAATTTTTGTTCAACTATGCAGATATCAATTTGCTGAGTGAACTGAAACGTGTGAACGGGGTAGGTTTCGCTGATATCCTCGGTAACCGCGAATACGCAATGCGCATCTGGCTCAAACCAGATCGCATGCTGGCGTACAAGATCTCTGCCGACGAAGTAATGAAAGCACTGGAAGAACAAAGTCTCGAAGCCTCTCCTGGTAAGACCGGCGAAAGTTCCGGCAAAAGATCGGAAGCATTCGAATATGTATTGAAATATCCCGGAAGATTTACCGACAAAGAAGGATATGAAAATATTATTTTAAAGTCAAACAAAGATGGGGAGCAACTTCGTTTGAAAGATGTAGCCGATGTAGAAATGGGAAGTTCGATGTATGATATCTATTCCAACCTTAACGGCAAGTCTTCCGCAGCTATTGTATTGAAACAATCTTACGGAAGCAATGCAACACAGGTAATCAAAGATGTTAAAGCAAAGCTGGAAGAACTCAAATCTGCTTTTCCAAAAGGGATGGATTTTGAAATCAGCTACGACGTATCAAAGTTCCTCGATGCCTCGATCGAGAAAGTAATACACACGTTAGTGGAAGCATTCCTTCTCGTGGGGATTGTGGTCTTTATCTTCCTCGGCGACTGGCGATCCACGCTCATTCCGGCGATCGCGGTTCCGGTATCACTGGTGGGAACGTTCATCTTCATGCAGTTCTTCGGCATCACGCTCAACCTTATCACGCTTTTTGCATTGGTACTTGCAATCGGTATCGTGGTAGATAATGCCATCGTTGTGATCGAAGCCGTGCATGCAAAGATGGAAACGAAAGGGTTGTCGCCGCTTGCAGCCACGGAAGAAGCGATGCATGAGATCAGCGGTGCGATCATTGCCATCACATTTGTAATGGCCGCAGTGTTTATCCCGGTGGCGTTCATGTCCGGACCGGTGGGTATTTTCTATCGCCAGTTTTCTATCACTATGGCAACTTCCATCATCCTTTCGGGTGTGGTGGCGCTTACCCTCACACCTGCGCTTTGCGCCATCATGTTGAAGAACAATCATGGCAAGAAAAAGAAAAATATTTTATCGAAAGGACTGGATGGTTTCAACAATTGGTTCAACCGCCTCACCGGCCGTTATCAGAAGTTGCTGAGGGCGATCGTGAACGGGCGCATTGTTACTTTCGGAATGCTCCTTGCATTTTGCGTGGGAACTTATTTCCTGAGTGCGAGTGTTCCATCTGGCTTTATTCCAAATGAGTACCAGGGAATGTTTTACGCAGTTATTCAAACGCCGCCGGGCTCGTCATTGGAACGAACGAACCAGGTGGCAGAAAAACTTCAGAAAATTGCCGAAGGTATCGAAGGCGTACAATCGGTTTCATCGCTTGCAGGATACGAGATCCTCACAGAAGGAACAGGTTCCAATTCTGGTACCTGCCTTGTGAACCTTAAATCCTGGAGCGATCGCAAACATTCGGTGCAGGAGATCATGAAAGAACTGGAAGAAAAATCGAAAGACATAACGGGAGCAACGATCGAGTTCTTTCAACCGCCGGCCGTACCGGGCTATGGTGCCGCAGGCGGATTTGAATTGCGCCTGCTGGACAAAGCTGGTTCCGGCGATTACAAAAAAATGGAAAAAGTGAGCAACGATTTTGTGGCAGAATTGAGCAAGCGGCCGGAACTTTCTTCTGTGTTCAGTTTCTACAGCGCCAGTTTTCCGCAATACATGTTGCACATCGATAACGCCGTTGCACAGCAAAAGGGTGTAACGATCGACAATGCGATGAATACGCTGTCAACACTCATCGGCAGCGATTATGAAACCAATTTTATCAAATACGATCACCAGTATAAAGTAATGGTGCAGGCATTGCCACAATACAGGGCGTTGCCGGAAGATATCCTTAAATTATATGTAAAGAACGACAAGGATGAAATGGTTCCCTACTCCGCATTCATGACGATGGAAAAAGTATATGGACTGTCGGAGATCACACGGCACAACATGTACAATTCGTCCGAAATCAGTGGATCCACAGGACCAGGATTCAGTAGCGGCGCAGCTATCAATGCAATCACCGAAGTGGCGAAAAAGAGTCTGCCGCGGGGTTTCGGTATCGACTGGGCCGGTATTTCTGCCGATGAAGTGGGCCGTGGCAACGAAGCGGTACTCATTTTTATTATATGTCTCGGCTTCGTGTATCTCTTGCTGGCAGCACAATACGAAAGCTTTTTGCTTCCGCTTGCCGTGATCCTTTCGCTGCCTGCAGGTGTGTTTGGAGCATTTGTGTTGTTGAAATTATTGGGACTTGAAAACAATATTTATGCGCAGGTAGCGATGGTAATGCTGATCGGTTTGCTCGGTAAAAATGCTGTGCTGATCGTGGAGTTTGCAGTGCAGGGACATCGTTCGGGACACTCCGTTTTGAGGTCGGCCATCGAAGGCGCCACTGCGAGGTTCCGCCCGATCCTGATGACTTCCTTTGCATTCATCGCCGGTTTGATACCGCTTGTTTTTGCAACAGGCCCGGGCGCCTTGGGAAACCGCACCATCGGAACAGCGGCCGCCGGCGGAATGATCTTCGGTACCATGTTCGGCGTAATCATTATCCCGGGTTTATATTACCTGTTTGCAAAAATCTCAGAAAAAAATATCCTTGTGAGAGATGAAGAAGAAAACCCATTATCCGAAGCAGTGGAAAACAATTACGAAAAACTGGACAATCATGATCATGAAGAAAGTTAGTATAAAAAAGCGCCTTGCTCTCGCAACAGTTGTTGCCGCGATTACAAGTTGCTCGGTACCGAAAGCAGTGCAGCAAACCGAAAATAAAACAACGCCTGCTTCCTACAACAGCAGCGCCGATACCGCGCAAACTACGTTGCTGAAATGGAAAGAATTCTTTACCGATCCCAATCTGGTAACGTTGATCGACACTGCGCTGGCACACAACCAGGAACTGAGTATTACGATGCAGGAAATTGAGATCGCCAAAAGTGAGATCCGTGCAAAACGGGCGCCACTCATACCAACAATGGGCGGGCGCGTAAGTGCAGGCGTGGAAAAAGTTGGGCGCTATACCAGCCAGGGAGCAGGCGATGCTTCCACCGACATCGCGCCCGGCAAAGAAGTTCCCGACCCTCTTACAGATATCACCGCCGGGCTGTATGCCAACTGGGAAATAGATATCTGGAAAAAATTACGCACGGCTAAAAAAGCTGCGGTGACAAGATATTTGTCTACCGTTGAAGGGAAGAATTTCATGCTCACCAACCTGGTGGCAGAAGTTGCCACTTCCTATTATGAATTGCTGGCGCTCGATAACCAGCTGGAGATCGTACAGCAGAATATCAGTCTGCAAAAAAATGCCCTGGAAATTGTAAAGGTACAAAAAGAAGCATCGCGTGTAACTGAACTTGCGGTGCAGAAATTTCAGGCGGAAGTACTGGGTTCGCAGAGCCTGGAATTTGATCTGTTGCAACAAATAAAGGAAGCGGAAAACAACATCAACTTTTTACTGGGTCGTTATCCGCAGCCGATCGTGCGAAACAAAAGCAGTTTTACTTCCCTGTTGCCGCCTTTGGTAAAAGCGGGTGTACCATCGCAATTGCTGGCCAATCGTGCCGATATCCGTCAGGCCGAGCTGGACCTTGCTGCGGCAAAACTGGATGTAAAAGTGGCACGTGCAGAATTTTACCCGTCGTTTGGAATATCGGCTGCCATTGGCTTCCAGGCATTCAAGCCTTCTTATATTACAAGGTTACCGGAATCATTATTGTATTCCGTTGCCGGCGATCTCGCCGGTCCGCTCGTGAACCGCAATGGCATCAAGGCAGAATTTTCTGCGGCCAATGCACGGCAATTGCAGGCGATGTACAATTATGAAAAGAACATCCTGAATGCGTATATGGAAGTATCAACACAATTGTCAAATATCGATAATCTCGGAAAAAGTTACGTTCTCAAATCGCAACAGGTGGATGCATTGACAAAATCGATCGACATTTCCAACGACCTTTTCAGAAACGCACGGGCAGATTATTTAGAAGTGTTGATGACGCAGCGCGATGCGCTGGATGCGAAGCTAGAACTGGTGGAAACGAAGAAAGAGCAACTGACGGCCGCAGTGAGTGTGTATAGAGATTTGGGTGGTGGATGGTAGCAGGTAAGTTTATGTGATGCAACAGTGAAGGTGTTCCGGTATACGGGACACCTTTTTTACTGTTTC
>JAATFP010000070.1 GCA_015655125.1 Chitinophagales bacterium | reverse complement strand
TACGGCCAATGAACGGTGATACATAACTTGCACCTGCTTTTGCCGCCAGGATTGCCTGTCCGGCACTGAATACAAGGGTACAGTTGGTCCTGATACCATTATCGGTAAACCATTTGAGGGCCTTGATACCATCTTTTATCATGGGAACTTTCACAACGATATTCTTATGAATGGCAGCTAATTTTTTTCCTTCTGCAACAATGCCGTCGAAATCTGTTGAAATAACTTCTGCACTGATATCGCCATTAACCATTTCACAAATGGTCTTATAATGCGCCATCACGGCATCAGTACCTTTGATACCTTCTTTTGCCATTAATGATGGATTGGTGGTAACATCATCTAAAATCCCCAGGTCATTTGCTTCTTCGATCTGGGCTAGGTTGGCTGTGTCGATAAAAAATTTCATGTTGATGTAATATTTAAGATTGAATAAGTAATATTTATTTTATGTCCGGCGTGCTCTTTTTTTGCAGTTGCAAAGATAGCTTCCTATAATACGGAACTTCAATAGTAAATAAAAAATGGCAAGTGACTTACATCACACCGCTCAACCACCTACCCTTGCTACCTTCCGGTCCTGGGGGAGTTCAGCAGGAGCTGGTCGTATAAGACTTGCCGGCGCAAAGATAGGAGTTAATGAATAATTAATAATGAATAATTAATTATTTTTTAAAATTGCTGTCGTTTCAAATACTTGTATCTCCACGGCAGAGTGTAGTATAGAATATATAGGCTGCTTAAATTAATAATTATTAATTCTAAAAGCTAAATCCTGCTTTATCGCGGCGCGAGTTGATCTGGCCCACGCCTATCAACTGATCGGAACGATCTGAAAATGATTTATAATAAATGAGGATCGTATAACTGTTTTCCGTTTCCCAGTAATTTCCCTCTAACTCTACCCGTTTAGACGGATCATTTTTATCCACCGAAATATAAGTATAATTATAATATCCTTGTTTTAGAAATGCCCGGGCTTCATATACTTTTTTGTCTTCATTATATGTCATCTGCCAGCGGTTGGTGAGATCAAAATTGGTGAAAGCGCCCGCGAGAAAAATATTTTTATCAACATATGGAAGTCCGCCCGGTGCTGCCAGCGAAAAATATACGGTTGCATAATCGCCCTGGTTTTGCGGGTTGATAGTTTCGTAAGTGGTGATATTATACATCCCGTTATAATCCGGGAAATAAACATACCGCTGATCCGTGCGGTCTATATCTGTTTTCAGAAACATATCCGTGGTTGTTTTCCCATAATTTGCATGATCTACCCGATCGCTTTGTAAGCGGAAGCTCCGCAGATCAAGCCAGCGCCATTCTTTGCCGGCTGGAAAAATGCCTATGTTTTCAGAATTGTATTCCAGGTTTGCGCCCCGGACGAATGTTGGCGGAATGTCGCGCTCTGCAGCATCCCAACGATTGTTTTGAAGAATGACGGCCTTCACCTGTTGTGCAGCGCTGAAGGTATTCAATCCGCTCAGCGTCGCTGTAAACTTTACCCGTTGATGGGTACTGAAAAGATCCGGTGTGAAAGGTTGCATCACCTGCCCGGATACGGAAGCCTTTATATCAAGCACGAGCATCTGCTTTATAAAAACGAGCTTTGATGTGTCACCATCCAGGAAAACTTTCAGCAGATAATTTCCCGAACGCGAGGGTGCACTGTTTTGTTCGGGCAGGATCGCCTGGTAATGCGTGTATTTTGTAAATGCAATGGATGAGTATTTATAATTTGTAATGCGGTTTTGCGTAAACCCTTTGATGTAATCAAACGGGTTTAAATTTACGGGCTGCCAGTTGTAATCGCACAATACATAGGTATAATAGTAATTCTTGAACCCACCGTCCACATCGTCGAAACCCAGTTCGAGTTTATCACTGCTGTTGAGCGTATAAACGGGCAAGCCTTGCTGGTTGCCGTAAACATATAACTGGGTTGTATAAATATTGGGCCTGTAGGTTGCTTCTATTTTTTGTGCGCCTGCGCTGATGGAGACACAACAAAGCATCGCTATTAAAGCGGCGCGAAATTTTCGGATGTCAGTCATTTAATAGCTTAATTAATTTACTTTTGAAAGATACCAAATTTACACCTTTTGAATGTATCCTTTTTTATAGCGCGACGTATTGCAGCGGAGAAGCAGCAGACTTTCAGCCGCTTCATTATCGGTTTGGCCGTTGGTGCCACCACGCTGAGCGTTGCGGTTATGATCGTGGCCCTGAGTTTTGTAAATGGCTTTCAGAATGTGATCAGCAACAAGGTGTTTAGTTTTTGGGGACATATTCGCGTGCAGCAGGATCATGGAGACAATACAGGCACCAGCGAAGAATACCCGATTTACAAAAACGACACAGTAGAACGTTACCTGCGTTCCGTTCCGGAAGTGAGATCAGTGGAACGCTATGCCACAAAATCCGCCATTCTTAAATTCAATACCGACATCGAAAGTATTTTATTGAAAGGCGTGGATAGCAGTTTTAATTTCAGCCGGCTTCAACCATTCCTTCAAAAAGGAAAATGGATCTCTTTCCCCGACAGCGGTTATAGCAACCAGATCAATATCAGCACTCATACGGCCAATCAACTACAAATCGAAGTGGGCGACAGTTTACTGGTTTACTTTTTCCGGCCAGACGGAAGTAAAACGGCGCGGCGACTTAATATCGCCGGCATCTTTAAAATAGGCATTGAAGAATTTGATAAAAACTTCGCAATAGCGGATATCAATCTCATCCGGAGACTTAACAACTGGTCGCCCGACCAGATCGGTGGTTATGAAATATTTTTAAACGATTACACTAAAACCGATACGGTCTCAAACCGTATATATGCAGAACTTCCACAAAGCTGGTACAGCAGGAGCTTAAAAGAAGTTTACCCGCCAATCTTCGACTGGCTTGGGCTACAGGGGCAATTGAAAAATATCCTTATCATGATCATGATGGTTGTGGCGGTGGTAAATCTGATCACCTGCCTTATCATTTTAGTATTGGAAAGAACACGCATGACCGGTGTTTTAAAAGCGCTCGGTGCAACGAACCGCGATGTGCAACTGATATTTTTATACAACACGACGGTGATTGCATTGATCGGCATCGTCGCCGGAACGCTGCTCGGGCTGGGCATTTGCTGGCTGCAGCAACAAACCGGTTTCATCAGGCTGAATGAAGAATCGTATTATATGGATCGCGCGCAGGCGGATATCAACTGGGTGCAGGTAGCTGCTGTAGATGCCATCACCCTGATCGTTTGCATGGCCACGCTGATCATTCCTACATTACTGGTAAAGAAAGTAAACCCGGTGAAAGCGATACAGTTCCGGTAGACCGGGCGCGGTTCAACCTTCACCCCAAAGAGCGCCTAAACCAGCGCATACAAAATAATTCCCGTCGCCACACCGGCATTCAAAGATTCGGCTTCGCCGATGCGTGGAATAGTGATCTTTTCATCTGAAAGCGCGAGAATCTTTTCGCTGATTCCTTTCGATTCGTTCCCGATGATGACGATGCCTTCGGCTAACTTGCCATGGTTTGCAAGGTCGCCACCATTTAGTGCTGCGGCATATTTTTTCACAGCTGTTTTACGTAACAATTCTGCTATATCGGTATAAACAATGTTCACCCGTGCAAGGCTTGCCATGGTACTTTGTACTACTTTCGGGTTATACATATCTGCTGTTTTGAGCGAACAGGCAATTTGCTGAACACCGAACCAATCAGCGATACGAATGATCGTCCCTAGATTTCCGGGATCCTGGATATCGTCAAGAACCAGACTGATCTTACCCTCAAACGCCACATGTGCGGATTGCTTTTTTTCAAAAACCGCCACCACCTGGTTGGGTTGAGAAAGTGCGGAGAGTTTTTCGAGCTCAAAATCGCGCACAATTACGATCCGGCCGCCGGCTTCTTTTTTTATCGCCGGATGTAATGCTGCTACCCAATCCTGCAGCCCATAAATATTCAGGCAATTAAAAATACAGGCTTGCAGCAATTCCCCCACTACCTTGGGTCCTTCAGCAACAAAAGAGTTGGATTCATCTCTGAATTTTTTGTGCTGTAAACTTTGGATATATTTGACGGTAGATTTACTAAACATTTCTTTAATACTTTATGCATTTATTCCGTCAGGCCCGCCGTTTTCATGCTCATCCGTTTCTGATTACGGCGATGCTGCTGTTTTTTTCTGCCTGTACGGTTGTAAAAAAAGCTCCCGGTAAGAAGCCTTACGTGGGTAAAAGCAGCTTCGAAGTTAAGGGAGGAAAATTTACCAAAGTAGAAAAAGCGGCCCTGATGCAACGGTTGGCCAACCAACTGGACGATAGTGCCAAATTTGTTCAGAAAGATTTTTTTCTCATCCGGCACAATATCGAAAAGCCGCCGGCATATGACAGCGCTTCTGCGGGACAATCTGCACGAAACATGAAAGGCTCCATGTTTCACATAGGTTATTATAATGCTGATGTCACTTATGTTGCCGATACGGCCAAGAGCCTTCATACAAGAACGCGCCTGTTCGGAATACCGGTAGCCATAAAAAAGATAGGTCCGAGAGTTGATATTCATTATTCGGTAGAAGTGGGCAAACAAACGATCGTGGACACGATCAGCTATCGCCTGAGAAAACCAGATCTGCAGGCATTGGCGATACGCGATATCGAGCAAAGCGTAATAAAAAAAGACGACCCCATCACCAAAGCCGGGGTATTGTCTGAAATATCACGGCTCGTGGATACATTTCGCAACAATGGTTATTACAAATTTACTGCGGCAGAACTAAAGATGCGGGGCGATACTACGATCGCTGCATTGACGACCACCTCAGACGATCCGTTTGAGCAACTGAGGTTACTGGCCGAGGCGCAACTAAAAAAAGATTCCCCTAAAATAAAACTGGCACTGGTACTCAATACCCCCACAGACACTACAAAGCTCAACCAGTATCGTATAAATGATATCTACGTTTTAGAGGATTACCGACCTGGCGATGACTTCAATGATAAAATAAATATTATTGAAAGACGAACCGGCGATACTTCAAGAATGACACCGGGCCAGCTAAAGCGAAGGAAGCGCAATACGCGCCGGAATTCGCGTTCCGGTATGTCGCGGAGTACCGCAGATTTTATTTTGCGTTACCGTAAATCCTATATCCGTACATCGTTTCTCGCCCGAAACATTACGCTCCGCAAAGACAGCCTTTTCCGGCAGGATGAATATTACCGGACTTTATCGAACCTCGCGAAGGCGGGCATCTGGCAAAGTGTGAACATTCAGACAATCGACCTCAAAGACAGCAGCAAGGTGAACCTTATCATGGAACTGATGCCGGTAAAAAAATTCGGTTTTGAGGCTGCACTGGAAGCCAGTTATTCCGCCACAAGCAACACCAACAATGCACTTGGAGGAAACCTGTTCGGGCTTTCACTGAATCTTTCTTTGGCGAACAGGAACATTGGCCGCGAAGCGATTCGGATGACGCACTCGGTACGGGCAGGAATTGAATTGAACAACAATGCAAGAGCGAAAGGCACACAATTGATCAATTCGAATGAACTGAGTTATGCAAACAGCGTAGTAATTCCAAGGCTCATTACGCCGGTAAGAGTATGGAACAGAAAAAGACTTAAAGTTGCTGAATCCTTTATCAATACGAGTTTGTCGTATAACAACCGGCTAAATTTGTTCAGCCTTCAGTCGGTAAACATAAATCATGGTTACACCTGGGCGTCCTTTTATAAAAATCCAAGATCCGAGGCATCGTCTGCCGATTTCACGCCGAGGAGATGGCAGGTGCGTATTTTGAATGCGGAGTTCAGTTACTTGTTCAACAGGACAGATAGTTTCAAAACGATCCTTGATGAAAACCCCTTCCTGCGTTATTCCTACAACACTTCATTTGTATTGGGAACAGCCGCTTCTTATGCCAGTATATTCAACAATCCGAATCACGTTCCGGGGGTAACGAAAGAACGTTCGTTTAAGGTTAGCGTAGAAGAATCCGGCCTCACCTGGGGTGCCTTGCCCATTCTTAACAAATACAAGAATAAGTTCATCAAAACAGATGTGGAATATAAGTATACCGTCAACTATCCCAAAACAACACTTGCTTTGCGCCTTCACGCAGGCGTAGGTGTGCCGATGTTCGGCGATTCGGCCCTGCCATTTTTCAAACAATATTTCGCTGGCGGAAGCAACAGCATGCGTGGCTGGCCGGTGCGGGGTATCGGACTCGGCAGCCAGAAGCTTGCCACCTATCAAAGCGGGCAGTTCAATGACCGCACGGGCGATATGCTGCTTGAAGGAAATATCGAATACCGGTACGACATCGCGCGCATTATACCTAATTCCCTGACACTTCGTGGCGCATTGTTCATAGATGCAGGAAATATATGGAACCTGCGCGACCGCGCCCCTGCGGGAATGCTCGACAGCGCGCAATTCAAATTCAGTAATTTGTATAAACAATTGGGAGTTTCGGCCGGAACAGGTTTTCGGCTTGATTTCAATTACTTCGTTTTACGGATCGACCTGGGTTTCCGCTTCAAACGGCCGGAACTAAGTTATATAAACGACGGCTGGAAATTACCATCACTTGGCTTTGATGATTTTTTCAAAAAATTATTTACAAAGGGACCGGACGAAGAATACCGGAAATGGAGATATGAGAATTTTAATCTTACAATCGGAATAGGAGTTCCTTTTTAGTTCAGGGGTTTGGTAGTTTAGTGGTTAGGGGAATTATTGACCAGTCATTATTTATTATTTATTATTCATTTCTCATCATTTCCTCATTGACTCCATGAACTCGTCCACACTTACAGCATCCGTCACATGATAATCCCCTATTCTTGTCCTTCTTAGTTCACTCAAATATCCGCCGCAATTCAGCGCCGCGCCAAAATCATTTGCCAGGCTGCGGATATACGTTCCCGTTGAACATACCACGCGAAATCTTATAACAGGCATGGCTACCGAAGTGATTTCAAATTCCCTGATGGTCACCGGACGTGGCTTTAGCTCCAAATCAATACCGCGACGCGCAAGTTCGTACAATGCTACCCCATCCTTTTTTATAGCAGAATAAACAGGAGGCACCTGTTGAATATCTCCGGTAAATTGTTCAGTTGCATTTCGAATTTCATCAGCGCTGATGTGTGCAAATTCCTTGTGATCCTCTGGGGTACTTTCGAGATCATACGTCGGCGTTACGGCACCAAGCGTGATAGAACCGGTATACTCCTTTTCCTGCGCCATATATTCATTGATCTTTTTGGTGAACTTTCCCGTGCATACGATCAATAACCCTGTTGCCAAAGGATCCAGTGTGCCTGCATGGCCTACTTTTTTTATGCGGACAGCATTGCGGATCTTGCGTACCACATCAAATGAAGTCCAGTGCAGCGGCTTGTCGATCAATATTACTTTCCCCGCCTCAAAAACGGCTTTCAACTCATCGGATATCTGTTCGGATGGAATTTTCTTCGCACGTTCTTCCTGTGTTCCGTGAATAAGTTCTTTGTGTTTTGCGAAATAGGATTGCTTCTTCAAGGTTTAAGGTTTTAGGTACAGCCCTAAGGTTTCAAATTTACATGATAAAATAAGTCGCAAATATAAGCCTAAGTTGATTGGAGACAATTACCAGAACCCATATTAAGCAAACACCTACAATCAAATAACTTAAACGGCTTGCTTCGCTTTCAGTTCCAGGTATTTATTAATAGAATTGATCGTAAGATTTTCAGGCGTACTTAGCACCGATAAGATTCCATACTTCTGCAATTCCTTTACAACAAGTCTCTTTTCCGAAACGAATTTTTCCGCGATCGTTTTCACATAAACATCATCCACCGAATATGCATCGGCACAGCTGAGCCTGGTGAGTTCTGTATTTTCAAAAAATACTACCATTAGCAAATGATGGCGCGCGATCGACCGGAGATAATTCACCTGCCGCTTTAGGCCGTTCAACGATTCAAAATTAGTATACAAGATCAACAGGCTTCGTTGCTTGATCTTGTGACGCACCTGCGTATAGAGCATTTCAAAATCGCTTTCCAGAAAATCCGTATTTTCTTTGTACAGGGCCTGCATCACATTTTCGCGCTGAACCGGCTTGCGGTCGGCAGCAAGCACCATTCCCATTTTATTGGAAAAACTTATCAATCCGAATTTATCCTGTTTTGCCAGGCAAACATTTGTAAGCGCCAGCACACTATTGATGGCATAATCGAGCAAACTCAAACCGCCGAATGGCATTTTCATCAGGCGCCCTTTATCGATAATGCAAAAAACCTGTTGTGATTTTTCATCCACGTAATTATTTACCATCAGCTGCCCGCCCTTGCGGGCTGTGGCTTTCCAGTTGATAGTGCGGATATCATCCCCGTTTACATAATCTTTTATTTGCTCAAATTCCATGCTATGGCCCACTTTGCGGATGCGTTTGTTGCCGCCGCCTTCCACGTTGGTATGTGACACCAGCTGGTAATTGCGAAGGTTCATGAACGAAGGATATACGCGAACTTTTTCCTTTGCATCGATGGAAAATCGCCTCACAACGAAGCCAAGCAAGGTTTGAACGAATAATAGGATGTGGCCAAAACTATACTCGCCACGCTCGGTAGGAAGCAAAGTATACGCGATCTTTTGATGTTGCTGCGCCGAAAAATTTTTCTTCATGTGAAAATCTCGCACCTGGAATTGAAAAGGTAGTTCATCGATCACTTCCATTTTCACCGCAAAAGAGAAAGGATTTTTTACCAGGAGATCGATCTTGTTTCTGTCGCCGTTACTGAAACGATCGCTCATTTCTCGCTCTGCAGCGGGTTTCCTGCCCGTTAAAAATAAAAAAACATAATCCGCCAGTACCAGCACTAAAAATGCGCCAAAAAAAATCTGCGCCACATCATATAACACCGGAACAAAAAAAGCCACGATCAGCAAAAGGATCACCGCTCCGCCTGCCAAATAAAATCGCGTAGAAACAAAAAGGTCGCCGATATATCTTTTAAAAAAATTCAACAATATATGTATTAATGATTTGATGAGATGGCTTCCTGCGTTGCAATGGCCGGAACCAATAACTGATATTTTTAATTCTTATTGCCTACCTCGGAACCTCCAGCGCCTTAATAATACTTTGTATCAGGTCATCCGCGCTGATGCCTTCCATTTCTTTTTCCGGGCTAAGCATAATTCGGTGCCGTAACACCGGTGGTGCCATTTCGATGATGTCTTCCGGGATCACAAAATTCCTTCCTTTGATCGCGGCCTTTGCTTTACTTGTTTTCAGCAGTGCAAGAGAAGCGCGCGTGGATGCCCCGAGATATAACGACGGATTGTTGCGGGTTTCGTTGATGATTTTTGCAATGTATTCTATCAGTTTGATATCGATCGTTACTTGCTGCACCAGTTCGCGATAATACCGGATCTGCTCCGGTGACAGCAGCTTCGTCACTTCCTGCAACAATTCATTCTGCGTTTTTCCCTGCTGGTTTGTAAGAATACTCACTTCTTCTTCCAGGGTTGGATAATCTATCTCTATTTTGAAAAGGAAACGATCCAGTTGCGCTTCCGGCAAGCGATAGGTCCCTTCCTGCTCGATAGGATTCTGCGTTGCCAAAACGATGAAAGGATATTCCATCGTGTGTGTAAAACCATCGACGGTTACCTGCCTTTCTTCCATCACCTCAAATAATGCGGACTGTGTTTTTGCCGGAGAACGGTTAATCTCATCGATCAACACGATATTGCTGAAGACAGGACCGGCCTTAAAATAAAAAGCTCCTTCTTTAGGATTGAATACAGACGTTCCGATCACATCGCCCGGCATCAGGTCGGGCGTGAACTGAAGCCTCGAAAATTTCACATCGATGATCTTCGCCAGCAGTTTCGCCGCCAGCGTTTTGGCCACACCAGGCACGCCTTCGAGCAGCAAATGCCCGTCACACAATAAACCAATTAATAACAGATCGACAACCTCGTGCTGACCTACAATCACTTTACCGATCTCCTGGCGGATCTGGTACACTTTAGCATTCAGTTCCGACACCGGTTCGCTTTCCTTGAATAAGTTCGTTTCCATTATTTTTTGTATTGATTAAATTTTTGAATCTGATCGTTCAGGTCGAGCAACTGGCTGTCGCTTATATCGGCCATGCCCGATAGTTGCTGCATGGTACGATACAATATTTCCGTTTTATCAAACGGCGCGCCCGACTTCCTGCTGAGCGATGTTAAAAAATCACGGTTGATGATGCTGGTATTTAAGAAATATTTGGTGCGCACCGAATCGTTAAAATAACTGATCATCTTATCGGTGATCGTCTTGTTATTTTTTTCTTTAAGATACAAGCCGCCGATGGCTTCCGCAAAAGCAACAGAGGAATTCTGCACAGGCTTTATCACGGGAATAATCCGCTGGCGGCGCTTTCCATTCAGGAAAATGTATATCGCCAACAGCCAGGACAAGATCCAGAAAGCCGTATTGAGCGGAGGATGCTCCGCCATAAAGTCGAAGAATGAACTTGCTTTGCTGGAATCGGAACGGCGATGCAGCAACGAATTGTAATGATCGTCCCAAAAAATATGTTCCGGATTTGCAGGCAGCACATCGAACGGCTGGGCGGCATACTGATAATTACTTTTGTGCAACAAAAAATAATTGCTGAAAGCACGTGGGTCGCAATGCAGGTAAAACCTTCCCTTGCCCCAAAAGAATACGATAAAATTAGCCTGCTTTTTTGCATTGTATCCCGCGATGCGGCAATATGAGTCGTTGATCTTTGAAAAGTAATTTGAAAATGGCAGGTACAGATATTGATACTGGCTATCCGCACTGTTGCGGAGCGCCGGCACCAATTCGGTCAATGTATTAACATAAAAACTGTTGTTGATATATTGCTGTTCATCGCTGAAGGTTACCTGTTCGCAAAACAACTTTCCAAGAAACAGCGTATCTATCTCCGCCGCCGCGATGAAGGCCGTATTTCCTTTATACACATAGTCGAGCAATGCCAGTGCATCTTCTTCATCTACGTAAAATTTTCTGCTGATATTAATATATACAGAAGCGGTATCGCTGATCCACGCGGCAGTATTTGCAAAGGAATTTGTTTTTACCTGGATAGTTTTTTCGGGATAGCTGTTTTGCAAAAGATGATAGGCAACATAGCCGCCGAAAGGTCGCTTATCGAGATAATCGTAGGTTTCGCGCAGGTTCACGTTGCGGCCACCGTCGCTGCAGCCATGCAGCGCGGCCAATAAACAAATCACCGATATATACTTAATGCACTTATGCAAAACATCTAAATTTTATTCAAAAAAACACTGAACTTATTCTCAATATTACTATACAATTCCTTGTCAACTTCAGATCGTCCATACCAGATATATTCGTAGCTTAATACGAGCGCCGCAAAATCTTCCTTGTTTGCAGAAGGCACTTCCCGCACATATTTGCTGTTCGTTTTATCAATAGCGAATTGTATCAGTTCGCGGTCACTCAGCCGTTGCAACGTTTTCAAAAAAAGGTAACGTGTCGCCACGCGGTAGTCACCGAGTTTGCACGCCTGGTGTATCAATTGATCGAAATTTTGCTGCAGGTATAATTCGTCTTCCGTTATCATCTCATTTACGGGCGATACTGACCCGCTTTTCTTCTTAAAAAAACCTTCGTTCATGAATAATCTTGAAATAACATACAGCACAAAAATACCGGCGATTCCCCACATCACGTATTTCAGCCACCCCAGGGAAAGTGAGCCGGAAGAAGAAGACCTGCTTTTCGGTGCCTTTATCTCGGCTGTTTTTGTTTTAGCAAGAATGATACTATCCAGGTTCCTGGCATCTGCCAGGCCTTTATCGGTTTGCCACGCACGGAGCGTATCGGCCGGAAGGCTGATCATCCGCGAAATGACGCTTGTATCGCCGGAGATATCCGAAGTTTCAGTTTCCGGTTCATCGTAGGTTTCGGATTCAGCTGCAGTATTTTTTTCCGGCTCGGCGTATAACACGCTGGAATCTTCATAGGTGTAGTGCTTCTGCGCATCGGCAAAAAACACTAACAGTAAGAATCCGGGAAAAAATATGATGCGTTTAATCATTGCCTGTTTTCAACCTGTTAACAATACCTTCCTGTTTTTCTGCATAGCCTCTTTTGTGAAGGACGATCGGCCAGATAACGAAATACCAGACAATGAGCGTGAGCGATCCGATAAGGATCAACAGATCGACCCAAACGGGCATACCGAAACTATCACCACTGTCATAGGTGCGGCTCATCAGGCGCGTGATATAACTCTCCAGAAATGCCGCTGTGAAAAAAAACGGCACCAGAACGATCATCAGTTTGCAGGCATCTTTAAAGCCTCTTTTGAAAGATTCCAGCCGCGTGAATGTTCCGGGAAACAATAGGCTGTTTGCCAGGATAAATCCTGCCGTGCTTGCGATCACGATGGAAGACAATTCAATAGTACCATGTACCCAGATCGTGAGGATCGATTTGATGCCAAGATCGTGCGCGAAGAACATGTATTGAAAAGCACCCATCATCATTCCCGTGCTCCACAACATTTTGAGCGTATACGTTCCCAGCAGCAGGCCGCCGAGAAACACACCCACGGCAATGAGCGTGTTGTTCATGAATATATGCATGAACATCCTGAAAGGCTCCATCTTGCTGTAAACACCGAAGGGATCGCCTTTTGCTATATTTTCTTCGGTCATGTCCACATAGCCGTCGCCTAATATAGAACGGATAAATTCGGGATTGTAGATCGACATCAGTATTCCTATGGTGGTGAATACCACAAACATGATCGTCGTTATCAAAAAAATGCGATGATACTTCTTAAAAATAAACGGCAGTTCATATTTCCAGAAAGTAAATACACGGCTGTATTTTTCTTTTTTATTCTGGTAAACATTCTGGTAGATGGAAGCCGCAAGCCCGTTGATCCAATGTGTTACTTTACTGCGCGGATAAAATGTTTTGGCATAAGAAAGGTCGTCGATCAGCGTAGTAAAACGCTCGGCGGTTTCATCGGGGTCGGCGGATGGCTCATGCTGGTATTTGTTCCACTTTTCCACATTTTTCTTGATAAACATTGCTTCTCTCATAAATACGGCTGCGCTGGTTTGTTTTTCCGACAGTATCTAAAATACAATTTGCTTAATTTTTCACGAATAAAAAAATAAGGTTTTTGCCGGATGTTAGCAGCCGTAACATTAAATTGCATCCTTCATGTCAATCATCCGCATAGATACCGTTTTTAACATCGACCTCGAGTTTGAAGCGGCGCCGTTCCAGAAAAGGCTGCTGGCATACCTGATCGACCTGGCATTGCTGCTTTTTTATATGTTTACAATGCAGTATGCATTTGACCAGGATTTTGGCCTCGGTTCCATTGAAAACGAACCAATGAATATCCTGCTGATCGTTTTGCCGATGTTCGTTTATTCGCTGGTAACCGAAGTGGCGATGAACGGCCAGACGATCGGGAAGAAAATGATGAAGATCCGCGTGATCAGTTTTGACGGAGGCGAGCCCACACTAGGGCAATATATCATCCGATGGATAAGTAAATTTTTTGAATGGCCGCTGTTATTCGGCTTTTTATTTCTTCCCACGCCTTTGAACAGCGTAGTGCTGTATCTCTTCATCACTGGCATGTTGGGAATCGTTGTGATCATCATCATTGCTGTTACAAAGAAAAATCAACGGCTCGGCGACATCGCCGCAGGAACGGTTCTGGTAAAAACCAAAACCGATTTTACCGTAAATGACACCGTGTTTATGAACATCAGCAACGACAATTACAAAGTGATGTTTCCGGAAGTAATGCGGCTTTCGGACAATGATATCAACACGATTAAATCGGTATTGACGCAGGCACGCAAGAACGACAACCTCGATGTTGGCCGCCGCGTAGAATATAAGATCAAAGATGTACTCAACATCCGTTCTGATCTTTACACGATCGATTTCCTGGATAAACTGCTGGAAGATTATAATTATCTCGCAACGAAAGAGTAAAGGTTCAACCTTCTAATACCTTCCCGCTCCCATCGCCAGAACTCCCAAAAATGCGATCAGGCATAAAGAACAAACGATGATTATCAGGATGCCGAATATTTTAAAATAAGCTGCTAATTTTCCTACCCCTGCACCAAACGCTGTTTGATCGGCATTTTCGGCCGCACTTTTCAAAAATTTTCCTGCCGCAAATAAAGTGATATTCAGCACTAAAGAGATACTTATAGTGATGATCGCTCCAAAAATGAGGCTACCGGCTTGCTCGCCGTTGCCACGGTAGGCGCCACTTATCCTGGAAATGTTTATATATGTGGAAATAACAGTAAAACCAGCTGTCGCAAATCCGAGAATTGCGTTGATAGTGACCCATTGCGAAAGCCCTGAAATCGCTGTACTGGTTTCAGGTGTTACCTGCAGATTGAAAATGCTTTTATGTTCGGTTTGTTCCATGATATAAAATGTTTTTGAATTTTACTTTACAAGATTATAAATATTCACCGCCAGAGAAAGTGCGTTGATAATACTTGAAACGAGGAAAAATGTTTTCAGAGAATTTATGCCTTCGTTAATCGTTTCTATATTTTCAGAAAGCAATGCGTTACGGATCTTAATGGAAAAATTAAGAAGAAAATAGAAGGTTCCGGCCATGACCAATGCCGCTACAATCAGGATCGTCATAATCAAACCCGAGTCTATACCATATTGATACGTTACATTCAAAAGCCGTGTAAGTTCCGAAACGTATTTGAGAGACCCGATCGCCAACAGCAGCAGCAGACCACCACAGATAAACATTATAACAGAGATGAATTTTGCCCATTTGGCGGCGTTGGCAAAGTCGTGGCGGATAGGATCATCAAACTCAAGTTCCACTTCCGTCAACTGGTCCTGTACATTTTGTTCCATACGTAGATTGTTAGTTTAATACGAATATAAAAAAAAGCAGAGGATAGAGAAAAGCCGGCTTCACCGCCGGCCTTCATTTTTAATATTTTCAATTATTGATGTCTTCTAACCTCTGATCCTTGACCTCCAAACCCTTCACTCTGAATATACATTTAATAAGCGCGCGCAAACAGCACCCTTTGTGAGCTTGGCTTTCCGGTAAGTATGCATTTACCATCTTCCTGTTTATTGTTCAGCGGAATGCACCGGATGGTCGCTTTCGATTCCTGCTTGATTTTTTCTTCAGTTTCCGGTGTGCCATCCCAATGTGCAGAGATGAACCCGGATTTTTCATCAAGTAATCTGATAAACTCTTCCCAGCTGTTGGCTTCGCGCGTATTTTCATCGCGAAACTTCAGTGCGCGGTTGAAAATATTTGCCTGAATTTCATCCAGCAATTCGCTGATATGACCTGCCAGCCCTTCCAATGAAACGGTCGATTTTTCTTTGGTATCGCGCCTTGCTATTTCCACCACATTGTTTTCAAGATCACGCATACCCAATGCAATGCGCACCGGAACACCTTTCAGCTCATGCTCGGCAAATTTCCAGCCAGGCCGCGCATTGTCAGAATCATCATATTTTACGCGTATACCCAAAGCTTTCAGGCCGCTCATAATCTCCGTTGCCTTGGCATCTACCAAAGCTTTCCCTTCTTCGCCCTTGTAGATCGGAACAATCACTACCTGCAATGGTGCGATCCTCGGCGGCAGGATCAATCCTTCATCATCGCTGTGCGCCATGATCAATGCGCCTATCAGACGTGTACTTACGCCCCAGCTGGTGGCCCACACATAATCCAGCTTATTGTTCTTATCACTGAATTTTACATCAAACGCTTTCGCAAAATTTTGCCCCAAAAAATGACTCGTTCCGGCCTGTAACGCCTTACCATCCTGCATCAGCGCTTCGATGCAATATGTATCTTCTGCACCGGCAAACCGCTCGTTCGGTGTTTTTACACCTTTTATCACCGGAACCGCCATCCATTCTTCCACAAATGTTGAATAAACATCCAGCATCTTTACCGTTTCTTCCACCGCTTCTTCTTTGGTGGCATGTGCAGTATGCCCTTCCTGCCAGAGAAATTCCGCCGTGCGAAGGAACAGCCGCGTGCGCATTTCCCAACGCACCACATTGGCCCATTGGTTAATAAGCAGCGGCAGATCGCGGTAACTTTGTATCCAGCCCTTATAAGTGTTCCAGATGATCGCTTCGCTCGTTGGGCGGATGATCAGTTCTTCTTCCAGTTTTGCTTCCGGATCAACGATCAGTTTACCTTTATTATCAGGATCGGTTTTCAAACGATAATGCGTTACGATCGCACATTCTTTGGCAAAACCTTCCGCATTTTTTTCTTCCGCTTCAAAGAGACTTTTTGGAACAAACAAAGGAAAGTATGCATTCACGTGGCCCGTTTCCTTGAACATCTTGTCCAGCTGATCACGCATGTTTTCCCATAACGCATATCCATAAGGTTTGATCACCATGCAACCGCGCACGGCACTGTGATCGGCCAGTTCGCCCTTTACTACCAGTTCATTGTACCATTGCGAATAATCGTCCGCCCTTTTTGTAAGTTCCTTGCTCATTGAATTCGTTATTTTTTTAGAGGCACAAAAATAGTATTAATCTATGATGTTATGATCCATGAATGTATGATGTGTGATTTATAAAGTATGACCGATACCCGGATAAACTTTGAACCTTGAATCTTTAACGTGCTTTCTTTCTAAAAAAATTCAAAAGTATTCGCCTTTTCTTTAATACATCTTTAACAGCAAAACATTGTGTACAAACGTCTTGTAGCTGAACTTCGCTGTACCGATTGTTCTTTAAAAAGGTTAACTTTATACTCTAATTCAAATGCATTCGCCATGAAAATTAAAATTCTACTTATTGCTTTCTCCGCCGCCGCAATCACGAGTTGTGGTACGATCTATCAAAGCGGGCAAACGCCGGATGATGTATATTATTCGCCTACGCGTCCCGTGGAAGAAGCTGTTGTGAAAGTAACCAAATACCAGGACCAGGATTACGTGAGAAGGTATGATTACGAAGATCGGCAGATACGGATGTCGGCATACGATCGCCGCTGGCGCAACCTTGATGTGGATTACGACTATAATTATTATTACAGTCCGTATCAATACGGTTATAGCTATGGATATTACTACAATCCTTTCTATTATCCATGTCCCGTTTATATCAAAGATGTGGCAATCGTCAATCCGAAAAATACTACTCCGCGTATGACGAATCTTAACAGTTATACCAATACACAAACGATCGTGGCCAATCAAAAAACGGGAGCAACCTATAATATCACTCCTTATCGCAACTACAATAACAGCAACAGCAGAAATACGCGGCGATACGACTACACTCCTGACAATACGCGTAGCAACAGTTCCGATAATAACAGAACGTATTCTCCGACACCTTCCAGCAGCAGCAATAATTCTTCTTCTGGCAGCAGTAGTTCAGGAAGCGTATCAAGGCCCGCACGCGGACAATAGACAAAACACCCGGTAACCATTATTCCCCATGCCTTTTTTAGGGCAATAAAATTCTTGTATGAAAAAATATCTGCTAATCGTTTGCATATTCGTGTCGGGCCGGGCAATTGCCCAGGTACCCGAAGACGCCCTGAAGTTCAGCTGGTATCCGCAGAATGGTTCTGCAAGGAGCCTGGCTATCGGTGGTGCAATGGGTTCGCTGGGCGGCGATATCAGCGCAACATTTGTAAATCCTGCCGGACTTGGATTTTATAAAACTCAGGAAGTGGTGGTAACGCCGTCTTTTTCTCTGAATAATAATAAAGCAAATTTCCGTGAATCTCCTTTTTCTGATAAACGCAACAGCCTTGCGTTTGGAACTTCCGGAATCGTGTTTGGAAGTACCAACGGAAGCACCAGGGGTAACAGCGTTGCGATCAGTTTAGCCATTACACAAACTGCCAACCTCAACAATATTGTGCATTACAAAGGTTTGAACAACCAAAGTTCTTTCAGCGAACAATTTGCCGAAGAGTTTGCAGCCAGCGGTATCAGCATAGATGGCGTGCTGAATGTGAATTCACCGCTGCCCTACACTGCCGCCCCGGCTTTATACACCTACCTGATCGATACGGCTACGATCGGTAACCAACTGCTCGTTCGCGGTGCGCCGGAAAATATCCTGGATGCCGGCCAGGCTGTGCAACAGGAATATCTTCGCAAAACGCGTGGCGGTATGTACGAACTCGCTTTCGGCGCAGCAACCAATGATAACAAAAAATGGTTGCTCGGCGCAACCCTAGGCGTTCCGATCATTGACTACGAAAGCAACACCACGTTTACAGAAAGCGACACCTCATCCAACACGACGAATGGCTTTAAATCTTTTACTTACAATGATAATTATTCAACAAAGGGCATTGGCGTGAACCTCAAGCTGGGTGCCATTTACAGGCCGAAAGAATATATCAGGATCGGGCTGGCGATACATACGCCCTCCTTCCTGTTGCTCACCGACGAGAGAACAACGAATCTGAAAACGAACCTCGAAACGCCATCCGGCGCAGCTGAATCTTTCGAGATAGGTTCAAATGATTTCACTAACAACGAACCTGGCCAGAATAAATACATCCAGATGTCGCCATGGAAAGCGATCCTGAGCGGTTCCTATGTTTTTCGTGAAACGGAAGATATAAAGCGGCAGCGCGCATTCATCACTGCCGATGTGGAATATGTAAATCACAAAGGGAGTCGTTTTACAAATGACAATGAAGATGCTTCGCAACGCGATAAAGATTATACCCACCAGTTGAATGACGTCGTTAAAGAAAGCTACAAAGGCACTTTTAACTTTCGTGTAGGCGGCGAATTGAAATTCAACACTATAATGACGCGACTGGGATTTGCTTATTATGGCGACCCTTATAAAGATGCGCCATGGAAAGCCAGCCGCACTTTGCTAAGCGGCGGTTTGGGTTATCGCAACAATGGATTTTTTGTAGATCTTACTTACGTGTATAATATGACCAAAGATGCGAATTTCCCCTATCGTTTGTCTGGCCGGCCAAACACGTATGCGGAATTGGACCAAAAGCAAGGAAACATAGTGGCAACCGTTGGCTGGAAATTCTAGTTTTTGCGCCGGGAACAGAGTAAAGGAATTCGCGCGGAGACTTGTTATTTATTCTCTTCAAAAACCCTTCAAACTCATTTCTCTGCGGTAACAGATTTCATAATTTCTCCAAGTGCCGCGCTTTGATCGAGCCCGTTCACCCAATTGATATCAGCGTCTCTTTTGAACCACGTCATCTGCCTTTTTGCATATTGACGTGTATGTTGTTTAATAAGGTCGATCGCTTTTTCTTTTGATATCTTCCCGTTGAAATAATCGAAGAATTCTTTGTAACCCACTGTCTGCAAGGCATTCAATTGCTGATATGGTTCGAGTGAACGAACTTCCTGTTCCAGTCCCGCATCAATCATCTGGTCAACGCGTCGGTTGATGCGCTCATTCAATTGTTGCCGCGGAATTTCCAACCCGTATTTTACTATATTAAAATCCCGTATTTTTTTAATTCCGGTACGAAAGGATGAGATGGCTTTACCGGTAAATAATTTTACTTCCAGTGCGCGCATCAGGCGATTGGGATTAGCGGCTTCACCTGAAGAAAGAAAGTCCGGGTCGGCTTCGCGAACAGCACCCGTTAACCAATTCATCCCTTTTTCTTCATATTGCCGGATGATATCTTCGCGGATATTTTCATCCACGACAGGAATTACATCCAGCCCTTCACAAAAAGCTTTGATGTAAAGACCTGTGCCACCAGCCATCACCAACACGTCGTTTTTTTCAAAAAGCAACTGCGTTTTTTCAAGCGCATACTTTTCAAAATCAGCTGCGGAAATACTGTCTTTGACAGAATGAGAAGCTATAAAATAATGTGGGGCGGTTGCCAGTTCATCCGGCGAAGGTGCAGCAACGCCTATATTAAGTTCGCGGTAACATTGCCGGCTGTCGGCAGAAATGATAGCCGTTGAAAAATGCTGTGCGATGGAAATTGCCAGCGAGGTTTTTCCTGAAGCGGTAGGGCCGGCGATGATGATAACGGTCTTTTGCAATGGATGATTTTACAATGGACAATTGATAGTTTTCCCGGCTCGCGGAACCGTAGTTTCCGTTTACAACCATTATTTCAAATATCGAGATAAGAAATATTATTCATTAATGCGTTGGTGTTATCTGTGTTCTGCTATGTTTCCACAAGCTCAACATGACAGGATATGATCTGAGCTTAACCTGACAGGAAGCTGTCAGTCTGAGCTTGTCGAAGACCGCTTGCAGAATAAGGTTTAAGTGACGGTGGCACAACACATTATTCATTAAACAATCATTCATTATTAAAATCCGTCGTTCCCTTCCTGGGGATCCTCTTCGGTGCTTTCATCCGCTTCTTCGCTTCCGGCTTCTTCATCGCCTTCGCTTCCAAAGCCTTCACGCATTGCATCGGGTTGAAGATCATATTTCTCTTCCATTTCAGCCAATCTTTTATCTACTAACCCTTTGGTTCCGTATTGTGAAGGCGCCAGTCCTTCGATGCGAACACAAACAGGATACTCGAATTTTGGATTTTCATCCTTATCCACCTGGATAAGTTCCACCATGAAGTGCCAGTTCTTATTAAAATCGTATTCGTAAATAAATTTCTGGTTGGGATCTTTTATCTCTGTTCCAATTGCCACTTCGCCCATGATCAGCGGCTCTACCCTGTATTCCTTTTCGTATTTTTCAAGCGATATTTCCCGGCCCCGCTGCCAGGCATCGTTGCTCCGGTAAAAAGTGGCCTTATGTTTATTATCAAACTCGAAGCTTTTTAATATCGCCAGATGCAGGTCCGCAAAAGTTTGCATGTGACGGATCGCCACATCACGATAAACACTTTCATCTTCTTCCCAATATGTTCTGAATCGTAAAATTGCCATGAAACAAAAATAGTTAATAACTAATAATTAATAATTATAATTCTTTACATATTGACCCGTAAACATGGTCACCACCAAAAGAATTATTAATTGTTAGTTATTCATTGAATTTAACCCCAACTCTGTACCCTTATCGATCATAAACCCGAACGCTGCCTGATATTCGTTCGGTATTTCACCATCCAGTATTGCATTACGGATCGCATCCTTGATAATACCTACCTGCTTTGACGGTTGCAAATTGAATTCCTTCATGATGATCTCTCCCGTGATCGGCGGCTGCCAGTTGCGGATATGATCGCTTTCCTCCACTTCCGCACAGCGGCGACGCACCATCTCAAAATTATCCAGGAAACGTTTTACCTTTTGCTTGTTTTTGGAAGTAATATCCGCTTCGCACAACAACATCAGTGAATCGATATCATCACCGGCATCAAATAACAGGCGCCGGATGGCCGAATCCGTTATATCTTCTTTGCTCAGGCTGATCGGGCGCAAATGCAGTTCCACCATCTTTCGGACAAACAACATCTTTTCATTTTGCGGCAATTTCAATTGGGCAAATATCCTGGGTACCATCCTGCCACCCACCACTTCGTGACCGTGAAAGGTCCATCCATGCCCTTCCTCGAATTTTTTTGTTGCGGGCTTCGCTATATCGTGTAACACTGCCGCCCATCGCAGCCAAAGGTCATCAGTGGTTCGCGAAATATTGTCCACCACCTGTAATGTGTGATAAAAATTATCCTTATGCCCGTGCCCGTCAATATATTCTGCTCCGGCAAGTGCCACCATCTGCGGAAAAATGATATGCAGCAGCCCTGTTTTATAAAGCAGGTCCAAACCGATTGAAGGCTTTTTGCTCAACAGGATCTTGTTCAGTTCCTCCGAGATACGCTCTTTTGTTATGATCCGGATGCGCTCCTTGTTGTGTGCGATCGACTCCAGCGTCTCCGGTTCTATGGAAAAACCGAGTTGGGAAGCAAAACGGATCGCACGCATCATCCTTAATGGATCATCGCTAAAGGTCTTGACGGGCTCCAGCGGCGTTTTGATGAGCTGTCTTTCAAGATCTCCCGTCCCATCAAACGGATCCACCAGTTTGCCATAAGAATCTTCATTAAGACTTATGGCCATGGCATTAATAGTAAAGTCGCGGCGATCCTGATCGTCTTCCAATGTACCCGGCTCTACCTCGGGGTTGCGACTGTTGTGGCGATAACTTTCTTTCCTTGCACCCACAAATTCAATTTCCACCCAATCGAGCTTTATCTGCGCAGTACCGTAGGTTTTGAAGAAATTCACTACAGGCGCCCCGGGTAATTTTGCAGACACAGCTTGCGCCAGTGCGATCCCGTCACCTACGCATACAACATCGATGTCCTTTGTTGCACGCCCCAATATTTTGTCACGCACAAAACCACCCACCACATAGCATTCCACCCCCAACCCTGCGGCGACTGAAGCGATCAGGTTGAATAATGCGGATTCCTGGCTGTTAATGTTGATATCCATCGGCCGCAAGATAAATATCAATTATGAATTTTGGATTTTTATCGGAGCGAGAAATGGGATCACAGATTTCTGTCATCCGCCGAAGCGGCGGATTGATGGGTTACCCAGGTTGGATTACTTCGCAATTGTTCGCCTGCGACGATCTTGTCTGAATCAGGTTTAAAGACTAGAAAGATTTGCAACGCAAAAAAATCTGAAATTCTGCTAATCCCCCAATCCTGATTCAGACAAATTCCGATTCAATCTCCGGGTCAGTCATTTTGCGCAGCAAAATCAAATCTGTCCAATCCATTTAATCTACTTCGCCGCAGGCGAAAAAGAAATCAGTGATAAAACCTTCGCTTCGATAAACATCACCGATACCGGATTGAATGGCACCATAGTTGTCCTATTCTACTTCCGCAAAAAAATACACCGATTAGGTGTTACTTTTGCCATATTGGCGAACTAATAAAAAACAATGGATAAAAATTATTTTTTACAGGGAAATGAAGATGAAATGGAATTCATGCCCATTATTCCACTGAATGAAAAAGAAGACGGAAATACAGAAGAATTGGTACTTCCCGACGATCTGCCGCTCCTCCCCCTCCGAAATACTGTATTATTTCCCGGCGTTGTGATACCCATCACCGTGGGCCGCGATAAGAGCATAAAAGCCGTAACCGATGCCTACAAGGCTGACAAAGTGATAGGCGTTGTGGCGCAAAAAGACAGTAACATTGAAGAACCTACGGTCAGCGATCTCGAAAACATCGGGACAGTAGCAAAATTAGTGAAACTTATCAAAATGCCCGATGGTGGAACCACCATCATCATCCAGGGAAGGAAACGTTTCAAAATAGAGGAAATCACGGTGCAGGAACCGTACTTCAAGGCCCGGGTAAAAGTGCTGGAAGAAGACACGGTAAAAGGCGATAAGGATTTTGACGCGCTTGTTGGCTCCATCAAAGACCTTGCGGCACAGATCATAGGGCTATCGCCTAACTTACCGAGTGAAGCAGGCATCATTCTCAAAAATATTGAGAATCCATCGTTCCTCATACATTTTGTAAGCAGCAATCTCAACAGCGATATCAAGCAAAAGCAGCAATTGCTCGAGATCAGCAATATTAAGGCACGGGCCGAACTGTTGATGAACCTTATGCATACCGAACTGCAATACGCAGAACTGAAGAATAAAGTAACCAATAAAACGCGCGCAGAACTTGATAAACAACAGCGCGAATATTTCCTGCAGCAACAAATGAAAGCCATCAAGGACGAGCTGGGTGGCGACAATGTGGCCGAAGTGAAGGAAATGCAGAAAAAAGCAGAAGCCAAAAAGTGGAGCAAAGCGGCTAAAGACATGTTTACCAAAGGTGTTGAAAAGCTCGAGCGCATGCACCCTTCTACGCCGGATTATTCTGTGGTTTATAACCACCTCGACCTCATGCTTGACTTGCCCTGGGAAGAATATACCCAGGATTCATACGATCTTAAAAAAGCAAAAAAAGTGCTTGATCATGATCATTATGGCATGAACAAGATCAAGGAACGTATTTTGGAATACCTTGCCGTATTAAAACTGAAAGGTGACATGAAGAGCCCGATCCTTTGCTTCATCGGCCCTCCGGGCATAGGTAAAACGAGTCTCGGCAAAAGTATCGCTGCCGCTATCAGTCGGAAATACGTGCGCGTGAGCCTCGGTGGCTTGCATGACGAAAGCGAAATCCGCGGCCATCGCAAAACTTACATCGGCGCGATGCCTGGCCGTATCATACAATCTATCCGCAAGGTAAAAAGCAGCAACCCGGTAATGATACTGGATGAGATCGATAAAGTTGGCTCCGATCAGCGCGGCGACCCGTCATCGGCCTTATTGGAAGTATTGGATCCGGAACAAAACAATACTTTTTACGATAACTATCTCGAACTGGAATATGATCTTAGTAAAGTGTTGTTCATTGCTACCGCCAACAATCTCAGCAACATCCAGCCGGCGCTCCGCGACAGGCTCGAGATCATTGACTTAAGCGGCTACGCCGTGGAGGAAAAGATTGAAATTGCGCGCCGTCACCTTATCCCGAAACAAAAAGAGATGCATGGCCTGAAGCCAAACAGCTTCAAGATGAGCGATGCCGTCATAGAAAAAACAATCACAGATTATACCCGCGAAAGCGGCGTCCGGGAACTTGATCGTCAGCTGGCGAGCATCATGCGTTACCAGGCAAAGGAACTGGTATTGCGTGATAAGTTGAAAGCAACAGTTACGAACAACGATGTGGAGAAGATCCTCGGCAAGAGCCGCTATAGCAACGAATTATATAAAATGGCCAATATGCCAGGTGTGGCAGTTGGCCTGGCATGGACATACGTAGGCGGCGACATATTATTCATTGAAACGCAACTTACGGAAGGAAAAGGCGACCTTACACTTACGGGAAACCTTGGCAATGTAATGAAGGAAAGTGCCAGTACTGCATTCAGCTGGTTAAAAGCCAATGCAAAAAAAGCCGGACTGGATCCAACGCTGTTCGCTAAGAAAAACGTTCACATCCACGTTCCGGAAGGTGCAACGCCTAAGGACGGCCCGAGTGCAGGTATTACAATGATGACCGCGCTGGCCAGTGCGTTCAGCGAACGCAAGATCAGGCCTTATCTTGCAATGACGGGCGAGATCACGCTACGCGGGCAGGTATTGCCGGTTGGCGGTATCAAAGAAAAAGTATTGGCCGCCAAACGTTCCGGTATCAAAGAAATCATTATGTGCTGGCAAAATGAAAAAGATGTGGCGGATATAAACCCGCTGTTCATTAAAGGAATCAAATTTCATTACGTAAAAACAATGTTGCAGGTACTGGACCTGGCATTGACATAGAAATATTTTTCAGCGGCAAACCTTTTGATCGCTGCATACGTACTTACTTATACTATCGCAACTAATTTCATGTTAGTTGTTTTAAGGGTTAAAAGAAAATTCCCCCGGATTCTTCCCGGGGAATTCTTTTTATATGACTTTCCCAGCTTATGTAATTCACATTTACCGGTGCTGTACATTTTTGAAATCATATTTGAGATAATCCTGCAGCCCGAGTTTATTGAAGACCTTAAATGATATTATTATTTCGCATACGACTTAATGCCTTCATCGTTGACGGTTACGTCGGACTTTTAGATAATCCAGGCGCCGATAACAAATCTGCTCTCGTTTATAAGCTTGTTTGGTCCCAAAGCGAAATTTTATTTTGGGTTGACAACCCAAAAAGTGGTTACAGCGTGACCGGGAAAACAAATGCCTTCGGTATTTCTAACCCGTTGAAGGTAACCCTACAAGTCTGCGGCCATATCCCACAAACCAAAAAACAAAATGATCACCGGGAAGATCAGTAAGCCGCCGTGCCGGCCGTTGAACATTACGATCACGACAGCAATAGTGAGTGCAAGTAATATAGAAAACACTCCGACTATCCTACGCAAAATAATATTCTGCGGCTTCTTTGCTATTTCCTGCACGGATAAGATGATCAACCCGACCGCATAAAAAAAGATAACGATGTTGACCAGCATTTCGTAAGAATGCAAGCGCCCGTGTTCGTTCAATACCGACATGGCACTGATACAATAAGCGACAATCATGATCACCCGGAAAACAACCCAAAAATAGTGTGTGGAACGGTAAAAAGAACGCATTGATTTAGTTTAGAGGTCCGCATACATTTCCTTTCGGAACATAATCGACAAATTCCGGAAAGACTAATTCTTAATTAATAGTCATTTATATTTCTCCATCCAATCCACTTCCTTCGTCATCGTCAACGCCTGCAATATCCCCACAAAAAATATTGCCGCAACATTGGCCGCCAAAAAATACAGCTCATAACTTTTATAGCTAGCAATGGTAGCTGAATAATGTTTAAAGAAATCAAATATATCGGATGCAAAGGCAATCGCCCACAAGAGCAATGCAATTGTAAAGATACCATAAGAAACATACCTGACAGCCAAGGAAGGATGCCGTTTCGTTCGCCGGAAATACACCACGTAAACAGGAATAAATATAGCTGCGGGTACGGTAATAATAAAGAGCATGTAAATGTAGACCGTCCATGGTAAGAAACTGAGCAGATCGAAAAACAGCCTGCATCCCAGCATGATCAGGATCATCAATACGATGAAACCGATGAAGGTGAAAAAGATGTTGCCAAAAAGGCGGATGTATTTACCGTAGGTATCCATAATTGATTTTATCTGAGCAAAAATGGTATCACATATTTTTCATCCCGCCCTGCGGGACTGATTTAATGATTTCGCAGATTTGATCTTCTCGTAAAGTATTTACCCCAAGATGACACTATTCCCGGGTGTGGCCGTTCCTCGCTTCGGTCATCCCGCGAAGCGGGATCTTATCGGCGTAACCAAAAATTCTTTTCAAGCAAGAAATCTGTGATTTTATTCTTTCGCTTTAATTGCTGTTTATCAATATTTAAAAATAGCTCAGGTTGGTTTTCGGTGTCAGCGTAAGCAGTGTTTCATACATCAGCTTCACCGTATTTTCAATATCCAATTTGTGGATCATTTCTACGGTTGTGTGCATATAGCGCAGCGGAATGGAAATGAGTACGGACGGGCAGCCATCATTGGAATAAGCGAATGATTCTGTGTCGGTACCCGTGCTGCGGCTGACAGTACGCAGTTGGAACGGGATCTTATTCTTCTGCCCCGTCGCCTGCACCAGATCAAGCAATTTATTATGCACCGCAGGACCGTAACATAAAGATGGGCCTTTTCCGCTCACACACTCTCCTTCAATGATCTTGCTGATCATAGGCGTGCTGCTGTCGTGCGTAACATCGGTAATGATGGCGACATCCGGTTTGATCCGGCGCGCAATCATTTCTGCGCCCCGAAGACCGATCTCTTCCTGCACCGCGTTTACGATATATAACCCAAACGGTAATTTCTTTTTGTTCTCTTTGAGCAACCTTGCCACTTCAGCAATCATGAAACCGCCCACACGGTTATCAAATGCACGACCGATCAGAAAGTCGTGCGCGAGTTCATCATAACCATCTTCATAAGTTGCTACCGCACCGATGTGAATGCCCAGATCTTCCACTTCTTTTTTTGTTCTCGCTCCGCAATCCAGAAACAGGTTTTCCACCTTTGGTTGTGGCTCCTTCGAATCGTTATTGCTTAGTCTCGTATGAATGGCGGGCCAGCCGAACACGGCCTTCACAACCCCCTTCTTCCCATGAATAATCACCCGCATAGACGGTGCAATCTGGTGATCCACGCCCCCATTGCGTTTGAGGTAGATCAATCCTTCCGCAGAAATATAATTAACAAACCAACTGATTTCATCGGCATGCGCCTCGATTACCACTTTGAAAGGCGCAGCGGGGTTGATAACGCCCACCGCCGTTCCATAAGGATCGGTGAAGAATTCATCCACGTAAGGACGCAGGTAATTCATCCATAGCTTTTGCCCGCTGCTTTCAAAACCTGTTGGAGATGCATTGTTTATATAATTGCGTAAGAAATCGTAGGATTGCGCCGTGATAAGCGACTTTGGTTTTATTGCTTTAGCCATGTAAGTAAAAAATTTTCTGCTGCAAAAGTAATCAAATAGCTGCTATATAAGTTGCGGCTGCTGATATTAACATCAGTCCATCGACAAGAAAATAATAGAAAAAATAGCCACGTTCCTTTGTAAGCGATAGCCGGTAAACGATCCATACCAACAGCCCCGTAAATAGGAAAGCGACCAGTTGCCGCACATCATGAAAATAATTGCGTACAAACATTCCGCTCAACATATATATAATAAAAACGACAAGCATAATGACCCGCATACTGCTTTTGCTCACATCGGTGGCGAGGCTGTGCAGCGAATGCATCTTATCTATTTTCATGTCGCGCAGATCGAAGAGGATGCAAAGCATGAGCATGAAGCAGAAACGCGCAACAAAAAGTACCGTCACCTGCAGGAAAGAAGTATTCACTACAGGTGCTGCCGGCACCAAAACGGTTGCCCATGACCAGGTAGCAGCAAGCAGAATGGTTTTTAAAAAGCCGGCTTTACGGGTAAATGCCGCAAAACGAAAGGGCCACAGGGGCAAAGAATACAACAATGTAAGTACAGCAGCGATGAAAATATAAATGTAATAACCAGATAAAAAGATAATACTTCCAAGCATACCTGCTCCGGCAAGGAAAAACAGCAATATATAGGTTCTGTTTGCCCGTAAGAACGCCATCACTGGCGCATCGTGGCTAAAGGAATACTTGCTGATGAGCCAATAAAAGTTATAGCTGCCGAGGGTAGCAAAAAAAACAAAAGTGTAAATATTCCTGTCATGCTGCAGATGCAGCAGGCTGTAGGTTTGAAAACACAATCCAGCTGCACAAAAAGCAATAAAAATGGAGTGCGACAAAATGAAATGCAACCATTTCATTACGGTGTTATATGATAAAATCCCGGAGTAGTGATAACGTTACTTTTGTTTTTTGCAAAATCCTTTACATATACTTCAAAATGCAGGGTATCTACATAAGGATGCGTTGGCACAGTGGGAGTACCGATAAGGGCGCTTCTTGCGTTGGAAAGATTAACGACCACTTCGGCGTTCAGGTCGTTCCTTTTGATCTGGCCAGAGGTTGGAAACGGGATTGAATCAAGCACGGCCCCGGCTATTGTAACGTTCTTAATATAGAGATAGGAAGTGTCTTCTCCCGGTGCGAAACCAAAATCTCCTTCCGCATCGGTGAGTTGAATAGACAGGAACGGACCTGCCTCCGGCGGCAAAATGGACCCGCGTGTAAAAGTATTCGGCGTAAAATCATTGAATTTTATCTGTGGTGCGGTTGTATATTTATCTTTTTTGCAGGATGCCATTGTGAAGGCGGCAGCAATTATCAGTAATGTGGTTCTCATCTTTATCATTTAATTCAAATTTACGAATAAAGTTCGTTGTGCAAATTTAAAAACTACCGGGTAAGGTTCAAGGTTGAAGGTTCAAGGTTGAAGACATAACTTTGCGTTCTCAACTTTAAACCTTGAACGATTCTCTGGACATCTTTACGCCCCTTCCTGCTGCATTTGAGCCTTTGGCACTTGAACTGTTCCGCTATCAGTATGAACAAAATGACATTTACCGGAAATACTGCAATGCTATTCATGTGGATCCGGTGGCTGTTCAGGCTTTGAAACAAATACCGTTCCTGCCCATACAATTCTTCAAATCGAAGATAGTGGTGGCCGGCTCCTTTGAACCGCAAGTGATATTTGAAAGCAGTGGCACCACGGGTTCTGTAAACAGCAAGCATTTTCTACGCTCTGCCGCTATTTACGAGGAAAGCTTTTTAAAGGGATTCGAAATGTTCTACGGAAACGTGAAAGATCTTTGTGTAATCGGACTTTTGCCATCTTACCTCGAAAGACAAAGCTCTTCGTTGGTGTATATGGTTAATGAACTCATCAAACGTTCCGGAAATGCGGCAAGCGGATTTTACCTGTATAACCATGAACAACTGCACGAAACCTTGCTGCAGAACGAAGCTAACAAACAACCTACCCTGCTCATTGGCGTAACTTACGCATTGCTTGATTTTGCGGCAAAATACAAGATGGATCTGAGGAATACGATCGTGATGGAAACAGGTGGGATGAAGGGCCGCCGCGAAGAAATGACTCGCTTGGATGTGCACAACAACCTCAAGGAACGGCTAGGTTCCGACATGATCCATTCAGAATATGGGATGACGGAATTGTTGTCGCAGGCCTACTCTTCCGGCAACGGTATTTTCACCTGCCCGCCATGGATGAGGATCGTATTGCGCGCAGAAGATGATCCGTTTGAAATAATTTTACCAGAGGATGTTGCGAAGAATTTTTCTGGCGGAGTGGTAAACATCATCGACCTGGCAAACATGCATAGTTGTTCTTTTATCGCAACGGATGATATCGGGAAATTATATACAGACGGCACGTTCGAAATATTAGGAAGACTGGACAACAGTGATATCAGGGGATGCGGGTTAATGATTACCTGATGTACCTTGAAGTCACGGCTTCAGTTAACAGCCGAAAGCCGGAGCTTTGACACACATTACCGTCTTTTACTCTTTAAATACTTATCACGTATTACCCTATCCAGCGGCTTTTGATAAACCTTACTTTCTACCCACGAAAAAATATCGAGATAAGCATAGGAACGTGTTTCAAAACGACTTGTTTCAAACTTAATGATCTTCTCCAGGAATTTTTCAAATTCAGGCTGGATCTTTTTGGGTGAAATATAAAAAGAACGTTTTAAGAAACGGAACATTTCCTCTTCCACTACGGTAAGATTCTGCATTCTTGCCATAAAGCGATACGCCGCCTTGATAAGATGTTCCATGATATCAACATTGCCCAGTTCATAATGAGCAATGAGATGCAGCAAGCGGGCATAACATTGCAGATCGTTCCTTAGATCCACATTGTCGTTGATGATCTTTCTAAGGTAATCTATACAGCGCTCATAATTACCGGCACCGAAGTACAGGGTTGCAATCTTGTAATTGAAAACCAGCACACGATGCTTGTCGATGAACAGGTAATACTCATTCAGTTTCTTTTCAATGTGCGGCACAATGGCCAGGCCGTCTTTAAATTTACCGCGATTGATGAATTTGTTAAGCTTCGCGCTATACAGGTAAATAAATGTCTGAACCCGCGTATTGTCGTGTTGATTGGCTACCGGCGTTTCAGCAAATTCTTCAAACTTATCCAGTGTTTCGTTGAACTTCTTATAATTCTTCAGATCGAAATGCGCGTTCATCAGGTTATGCATTCCTTTGATATAATGCCCGGGTACGATCTCGATCATTTTTTCTTCTTTAAAAAGATCCACCCATTTTTGGGTATAACGATAATACATTAAAAAATCCTGCCGGATAAATGCAAACCAGGTATAGCTTTGATAGAGATACAACTTTTCGTAAAAGCTCAGCTCATGCGGAAAATCGGTTGGAAGATTTTCATAAAAGAAGGTTTTGATCCCATCCTCATCTTCTTCGTTCCTTGCATGTCCATTCTTTATATAAAAGCTGTAAAGTTTCAGGGCCAGGTTAGAGAGCCGCGTTATCATGCCTCGTTTTTCATTCACTTCTTCCGCTTCTGCAGTCAATTGCTCCGCGCGGTTTTGCATGCTGCGTGTGATATGCAGTGTTTCAATCTTCTTTTCAAGAGAAATGGCCTGGATCAGAAAGCTGTCCTGGTGATAAGAGGTTGCCAGTTCTTTTACTTTTTCCAGGATCTTCAGGCTCTGCAGGTACAATCCTTTGTTATATAAAATGCGGGCGTAATCCAATTGTTCGTGTAACTGAAGATCGATGCTGTCAGAACTCTTCAGCACCCGAAGGCTCGCAAGTACCTGTTTATATAAGTGCGCCTTGATATTAGCCAGCTGCGGCTTTTGAATGGACTTTAATTTTTTGAGCAGGACCGCCTCATCGTAATTGCTGAGTTTATCCAAAGCGTCAAAAAGTTCGATGATCTTAAGGTCCTGGTTTGCGGAGCTGCGGGTGATATATAACTTAAAATTCCGTTTTTCAGCCTTTTCTAGCGAGTGAACGAGCTGAAATAATATATCTGTAGAACGGTTGGGCATAATCAAAACCTTAAATTAAAACGCAATACGGTAAAGGGTTTCAGGAAAAAGAAACCAATTTCAGTGTAATAAAACGTTGTAAAAGTTGTAATAAAACTAATAAAAACCTGCTATACTTTTGTTTCAGAAAAGGAAATTCTTTTACAAGAGATAGCAGGTATTGAATAAAGTGGCAGGCAATCGAAAAGGTCGTGTATCTTCTGATACGGCGGCAAGATAATAAAAATAATATTACAGTAACAAATACTGTCAAGATTTTTCATATGGCAAGCAATCGAAAAGGTCGCTCCGTTTCCACGGAGGGACCCTTTTTTTACGCACAAATTTATTGATTACCATAGATTTCACCTTCGGTGATGCTTTGCCCGAAGGTGGCACCGACGCTGTTGATTTCTAATTTGAATACTTTACTGGTTTAAAACAAAATACATTTTCGGATTTTTTTATCCGCTGGAACCTTTATTATTTACAGAAAATCCGCCCGAAAACGATTGCATAACAATTGCATAACATTGACAAAAAAACCTTGGAGATAATAAAATCGAAAGCCGCAAATCCTTTACTGTAAAGGATTTAAGCTTAAATATAGATATTTCATCGTAATAAAAGGCGATGAATGTTGGCCAAAAAAAAAGATGATGGCAGATTATATTTGTTGTAGAAAATGAGGAAGCAGAGAAATCAAGTGGCAAGCAATCGAAATCAAATGGCGGCAATCGAAAAGGTCGGGTATCTTGAGATACGGTTGGCAAGATAATTAAAAATAATATTACAGTAACATTTACTGTCAACTTTTTTCATATGGCAAGCAATCGAAAAGGTCGCTCCGTTTCTACGGAGGGACCCTTTTTTTAATAGCCAGCTCTTATTAAAACAGGTTTTCGCCTTCTGCGAAATAATTGCCGCGGATTTTGCCCCATTCAATTGAAAATTTTTAATCACGCCTAAAAGACCACAGGCATTTTATCGAGGTGGCCATACTACTCAAAAAACTATTCCTAATTACCGGAGAGCTTGATTAGAAAAATCCCACCCGGTGCGCGCGGGTAACTATACTATTGAGGCAAAATCAAATGTGTAAAACATACACGATAACGTTACCGCAACACTTTTTTAGATAATTAAAAAACCTTGGGCATAATAAAAAATGACCCTCTAATTGCTTTACGACAAAGGATTTACGTATAAACAAATCGATTTCAGCGTAATAAAACGATCCAAAAGTTGAAAGAAAAAAGAACAAATACGAATCTATATTTGTGAAAGAAAGGGAGGAACAGGAAATTGATAGGGCTAGCAAACGAATTAATAGCGGCAATCGAAAAGGCCAGGTATCCTGAAATACTTGGGAAGATAATTAAAATAATATTACAGTAATATTAATATTTACTGTTAACTTTTTTCATATGGCAAGCAATCGAAAAGGTCGCTCCGTTTCTACGGAGGGACCCTTTTTTTTAGCCGGAGACTGATCTGGCCGCCAGGATTTCTCAACTTCGTATTGTATTATCCGCTGCCGGCACAGGTTTCACATAATTTATCTATTTTAAAGAAAATCACACACGGTGTTTGGGTGCATGCAAAATGAGGGTAATTTCGCTGTATACATCCCCTCGCAGGATTCTCATGGATGGAACGCGGAACAAGCGGAAATTTGCGGGAACATATCACGCTACCATTTCTGAAATGACGATCAACCTTTCCTCCGGAACCGTTATCCTGTCTGCATTATGATGGCCCGGGTACACGAAGCTCACCTCATATTTATCAGACGTTTCTTCATAAGCGCATATCACGGCACTTCCCGCTGGTTTGTATTCCGTATCGAGTAAGGTCACTGTTTGGCCAGGCGTAAATTTCATATGACGGCATATTTGGGTATTTCAAATTTATTGATAAGATCATTTGCCGTAAAAATTTGTTGCGCACAGTTTAGTCACAAAAAGTTATTCTATCGGAGTATCCTATTCTGTGTATAAAAGAAAAAACTGCCGACATTCCCTGCGCCGCTGAGAGAGTCAAAGTTTCCTACCGTAGCTTTGTTTGTGATGTCCACCAAAACAGCCAGGTATAAATCGGGGGAAACGTCAGCGGAAAGCTGAAGGCGAAACACTGGTTCGTTTTTTAAAGAAATGATTGAAATGGGCAGGATCCTCAAATCCCAGGCAATAGCTTATCTCAGAAATGTTCCAGTTGGTGTGTTTCAGCAACGCCTTCGCCTCTGCTGCCAGCCTTTCAAAAATATGTTCACTGGTTGTCTTACCGGTAGTGGTTCGGATGGCGCGGTTAAGATGATTGACATGAACGGAGAGATGTTCCGCAAAATCCTTTGCCGATCTCAAAATAAATCGCTGTGAAGGAGATTCAATGGGGAACTGCCTTTCGAGCAATTCTGTAAAGATTGAAGTGATCCGTGTATTGGCATCGGGATGTTTATACAGATGCTCAGTAGGCTCCATCTTTAATGCATAATGAACAACTTCCATCACATAATTCCGAAGAAGATCATATTTATAAGCATAGGAAGATCCAATCTCATCAAGCATTTTATCAAAAATGTCACTGATGATCTTATCCTGCTTTTTGTTTAACATATAGGCCGGCTTATTGCCTGCAACAAACATCGGAAATTCACTGATACCTGTACGCATCGTTTCGGTAAAAAACGCTTCTTTGAAAATGAAAAAATAGCCGGTGATATCTTCCGTTAACCGTTCGAAAGTGTAGGGAACATTGGGGTTGAAAAATATCAAGGTTGTTCCGGTAACGTCCACACTTTTGCCTGCAAAATGATAACGATGTGTGCCACGCACGAGCGCGACCTTATAGAATTCACGCCGGGAATATTGAGTAGGGGTTTTATTCTGGCCTATGCAATCTTCCAGCCGGAAAACATTGAAATGACCTATATCTTTTTGAAGGTTATCCGGCAACCAATTCAGTTTCTTCTTATAAAATTCCTCCAGCGTTTCCATTTTCGACATCCGGCAAAGTTAGTTCATCGCCTGGAAAGCTTTGTGAGAAACGATTAATTTTGCATTGCGGCGGAGAGTATAGTTAAGGTTCAGAAGTTTTTGGGGTTATCATAAATCCCTAAAGTTTTATCAAAACAATCTAACCTTTCTAAATCCTACACTTTAGCCACAATCATTCAACTTTACAGATATGGATTTACAGCTAACAAACAAAACCGCTTTCATCAGCGGTTCTACAGCAGGGATCGGTTTTGCCATTGCAAAAAGATTGCTGCAAGAAGGTGCCAATGTTGTGATCAACGGACGTACCCAACAAAGTATTGACGATGCAATCCGGGAGCTTAAGCCATTTACAGCCGGATCAACATTGACGGGCATTGCGGCAGATTTTTCAAAAGTGGCAGATGTGAACAGGCTCATCGATGAATTGCCCTCCGTAGACATCCTCATCAACAACGCCGGCATTTTTGAACCAAAAGCATTCGAAGATATTCCTTACCAGGACTGGTTCCGCTTCTTTGAAGTGAACGTGATGAGCGGAGTTCGGTTATCGAGGCACTATTTTCCATTGATGCTGAAAAAAAACTGGGGTCGGATCATTTTCATTTCCAGCGAATCGGCCGTATTCATCCCGGATGAAATGATTCATTACGGAGTTACCAAAACTGCGCAATTGGCTGTAGCACGAGGCCTGGCGGAACTAACGAAAGGCACCCATGTTACAGTGAACTCAATTTTACCGGGACCAACAAGATCGAAAGGCGTAGGCACATTCATTGAGGATTTAGCCAGGGCCGGAAACAAATCTGCGGAAGAAGTTGAAAAATATTTTTTCAAAAACCTGCGCCCTACTTCCCTGATCAGCCGCTTTGCCACAACCGATGAAGTTGCTACAACGGTTGTATATTATGCAAGTCCGCTTTCTTCCGCTACCAACGGAGCATCAATAAGAGTAGAAGGCGGATTGATAAGATCGATTCTATAAACAGTAAAGAATTAAACAATGCACCAAGGGCGCGTTGTTTAATTTTATTCAATTTCTTAATGAAAGTGAGAAAAAAAATCCTGTGCGGATCGTGAATATCGCCTTTCTTCAGACGATGCTGTAGCCGGACGGCCGTTCTTCAAAAAGGCAAAGCTTGTTGGGAAAAGTTTTTTGATATTCTCCAAAACGGAAATTATCGGGAACATAAAAGATCCTGGGATTGGTGCAGGGACTCGGATTGTTCCAATCTATACCCCGCACCTCCCATCACTTCTTCGCTTTAGGTTCCATCTTAGCGATCACTTTTTTTACATCCTCCTCTGTGGTACGCAATTTTTCCTGGCAGAATGCAATCAGCTCTGCGGCGCGTTTTACCTTTTCCGAAAGTTCATCCACGGCGATCGTTTCATCTTCCATGGCTTCTGCTATAGCTGATAATTCGGCCATGGCACCCGCATATGTCACTTGCTCATTCATTGTTTTTCTTATTTATTTCGCTTACAACAGATTTGAATATTGAGTCCGCCATCACGGTGGTGAGTTCTGATCCTTTATTGATATTTTTTCCGGAAGTAATGAGCTTCCCATTTTGATAGATTAATGCATAACCACGCTTCAAGACATGATCGGGACTTAATAATTTGATCAGCTGAATGTGTTGCTGCAATTTGTAACCCGAAGCGGTCAGCAATTTATCCGCATTGTGCTTAATATTGTAAAATTGTTTTTCCAATAACTGCCGCTGATCATTTAATTGTACGGCTGCATATTCTTTTATGAAGGAGCGGGTATTTGCAAGATATTGCGTCTGCAAATGCAGGATGTCCCTGTATTTGGAAGAAATCACACTTTTTGCGTTGCTCAAAGAAAGCAAATGTTTGCTGAGCATTTCGTTTGCATTTGCAACAATAGATTTTTGAAGCGCCATCACCTTCTCTTCAAATAAACGGTTGTGCGAAATGATCGATTCTGCTACTTTTGTGGGCGTTTTCGTTGCCCGAAAAGCCATCATATCTGCGATACTTTCATTGCGGGTATGACCTATCCCCGTAAATACCGGCACCGGGAACCTTGCAATCGCCTTACCCATTTCATAAGAATCAAAGATCAGGAAATCTGTTTGTGATCCGCCTCCACGAACGATCACAACGGCGTCATACAATTTTTGCGAAATGAATATCTCGATCAGTTTTTTTACGATCCCTGTTTCCATTCCTGCACCTTGCACCTGCGCAGGATATTCGTCTACCGTAAATGCATACCCATATAAATTATTGTCCAGCTCATGTTTGAAGTCATTGTAACCATCTGATCCTGGTGATGCAATCAAAGCAATTTTTTGTATCACCGGGCTCAGCGGAAGTGTCTTATTAAAAGTGATATACCCCTCTTCAGTAAGCTCTACAAATCCCGGGTTCTTGGCAATAAGCTGCTGCAATGTAAGCTGTTTCTGTTTTTCCAGGTTACCCATTGTGAAAGAAGGGTCTACGTCATGGATATTCAACTTCAGGCCGAAGCTGATGTGATACTCTACCGACACCTGCAATAACAAGCGGATATTGTTGTCGAATTTTTGCCCCGTCAGCTGCTCAAAGTTCCTTATGCGCGCTGTAGCCGTACTCCATGCATTTGCTTTGATACTGGTTAGAATAGTATTGTTTACAGGATCCTTCTCAACAAGATCAAGAAAGTAATAATTTTTCTGCGGATAATGTTTAAGATTGGTTATCTCTGCGATCACCCAGAAAGTTCTGGCTGAAAAATTCGCATTGATTACTCTGGCAATATTACCGGTAAGTTCTGATAACCTGATATAATTAATAGCGGCCAATGATCTAATCTTTGAAGATCGAAATTAACGTATTTGCGATTTCTTCCAGCAAGTGCCTGTCGATCTTGTTTACTGACGCGTAATCGGGATCGGCGATCACAGCACGAAAATTTCGCTCTTCATCGGGTTCAAATGAGATCTGCTGCCCATCCACATCTACATATATTTTATACGAATACCCTGTCGCTACCATTTCAGCGAAAAATAATTGCTCGCGTCCCATGTAAGTAACGGGTATTTCAAATCGTTCGCCCATTGAAAGTTTTTACCGTGCAACATTAATCATAATTCCCGGTTTGTAATATTGAATTTTGATATTCAACTTTAAATCATCCGGTTTATGAGTGAATAGCTCAATTTTGAAATGTTTAAATTTACTGTCCGTTTGGTTAAACCTAAATTTCTACACCAATGAAAAGTGCCGGGATATTATTGTATCGTTTCAGTAATAAAACAATTGAATTCTTTTTGGTTCATCCGGGTGGGCCGTTTTGGAAGAATAAAGATGAAGGTGCATGGTCAATTCCCAAAGGAGAATTTAGCGATAACGAGGATCCCTTGAGTGCGGCCATCAGAGAGTTCAGGGAAGAAACGGGCCATGAATGTGAAGGAACTTTTCTACCGCTATCGCCCGCGAAATTGAAAAGCGGAAAAATAATTTTTGCGTGGGCGTTGAATATGGACATCGACGAAAAAAATATTACCAGCAATGAATTCGATCTGGAGTGGCCACCGCGTTCAGGAAAATATATCCGCATTCCGGAAATCGATAAAGGCGGTTGGTTTGATGAAACTGTTGCGGTTAAGAAGATAAATCCGGCACAGGCAAATTTAATCAGGGAGTTGGTTGTGAGCCTGAAAGGTTAGATGGTTTATCACAACACAGTTTTAGAAAATCAGACGAGCAGCGGCAGCTTTGAAGATTCCATATTTACTCATCCCCAGGCAAAAGGGGATCCTGGGCTTTATTAAAAGCCAGGATTATTTTGGCGGACCAAATCCGGTAACGGCAGGGGAAGCAATGGTAAGCGCACGCGAGGTAGCAGAAAAAATACTGACTCACCCGATGCGTAGATTTTCCTACGGGAAAATACGTTTAAAAAACAGGATTTTTCCTGTTTTATTATAAGTTACGACGTTTTATCATTGCATAAATTTACCTTATGTTCTGGAAGAAGAAAGCGGCCATTACCCAGCCGGCGCCACATTACCGATGTCTTGGACCCGATTACCTGAGCGAAGTATATTCCGATCAGGGCGACAGCTTTGATGAAATAAAAGAAAAATTGTTTGCATGTATACAAACGCGCGGGTTCACGTCTGAGCAAATTGCAATCTTAAATGAAAAATATGATTTCGACATACGCACTGGTATGATCTGGATAGATGCGGACCAATATAATAATGCCGGATATATCATCACCGAAGCCGCTTGTTACCGGTTAATTGATTTTCATTCTTCTTTGAAAGCAGAATTGATTCCTGCCATCATGGAATATTTCAATTTCAAAAATTTTTACAACGGCACAGACATCAATGTTGTTTCGGATATTATGAAAACGAACCTGATGGAAGAATGCAAATGGGAAAAATACATGAAAAGAACGCTTAAAATGGAAGGGATGAAGGATGATATTGTATATTATTTAAAAGCGAAGCCGTCCCTGAGCCAATGGATGAATGGTTAAATCTTCAAACCCACATACCGCTTTTACAACCGGCGTAGATCTGTAAACTCTTACGCGCCAGGTTTTATAAAAAACCAGGATAAAACTCCTTATTCTGCCGATGTTTTTATTGTTCCAAAATGACAGAATACTGCCTGTCTGAACTTGTTGTATCTGTTTTCAGAGCAAATTTTAGCGCATGACAGCAAAATAAGTTAAATCCCTATTTTACAAAACCCGCATTTATTGCGTAACTTATTTTACAAATAAGTTCGCAATGAAAATAGCTACGTATAATGTAAATGGTATCAATGGGCGATTACCGGTGTTGCTTCGTTGGCTGAAGGAAACCTCGCCCGATGTGGTTTGCCTGCAGGAACTGAAAGCTCCGCAGGAAAAATTTCCGGAAGCGGCCATTTCAGATGCTGGTTACAATGCAATCTGGCACGGGCAAAAAAGCTGGAACGGTGTGGCCATACTTTCCAAAGAACACGATATAAAAGAATTGCGCCGCACATTGCCTGGCGATGAAGATGATCTTCACAGCCGCTACATTGAAGCCATAGTGAACGACATCGTGATCGGTTGCCTGTATCTCCCGAATGGAAATCCTGCCCCCGGCCCAAAACTTGATTACAAACTTGATTGGTTCAAACGGCTGACCAGGCACGCTAAAGAATTATTGAAACATAAAGTACCGGTGATCCTGACCGGCGATTTTAACGTGATGCCCACAGAACTCGACGTATATAAACCCGAGCGCTGGATAAACGATGCCTTATTCCGCCCGGAAGTACGGGCTGCTTTTAAAAAATTAACCGATCAGGGTTGGACAGATGCAATACGTAAGCTATACCCCGATGAAGTGATTTACACTTTCTGGGATTATTTTCGTAATGCTTATGGCCGTAATGCAGGGTTGAGAATAGATCATTTTCTGCTAAGCCCTGAAATAGAAACTCACCTTGTAAAAGCCGGCGTTGACAAACAAGTACGCGGCTGGGAAAAAACGAGTGACCATGCACCGGTATGGATTGAAATCAATCTTTGATGTATGATCTATGATTACTGTAATTTCTTCTGCAATTCTTCATTTAATTTCACATAAGCATCATTCTGTGCTTCTTTTGCTAATGCCTGCGATTGTTTGGAAGAAATCAAGGCGCCTGCTTTGTCGCCCATTTCCTCCTGAATTTTTGCTTTGTACAACAACATCCAATAAGCCTTTTCATTTTCAGCGATCGCTTTGTTAACGTTGTCAAGCGCTTTCACACGATTTTTGTCGTACTCATTGTAAAACTGCGCGGCGGCCCAATAAGGCTTCTTATCGGTTTGCATACCTGCTTCGATTTGCGCACGGATCTTTTCCTTGAAATTGGCCGTCACCGGAATGGTGATCGACGTTTTGTCCCACATCAAAACCAGGTCACAACGATCCGGCTTCATATTTTCAAATTGAATAGTGAAGGTCTCGACTATCTTTTTTAATTTAACCGGTGCCACCTTAAAACGCACCACATCTTCACTTTCTTTATATCCGTCAATACCCCAATTATTGATCCCTTTATTGATGATTACTTCCCACATCTCTGCGCCGGGAACAGTATACAATGCATATGTACCCGTATCCACTTTTTTTCCGCCTAATTCAACCGGCTCCGTAAGTTTTATCCGGGTGGCTGTATTGGCGCCGGTGCGCCATATTTTTCCGTAAGACTCCAGTCCGCCGAAAACATTGCGTCCCTTCGCACCCGGGCGTGAGTAGTTGATTTCGATGGAGCCGATGCCAAAATCCTGTTTGATAGTTTGTGAAGGCGAGGCGGCCGGCATCTGCACCTGCGCGTTCATTGTGATGGTGGCCAACATCGTGCCGCAGGCAATTGTAAATTTTTTCATGAAAAAGTTTTGTTCGTTTATTTGTTTGAATACATTTATTGAAAATAAACCTTCACCGTCTGATAGATCAGCCTGTTGTTCATTAGCTGAGATTGAGCGCTGTATTGCTTTTCAGAAAAACCCTGTAGCCCAAAAAGGCCTGCCGCATTACCTTTGTTAATAGCAATTTCGAGATAGCCGGCGGAATTAAAAAGTGCCAGCTTTTCACCTTCGGGTACATCGGCATAAGTTTCGCTGATCTTGTCGATCTCCTCATCTCTTTTAAAAATGAGGTTAAAACTCCTACCCTTTCTTTGTTCTTCAAATTCTTCCTTGCTGATGTTGACAATCACATTCTCAAAATTATCTATGAAGATGATCTGGCCCTCTATCCAGTTGTTGCCCAGCAATGGCCGTAAGGGGTTTTTTACATGAATGGAGACACCCGCATCACCGATCTCTTCAAGCGCTTTCCCTTTGATTAGTTCATTGAACGCGTTTGCAAAAACATTAACGCAGTACAGCGTATTTTTCTGCTGCGATTTTTCCAGGTGCAAAGCAACTACTTTCTGCGGCACTTCTTCCAGGATCATCGTTAACAGTCCATTGTCAGCACAACCTATAAACTGTCCGTTATGCTCTGCAAGCAGCATATGTTCGGGTTTTTCATCAAACAGGTTGATAAGTATCAGGTGAAATGTACCTGCCGGGAAATTACGGATAGCATTTCGGCAAACGTACGCCGCCTGCGGATAATTGAAGGGCGATAATAAATGGGTGATGTCGACAATGTTGAAAGTATCGTTCGCTTGCAGCAATTGTCCCTTAATAGCGCCCGGCATAAAATCCTGGATACCTATGTCGCTTGTAAGAGTGAGTAACGGCATGCCTTTTTATTGAATTATTTGAAAGAGAACGATCGGTAAAAACTCGTTACTTAACCAGTTTACCTTGTTTGAAAAAGAAATTTTTAGTGAGTTTATCCGTCCATGCCGGAAAGAATTTATTCATGAACACCGTTTGTTTCCCTTTAAAGGTCAATACCAGTGTACGTTTCCTTTTCTCCACGGCATTGAGGATATGAACGGCACATTCTTCAGCGCTCATGAGCGACGATTCGTTAAGCGGACTCTCACCCTGCGCCTCTGATTTTCCATTTAATGCTGCGTTGCGGATATTGCTTTTTGTAAACCCAGGGCAAACCCACATCACATTCACTCCATCGTCCAATAGTTCAGTACGGATCGCTTCCAGCCAACCGTTCAGTGCAAATTTACTGGCGCTGTAACCGCTTCGGCCAGGCAATCCACGATAGCCGGCGATGGAAGAAACTCCCACAACGGTTCCTTTTCTTTCAATGATGGATTCCAGGGCGAGCTTGGTACAATACACCGTTCCGAAATAATTGATGTCCATCACTTTTTTAAACACGTCTAGCTCTGCATCCTTTAACAAAGTACGCATAGAAATTCCGGCATTATTGATAAGAATATCTATGCCGCCAAATTGTTTGATGGTAGATTCGATAAACATCTTACAATCGTTGTAATTGCTTACATCGGCTACAACGCAATGCAAAGGGCGCGTAGAATGGCTCAACTGAAGATCGTATAATTTATCCTGGTTGCGGGCGCAGGTAGCCACGCGCGCGCCCATGGGCAACAGCAGATCGATCAGCGCTTTTCCGATACCATCGCTGCCGCCGGTGATGGCCACTACTTTATTATTGAAGAAATCACTCATGGTATAAAAATATAGGCAAAAATAAGTGATTTAGTTTGTGCGAAAAGGTTTGATAACCGGTATTTAAGGAGAATATAGCGAACGGACTGAATAAAAAAAGCTGCTTCATTACTGAAACAGCTTTTGTGAACTGGCTGGGACTCGAACCCAGGGCCCATACATTAAAAGTGTATTGCTCTACCAACTGAGCTACCAATTCATTGCATTAAAGCAACCCCCGCTTTTTAATTGGGAGTGCAAAAATAAGGCAAAAAGGTATTTGAACAAATTATTTTGGAAAAGTTTTTGAAAATAAAATACCGCAAAGGTTTGAAATACAACTCCGGCCTGCCTCGCAGGTGAAAATAAAAATAGCCCCATATGCGCCAATTACGATGAAATTTACGCGCTCATTTTCTTTTTGAGCCAATTCCGAACAGGCTCGTCAAATAATTTTAAACATGCGTACCCAATCGCAATCGCAGTAAAGAATACCAGTAAACTGATGGGCAAGGCTTCGCGAAAAGACTTTTTATTATCGTATACCCAACCTGTGTACCAATAGATCAGTGGGTAATGCGTGATGTAAATCGGGTAAGAAATATCGCCCAAAAATTTGCAAACACGTTTTGTGTTTTTATTGCTGATGGAACTGCTTGCCCCCAAAAAAACGATGAACGGAAAAATTAAAATAATGGAAAGCGAATCAAATAACCCGTTTGCCCACAAATGACCCGCACCACCAATGCGCGGCATTGCCAATATGATGATCACCAGCAGGGCGCACCACAGGAACCCGTTTTTTACTTTTATCAGCGTTGCGGTGCGACTTAATAACAACCCTGCAAAAAAAGGATAGAGCAATCTTGCAAACCCTATCTTTATTTGTTGCGGCTCCAGTGACCAGCCGCCGATCACATCGCCTTTTTCGCTCGTAACGGCACAATGCAAAAGGAACGCGCCCGCCAGCAATACAAAGATCGCAAGCAATGTTTTTGAAAACCTTCTTACAAAAAGTGCATACAGGATATTTGCTATATACTCATAAAACAACGACCAACCCGGTCCGTTTAAAGGGTGCATTTCGTGCCAGCCGCGGATATCCATTGATGGCAATACAGGTAACAAAGTAAAGCCGATCAACATAATACCAAGCATTTTCCATACAGGCACCTCATGAATATGCGGAGCCACCACAGGCGAATCCTGGAAATAAAAAAGCAAGGCGCCGATGGTCATACCCATTACTACCATGGGTTGTAGTCGTATGAGACGTCGTTTAAAAAAAACGCCGATGCTCATATTTTGCCAGCGATCATCATATGCATACCCGACAACGAAGCCAGATAACAAAAAGAAAAAATCTACGGCAAGGTAGCCGTGATTGATCACCTGATCCAGGTGACTGGTGGAATGTGCTTCAAAAATATGGAAGGCCACCACCATCAAAGCAGCAACACCGCGAAGGCCATCGAGAATCTGGTAGTGTGGTTTGGCAGAAAGTGGTGAATGGTCAATAGTCAATGGTGAAATCATTAAAAGTATTATAAACAGCCATCATTATTTGAATTTAAATCTTTCGCTGCGGTTGGAATTAATTCATAAACATCAAAGAGAAATCGCCTACAATGTAAGCCACCGAGGATTTCAGTATTAATCTTTCGCTTATTTCAACCTAAACTTTATCTTCGTCCGTACGTCTGTCGACGATGCCGCTATCAACGCTTCAAAATCTCCCGGTTCTGCTACCCATTCATGTTTTGCTGGATCAAAATAACTAAGCGCCGATTTATCGATGGTGAACGTCACCACTTTTTCTTCTCCTGCTTTCAGAAATATCTTTTCAAAACCTTTCAGCTCCTTTACCGGCCGCGGTAAGGAAGATTTGAGATCGCTGATGTACAATTGCACAACTTCCTCACCATCCCTGCTGCCGGTGTTTTTGACGGCAACAAAAAGTGTGACCTTATCTGTAGCAGTAAATTCTTTTTTATCAGCCGTTACCTTTCCATATTGGAACGTAGTATAGCTTAACCCATGCCCGAAAGAAAATAATGGCCTGATCTTTTGCTTATCTGACCAGCGATACCCCACAAAAATACTTTCCTTGTAATTTACCTCCCCATTTTTGCCTGGAAATTCACCTACAGAATGTGCAGGGTTATCTTCCAGCTTCACCGGAAAAGTAAAAGTAAGTTTACCGGAAGGATTTACATCACCCACCAAAACTGCTGCAATTGCATTACCAACTTCAGTTCCGCCAAACCAACCCTGTACGATCGCAGGCACTTCATTTATCCAGGGCATCGCCACCGCGTTCCCTGAAATATTTACAAAAACCAGTTTCTTATTCACTCCCGCCAGTTCGCTTACCAATTGATCCTGCCCATAGGGAAGTTCAAGCCCCAAACGATCTTCACCTTCAGAATCCTGGTGCCCGCTTTTGTTGAGGCCACCGAAAAATACCACCACGTCAGCATCTTTTGCTGCAGCAACGGCTTCGGCACGTAATACGTCTGCTGAGCGTTTTTCAGCCAGGCTATTGGCAGAAACTACCCCATTGTAATTGCTGCTTGTATCGCCCACATAACCGCGAACATATTTCACCTCAACAGTCTCACCCACTCTTTTCTGCAATCCTTCCAACGGAGAAATTTCATATTTTGATTTCAATGATGAACTTCCACCGCCGATGATCATCGATTTAATTGCATTCTCGCCAACGACCAATATCTTCTTTGTTTTGATCAGATCAATTGGCAATACATTCTGCTGATTTTTGAGCAATACAATTCCTTCTTCCGCAATTTTTTTCGCCGCCATCGCATGCTCCTGCGTACCGAATGAACCAAAAGGTCTGTCTGGCGCCATATTCGTCAGAAATTCCAGCCGAAGGATGCGACGTACTTTGTCGTCCAGCTCTTTAGTTCCCACTTCGCCTTTACGGATCATGTTAAGATAAGGAACCGCCAGGTAATAATTATCGTATGCATTGCTGGCGCCCCACGTGAGGCCGTCGGTCCAGGTTCCGAATTCCATATCCAAACCATTGAAGATCGCCTGCTTTGTATCGTGCACGCCACCCCAATCTGCAATCACTACGCCTTCGAAGCCCCATTCTTTTTTCAAAATATCGTTCAACAGGTAAGGGTTGTGGCAATTTTGAAAACCTTTGTATTTATTATAAGAACCCATGATCGCCCAGGTTCCGCCTTCCTGTACTGCGGCCTTAAAAGCCGGAAGATATATTTCGTACAACGCACGATCGTCCACCACTACATTTATACTGTGCCGGTCTGTTTCCTGGTTGTTCAAAGCAAAATGTTTCACGCAGGTAGCCACACCATTGGATTGTACACCTTTAATATAAGGCACCACCATCGTCGCAGTCAGGTAAGGATCTTCGCCCATGTATTCAAAATTGCGGCCGTTGAGCGGCGAACGGTAAATATTTACACCCGGACCAAGCAACACATTTTTATTGCGGTAACGTGCTTCTTCGCCCAATGACTTACCATAAAGCGCAGCCATATCTTTGTTCCACGTAGCTGCCAGGCAGGTAAGTGCAGGAAACGCGATACACGAATCGTTTGTCCAGCCGGCCTGTGACCATTGGTCCCACAAAACTTCCGGGCGAATGCCATGCGGGCCATCGGTCATCCAGTTATCCGGTATGCCCAATCGTGGAACACCCGCCGAACTGAATTTTGATTGCGCATGACACATGGCAATTTTTTCTTCTACCGTCATACGCGAAAGCGCGTCTTCCACCCGATCCTTCAGTTGTTTTGTTTTGTCAAGGTAAACCGGCACCTGCGCCTGTGTATTTTTTATCATAACAAATGACAAGGCGACGATCGAAAAAAAATTTTTGAACATGTTCTGCTTTTTTAATAAAATTTGATGTGACTACTATTGCAGCAATCCGGCCGTGTGCGCTCCGTCTGTGAAACGACGAAAACTGAATAAAGATTTTCCGAAGGAAAAAAGGAGGGCTGCAATCCGGATTAAAACTAACTACAACCGGCGCATGAAAAACAACCTAAAAGAAAAAAGTAGTATCTTAAGAACTTTATGTATTTGGTTATCAATATGCTAATTACTAATTCATTTTTTAAAAAGTAGACTTTTTCAAACGTTATTTTGGGTTTGCTGAAGTGATCTTCCCGATTTTCATCAGATGACTTTCGAATTCTTCGCGGGCAACGATGGCTTTATTTCTCGCTTTGGTGCGGTAATTATAAATGGTGCTGATAGAATACCGAAGGAAAGCGGCAATCTTAATGCTGTCTGTTATCCCGAGCCTGATCAGCGCAAAAATGCGCAATTCGGTATTGAGCAACTCGCCTTGTTTAAGAACGATCTGTTCTTCGGGCGCACGCAGCGAGTTGAAATCGCGGATGAATGTCGGATAAAGATTCAGGAAGATGTGATCGAAATTCCTGTACAATTCCTCCAATTCATTTTCAACCACGGTCGTAGATTTCAGGATCCTGAACAACTCCTCGGTTTGCTTACCGGCAGCTTTTTTATACAAGGTTTGGCGATAATCTTCCAGTTTGTTGATATATGCCGAACACAGATCAAAAAAATTGGCGATATACTCTTCTTTGATATGATTGGATTCCGACAACTGAACATTCATCTGGCTCAGTTGCTCATTCGTACCGGTAATATCCTCGTTAAGCGCCACCAGTTGTTGATTGGTTGTGGCCAGTTGCTGTTGAATACCCGCCACCTTTTTCATTTGTTTATAAACATACAAAACAGCAACAATCAAAAACAGCGAAAGCAGGCTGATAAGAAGCAGGTATAATTTAAGCTGGCTTTTGCGCGCGGCTTCTTTTTCAAGATAGGCTGTATTTATGATCGAATAAAGTTCCGACATATGGAGCGTGCGGAATTTCACTTTGCAAAAAATAGCATCTTCCAGCGCAGATTGCGTGAAGCGATAAGCGTCATCTATATCACCTGTTTGAAAATAAAGCAACGCCAGGCTTTGAATGGCCGCATTATCTTTGATCGCATTCCTGATATCGGCGGCGGCAGACATTGCATAATATTGCTTTTGCAATTCCACCTGCTTTTTTAACCCATAAATATCTGCTATTAGATAAGTGAACATAGCATAATCAGGATCTTTCTCTCTTGCATTGCTCATAAGCGTCAGCAAGCTTTGCAACGCTGCATCGACGTTTCCGCCGTATATATTTTTTTGCGCGAGATTGATGGCGTATTTTACGGAAGATGGATCCGATACCAACAGCAGCGAATCACGATAAAGTTCGACCTTCTTCACATATTCTTCGCTGAAGCTATTGGTGGCATAATGTTCGTAAAACTGGCTGTATGTTTCGTAATATGCAGGCAACAGCGTCTTAGGAAGGTCCGAAGAACGGATCTCTTTTAAAATTTCCTCCGACTCGCGATACATGCCCGACGATGAATAAAGGTTGGCCAGCTGTATACTCACTTCGGTATTAAGGCTGTCATTTACAAGCAGGCCGGCGATCCGGCTATTTTGCAACACGTACGCAATGGCCGAATCAAGTTTGAATTTCCTGTACTCAACAAACAGGCTTTTATTAAGCTGGTATTGTTCAATATTGCTATTGACCGAACTTTGAATATTTTTAATACTATTGATCAATGTTTCTTTCTGATCAACATATTGTTGCTTATTTTTTACGGCATCGTCAAGGTCAGCAAACGCACGGGCGGAATGCTGGCAATTTGCAGCAGAAATCATCAACATAAAAAAACAGCAGGAAAGATATTTTTTCAAAACAGCAGAACATTTTTTGCTGCTGCAAATATAAGACTACGCTGCATGTTAAGTCAGGCAAGATTTCTCTTTGCCTTCACCATCCTGTCTACACGATATAAGAATACGGCTGCGATCAATGTAATTCCAATCACGATATAACCAAGCGTGTTATAATGTTCGAGCGGGCTGAACTTATCTTTCTGAACGACAATTGTTCCCGCAAAAGCGGCCGCGATCCCGCCGGCGATCTGCTGTAGTGAGGAGTTGATGCTCATGAAAGCGCCGCGGTCAGACAGTTCCGGAATGCCGGTAACAAGTGCCGTTGACGGCACCATACGCGACATCACACCGGCCATCATGCATACATTCATCACCATCACCAGCCATAGCGGCGATGCCGAAAGAGTGGTGTAAATAAGTACAATGATGATCATCCATAACGATGCGAAAGTGAAGATCCTGAACTTGTCGATCTTGTCGCTTAATTTTCCAATGACAGGCATGATGAGCAAGGTGCTTAAACCTGCCACCATGAAAGTAAACGGCAACTGGTGTTGCGTTATCTTCAGGTTATTGATTGCAAATGCACTACCGAAAGGCATCATCATGAATCCACCGATGGACAACAATGCTGTTGCGGCAAAACCGATGCGATATTCTTTTTTGGCCACTGTGTGAAACAAATGTTTAAGTGCAGACTTATCTTGCTGCACAGCAATATGCTTTGTCAGCGGCTGAAGTTTAACCACGATCATGGCAGCCACTATCAAAGCCATTGCCGCCACCCAAAGAAATGGCGCGTGCCAGCCCCAGATATTGGCCAAACCCAGGCCGATTGGAATTCCGAGTACCTGGCTGGCCCCAAAACCCATTTGAATGAATCCCATGGCGCGTCCTCGCTGCTGGATCGAAAACAAGTCGGCGATGATAGCCAGCGAAATTGAACCGATAACGCCACCAAACAATCCCGTGATGATGCGGGCAGCCACCAGCAAAGGATAGGTGTTTACGACGCCGCAGAGAATCGTTCCCAAAATGAACCCCGTGTAAAAGAAAAGTAATAATTTTTTCCGGTCGAACCTGTCGGCAAATCCGGCCGTAAGCAATCCCGATATGCCGGCGCTGAAAGCATATGCCGATACGGCTATGCCAAATTGAGAAGGTTTCATATCCATCGATTTCATCAGGATATCGCCAAGCGGCGACATCACCATAAAATCGAGGATGACGGTGAACTGTGTGATCGCCATTGCGAAAATGACAAATTTCTGATACCCTGAAAACGGCACTGTTTCCTGTTCTTGTTGTTTCATAATTTTTAGTCTAATTCGGTACATTCAAAACCGCGGCAATTAATCTCGCTGATGATTTGCTCCGATGTTAAAGTTGATGATACGACTCTTAATATGCAATCCACATCTTTAAGGTCGATATTCTGATCCTGTATTTCCCGGTGGTTTTTCAACGCCGCCAGTATCAGTTGTTTGTCATTTTCATTATCGATGTTCGTTTTAAAAACAAGGATATGGTTAAGCTGATCCATATAAAAAGTTTGTGCATCATTAAGGTGTCAATGCTTTTATCACAAGTTCGAGCGCCTTATTCATATCTTTTTTTGAAAAGGTAAACGGCTTCCCGCCCAAACTTTTTCCTTCGCTGTGAAAACGCAGCAGCGAATACAACGGTCCGTAAGCTACGCTCCAGAACACTTCCAGGGACAAAGGCTTCAGCTCTTTCCTCCTGATAGCATTGTGATAAAATTTGGACATGGCCGCTTTGAAATCAGCAATGCTTTGGCTGAGCACCTGTTCGCCGTGTTGCGTGTGCCGGAGTATCTCATAGTAAGCCACTTCTTCCGGATACCTGATGGCGAACCGTGCACGGTTTTCCCATTGTTTCCGCAGTCCGTCTTTAAAGGGCATATCGGGAGAGAAATCCTTCAATGTTTCGCGGAAAAAATTCTGCCCGATCTCGATGCCCAGTTTTATCACCAGGTCATCTTTATCTGTATAATAAATATATAAGGTCGCCACAGAAATACCCGCTTTCTTCGCCAGCTTGTTCATGCTGAAGCCGTTGAAGCCTTCTTTTACCAGCATGCTGATAGCTTCCTTTTTAACAATATCTTCTTTGCCGGTATCTCTTGTACGCATTTCAATTTTTTTACGAAATAAGTGAATGTTCGCTTATTTATGAAATTATATTCCGGTAAACTGCGGATTTAACCGGTGAATGACAGATGTAGTGTAGAGTTTAGGAATAACAGGTGGGCATCCGGCTAACGGAACAAAATCCTTTCTTATACTCCTCCCCTCACCTTTTAGAAGCAAACCTTATTTTTGCAAATAGCTTAAGGGAAAATTCTAAACTCTACACTCAATATGTATTCTTCAAGGATCATCAATGCAGCTTTTGAAAAGAAGGTGGTGCCGTCGGGAGATGATACGCTGGTGCTTTTTGCGGAACTGGAAGATGGTCAATTGATTCGCTTGGAAGACACCGGCCCCAAAAGTTATTTATGCAAACGATACCAGATCGCCACGGATGACAGCGGGCGCGAAGATTTTCGCAATCTCAATGGACGCAATGCCGCTATCAGAAAGAATGGAAATAACTATACATTTTTAAACTTTCTTTAGATCCGCGGTAATCGAATATAAACGGATACAAACGTTGGTATCCTGTTATATCCGTTTAAATCCATTACATAATGGATTTACGTGCAAAGAGAAACTGGAAGAGCATGGCTAAAATAATTACTGCTATTGCTCCTATGGCATTGAGCCATAAAAAAGAAATAATGTCCATCTTTTTGATCACGATCACCAATATTTCCGAGAGTAAGGCAGCGCCAAAAACGGCATTGGCGCGTACTTTCCTTATCCAAAATGCAACGAGAAATATGCCGAGTATTACTCCGTAAAACAGCGAACCGATCACATTCACCGCTTCAATCAGGCTGTTGCCGATATTATAGGAAAACATGGCAATGATAATACAAAATATTCCCCATCCGAACGTGTACCATTGAGATATTTTATAATCGTCTTGTTTCGATTCCTCTTTTACAAAGAATTTTTTGTGAAAGTCGCACACCGTACAGGCTGCCAGCGAATTCAATGCAGCAGCGATGCTTCCCCAGGCCGACAGGAAGATGACTGCGAACAGGAGCCCGATCAGCCCTACGGGCAAATTATCTTTTACAAAACGGAGAAAGATAAAATTGGTATCGTTGGCGCCGTCGCCCGGAAAGGCTTTTTTGATCGTTTCCTTATATTGATTCCTAAAAACATCTGCCGCAGCAAGATCCTTCCTTTCAAGCGCCGAGTTGTATTGCTCCTCAATTTTTCGCAACGCAGGTCCTGATGAAGTTTTTGCCGCTGCGGCCGCTTTTGCATTATCAAAAAATACCGGTGCTTTGTTATACAAATAAAAAGAAAATATCAGGATGCCGATAAGCAGAATGCAGAATTGCATCGGTACTTTTATCAGTCCGTTCATGAGCAGCCCCTTGCGGCTTTCTCTCACATTTTTGGCGGTAAGATAACGCCCCACCTGGCTATGATCGGTTCCGAAATAACTCAGCGCAAGGAAAAAACCGCCGATGGTTCCTGTCCACACATTGTATTTATCCTTCCAGTCGAAGCTGCCATTCCCGAATCCGGTAGTGATCACATTCATCTTTCCATATTCATCGGCAACACCGATAGCATCCCTGAATCTAATGCCGCCGGGCAAATATTTGACCGCTATATAACCTATCGTACACAACGATATAAATACGATGATCATCTGCAGGGTTTGTGTGTAAGCCACTGCCCTGGCTCCACCGCTCATCGTATAAATGATAAGCAAGCCTCCCATCACTATATTCGTCAGGTAAATGTTCCAGCCCATCAATGAACTCAATATGATAGAAGGTGCGTAAATACTCACACCGGTACTAAGTCCGCGCGACAACAAAAACAGGAAGGATGTCAGCGTCCTTGTTTTTAGGTCGAACCGATGTTCGAGAAACTCATATGCCGTTACAACTTTTAATTTATTATAAACCGGTACAAAGAAAACCGCTATCACGATCATCGCCAGCGGTAATCCGAAATAATATTGTACAAACCGCATCCCATCCGTATAGGCCTGGCCCGGCCCCGTAAGATAAGTGATCGCACTTGCCTGCGTACCCATAATGCTAAGCAACACAAGGTACCACGGCATGCTGCGGTTGCTTAAAAAATATCCTTCGAGTGTTTTGGTGGCGCGGCTCTTGTAAATACCGTACACGATGATGCCCGAAAGAACAATGATCAATATAGCCCAGTCGATGAAACTCATGTGATGAATGGTGAATGGTGAAATTCTGTGCAGCGCCTGGTGAGGTGTGGTTAAAGATCCTTCTGATCACTCCTCATTAAACGATACACTCAAGGCCGTTTGTTGGCGATCAGATTTGCAAACAACCTGTAAGCGCCCGGTACGCCCGCAGGCAATTCACGAAAAAAAACAAGGCCGGAATACACAAACCTTCCCTTGCCGTAATCAGCAATGATCAGGCTTCCGTCCTGTTCGCTTTCTCCGGGGTCCTTCATACTTAGTATTTTTTTGTAATTTGGATCAACGGCCTCCGCATGATACGTGCTTCGCTCCTGTATCCAGTTATCAAAATCCTGTGCCGTTATCTTGTTGGGAAAATTCAGCGCAGGATGATCCGGCAACAGGAAGTTCACTTTAGCCGTTTCATCTGTTACCCGGTTGCGGCTGATATCAAACGGATAGGGCGATATCTTGGCTTTTACCGGACCTGACTGGTTGTTGGTGTTATATTGTACAAACAACACCCCACCGTCTGAAACGTACTGCATAAGGGCATTGTAAGCATTGCCCAACCACGAATGAATGTTGTATGCCCGCACGCCGGTGACGATTACATCAAATTGCCTGAGATTTTGCGGAGTACAGTCTTTTTCATTGAGCATGGTTACCGTGTACCCCATTTGCACCAATGCATCCGGCACTTTATCGCCCGCACCGGCAATGTAGCCTGCATGAGTACCCGAAGTTTTCAGATCCATTTTGATAATCTTCGCCTGATCGTAATAATTATAGAATACATCCGGGATATGATCGTAGCTGATTTTTTTCAAAGAAAAATATTGATGATCCTTTAACGGCTTCGCAACGAAATCACCGCCCAGCATCGTGACACTGTTGGTTGGAAACGAATCGCCATTCAAACGGATATTGATCGTGCGTTGATCGCCTTTTTTATAATTAACCACCGAATCAAAAATGATGGTTTGCTTTTTACCGAAATTATTAGAGAAAGAAGCAGGTGAATTCAGGTTGATATTGGATTGTATGGTATACTCAAAATCTTTCAACTCGCCTTTTTTGTTATTGGAAAAAATAAGCAATGATGGTGAAGTGTTTACGAAAACGGGATGGATGATCTGGATAGGTTCGTATATTTCACCTTTTACGGGATCGGTGTATTTGTATTGAACAGGCCTGTAAGCTACATATTGGGAACCGTTAATCCACACCTGAAAGCCCGCCGTCATTGCAGGCGACTCCGGCCAGCCGATCTTGCGCAGGTCGTCCACGCCAAACGCACCGCCGTTTAAATTATGTTCGAGCCAGTAAGGTTGGCTCACAGCTGTGCTTTCGTCCAATTTAATGGTCACCGGAAAAGATATATTTTCATCCGGATTGACATTTTTAAAAATATACGTCGAACCGGCAAGTGCCACTTGTGCCGCAGTAACATTAACTCCCGATCGGTTATTCAACACGAGGTTCACCCGCATACTGTCGCCGATCGCATTCAATTGTTGAGAAGCGACAGCTTCCATGAAAATACCGCTGCATTCGATGATCAGCTGATCGATCTGCCGCGAAATTTTATTACTGAAAACAGAATTGTACGGCAGTTTTTTTTCAAGTTGTTGCAAAGCTGCAATTGAGTTTTGCGGCATTGCCGGATCGTATCGGGCGATCATGTTTTTCACCAAAGAATCAAAAGCAACCTGATCACCGGTTGTTTTGAAATTGAGCCGCGTACTACTTATGTCTACGCCGTCCATAAGGTCGCTCACGGGGCGAACACCTTTGATCGTGGCAAAATATTCAAATGCACTTCCTCTTTGCGCCGGCACGCCAAATCCCTGGCTCTTATGCTGGCTGCGGCTTTCTGCCGCTATTTCGCCATAACTTTTTCCTAAGATCGGATTATAAACGCCGCAATCTATTTTGAACTGATCCTCCCGGGTTGTATTGGCACTGCCGAAGTTAAAAGTATTCCACAACAATCTTTTTGCCTGCCAGATGCTTACTCCCTGTTTGAGCTGATCCGGAAATTTTGTAGAATCAGCCGCCGCATCAAACGCTTCACCGGCAAGGATCGCAGAAGCGGTATGATGGCCGTGGCCGCCTTCGCCGGTTGTAGGGAAACGGGTAATGATCACATCCGGGCGAAACTTACGGATCACCCAAACCACATCAGCCAATATCTTATCGTGTTCCCAGATGCGCAAGGCTTCTTCCGGACTTTTGCTGAAGCCGAAGTCGTAGGCGCGGCTGAAAAATTGCTCCGCGCCATCGATACGGCGCGCGGCCAGCAATTCCTGTGTGCGGATCAATCCGAGATCGATGCCCTGGTCGTCGCCGATAAGATTTTGTCCGCCATCACCACGCGTCAGACTTAGGTAACCTGTACGATATCTTTTCTCATTTGCCAGGTATGCCAGCAATCTTGTGTTCTCATCATCAGGATGCGCCGCGATGTACAACACCGATCCGAATACCGGCAGCTTTTTCATTTCCTGTAAAATCTCGGCGGAAGAATAACTTTTTGGTGTCTGGGATCTTAAGGAAAGAGAAAAAAGCGATATCAATAATAAAAAGAAAGATTGCTTCATGAAGAAAAGATTAGATCACGAAAATAACGATTCGCCTGCAAAGATGGATTTGATATGTTTCGTCTTCGGCGGTCGAAAGTCAACACAAGGATTTTTATAATGGTGTTGATTATTATGAAAAATCATCCCGGATCATAAGCATCCCGATAATCCGGGTATCCGTAATTGCAGCAGGCAATCTTCTTTGTGCCTCTATGGTTCAAAAAACATTATTTTTACCGTAAATCATCCTTATATTCTCATGCGCGTCATAACAATATTTACCATTCTTCTTTTTTGTTTCAAAATTTCTCCCGGTCAGCAAAACAGCAACTATGCCTACTCCGTTCAAAAAGAGATCGTGAGTGAGAAAGGAGCCGTAGTTTCGGCACACACATTGGCAAGCAAGGCCGGATTAAAAATGCTGGAGATGGGCGGCAATGCGGTTGATGCTGCTATTGCAACGCAACTTGCATTGGCCGTAGTTTACCCGGGAGCAGGAAATATTGGCGGCGGCGGGTTCATGGTAGCGCATCTGGCAAACGGCAAAAACATTTCGCTCGATTACCGCGAAAAGGCGCCTGCAACAGCTTCACGCGATATGTATCTTGATAAAAATGGCGACCCGCAAATGGACCGTTCTCAATATGGCCATCTTGCTGCAGGTGTTCCGGGAACGATCGCCGGTTTATTTGCCAGTTTGAAATACGCAAAGCTTTCTTTTAAAAAACTCATCGAACCAGCCATCGATCTCGCTGAGAACGGCTTCGTGATCAGCGAAAACCAGGCCGCGTCGTTCAACAATGCCAGGGAAAATTTTATAAAATACAATACATCCACACCTGCATTTGTAAAAAGCAATCCATGGAAAGCCGGTGATACCCTTATCCAGAAAGACCTCGCAGGCACATTGAAACGCATCCGCGACCTTGGTAAAAAAGGTTTTTACCAAGGAAAAACAGCGGAACTGATCGTTGCGGAAATGGCCAAAGGCGGCGGCATCATTTCACTGGCCGATCTCAAAAATTACGAAGCCAAATGGCGACCGGTCATAGACTTTTCCTATAAAAAAAACTATCGTATCATCACCATGCCTTTGCCCAGCAGCGGCGGTATCATTTTACAACAAATGCTTAAAATGATTGAATACCGAAACATCGGCGCGATGAAGTTCCAGTCGCCGGAAAGTGTAAATCTCATGACTGAAGTGGAACGGCGCGCTTTTGCAGATCGGGCAAACTTCCTGGGTGATCCCGACTTTGTGCATGTGCCCGTAAAAACACTCACGGATGAGACCTATTTAAAACAACGAATGCTTGATTTCGTTCCCGGCAAAGCAGGCAGCAGCGACAGCACCAAAGCAGGGCCGATACCGGAAAGCACGGAAACCACTCACCTGAGTGTTATTGACAGCCAGGGAAATATGGTTTCAGTTACCACAACGCTCAATGGCAGCTATGGAAGCAAGACGGTTGTTTCCGGGGGCGGATTTTTACTCAACAATGAAATGGATGATTTTAGTGTAAAACCCGGGGTACCTAATATGTATGGTGCCGTGGGCAATGAAAAAAATGCTATCGCACCTGATAAAAGAATGTTGAGCAGCATGACACCCACAATCGTACTGAAAAATGATAAGCCATTTCTCGTTGCAGGAACGCCGGGCGGAACCACCATTCCGACAAGCGTGTTTCAAACGATCGTAAACATCATCGACTTTGACATGACTCCTTCCGATGCCGTTAATAAACCAAAGTTCCATCATCAATGGCTTCCCGACCAGGTAACGCTGGAAAAAGGATTCGATGAAAACACAAAGCAGGCTCTGGTGGCGATGGGTTATAAGGTAAATACGATCTCGCAGATCGGCCGGGTTGAAGTGATCCTCGTGAAACAAAAAAACAATCACAAAATATTCACTTCTGTTGCAGATCATCGTGGCGATGATGACGCGCAGGGCTTTTAGAACCTATGATCCAGCCTGTAGGATCTACTGTGTAGGATCTGCAATTTTTACAGAATATCGCAGTATCGGTACAAATAAAACCTTAAAACTGAAGGAAATCATATACGATACGTTATACATCATACATTCTTTCTATTTTTACAACTCATTGTAAATAACACAAAAGCACCATAGTTTCTGCGCAATTTTTTCAAAATATTACTGAGGGTGTTCCTGGCAATTATACTGCTGGTAGTGATACTGTACGGTCTCATTCAACTGCCGTCGGTACAAACATGGCTCGTAGGAAAAGTGGCCACCAATCTTTCCCAAAAACTGGGGACGAAGGTGTCTGTAAAAAAAGTTAATTTCCGTTTTTTCAACCAGCTTATTGTGGAAGGTGTGTTAGTGGAAGACAAAAAGAAAGATACGCTGCTATATGCCGGATCGCTCAAAGGCAATGTGACGGACTGGTTCATCTTCAAAGACAAGATTTCCATCAAGAACGTGTTACTCAAAGATGCCCTTATTAACATGAACCGGACAGATTCCGTTTGGAACTACCAGTTTTTAGTCGACTTTTTTTCGTCTCCGAAAGACACCACCCAAAAGACCAAAAGCAATCTCGATCTCGACATCAGGGAAGTTCACTTTACCAATGTTTTTTTCAACAAAAAAGATAAGTGGGTTGGCCAGGATATGCTTGTGCGGCTGAAACAGATGGACCTCACGATGGATTCTGTTAATTTCAATACGGGTCGTATTGCCGTAAATCAATTGTTTTTGGACGAGCCCGTATTTTCGCAAGTCGACTACGCGGGCCGGCGGCCTGTAATAAAAGACATCGGCATCGTAATAGAAAAGATCCCGATCGTTTCCGCTTTTAAATGGAACAATTCTGGCTGGATCGTTACGGCAAAAAACATTTCCATCAACGGCGGCACCTTCATCAACGAAAAAGAGGCGGATCATGAAGCTTATACCGGCCGTTTTGATGCACAACATATCGGGTTTGGCAATATCAACGGCAGCTTCAAAAATCTTCAGTTTTTAAACGATACGCTTACAGCAAACATCTCACTCAGCTCCAGGGAACGCAGCGGATTTGTTATAAAAGAATTAAAAAGCGATCTTAAGTTTACACCTGAGATCATGGAATTCAGCAATCTTTCGCTCATCAGCAACAAGAGCAAACTGGGCGATTATTTTTCCATGCAATACAAGGATTTCGGCGAAGATTTCAGCAGCTTTTTGCATAACGTGGTGATGGAAGCCGATTTTAAAAACAGCGAACTGAATACAGATGATCTCGCATTTTTTGCTCCACAATTGAGAGATTGGAAACGAACGATCGTTTTTGAAGGTCATGCAAAAGGTGCAGTAGACAATTTCTCTGCTAAAAACATGAAGATACGCAGCGGCGATTCATACGTCGACGGCGACCTTGCCATGCGCGGATTACCGGATATCAACAGCACTTTTATCGATTTCAAATCCAACCTTCTTACAACCGGCTATAATGATGTCGTAACCTTTGTACCGGCGCTTAAAAATGTAAAAAATCCATCTCTGGCAAAACTCGGGCAAATAACCTACACCGGCAATTTTACAGGTTTTATCAATGATTTTGTGGCGTACGGAAACATGAAGACGAGCCTCGGCAATATCGTGGCGGATCTCAATATGAAATTACCTTCCGGCCGCGAACCGTCTTATTCCGGAAAAATCGCTACGAGCGGTTTCAATCTCGGCGCATTCATTAATAGTTCCGCGCTTGGAACAGTGGCCCTGAACGGAAAAGTTTCGGGGAGCAGTTTTAATGTCGATAAATTGAAAATTTCAGTGGACGGCGATATCCAACGGCTCGATGCAGGAAATTACAGTTACCATAATATAACCATCAACGGTGATTTTGAAAAACGGCTGTTCGTCGGTCATTTGTCCATCGATGATCCTAATCTCAAGATCGCAAATCTTGATGGTGCGCTTAATTTATCGGAAAAAGATATCTCATTTAACCTTATAGCCGACGTACAGAAAGCCAACCTGAAGAACCTGAAATTGATGAATGAGAACATGGCATTCTCGGGAATGTTCAGCCTTAACTTTACCGGCAACAATATCGACAACTTCCTCGGTAATGCGCGCGTCTACAGTGCCACACTCGAAGCGGACAGCACCCGGCTGTCGTTTGATTCACTTACCGTAACGTCGGAGATGATCGGAGATGATAAAAAACTCACGGTTCAATCCAACGAATTGGATGCTTCCATCACCGGCCAGTTCAAGATCATGCAATTGCCCGACGCATTCAAAGTTTTCCTGGGAAAATATTACCCTTCATACATCGAACTGCCCAAACATCCGGTGGCAAACCAGGATTTTGTATTCAGTATAAAAACGAACAATATCGAACAATACCTGAAATTGTTTGACAAACGCCTTGGCGGTTTCAACAACTCCACCGTATCCGGGAGCCTGAAACTTGACAGCTATGAATTAAAGGTAAATGCCGCCGTTCCGCAATTCAGTTACGATGGCAAGATATTCGACGATGTAATATTACAGGGCGACGGCAACCGCGATACTTTGCATGCGGACATTTCCGTGGGCGACCTCACATTAAGCGATAGTTTTCATTTGCCGGATTCGAAACTGAAACTTGCTGCACATGACAATGTTTCGCTGATAAATCTCACCACGCGGGCCAGCAAAACGCTCAACGATGCCGAACTGAATGCCAGTGTCCAGACCCTGACGGATGGCGTTAAGGTGCATTTCTTTCCATCTTCCTTTGTGGTGAACAATAAAAAATGGACACTCGAAAAAGACGGCGAAATAACCGTACGGAAAAATTACATCGATGCCAATGAGGTGAAGTTTGCGCACGATAACGAACAAATCGTCATCTCCACGGAACTGGATGATGTAACGGATGATACGCACCTTGTGGCGAATCTGAAAAATGTGGTGATTGAAGATTTTACGCCGCTCTTTCTTACAGAACCCGCGCTCAAAGGTATTTTAAGTGGCACCGCTAAAGTGCGTGATCCGTTTGGAAAAACGATGATCGAGTTCCAGGGTATAGCCGATAGTTTCAGGATGGATAACAGCTATGTGGGAAAAGTTAATCTTGATGCAAATGCAAATATCGCAACGGGTGAAGTGAATTTCAAAACGAATGCGGCGGAGCCGGATTTCGATTTTTCTTTGAATGGATCGCTCAATTATAAGGACTCGCTGGACAATCACATGAACATCGACTTTTTGGCAAAACGATTTAACATCAATATCCTGCAACCCTTTCTCGGAACTGTTTTCAGCCAGATGGATGGTATTGCTGAAAGCAACCTTAATATAAGCAGCGTGGGTGGCAGGCAATATATACTTGGTGATGCCACGATCTCAAACGGCGCACTCAAAATTGCGTTTACGCAATGTCGTTATCTGTTCGACAAACAAACGATCCATTTCGGCGAGGATGTGATTGATCTCGGCGTTATGAATTTAAAGGATACGCTCAACAATACCGGCACGGTACAGGGGAAATTACACCATCAGTTCTTCAAACAGTTTTCGTTCGAAGGACTGAAATTTGAGACACAAAAAATGTTGCTGCTGAACACGCTGAAAAAAGACAACAGCCAGTTTTATGGAACCGTAATCGGCAAGGCTACGATGACGATGGAGGGCCCGCTCACGAACCTGCAGATGAACATCGATGGCGAGCCAAGCGAAACAGATAGCAGTCATCTTTATCTGCCTACGGGCGCTGGTAAAGAAAGCAACCTTGTAGATTATATTGAATTCATACAATTCGGTACGCAGATGGATGCCGATGTACGTGCAGATCAATCGACGAATTTCATGCTGAATATGAACATCACCGCAAATCCGGCTTGTACGGTAGATGTGATACTGGACGAAGAAACTAACGACGTCATCAAAGGTCAGGGCAATGGAAAACTGCATATCACAGTAGGCAATAAAGAACCGTTGCGTATGGACGGTAAATATGATATTACAAATGGAGAATATACTTTTAACTTTCAAACTTTCCTCAAAAAGCCTTTTACGCTTAAACAAGGTTCCATCACCTGGAACGGTGATCCGTATGAAGCGATCATCGACCTCGACGCGGAATACCTTGCCACGAAAGTAAATATCACCAGCCTCAACAGTATTTCAGCCGGCTCCGGATTAACTCAGCAGTCAACGCCCGTGCAACGGTCGGATGTGATCGTCATATCGCATCTCACCGGAACACTGAAGAAACCGGATATCAGGTTTGAATTTAAATTACCCGAGAACAGCGATTATAACCGCGACGACCTCATTCTCAAAAAGCTGGCAGAATTTCAAACCGATGAAAATATGATGCTCAACCAGGTAGCGAGCCTGCTGCTTTTCAATTCTTTTATAGGAAGCAGCGAAAGTTTTCTTACACAGCAGAATACGGTCGCGCTTGCTACCAACACAATCGGCGGTATGATCAGTAGCTTGCTGACGAGCAAATTAAACTCTCAACTGCAGAAAGCCACCAACGGTGTGATCTCTTCTTATATAGACGTAAGTCCGACACTCGATCTCAAAGCCACCGCCAGCCTCGTGCAGGCGAATGTAAGGGGAGGATTGAAAATATTATTCAGCGATAAGCTGAACGTACTTGTAGGGGGCAATATTGATATCAACAATCCGTATGCGTTGCAACTGAACCGCAAAACATTATTCACGCCAGACATCACTATTGAATGGTTATTAAGTAAGGATGGTTCTATTCGGGTGGTGGGTTTCAACCGCACCAGTATCGACATTACGAGTGGTCAGCGAAACCGATCCGGTGTGCAACTTTCTTACCGCAAAGATTTCAACAGGCTGAGTGATATTTTTAAGAGCAGAAAGCGGATTGAACAAGAAGATAGTTTGCGAAACCGGACGGTGGAACCTTAACAAACTGTCACATGTGTCCCGAAGCTCCCGCTTCGGGACACATGTGCGGACGATTAAAGCCCGTTCAATATTTCATGTCCCAACTTATCTCTTTTTGTAAACAAATATCTCTCGTTGTGCTTGTTCGGTTCCATTTCGATCGGAACGGTGTCAACCACCTCAAGTCCGTAGCCGAGCAGGCCGGCACGCTTGCGCGGGTTGTTGCTCATCAGTTTCATTTTTGATATACCAAGGTGACGAAGGATCTGAGCGCCTACGCCGTAGTCACGCTCGTCCATTCCGAAACCGAGTTCGAGATTGGCCTCCACTGTATCCAAACCTTGTTCCTGCAACTTGTATGCTTTAAGTTTATTGATAAGACCGATTCCCCTCCCCTCCTGGTTCATATATAAAACGAGTCCCTTTCCTTCGGCTTCAATCTTTTCAAGGGAATGATGCAGTTGCTCGCCGCAGTCGCAGCGGTAGGAACCGAGTATATCGCCTGTAAGGCAACTGCTGTGAACGCGTACCAATACCGGTTCGTCTTTCGTCCAGTTGCCTTTTTTAATGGCCAGGTGGATGTCGCCGGTATTTTTTTGTTTAAAAGCGATCAGGTCGAAGTTTCCATATTTGGTAGGCATCTGCACGCTTACCTCTTCCTCTATCAGCGTTTCTGTTTCAAGGCGATAAGCGATCAGGTCCTTAATAGAAATGATCTTAAGATCAAATTTTACAGCAATTTCCTTTAATTCGGGTAAACGCGCCATGCTGCCGTCTTCGTTCATAATTTCCACCAATACGCCTGCTGACGGAAAACCTGCTAGGCGGGCGAGGTCCACCGCCGCTTCGGTATGACCTGCTCTTCTTAACACGCCACCGGTTTTTGCACGTAGGGGAAAAATATGTCCCGGGCGACCAAAATCTTCCGGCCTGGTGGCGGGATCAACAAGCGCCAGAATGGTCTTGGAGCGGTCATGCGCAGATATTCCTGTTGTGCAACCTTTACCAAGTAGATCTATGCTTACTGTAAAGGCAGTTTCGTGGAGCGAAGTATTATCTGTTACCATCGGCTTGAGATCGAGTTCTGCACATTTTTGTTCGGTGATCGGCGTACATATCAGCCCGCGGCCGTATTTACTCATAAAATTTACGATTTCGGGAGTTGCATTACTTGCAGCAGTAATAAAATCACCTTCATTTTCACGATCCTCGTCATCAACTACGATGATCAGTTTACCATTTTTTATGTCTTCTATTGCTTCTGGAATTCTATTTAACATCAAGTTTAGTTTTTATTGCCGTTTTAGAGGCGTTTAGGGTTCAGATATTTAGTGAGCCTAACTCCTGCACATTCAAACCAACGCAAAGTTAAACAGCTTTATGTTGATTAAACGTGAAGATTTCGTATCTCGAAAGTTTCTGCGTGCTGCTGATTTTGACGGCAGACTACGATGATTTAATCAATTTTCGGCCACAACAGTAAGCAGGTTGCGTCCATTTTTTGAAACTTCCGGATATTACGCCAAAGCCTTTAAAGATTTCACTATTCCCCATTCCCCATTTGCTACAAAAAATGTTAACAAATGTTAACAGTATTAGGGTTTTATTTAGTTTCTTTGCCCTGTTACAAAAACCAAACTATATGCATTTGAAAAAAATCCTCCCGCTACTTTTTGCCGTTCTGGCATTGCCTTTTATAACGAAGGCGCAGGTAACCACCGGTAGTATTTCTGGACTCGTAAAAAGCGGCACCGGCGAAGGCCTTCCCGGCGCTTCTATCAAAGTTACACACGTTCCCACGGGTACTGTTTACACCACTTCTGCACGTACGGGCGGCCGTTTCGACATCAGCAATATGAACCCGGGCGGGCCATATACTCTTGTTACGACTTTTACAGGTTATGAAACAGATACAAAAACAGATATTTATCTTTCCCTTGGCGACGCCCAGAATGTGGATATTACCCTTAGCGTAAAAGCTGAGCAACTGTCCAACGTAATTGTGGCCGGCACCAGAACAAGCCGTGGAAGCGGAACGGAAACCACTGTCGGCCGCGAAAAAATGGCCAATATACCCACCGTGGGCAGAAACCTGCAGGATTACCTGCGCACCACTCCGCAATTCAAGATGAGTAGTGCAGGCAGCGCCTCAAGTGAAGGTGCAATGTCGTTCGGCGGACAAAATGTTCGTTACAACTCTTTTTATATAGATGGTGCGGTGAACAACGACGTATTTGGGCTGGCTTATTCCGGTACAAATGGTGGCCAGTCGGGTATTGCGCCTATTTCAATGGATGCGATTGACCAGTTTCAGGTATCCCTTTCCCCTTATAATGCGTCATTGGGTAATTTCACCGGTGCCGCTATCAACGCCATCACAAAATCAGGTACGAATGAATTACATGGTTCGGCTTATTATATTTTCCGTAACGAAGACCTGAGTGGAAAAACGCCGACCGGACCAAAGGATCAGGCAACAAAACTCGCTTCTTTCAGCAACAAAACTTACGGTGCCACTTTAGGCGGACCGATCATTAAAAATAAATTGTTCTTCTTTCTGAGTGCAGAATTGCAACGCGATGAAACACCGCAGCCATTCGATTTCAGTACATATAGGGGCAATTCTGATGCCGCCACGCTGCAACGGCTGAAAGATACTGCTGCTGCGCGTTTGAGCGGCTTTAACCTCGGCACTTATGACAACAATAAAACAGAAACAACGTCGGACCGCGTAACAGCGAAACTGGACTGGAACCTGAACAGCAGGAACAAACTGGCATTGAGCTATCGTTATAATAAGGGAAACCGGGATGTGATCTTTGCCAGTACGCCAACATCTCTTACGTTTAACACAAATGGTTATGTTTTTCCGACCAAAACAAATTCCGCTTCAGCTGAATTAAAATCAAACATTGGTAAAAGCTCGAGCAATCGTTTGCTGCTCACGTATACCGGCGTGCTGGATGACCGTGACCCGATCGGAAGCGACAACCCTATCCCGTCTGTAAGACTGGGCGATGGTAACGGCACCACGATCTTCTTTGGAACGGAAGCAAATTCAACTTTAAATTACCTTAAGCAAAGTACTTACAACCTCGTAGACCAATTCAAATTCAACCTTGGTAAAAATAATATCATGGTGGGTGTGGAAGCTGAAACGTACAAGGCATATAACCTTTTCATCAACAACAGCGCCGGCACATACCAGTATGACGATGTAAGTGGTGGTGCAACAGGTATCCAAACATTCTTTGCAAATGGTCGTCCTACTTCTTATGTTGCAAACTTCCCGCTGTTGCCTTTCAGAAGTGAAAGCGATGCTGAATCTGCAGCAAAATTCAATATTTTCAAAGGAGGCTTGTTTATCAACGACGATATCCGGGTAAATCAAAATCTTAGTCTTTCTTTTGGTGTGAGAGCAGATTACTACAAGTTTGTAACGAACCCTGTATACGATCAGTTTGCGATCGATTCTGCGCTTCCTAAATTTTCTCAGTATTACGATTTGAAAGGCGCTGTTCCGGGCGTAAAACCAAAAGTGCCGCTGGCACTTTCTCCAAGGTTCGGATTCACTTTGAATATTCCTGACGAAAACCTCACCATTCGCGGTGGTATGGGCCTGTTCGCGGGTCGTATCCCGATGGTTTGGCCAGGCGGTATCTATAACAACAACGGCATATCTTCGGGCGGTTACACAGTAAGCAGCAGTTCAAACACGGCTATTTATAACCAGGATCTGATCCGTTTCTCACCTACTCCTTACCAGCCCGCGCAATTAGGCATTTCACTCGACAACGCAAAGGGACAGTTGAACCTCATCTCTCACAAATTCAAAATGCCTAAAGTGTTCCGCGCTTCTGTGGCATTCGACAAACGTTTGGGCGATGGCTGGTCGGTAACAATGGAAAACATGCTTACCAAAAACATAAACGATATCTATTATCAGAATATCAACCTGCTGCCACCAACTTTAAAAATGGTAACGGGGCCGGATACAAGAAATGTTTATCCTTCTTCTGCAAACATTCCGATCAAAGCAAACGGTACCAACCCTTACAGTAATGGTGTTTACCTGATCCGGAACGTGAACGGTAAAAAAGGCTTCTCTTACAACTTCACTGTATCGGTTAATAAATCGACAAGAACAGGATTCAACTTCTTCACAGCCTACAACTACGGTTTGTCGCAGGTGATCAATGAAGCACAAAGTTCTACTTCCAACAGCCAGTGGAGCAGCATGGAAACAGTGAATGGCCGCAATGCGTTGGTATTGACCGAATCCGACAACAGCGCGGGTCACAGGATATTCAGCTATGTGAGCAAGAAATTTACTTATGCCAATAAGAAACTTGCAACCACGATCGCGTTCACTTACACGGGCCAATCCGGTAGCTTGTTCAGTTATGTTTATAACGGTCAGGCGGTGAGAGACGGTATCAACTTCAACGACCTCGTTTACATTCCGACAGCTTCAGAGCTGCAGACTATGACGTTCCAGAACCTTACGGTAGGTTCGGGTGCAACAGCGGTTACTTACACTCCGCAGCAACAGAAAGATGCATTTGAAACATTCATCCAGAACGATAAATATTTAAGTAAAAACAGGGGCGCATACGCGGAAAGAAACAGCAACCGCACTCCGTTCACCAATATCGTGGACATGAAGATCACGCAGGCTTTCAATCTTAAAGTAGGTAACAAAACTTACGGCGCTGAAATCGGTTACAGCATGTTCAACTTCACCAACTTCCTCAACAGGGACTGGGGTCGTCAATATGTTGTAAACAATGATAACTTCTCTTTGCTGGGCTTCAGCTACACGGCTGCAAACAACCTTACACCGAGATATACATTTAACCCTACAACGCAGAAGGCGCCAACGGTTTACCAACGTTTCAATCCGTCTTACACTGCAAGATGGTTGAGCCAACTGGAATTCAGGATTCGTTTTTAATTTCAGAATTTTATTATAAAAAAAGCTCCATGAAAATCATGGAGTTTTTTTTTATGCAAAGGATCCAAATTACGAATTACGGATTACCGCCGTGCGAATGCCCAAAGAAGAAATGTGGGAAAAGCTTTCGCCCAGGTGGGTACATCATGACGGCCGTCCTGCAGCTCGAGGTATTTGATGTCTGTTTCCGGATCGTAGCCCTTATGTTCGAGTTCTGTAATAAGCGCTAGTGTATCATCGATAGAATCTATAACGCCATTGTTGTTGCGGTCGCCGGATTCATCAAGCGTACCTACTTCGAAGAAAAATTTCAACCACGGTTTATATTCACCTTCGCGCACCTGGCGGTGCATGATGCGATCCGTTTCCTCATCAAAATCTTCGTCTTCATGATCTTTGTCGCGCCACCAGAGCGAGCCGCTGAACACGCCTGCTTTTACAAACTCTTCAGCATGGTTCCATACAATGTCGAGCGCGCTTAATCCGCCGAGTGAAAAACCGGCGAAAGATTTTTCCCTGAAAGAATAAATATGATAGGTCTTCCGTAGAAATGGCAGCAATTCCTGCATTACAAAAAAATGATACTGGAGGGCCTTAGCACCGCGACCTTTGTAGTCGAGAACCCTGGCCGTGCCGTATTCATTTTTGCGATCCGCCGAACAATGTAGTCCCACACAAAAAACAGGTTCGATCTGGTTGCTGTTGATAAGTCCGTCGAGTATCTCATCAAAAGGCATTTTAGGAAGGTCTTGCCCGTCGTTGATCAATAACAAACTGATGTTGAAAGAAAGTCCGGGTACCGCCGGAATGTAACAATCCACCTTTACTTCCCGTTCCAGGTATTCTGAATACAGGCTGTGACTTTCCGTAATGATAGCAGTCAGATTTTCTAAAGACATAAACCGCAAATGTAAGAAAAAAGTTTAGTGTTTAGGGATTAGAGGTCAGGTGTCGTATCAGGTAATTCCGCTACTACCTCTAATCCCTAAACACTAAACTTAATTTGTTTTATTGCGCCCAAAAAAATATATTTGAAAACACTAATGAATTTATTATCAGAACATTTAAATAAACATTTATGAAGAAAATCGGCATGTTGCACGGCAAGGAAAGAAGTTTTCCGGAAGCCTTCGTACAAAGAGTAAACAGCAAGAACATTAAAGGGATCATCGCTGAACCGGTGCAGATCGACAAAGTGATGCAGGGCGAGCCTACAGAATATGCAGTGATCTTCGATCGCATCTCGCAGGATGTACCATTTTACCGCGCTTATCTTAAAAATGCGGCATTGTGTGGAACGGCTGTTATCAACAATCCATTCTGGTGGAGCGCCGATGAAAAATTCTTCAACAATTGCCTCGCTACAAAAATAAATGTACCCGTTCCTAAAACGGTGATCCTGCCCAGTCGCGACTTGCCCACAGATACCAGCGCAGAATCTTTTTCAAACCTCGCCTACCCGCTGGACTGGGATGGTATCTTCCAATACATCGGCTTCCCGGCATATATGAAACCTTTTGCCGGCGGTGGCTGGAAAAGCGTATATCAACTCAACAATATGGACGAGTTTTTTGAAAAACATGCGGAAACGGAACAACTGGTAATGATGCTCCAGGAGGAAATTAAGTTTGATGAATATTATCGTTGCTATTGTATTGGGGGGAAATATGTGCGCATCATGCCATACGAGCCGCGCAACCCGCATCATTTGCGTTATGTGGCCGATTTTAAACCAAGCGCGGAGCGCTACAAGCTGATGGAAGATATTGTACTCCGCATCTGTAATTATCTTGGTTATGATTTCAATACCGTAGAACTTGCTATCAGGGACGGCGTTCCGTATGCAATCGATTTCTGCAACCCTGCGCCTGATGCAGAAGTAACCAGCGTGGGCCAGGAAAACTTCGACTGGGTGGTAGAAACGGCGGCAAATTTCGCCATCGAAAAGGCACTCGCGCATGTACCTGGCGCGGATAATCTTACCTGGGGCGAGTATATCAAACGCAGTGCGAATAAAGCAAAGCTTTATTAATTGATAATTAAAGTTGACTAATTAATAATTGGCCTGATCAAACCATTATACCAAAATGACCAGAAGAATAACCGAACGGCCGAAAAGACTATTAATTATTCATTAAAGACGACACTATAAATTTTAAAACTCTATAACAGTGGCAAACATTTCCTTCAAACAATTTACCCTTGGTGTGGAAGAAGAATACATGGTGATCGATCCCGTGACGCGGGAGCTAAAGAGCCATGAACAAAAGATCGTACACGAAGGTCATAAGGTGATCAAGGATAAAGTAAAGGCAGAAATGCACCAGGCCGTAGTGGAAGTTGGTACAGACATCTGCCAGGATGTGGATGAAGCCTTCGCCGATGTGGCCACACTTCGCCGTACTATCAGCAGCATTGCCGACAGCCTCGGTCTTTGGGTAGGCGCTTCCGGCACACATCCGTTCAGTCATTGGGAAAGCCAGCTTATCACCGATCATGTTCGCTACAGCGAGATCGTGAACGAATTGCAGGAAGCAGCACGTAGTAACCTCATATTCGGATTACACGTACACGTAGGCATGGAAAACCGTGAAATGGCGATCCACATTGCCAATACTGCGCGGTATTTTCTACCGCACATCTATGCACTCAGTACCAATTCCCCATTTTGGGAAGGTCGACTAACGGGATACAAATCTTTCCGCACGAAAGTGTTTGATAAATTTCCACGCACCGGTATCCCCGATTATTTCGAAAGCATTGAAGCATACGATAATTATGTAAAGCTTTTAGTAAAAACGAATTGCATCGACAATGCCAAAAAGATCTGGTGGGATCTGCGCGTACATCCGTTCTTCAATACGGTAGAGTTTCGCATTTGCGACGTGCCGATGACCGTTCAGGAAACAATTACGATCGCCGCACTGTTCCAGGGAATCTGCGCGAAGCTGTACAAATTGCGGATGCAAAACCTCAACTTCATGATGTACTCCCGCGCCCTCATCACTGAAAATAAATGGCGGGCCGGCCGGTATGGCATTGATGGAAACCTCATCGATTTCGGAAAAGAAAGTGAAGTGAATACCCGCATCCTCATTTATGAACTGCTCGATTTTATTGACGATGTGATCCCGCAACTCGGCAGCCGCAATGCTGTGAATTACGTTCACACCATGCTCGAACAAGGCACCGGCGCGGATCGCCAGTTAAAAGTATTTGAAGACAAAAATAGCCTCGTAGATGTAGTGGACTATATTCATGGCAGCTTCCTCACGGGAATATGATCAATTGAAATTAAGAATTAAGAATTTTAGAAAGTTAAACCGGTCTGCAAAACAGCCGCCACTTCTGTATTTACGAAATTTTTAATTCTTACCTAGTGCCATTACGGTATAAATTTTACTCTGTAAAAACCGTCTTCGACAAGCTCAGACTGACCGAATTCTGTCATGTTGAGCTTGTCGAAACATAGGTAGAATGCTAATTTTTCACCCGGTTTTATTTTTATAGCACAACAGGTGAATTCTTAATTTTTAATTACCCAGCTTCCACTTTATTTTTTCAGCAACTGCTACAACAATTGCGGTATCAATTTCTTTCCCATGTGAGTTTTTTACCACACCGAGTGCTTCATTATTTTCATTGGCTGTGAGGCTGAATAAAAAATTTTCCTCGTTCCATATCTCATATTGCAAAGCCCCTTTTTTCTCAACGGGCCTTACAATAAGGTGAGCGGTTCCCGAAGAAGTTTCAACTTCAATATCGAATGAATCCATCAATTTATATTTAAATTCAGAGAGACCAAAAGTAATGGATAATTGATTAAAACTACGCGGCAACCAATCATTATGCTCTTACCTGAAGGAATTATCCACTATCAATTATCCGTTAAAAAAAGTATCTTTGATATGAACAAAACCGATCGCTATGCCACTTCCCCCCGTTCCGTTTTCAACAGAAATTGACGATCTTATCGTGACCACCAATTCGATTTCTATCGACCTCACAAATTTTATTCACCCTATTTCTTCGCCCGCCGAAGATGATTCTCCGCACACGCACATGAAAGCGGTTTGCACCAATGAAGAACATACGCAGATGGACGTTACCATTCACATGGTTATTTGCGGCAAAGTGCCAACCGACCAGCGTTTGCTGATGACCGGGAAATTTTCGGTAAGCAGCGATTATCCACTCACCACGGGGTATGTTGGCGTAAGGCTTTCAAAATACTCATATGACCTGATACAGGAGTATATCGACAACAAACCGTTGCAAGATAAAAAAGGAAATCCTTTTCAGTTGCCGGAATTCAACTACAGTGAAAAACATTTCGCAAACCTGGCAATGGGTTGATACATGCCGGAAGATTTAGAATGTATTAAGAAAGATCCGGTTGTTTTCTACCAGTTGAATGCAGTGATTTCCCTACGCTAATTTACCCGCCCCACTATTTGCGTGGGGAAATTGCGCAACAAATCCCTTTCAATTTTGCATACCGGACATTTGAGTAATAATTCATCAAGCGGATTTATATTTAATCAGAACAACTTTATTTTTTATATGCCGGGAGTATTTTTTCTATTATCAGGATTATTTTTAATAATTACAGTGAACTCCACCGGGCAAAATATTAATGTTGCTGAAGCAAATAAGCCCTATAAAAATAACCTTGTCGCAAATGGTGCTTCCCTGAAAATGATCTCCGATCAGTTCAGCTTCACCGAAGGTCCCGCTGTTGACAAATACGGGAATGTTTTTTTTACCGATCAGCCCAACAACAAGATCTGGAAATATGCAACAGATGGAAAACTAAGTTTGTTCCTCGACAGTGCGGGACGTTCCAACGGAATGTATTTCGACAACAATGGCAATCTTATATCCTGTGCAGACGAACACAACGAGTTATGGAGCATTTCGCCTGCGGGAAAAGTAAAAGTGCTGCTGAATGTTTATGAAGGCAGACATTTCAACGGGCCGAACGATTGTTGGGTGAACAAGAACGGCGATACCTATTTTACCGATCCCTACTATCAGCGCGATTACTGGACGCGAAAAATGCCGGACATGGATAGTGAACAGGTTTACCTTCTTCGAAAGAATAAAGTAACGGTGGTAGCCGATAGTTTCGTGCGCCCAAATGGCATCATCGGAACTGCAGATGGAAAATATTTATACGTGGCAGATATCGGCGCGGGCAAAACTTATCGCTATGAAATGAAAAAAGACGGAACGCTTTCCAACAAGGTGCTTTTTGCAAACAGAGGATCAGATGGCTTAACGATCGACCACCGTGGCAACCTCTACCTCACCGGAAAAGGTATTACGATATTTGATCCTGCAGGTAACGAAATACAACACATCGACGTTCCCGGAAACTGGACTGCCAATGTAACTTTTGGTGGAAAGAAAAAAGAGGAATTGTTTATCACCGCATCGAGGGCGGTGTTTGTATTGAAGATGAAGGTGCATGGGCAGTAGATATAAAATACTGATGCAGTATTTTTTCGAGGCGCACTCTCTAATTAGAGAGATGAAAATTTTAGCGTTTGTAAACCAGTAAAAGGAATTTAAACTCACTTCTCCAGCAAAACATCCTGTGAAGGGTAAATCGGTGTCACGGGCGTTAAGGAAACGCGTTTGCGGTAATTTTTAAACAAACTCTGCCACCTGAGATTAAGTACCCCAAGAATGCCCTCTTTCACTATCCCCTTGTTCATCTTGCTGGCACCGAGCTTTCTATCTTTGAAAGTGATAGGCACTTCCACTATTTTAAAACCAAGTTTCCAGGCTGCGAATTTCATTTCAATCTGGAAGGCATAACCAACGAAAGTGATGGCATCCATATTGATCGTTTCAAGTACCACTCTTTTGTAACATACGAAGCCTGCGGTTGGATCTTTGACCGGCATCCAGGTGATCATGCGGGTATACAGGGAAGCGCCCTTGGATAAGGCAATGCGGTTGGCGGGCCAGTTTTCCACTGCACCCTGTTTTACATAGCGCGAACCGATAGCCACGTCGGCGCCATCTACACACGCAATATATAAGCGGTCGAGGTCCGCAGGATTATGGGAAAAATCTGCATCCATTTCAAATATGTATTGGTAACCTTTTTGCAGAGCCCATTTAAAACCATGTATATAAGCCGTACCAAGCCCCAGCTTGCCGTGCCTTTCTTCAATAAATAATTGCCCGGGATATTTTGAAAACAATGACTTTACAATATCAGCAGTACCGTCGGGAGAACCGTCGTCGATGATGAGAATGTGATAATTGGAGTCAAGATTTATGACTGCTTCAATGATCGCCCCGATATTTTCCTTCTCATTATAAGTAGGTATGATAACGACTTTTTCCAAATATTAAGGATTGAATTTCAAAAGTACAATTTAAAAGAAAAGTGGCTGATTTATTTTCTTAAATCAGCCATTTATTTAGCTATTTTTTTTAATATTTTAAAAACTTCCTCTTAACCTGAATTTGTCGACAGCCTTCGATAAGCCCTGGCCGACGGCGAATGCAAAAAACAGTTTGTTGATTATTTTTTTAACAAAGCGCGGTTGAACAATTCTGTAAGCTTCTTTTTGGTATGCATGGGAAAATCTCCCTTCATCATCCAGTCGTAATACTGCGGCTCATTACGCAATGTATCGACGACCGATTTCCCCTTGTATTTTCCAAAGTTGAACACTTCCACTCCCTTGTCGTCAAAGCTAAATCTCCTTGCATAATCCACAATTTTTTCCTCGCCGATCACCGACAAAATACTTTCTACGGTAGTGCCCAGCTTTTCGTAGCGCCCCACCTGTGCCTCAAATACTTCAATGGTGGCGTTTATATCCACTTCTGCGCTATGCGCATTCTCCAGCTCCTTGTTACAGAAAAATTTATAGGCTGCCGATAAAGTACGCGGTTCCATGGTATAAAAAATATGCTGTACATCTACCATTTTACGATCGGTCAGGTCCACATCCAGGTCGGCGCGTAAAAATTCTTCCATCAACAGGGGAATATCAAACCGGTTGCTGTTGTATCCGCCCAGGTCGCAATTTTCCAAAAATTGTTTAATCTCGTTTCCGGCCTGTTTAAAAGTGGGCGCATCTTTCACCATATCATTGGTGATACCATGAATGTCGATCACGACCTGCGGAATGGTCATTTGCGGATTGATGAGTTTCCTTTTCACCTGGCGTGTACCGTCGGGCAGTATCTTTACGATAGCGATTTCTACAATTCTGTCTGTTGAGAGGTTGATTCCGGTGGCTTCCAGGTCTATGAAGGCAATTGGTCTTGTTAATTGTAGCATTAGCTAAAAAATGTTATTTTAAAGTACCGGGCAATAATTTTCCCGAAAAAAAGTTTAACAAATGTAGCTATTCTTTACAAGTTATCATTTACCAGTTATCATATATCTTTGTAAGCTGATATTCCTAAACACATACAAATGAAAAAATTACTATTGGCTCTGGTTGTTCTTTTCGCAGTTGCAGTAACAGTAAGCAGTTGTGGGTCCAGCAGAAAAACAGGCTGCCCGGTGAATGTTTATTAATAAGTTACTGTAAACTATTTTAGAATGAATTGGAAACCGCTTCAGGACGAAAGCACTTTGGAAGCCATCAAACAGGCTTCCACTACCACTCCACAGGTTATATTTAAGCACAGCACCAGATGCAGCATCAGCAGTATGGCAAAGAGCCGTCTTGACAGAAGCGAAGCACCCGCAGGCGTGGACTTCTACTATCTCGACCTGATTGCTTATCGTTCCCTCTCCAACAAAGTAGCTGAGGATTTTTTTGTAGAACATGAATCCCCGCAGATCCTGCTGATAAAAAACGGCGAATGCGTATATGACGAAAGTCATAGCGGCATTTCCATGGATGAAATTGAAGAGCAGGTAAGCAAATAGTGTTTTAATAAAGATTTGCCTGAAGATATT